>NZ_BAAAGA010000014.1:0-846 GCF_039523815.1 Brevundimonas kwangchunensis | reverse complement strand
GTGAGATCGACTCGATCTCGACGACGACGGGTCCGGGTCTGACGACCGAGATCGACGACAGCTGGGCGGGCTTCGCCCGTCTGGGTTACCGTTTCAACGAGAACTGGCGCGTTGAGCTCGAGGGCGGTTTCCGCGACGCGGGCAAGATCGAGTCGGTGAACCTGACCTCGACGGGCGCAGCTGCGTTCTGCGGTCCGGTTCCGGCGGCTCCGGCGTGCTCGGTTCCGGAAGGCGAGATGACGTCGACCACCCTGATGGCCAACGTGATCTATGACTTCGGCGACGCGTCGTGGTCGATCCGTCCGTTCATCGGTCTGGGCGCGGGCATCAACCGTGTCGACACCCAGATCCTGGGCGTTCGCAACATCACGGGCCGTCCGAGCGTGGGCGCTGACGACACCTCGACGGATCTGGCCGCGCAAGCGATCGCCGGTCTGGCCGTGGCGATCAGCGATCGGGCCCATCTGGACCTGACCTACCGCTACCTGACGTCGAACTACAGCTACAACACCTTCTCGGGCTCGGCCGCTGCGGCCATCGGTCCGTACGAAGGCCGTTACGACGACAGCCACACCCTGTCGCTGGGCCTGCGCTATGCGTTCGGCGCCGCGGAGCCGGCCTATGTGCCGCCGCCGCCCCCGCCGCCGCCCCCGCCGCCCCCGCCGCCTCCGCCTCCGCCGCCTCCGCCGCGTCCGGCGGTCCCGGCTGACCGCGAGTTCGTGGTGTACTTCGACTGGGATCGCTCGGACCTGACGGCCGAAGCCCAGTCGGTGGTGACGCAAGCCGCCAACTACGCCAAGTCGGGTCGTCCGACCCGCGTCCTGATCGTCGGCCACGCCGACACCT
>NZ_BAAAGA010000013.1:0-5362 GCF_039523815.1 Brevundimonas kwangchunensis | reverse complement strand
TGATCTGGAAAGAGAAACGCAGGCGGCGGTGTCCTTGCGGAACCCTTCGGGGTTCTATGTCGACACTGACAACTGCGGTCTTTTTGAAAAGATACACCATGTCGTTTGGTCTTCGGATCAGGCGATCGTGGGATCTCGTCAAGAATACGTAGAACTAATGCCAAGGTCGCTTCGGCGGCCTGATGCTTAGGTCAGAAGTCAACTCAACCTGAGAGTTTGATCCTGGCTCAGAGCGAACGCTGGCGGCAGGCCTAACACATGCAAGTCGAACGAAGTCTTCGGACTTAGTGGCGGACGGGTGAGTAACACGTGGGAACGTGCCTTTAGGTTCGGAATAACTCAGGGAAACTTGTGCTAATACCGAATGTGCCCTTTGGGGGAAAGATTTATCGCCTTTAGAGCGGCCCGCGTCTGATTAGCTAGTTGGTGAGGTAAAGGCTCACCAAGGCTACGATCAGTAGCTGGTCTGAGAGGATGACCAGCCACATTGGGACTGAGACACGGCCCAAACTCCTACGGGAGGCAGCAGTGGGGAATCTTGCGCAATGGGCGAAAGCCTGACGCAGCCATGCCGCGTGGATGATGAAGGTCTTAGGATTGTAAAATCCTTTCACCGGTGAAGATAATGACTGTAGCCGGAGAAGAAGCCCCGGCTAACTTCGTGCCAGCAGCCGCGGTAATACGAAGGGGGCTAGCGTTGCTCGGAATTACTGGGCGTAAAGGGAGCGTAGGCGGACATTTAAGTCAGGGGTGAAATCCCGGAGCTCAACTCCGGAACTGCCTTTGATACTGGGTGTCTTGAGTGTGAGAGAGGTATGTGGAACTCCGAGTGTAGAGGTGAAATTCGTAGATATTCGGAAGAACACCAGTGGCGAAGGCGACATACTGGCTCATTACTGACGCTGAGGCTCGAAAGCGTGGGGAGCAAACAGGATTAGATACCCTGGTAGTCCACGCCGTAAACGATGATTGCTAGTTGTCGGGAAGCTTGCTTTTCGGTGACGCAGCTAACGCATTAAGCAATCCGCCTGGGGAGTACGGTCGCAAGATTAAAACTCAAAGGAATTGACGGGGGCCCGCACAAGCGGTGGAGCATGTGGTTTAATTCGAAGCAACGCGCAGAACCTTACCACCTTTTGACATGCCCGGACCGCCACAGAGATGTGGCTTTCCCTTCGGGGACTGGGACACAGGTGCTGCATGGCTGTCGTCAGCTCGTGTCGTGAGATGTTGGGTTAAGTCCCGCAACGAGCGCAACCCTCGCCATTAGTTGCCATCATTCAGTTGGGAACTCTAATGGGACTGCCGGTGCTAAGCCGGAGGAAGGTGGGGATGACGTCAAGTCCTCATGGCCCTTACAGGGTGGGCTACACACGTGCTACAATGGCGACTACAGAGGGTTAATCCTTAAAAGTCGTCTCAGTTCGGATTGTCCTCTGCAACTCGAGGGCATGAAGTTGGAATCGCTAGTAATCGCGGATCAGCATGCCGCGGTGAATACGTTCCCGGGCCTTGTACACACCGCCCGTCACACCATGGGAGTTGGTTCTACCCGAAGGTGGTGCGCTAACCGCAAGGAGGCAGCCAACCACGGTAGGGTCAGCGACTGGGGTGAAGTCGTAACAAGGTAGCCGTAGGGGAACCTGCGGCTGGATCACCTCCTTTCTAAGGATGCTTCTCCAGTCTCTCACGAGACTATTGAGGCTCCGATTTAGCCGAAGCGCGAAAGCGTCAAAGGCACTATGCGGGATGCCGCCGTCTCCGTTTCTCTTTCCACTTTCATGTTCGTCTCGATCAGCATTCGGTTGATCGCGATGGGCATGCGATCGCGAGCCTGGGGATCTTCCTCGGCTGTCGCTGCCATAGGCCCGTAGCTCAGGTGGTTAGAGCGTACGCCTGATAAGCGTAAGGTCGGCAGTTCGAGTCTGCCCGGGCCTACCAGGACCTCTGGCAAGCCGGGGGCTGGATCCAAGCCGACAGGTCGCCGACAGCTCTCCTGGGCCGCACTGTTCACTGGAACGGGGCCATAGCTCAGTTGGTAGAGCGCCTGCTTTGCAAGCAGGATGTCGTCGGTTCGACTCCGTCTGGCTCCACCAGAACATACTCGTGATCGCAAACAGGTTTCACACCGGCTGTATCAGCCGGCTGTGATTGACATTGTGAAGGAAGAACAAGACCGGCCCCCCTGGGCTTACAGGTCATGTTCGAGATGAAGACATTGTCTGACAAAAATCAGGCATGGTCCCCCGGCAACTTTCCAGTCGGGCGGAACAAACCATGCATGAGTTTTGCTGAGAAACGATCAAGCGTTGAAGGGCTTCTGACGGATGCCTTGGCGTAGAGAGGCGATGAAGGACGTGGCAAGCTGCGATAAGAACCGGGGAGGCGCTAGCACCCTTTGATCCGGTTATTTCCGAATGGGGAAACCCACCTTTGTGGTCTTCCAACTCATACCCAGTCTTCGGGCTGGGTACGGATTGGTTGATTGCTTAAAGGTATAATGACCTGAATACATAGGGTTCATTAAGCGAACCCGGGGAACTGAAACATCTCAGTACCCGGAGGAAAGGACATCAACCGAGACTCCCGTAGTAGTGGCGAGCGAACCGGGACCAGGCCAGTGCTCTTGTGAAATAAAGTCGAACGGAATGGAAAGTCCGGCCATAGCGGGTGACAGCCCCGTAGACGTCAAACAGCAAGAGACTCGAGTAGGGCGGGACACGTGAAATCCTGTCTGAACATGGGGGGACCACCCTCCAAGCCTAAGTACTCCTCTACGACCGATAGTGAACAAGTACCGTGAGGGAAAGGTGAAAAGCACCCCGACAAGGGGAGTGAAACAGATCCTGAAATCGGAAGCCTACAAGCAGTCGGAGCCCCCATGCGGGGTGACGGCGTACCTTTTGTATAATGGGTCAGCGACTTCATGTGTCGAGCAAGCTTAAGCCGTTAGGTGTAGGCGCAGCGAAAGCGAGTCTGAACAGGGCGATAAGTTCGACGTATGACGACCCGAAACCAGGTGATCTATCCATGAGCAGGATGAAGGTTGGGTAACACCAACTGGAGGTCCGAACCGGTGACTGTTGAAAAAGCCTCGGATGACTTGTGGATAGGGGTGAAAGGCCAATCAAACCTGGACATAGCTGGTTCTCCGCGAAATCTATTTAGGTAGAGCGTCCGACGAATTCCCTGGGGGGTAGAGCACTGGATGGTTGCGGGCTGCGCGAGCGGTACCAATACTAACCAAACTCCGAATACCCAGGAGAACTATCGGGCAGACACACGGCGGGTGCTAACGTCCGTCGTGAAAAGGGAAACAACCCTAACCATCATCTAAGGCCCCCAAGTACTGGCTAAGTGGGAAACGATGTGGGATTGCTTTGACAATCAGGAGGTTGGCTTAGAAGCAGCCATCCTTTAAAGAAAGCGTAACAGCTCACTGATCAAGCGATCCTGCGCGGAAAATGTAACGGGGCTCAAGCCAGTCGCCGAAGGTATGGGTTTGCACTTTGTGCAAGCGGTAGCGGAGCGTTCCGTAAGCCTGTGAAGGTCAACTGTGAGGTTGGCTGGAGGTATCGGAAGTGAGAATGCTGACATGAGTAACGATAAACAGTGTGAGAAACACTGTCGCCGAAAGACCAAGGGTTCCTGCGTAAAGCTAATCTGCGCAGGGTTAGTCGGCCCCTAAGGCGAGGCTGAAAAGCGTAGTCGATGGGAAGCAGGTAAATATTCCTGCACCAGCTGGAAGTGACGGATGGCGTAAGTTGTCAGGGCTTATTGGATTGTCCTGGCAGCGAAGTCGTCCCTGGAAATAACTCCAGCAGAGACCGTACCCGAAACCGACACAGGTGGTCAGGTAGAGCATACCAAGGCGCTTGAGAGAACTGTGCTGAAGGAACTCGGCAAATTGCACGCGTAACTTCGGAATAAGCGTGACTCACCTAGGGCAACCTAGACTGAGTGGCACAAGCCAGGGGGTAGCGACTGTTTAGCAAAAACACAGGGCTCTGCGAAGCAGCAATGCGACGTATAGGGTCTGACGCCTGCCCGGTGCCTGAAGGTTAAAGGGAGATGTGAAAGCGTCGAACTGAAGCCCAGGTAAACGGCGGCCGTAACTATAACGGTCCTAAGGTAGCGAAATTCCTTGTCGGGTAAGTTCCGACCTGCACGAATGGCGTAACGACTTCCCCACTGTCTCCAGCACAGGCTCAGTGAAATTGAATTCCCCGTGAAGATGCGGGGTTCCCGCGGTCAGACGGAAAGACCCTATGAACCTTTACTATAGCTTCGCCTTGGCGTTAGCGACCGTATGTGTAGGATAGGTGGGAGGCTATGAAACCGGGGCGCCAGCTCTGGTGGAGCCATCCTTGAAATACCACCCTTACTGTCGTTGACGTCTAACCGAGGGCCGTTATCCGGTCCCGGGACATGGCGTGGTGGGTAGTTTGACTGGGGCGGTCGCCTCCTAAAGTGTAACGGAGGCGCGCGATGGTGGGCTCAGACCGGTCGGAAATCGGTCGTCGAGTGCAATGGCATAAGCCCGCCTGACTGCGAGACTGACAAGTCGAGCAGAGACGAAAGTCGGCCATAGTGATCCGGTGGTCCCGCGTGGAAGGGCCATCGCTCAACGGATAAAAGGTACTCTAGGGATAACAGGCTGATTTTGCCCAAGAGTCCATATCGACGGCAAAGTTTGGCACCTCGATGTCGGCTCATCACATCCTGGGGCTGGAGCAGGTCCCAAGGGTATGGCTGTTCGCCATTTAAAGTGGTACGTGAGCTGGGTTCAGAACGTCGTGAGACAGTTTGGTCCCTATCTGCCGTGGGTGTTCGAAGCTTGAGAGGATCTGTCCCTAGTACGAGAGGACCGGGATGGACGTACCTCTGGTGGACCTGTCGTGGCGCCAGCTGCGCAGCAGGGTAGCTATGTACGGAATAGATAACCGCTGAAAGCATCTAAGCGGGAAACTAACCTCAAAACAAGGCTTCGCTGAGGATCGTGGAAGACTACCACGTTGATAGGCCAGGTGTGGAAGTGGGGCGACCCATGAAGCTTACTGGTACTAATAATCCGATCGGCTTGATCGTTTCTCAGCAAAACTCATTCGATTTTTCCTCACTACTCAAAGTGAGGCTGACAATGTCTTCATCAAACAAATCACGTCTGTCCGCCTGGTTGACCCGGTGGCTATGTCGGAGGTTCCCCACCCGATCCCATTCCGAACTCGGTCGTTAAGCCCTCCAGAGCCAATGGTACTTCGTCTCAAGGCGCGGGAGAGTAGGTCGCCGCCGGGTCTACCAGTCGGATAAACGTGATTTCGAACAGTTCTTCCTCACCCTGCCGTTCGCCGCGGGATGGAGC
>NZ_BAAAGA010000012.1:0-569 GCF_039523815.1 Brevundimonas kwangchunensis | reverse complement strand
GCCGCGCCGGATCGCTCCGGCGGGGGTTTCTCATTTCAGTCCGTGGACCGTCGTCGACTACTCGAGGATCTTCGAGACGACGCCGGCGCCGACGGTGCGGCCGCCTTCACGGATGGCGAAGCGCAGGCCCTGGTCCATGGCGATCGGGGTGATCAGTTCCACGGTCAGTTCGGCGTTGTCGCCCGGCATGATCATTTCCACGCCTTCCTTCAGGTGCACGATGCCGGTCACGTCGGTCGTGCGGAAGTAGAACTGCGGACGGTAGTTGGTGAAGAACGGCGTGTGACGGCCGCCCTCTTCCTTGGTCAGGATGTAGGCCTCGGCCAGGAACTTGGTGTGCGGGGTGATCGAACCCGGCTTCACCAGAACCTGACCGCGCTCGACGTCCTCACGCTTGGTGCCGCGCAGCAGCACGCCCACGTTGTCGCCGGCCTGACCCTGGTCCAGCAGCTTGCGGAACATTTCAACGCCCGTGCAGGTCGTCTTCTGGACCGGACGGATGCCGACGATCTCGACTTCCTCACCGACCTTGACGATGCCCTTCTCGACGCGGCCCGTGACCACGGTGC
>NZ_BAAAGA010000011.1:0-1152 GCF_039523815.1 Brevundimonas kwangchunensis | reverse complement strand
CAGCCCGGTAGCTCGTCAGGCTCATAACCTGAAGGTCGCAGGTTCAAATCCTGCTCCCGCACCCAAATACGCAAAAGCCCCGCATGGCTCACGCCCGCGGGGCTTTCGTGCGTCTGGAGCCATGTTGTGGCTGAGACGCCGCGACCGCTGCTACCGACCGCCTCCACGGCGGCTCAGGCCGACGCAGGGCGGGGTCATGATTATCGGCACTGGCGCGCGCGGATCCTTCTGTATCGTCAGTTGCTGCCGGCCTTGCCGCCAAACCCGATGCTCAGGCACTGCTTCTGGGCCCGTGCGGGAGATGCGCCGCAGGCGTTGGATGCGTTGAGGGTGCCTCTTTGCCCTACGATTTCCTTTGCGGCGCCCAGGCGCTCGACGAACTCGGGAGACCCGGCCTGAAAAAATGCAGCCGAATCCTGTGGCCGAATACTGCATCAGTGTTCAGAAGCGCCGCCGAATCTCTTGGGGCCGGCCCTCGGACGACGGTGTCCGAAGCGCGCCGGCCCGAGCTGAAGGTCAGCGAATCGTCACAAGTGGAATCGGGATGCGGGGCGCTTGAAGATTGGGGCGTGTCGGCAACGGCGAGAGGGGAGCGGCTCGAATACCCCCTCTGGTCGGCCCGGATCACTGCCGAATCTCATGCGACGGCGAGTCGTCGTGCTCCCGGAAGGGGACGGATCGGGATCTGCCCGGTTCGGAATCGCCTCGCCGTTCTTGCCGGCTGGCGGGAATCGGCAGCTTTCACGGATCGGGGAGGGGGAGAGGAGGGCGACCTTCAAGGGCTGGAGCGGCATCGAACCTGTGCGCCTCGCGGCCCGCAAAGCCTGTCATTGCGGGCGGGAAAACGTATTCTGCAGTTATATGAAACAAGCGCTTGACCCGGAACGTGGGCGCGCTAAAAGCCCGCCTCCGCCGCCCCTCACGGGGCAGCGGGTTCCGGAAAGAACTTCTTCTTCGAAAGAATGACTTGACGGGAAAGCTGGAGACGCTAAATACGCGCCTCCCCTGCTTCGGCGGGACGCCCTGACGGACTGAACATTCCTCGGAATGATCGCTTGACAGGGGATCGGCGGACGAGTAAATCGCCGCCTCCGCCGTCACCGGGCGTAAAACGGTGGGGTTGCTGAGGCGGCTTCGGGTCTTTGAAATCGT
>NZ_BAAAGA010000010.1:29458-36821 GCF_039523815.1 Brevundimonas kwangchunensis | reverse complement strand
ACGATTTCAAAGACCCGAAGCCGCCTCAGCAACCCCACCGTTTTACGCCCGGTGACGGCGGAGGCGGCTATCTAGGGAAGGCCGATCCTCATGTCAACCGGGCTTTTCAGCCATTTTGCAGAGAGAAGATCGAGACCTTCAGACCGCAAAAAACCGCCGAGAGGAAAGCCGAGAGGCTTGCCTCTGTGTTCGTTTCCGACGATTCGATTGGAGCGCGGAACCTAACCAAACCACCTTCGGGAAGCAAGAGCCTTTCGGTTCTTTTTTCCCGCTGGGACTGGAAGACCTTCGTCTCCGCGGCCCCGGCGGCCGGCCCGTTTCCGAGCGAGGCGGCGATATACGCAGCGGCCATTTCGGGCGCAACCCGATTCCGTCGAAAGTTCCGAACTTTCTCACCAACCCGGAGTCTGCGGGTCGCGTCGGTCCGCGCCCGTCAGCCCGCCGCTATATATGTACGCAGGGATTCCGCCTCGCGGGCGCTCTCGGCGATCTGGCGCGCCACCACATCCCCGATCGAGATGACCCCGACGAGCCGGCCCTCTCTACGCACCGGCAGATGACGGATCCGGCGCTCGGTCATGCGCGCCATCAGAATCGAGACGGTTTCACCGGGCGCGGCGAAAACGACGTCTGACGTCATGAAGTCGGCCACCGGCCGTTCCAGCGCGCCGGGCCCCTGCCCCGCGATCGCGCGGACCACGTCCCGCTCGGACAGGATGCCGACGACATCGTCGCCATCGCAGACCATCAGGGCGCCGACCCTGAGCCGCTGCAGCTCCACGCAGGCCTCGGCCACCGTCAGCTGCGGGGCGATGGCGTGGACGGCGTTTCCCTTGTCCCTGAGGATTTCGGCGACAAGCATCCGGACCTCCCTCTTTATAGAGAGCGACCGCGGGCGGGCCGCTTCAGCCGGCAGGGTCGCGCGAATCCCCCGGGGAATCAAACTTCGTCCGTTCACCGAACACCTTCGCCCAAGGACCGATGGCGACAAGGCCGAACAGATAGCCGACCGCATGGGCCTCCCACGCGATGCCCCCCGCGTCGACGCCGGGCGCGAAGCCGATCAGGCCCACGGCCAGATTGACTGCCATCAGGGCGACAGAAGTGCTGACGACGCGCTTGTCCGTCAGACTGCGCAGTCGTCCGTTGCGGCGCCCCAGCAACCGGATCGCCGCTCCGGTCAGGCCGAACACCGCGCCGGACGCCCCCACCATCAGGGCGTCGCTGTTGATATGGATCAGGCCGTAGCCGAGCGCCGCCACCACACCGCACACCATATAGAAGGCGACGAAAGCTGCCCCGCCCCTCAGCCCGGGGAACAGCCGCGCCACCGGCGGCGCGAAGGCCAGGGCGCCCAAGGCGTTCATAAGAGCGTGCCCCCAGCCGGCGTGCAGGAACATCGCCGTGACGATCCCCGGCCACCAGTCGCCGTGCGTCAGGGAGTCGGGCCGGAAGGCGAACTGCAGCCAGTCATAGTGGACGCTCTCCTGAACCAGGTTCAGCGCCGGGATCGAGGCGATGACAAGCAACGCCGCCAACGGAGCGTTGAAGACCGGCTCTGAAGGCGGTCGGGTCACGGGCGGGTCCTGAGAAGGCTCGGATGACATTGCAGGAAATTACCGCAAGTCGGTGACTGGAAAGCGGTTCTTAATAACCATGATTCAGATTGGCCCTACGGATGCTTAGCGTCCCGTAAACCGTGTTCGAGCGGAGCGCCGCCAATGTCAGTCAAAATCAGGGCCGTTGCAGCGGTTTCCATCGCCGCCCTTCTGATCCCCGCCGGAGCCATGGCCCAGACGGCCGGGTCCAGCGGCATGGGCAGTATGCAGGCCGGGTATGGCGGTGCGCGTTATACCACCGCCCGCCCGCAAACCGGCTCGACCCGGGATGCGAACGGCAACCGTCTGATCGTCAACGGCATCATCCAGGCCGGCGCCAGCGCCTACTCGGATTCCTCGGGCGGCGTTTCGTCCAGCTTCAGCGGCGTCGGCGGCGGTAACGGCACGACGATCGGCGGCTCCACCGCCATCGGCAACAGCCTGAATGTCGTCGTCCAGGGCAACCACAACACGGTCATCGTCAACTCCACCCAGGTGAACAACGGCAACGTCAGCGCCGGGACCAACCTGAACACCCCGAGGACTCAATGACCGCAGGCCGGACCTTCAGGCGGCTTCGCACGCTCGGCCTAGCGGGATCCGCGGCGGCCCTGCTCAGCGGCTGCATCTCGGCCAGCGCCGGACCGGCCGGCACCTATGCCGCGCCGATCGGCAATGCGCCGGTGATCGCCAACCCGACGCCCTATTCGGCCGCGCTCTACTGCATGGCCAACTATGCGCGCCGCTACAGCCTGCCTTCGCCGCGCATCGCGGTGGCCCGGATCGCCGATTACACCGGCACGGTCTCCGCCGACGGCGGACGTCAGGTCACCGGCGGCGCCTCTCTGATGGCCATGACCGCCCTCGCCAAGGCCGGTGCGCGTCAGGTCGAGCGCTATGACACCTCGGTTTCCGAGATGGAGCTGCGCTACGCCAACAACCGCCTGATCGGTGACGAGGGCGCCGGCGGGGCGGAGGATCTCCAGTATCGCCGGATCATCGCCGGCCAAGTCCCCGGCTCGGACTTCTACATCGTCGGCGGCATCACCGAGGTGAACCACAACATCCGGTCGGGCGGTTTCGACCTCGCCGCCGGGCAGGCCAACACCGACACCCCGCTGTCGACCGCCTTCGCGGGCAAGGCTTATGTGATGAACATCGCCATCGACCTGCGTCTGGTTCAGACGACCACGCTCGAGGTGGTCGATGTCGTCTCCTACCAGAAGCAGATTGTCGGCCGCGAAATCTCGGCCGGCATCTTCGATTTCCTGAACGGCAACGTCTTCGACCTCTCCGCCGGCGAGGGTGGACTGGAGCCGGTGCAACTGGCGGTCCGCGCCCTGATCGAGCGCGCGACGGTCGAGTTCATGGCCAACCTGTATGGGGCTCCGGGCCCCGAGGCCTGCCTGTCGGCCGGCCCCGACCCGCTGGGCGGCACCGTCGGCCCGACCGGCGGCTACTATCCCGCGTACACCAACACGGACACGAACAATGGCGCCACTCGCGCGGATCCGTCTCGCTGGCACGATCGCCGCGACGGCGATGTGCGTCGCAGCCGCTACTGAGGCCGCCGCGCAGTCAGCCCCCCAGGACGGCACGATCGTCCTGAACGAACAGCTCCAGCTGGGCGACGTCTTCTCGCACCAGACGATCAATGTCGTGAACGCGACGGGTCAGGTGACGGTGAATACCTCGGCCCAAGGCAATCAGGCCTCGGGCGCGGTCCAGAACGACTCCATCGTCGTCCAGTCCGATCAGGACATGCGGGGCGACGCCATCGCCCGCTCCGACGTCACCCTTGGCGGCGACACCGGCGGTCCGGTGAACGTCGTGACCCAGGCCGGCGGCAACTATCTGGCTGCCAGCGCCTACGATTCCGAACTGGGCATCGAGGCGACGCAGTCGAACACCGGCGACATCGTGAGTGCGACCAGCCAGATCGGCACGGCCTCGGCCCGTCTTCTTTCAGGCGGGTCGGTCGCGGCCTCGGCCATCTCGAACACCACCGCCGTTTATGGCGAGGGCTCGGTCATCAGCGGATCGATCGACCAGTCCAACGACGCCGTCGTCCGCTCGTACAGCCGCATCGACAGCCAGTACATTCCGGCCGAGGCTTCGGTGACGGCCCAGACGATCGCCAACGCCATCGCTGTGAACAGCGGGCAGACCTCGGGCCAGAACCTCGAGCTGAACCAGAACTCGACCGCCGACTTCATTGAGGCCGAGTCCAGCGCCAACACCGGCAATGGCTGGAATCTCGCCGCCCGGGCGCGCGCCAACGCCAACCAGGCCGTGCTCTATAATGAGGGCGGCTCAGTCGTGATGGGGTCGAACCAGTCGAACAGTTCGTATGTCCGCTCGGCCGCGACGACCACCGCCTATGATTATGGGCGGGTCGAAGCCCACGCCTCAGGCGCCGCCAACACCCTGTCGGTCGGCAACAACGACATCTTCGTCGAGATCGACAATACCCAGTTCAACGAAGGCGGCGTGGACGTCACATCCACCTTCGTCGGCACCAACGGCTATGACATCTATGTCGGCGCCGAAGCGGTCGGGAACCAGGTGACCGGCTACGCCTGCTCGGAATGCGCGGGCTATATGGACGCCCGCAACAGCCAGACGAACTCCGGCGATGTCTCCGCGCGTGCGAACACCACGGTCAACGGTTCGAGCCGCGCCGTGATCACCGGCGCCAATGCCGTCGGCAACGCCGCGACCTTCTACGTGTCGCGTTCCGGAAATTAACATTCGGTAACTTGTTCGAGGCGCCCCGGTCGCCGAAGGGTTGTGCGGGGCCTGATTAATTGCATTCGCGCAAGGTCCCTTCCCTGGACCGGCGTGCCCCTGATCGGGTCAGTCACGCCAATCGGAGTGACCGACCACATGCGTTCTCCCCGCATTCTCCTTCTTGCCGCGGCGTCTTTCGCCGCCCTGACGGCTGCATCCCCGGCTCTGGCGCAGGTCCAGAACACGGATCCGTGGACGCAGACGACTAGCGATGTGCCCGCGGACGCCAGCGTGCGCTTCGGCGTCCTGCCGAACGGCATGCAGTACGCCCTGATGCGCAATGCGACGCCTCCGGGCCAGGCCTCCTTCCGCCTGCGCATCGACGCCGGCTCGCTGATGGAGAACGAGGACCAGCTGGGTCTGGCCCACTTCATGGAGCACATGGCTTTCAACGGGACGACCAACATCCCGGAGAACGAGCTTCTCCGCATTCTGGAGCGTCGCGGCCTGGCCTTCGGGGCCGACACCAACGCCTCCACCGGCTTCGATGAAACCGTCTATATGCTGGAGATCCCGAACGCCGACGCCGGCACGATCGACGACTCGCTGCGCATCCTGCGCGAGCAGATGTCCGAGGCCCTGATGGCCCCCGACGCCGTCGAGGCCGAACGCAATGTGATCGTCGGCGAAGAGCGCCTGCGCAACACGCCGGGCCTGCGTTCGATCAAGGCCCAGTTGGGCCTCTATGCCCCGGGTCAGCGCATCGCCAACCGTCTGCCCATCGGCGATCTGAACATCATCCGCACCGCGCCGCGCGAGCGCTTCGTGGAATTCTATCACGGCTATTATCGCCCCGAGCGCGCGACCTTCGTCGCCGTCGGCGACTTCGACGTGAACGAGATGGAGGCCAAGGTCCGCTCAGCGTTCGAGAGCTGGGAAGGCCGTGGTCCCGCTGGGCCGGAGCCCGACCTGGGCACGGTCGCCCCGCGCGGTCCCGAGACCCGCATCCTGGTCGAACCCGGCGTGCAGTCGTCGATCGAGCTGGGCTTCCTGCGTAGTCCGGACCGTGATCCCGACAGCGTGAGCGAGCGCCGCGACAACCTCTATCGCCGTCTCGGCATCGCCGTGCTGAACCGCCGACTGGGCGAGATCGCCCGTGGCGACAATCCGCCCTTCCTCGGCGCCAGCGGAGGCGAGTTCGATCTGGCGGACAGCTTCGGCGTGGCCTCGGTCTCGGCGCAATACAATGTCGGAGGCTGGAAGCGTGCGCTCGAGACGATCGAGCAGGAGCAACGCCGTCTGGTGCAGTACGGTGTTTCGGACGCTGAGCTGCAGCGCGAGGTCACCGCGGCCCGCACTGCGCTCGAGAACGCGGTCGCCGGCGCCGCCACCCGCCGCACGCCGCAGCTGGCCGGAAGCCTGGTCGGTTCGGTGAACAGCAAGACCGTCTTCTCGACGCCCCAGACCAACCTCGAGCTGTTCAACACGGCGGTTGAAGGCCTGACGGCCGCGACGATCAACCAGACCCTGCCGCAGGTGTTCCAGGGACAGGGCCCGCTCGCGCTCGTCGTGACTCCGGAAGCCATCGAAGGTGGTGAAGCCGCTGTCACCGCCGCCCTCGAGGCGTCGCGCCAGACGCCGGTCTCCGCACCGGCGGTGCAGGCCCAGCTCGAATGGCCCTACGAGACCTTCGGGGCCGCGGGCTCGGTCACCGATCGTCGCGAGATCGCGGAACTCGGCGCCACCGTCCTGACCTTCGCGAACGGCGTCGTCGTCACCGTCAAGCCGACCGAGTTCCGCGACGAGCAGATCCTGGTCCGTGTCGATACCGGCATCGGTGAGATGGGCCAGCCGACCGACCGTCCCGTGGCGGAAGGCCTCGGCGGCAACGTCTTCACCGCTGGCGGCCTCGGCCGTCTGACCGTCGACGAAATGAGCCGCGTGCTCAATGGCCGGGTCTATTCGACCGGCTTCAGCGTCGGCGCGGATCGCTACACCCTGTCCGGCGGGACCCGTCCCGCCGATCTGGGCCTGCAGATGCAGGTGCTGGCCGCCTACCTGACCGATCCGGGTGTCCGTCCGGCTCCGTTCCAGCTGCTGAAGTCCGCCTACGGCCAGCAACTGGTGCAGGCCCGCGCCACGCCGGGCGGCGCATTCGCCGTCGACGGCGGCGCGATCCTGAGCAGCGGCGACGCCCGCGACGGCCTGCCGCCCGCGGACGCCGTGGCCGGCTGGACCAACGATGAGCTCAAGGCCGAGATCACTCGCGGTTTGGCCAGCGGTCCGATCCACATCACGGTCGTTGGCGACACCACCGTTGACGACGTCATCGCGGCGATCGCTCCGACCTTCGGCGCAATGCCAGCCCGTGGCCCGGACGCCAGCCCGCTGCCGGGTTCGGACCAGAAGCGCTTCCCGGCGCCGACCACCCAGCCGATCGAGCTGACCCACACCGGCCCGGCCGAGCAGGCTCTCGCCATCGTCGCCTGGCCGACCACGGACGCCGTCGGCGACCGCACGGAGGCGCGTCAGCTGTCGATCCTCAGCGCGGTGCTGCGTCTGCGCGTGCTTGAGGAAATCCGCGAGAAGCAGGCCCTGGCCTATTCGCCGGGCGTCGGCGCGCAGGCGTCGGACGTCTATCCGGACTACGGCTTCATGCTGGTTCAGGGCGAAATCGCGCGCGACAACCTGGCGGCCTTCAACACCGCCGTCGACGGCATCGCCGCCACCCTGCGTGACGCGCCGCCGGAAGCGGACGAACTGAACCGCGCCCGCCTGCCCACCATCGAGCGACTTCGCCTCAGCCAAGCCACCAACGAGTACTGGCTGACCCAGTTGGCGGACGTCGCCGAGAAGCCGCAGGAAGTCCAGGAGATCACCCGCCACATCGCGGTGCTGGAAGCCATCACGCCGGAAGACATCCAGCGTCTGGCCCAGCGGTACCTCCGCCCCGAGACCGCGGTCCGGGTGCAGGTCGTCTCCTCGACCCCGGCCGCTCCAGCCGCACAGTAAGGCGAACAGAAAGAAGGCCCCGG
>NZ_BAAAGA010000010.1:0-29431 GCF_039523815.1 Brevundimonas kwangchunensis | reverse complement strand
CCGGGGCCAGTTCGCTTCTCAGGATCGTCGACAGAGCCGACGATCGAAATCTACGCTTTCGCGCATGACGCCAGGCTGAACGGCAGGTTCAGCCGTCGTCAGAACACCCGGCCGCCGACGCCGCCGTCCAGGGCGATGGTCCCGCCGCTGACGGCGATGCCCTGCTCCTCGACCACTTCCTCGCGGTACGAGGTGAAGGTCTCCTCGCGGATCCACGTCAGGATTTTCACGCCCGCGCCGTAGCGGCGCAGCAGCGAGCGCTCGTTGCACTCGCGCTCGGCCTTCTGAGGCCGACATTCGATCTGGTTGCGGCCGAACCACAGGGCCTCGCCCTTGCGGCAGCTCATCGTCTCGCCATGATCGAACTGCGTGTCGCCCTGATACTCGGCCCAGGTCATCTGCAGCCAGGTGCCGGCCATGCAGCGATACAACTCGCCCTCATAGCCGCCGTCGACTTCGCGATCCGGACGGACCTGCGACGCCGGGTGCGGCACGTTGCGATCATCGATGCACATGGCGCGGATCACGACCCGCTTCTCCCAGCGACGACGCTCTTCATAGGGGACGCGGATCGTGCGCTGCATCCGCGCGCCTTCGACGTTCAGGCCGCTGATGGTCGTCGGATAGGGCTGGTCGACCGTAACATAGGCCGAGCCGCCGCCGCTGACCCACACGCTGCCGCCCGCACGGGCGTTCAACCCGGCATTGGAGCGTGCGGTGGCGTTGGCCCCGGCGTTCACGTTGACGTTCACATTGAAGCTCCCGCCAG
This sequence comes from Brevundimonas kwangchunensis, assembly GCF_039523815.1. Classification (NCBI taxonomy): domain Bacteria; kingdom Pseudomonadati; phylum Pseudomonadota; class Alphaproteobacteria; order Caulobacterales; family Caulobacteraceae; genus Brevundimonas; species Brevundimonas kwangchunensis. Next base: position 28,662 of record NZ_BAAAGA010000010.1, on the reverse strand, counting down.
CGCCGCAGCACGGCGGGGCCGGCGGCAGCTCGCAGCAGGGCGCGGGCGGCGGCGGGGGTGGAGGCGGCGGAGGCGGCGGCTCGCAGCACGGTGGGGGCGGCGGCGGGCAGACCGGGCCGCATTGCGCCGCCGCGGAATCCGCGATCGCCGAGACCGCCAGGAATCCGGCCGCCGCAGGCAGCCATTGCATGATCCGCACCCCCATGGGCCGACCTCCAGGTGAAATCATCTGCGGTCCGCGACACACGCGATCCGCTCCATCCTGCATGTGAACCCCAAAACCCTTGCATTTCCGTTGCCTTCTTCGGCCCGGCGCTTGCGGCGATCCCGTCGGAGGCTTTCGCGGTGTTTCAACCTGACACGCAATTCCTGATCGACCAGTGGACCGGCATGGCCCGAAGCCCCGGCGTGCGCGGCGGCGTGCCCGCCCGTGCCGATCTGGAACCGGAGCGTCTGGCCGCCCGCCTGCCCCGCGCCTTCCTGCTGGAGCGCCACGGCGACGAGACCCTGTTCCGCCTTGCCGGCAGCTGGCTCGAGGCCTTCCACGGCGAGCCGCTGAAGGGTCAGGCCTTTCTCGATCTCTGGCGCACGGCGTCGCGTCCGCTGGTCGCCGCCGGCGTGGCCCAGACCATCCGCGAAGCCCGCCCCGTCGCCATCGTGGCCCTCGCCGGTTCGCTGGAGGCGCCGATCGAGGTGCTGCTGACGCCCCTGCGCGGCGCCTCGTCGCAGCCGGACCTGATTCTCGGGCTTTACGCGCCCGCCGGCGGCTTCATCATGCCCGTCGACGCCTCGCGCCTGCTGACCGCCCGCGTCACGGTCGGCGTCGGAGAGCCGGGCCGTCCCGCGCTGACCCTCGCCGCCGTCGGAGGTCGCCGCGTCGCGTAACCCTCTGGTCATCCACCGGAGAATCGCGTCTCCTCGTTCCCAGGATCGAACACAGCGCCAGTATTCGCACGCCAGCGAACACTGCGGGCTCTTGTTGTCAGCACAGTAAAACTCGATCCGCACACAGCCATTTCTGAACGAAATGAGCGCTTTAACCTCTCGTAAACCACGCTAGCATCAATCTGTTGGTGCGATTCGAAGGGCTGTTCGGCCATCGAATCTGAAGCCGGATCAATCCCGGTCCGGTCAGACCTCGGGGGCGCACGTGATGCGTTCGGCTCGGCGGTCCCGGTCTCCCGGGGCAGTACCGATGGAAGGTCAGACTTCCTCCGATCCGGGCGGGTGCGCGGCATCCTCCGTCTTCCTCCTCCCCATCTTCGTTCGAGGCGATGCTTTTGCGGCATCGCCTTTTTTCATGCCCTGGAGGCGTCCATGACCAAGCGTTCGGCCCTGAAGCGTCAGACCCGCGAAGCATCCCGTGAGTTCGGGGTTCTCGATTCGAGCCAGTTCATCCAGGACGCCAAGGTCCGGCGATTGCCCGCCAATACAGGCGGCTGGTCGCCCTATCCCTCGAACGACGAGCGGGACCAGGCCTATCTGAAAACGCTGAAGCCCAAGTCGGATGGCCAGGCCGAGTTGATGACGATGATCGATCATCACAATCTGGTCCTCGCCTTGGGCCCCGCAGGCACCGGCAAGACCTATCTGGCCGTCGCCAAGGCTGTGGAGGCGCTGGAGGCTGGCAAGGTCGGCCGCATCGTCCTGTCCCGCCCTGCGGTCGAGGCCGGCGAGTCGATCGGCTTCCTGCCCGGCGACATGGAGGACAAGCTGGCCCCCTATCTGCGCCCGCTCTACGACGCCCTGTCCGACCGCCTCAGCATGAAGCGGGTCAAGGCGCTGATGGCCGAGGGGCTGATCGAGATCGCCCCGATCGGCTACATGCGCGGCCGTACGCTGAACAACGCCTTCATCGTCGTCGACGAGGCCCAGAACTGCACTTACGTCCAGCTGAAGATGCTGCTCACCCGCCTCGGCTGGCACTCCACGATGGTCGTCACGGGCGATCCGCAGCAGTCGGACCTGCTGCCGGGCATTTCGGGCCTGGCCGACATTGCCGAACGTCTGACAGCCGTGCCGGACATCGGCGTGGTCAAGCTGGCCGAGCGCGACATTGTCCGCCACCCGCTGGTCGCCAGCATGATCGGCGTCCTTTAGCGCGTTTACTATCCGGGAAACTGAAAAGGGGCGCCGGTCCGACCGGCGCCCCTCTTTTCTTGCCTAGATGAGCGCCGTGACCGGCGTCGGCTCCTTGGCCGCCGGCGGCTTCGGCTTGGCCCCGATCCGGTCGATGAAGGCGAACACGAACGGGTTCAGCGAGATCGAAAGCAGGGCTGCGGCCAGGATCAGGTCGTGCGTGCCCTGGGACATGCCGCCCAGCTTCACGCTGAGCGCCGCCAAGATGAACGAGAACTCGCCGATCTGAGCCAGCGAGGCCGCGACAGTCAGGCTGGTCGCCTTGTCCAGCTTGAACGCCGTGGTGATGGCGATGGCCGCGATCGACTTGCCGACGATCACGATGCTCAGCACGCCCAGCACCGCCAGCGGCTCGCGCACCAGGATGCTCGGGTCGAACAGCATGCCCACCGACACGAAGAACAGCACCGCGAAGGCGTCACGTAGCGGCAGCGACCGTTCGGCGGCATTGTGCCCCAGCGGTGAGCTGTTCAGCACCAGCCCCGCCAGGAAAGCGCCCAGGGCGAACGAGTGGAACAGCGCATAGGCCACCCAGGCGATGCCCAGGGCGATGGCCAGCACCCCGAGGGTGAACAGCTCGCGCGACTTGGTGTGGGCAATCCGCACCAGCACCCAAGGCAGCACCTTGGCCCCGACCACCAGCATGATGGCGGTGAAGCCCGCGACCTTGAACAGGGTCCAGCCGATCGAGCCCGCCAGGTCGGCGCCGTTCAGCGTCTCGCCCGGCTGGATCACCAGCAGCGGCAGGACGACCAGGGCGATGACGATCACCAGATCCTCGACGATCAGCCAGCCCATGGCGATGCGGCCGACGTCGCCTTTGACCTGCTTGCGCTCCTCCAGCGCCCGCAGCAGCACCACGGTCGAGGCCACCGAAAGGGCGAAGCCCATCAGTGTCGCCTCCAGATCGCTCATGCCCATCAGCCGCCCGAGACCCCAGCCCAACACGGTCGCGGCGCCGATCTGAACGATGGCTCCGGGAATGGCGATCTTGCGAACCTTCATCAGGTCGGCGAGCGAGAAATGCAGCCCGACCCCGAACATCAGCAGGATCACGCCGATCTCGGCCAGCTGGGGCGCCAGCTCCTGATCCGCCACGAATCCCGCCGTGTGCGGGCCCACGACGATTCCGGCGACCAGATAGCCGACCAGCGGCGACAGCCTTAGCCGGTTGGCGATCATCCCGAAGACGAACGCCAGCACGAAGCCCCCCACAAGCGTGAGAATCAGACTGTCGGCATGGTCGGCTACGTTCGCGGCATGGTCGGCCAGGTCGGCAGGCGTCATCGGCGCTCCTCGTGGTGCGTGGGAGAATCCTTGCGGAGTTGAAGCGCGACATTTGGGGCCTGAACGTCACGGGGACAAGGCGAAATGGCCGCCATAAGGCGACTTGCGGCGATAAAATCGCTTCGCGCCCCGGTCGCGGACTGCTAACCGGAACGCCCTCATTGCCCAGCGACACGAATGAAAATCCCGCGCATCGCCTACGCCGCCTACGGCTTCGCCCTTCTGGTCGTCATCATCGACCAGCTGACCAAGGCCTGGATCATCTCCGGCATCGACCTGCGTGAGGTGGGGCGCGTCTTCGTCGCCGACCCGATCTTCAACTTCACCTGGGTGGAGAACCGCGGCGTCAGCTTCGGCCTGTTCGGCGACGGCTCAGCCCGCTGGTTCCTGAGCCTGTTCTCGGTTCTGGTCGCCGGCGGTCTTGCCTACTGGGCCACGAAGGCGGATCGCCGCCTTCTGATCACCGCGCTTGGCCTCGTCATGGGCGGCGCCATCGGCAATGTGATCGACCGTGTCCGCTTCGGTTTCGTCGTCGACTTCCTCGATTTCTCGGGCACGGGCTTCTTCCCGTGGGTCTTCAACGTGGCGGACAGCGCCATCACCATCGGCGTGATCCTGCTGATCGTTGACAGTCTGTTGTCCGAGCGTGCGGCCGCCAAGGTTGGCGTCGCCGCCGAAAAGTCGTAATCACCCGTTTCCTCTAGGGTTCACGAGCGTGCTGAATGCGCGCCGCACCGGGATAGACCATGCGCCTTCGTACTGCCGCCCTTCTGACCGTCGTCGCCGCCTCGGCCCTGTCGCTGGGAGCCTGCTCCAACATGCGTCAGAGCATCGGCCTGTCGAAGGTCACGCCGGACGAGTTCCTCACCGTTTCGACCGCTCCGCTGACCGTTCCGCCTGAGTACGGCCTGCGCCCGCCGGCGCCGGGCCAGCCGCGCCCGCAGGAGCTGGCTCCGGAATCGGCCGCTCGCCAGATTCTTCTGGGCCAGCGCCAGGCCATCACCCGTTCGCCGGGTGAACAGATCCTCGTCGCCCAGGCCGGCGGCGACCGCGCAGACCCCCTCGCCCGCTACGTCGTGGACGACGAGTTCGGCGATCTGACGCACAAGGAAGAAAGCTGGGCCAACCGCATCATGTTCTGGCGCCGCGAGGCTCCGGAAACCCAGACGGCCATCACCGCCCAGACGTCGGAAGGCGCCGTGACCATCGACGCCGCCAGCGAGTACGCCCGCATGCAGGAACTGACCGGCGGCCGCGGCGGCATCGCGATCACGCCGCGGCGCAACACCGGCTTCAAGCTGCCGGGCCTCTAGGGGTCGCACCGTTACGAAACTCGAAGGGCCCGGACGCACCGCGTTCGGGCCCTTTGTCTTTTCAGGACTTGGCCGCGCCGGCACGGAGATTGCGCTCGGCCAGCGCCACCAGCGCCACCCCGCCCATGGTCAACCCCGCGCCGGTCAGGATCTGCACCGTCAGGACGTCGCCCATGAAGGCCCAGCCGATCAGGATCGATACGACGGGCGTCGCCAGTAGATAGGGCGTCACCCGGCCGGCCGGCCGCTTCTGCACCAGCCAGAACACCAGGGTCGTGGCGATGACCGATGAAACCACCCCCGCCCAAAGAACGCACAGCCACACCATGACGTCGGCCCGCTGCATCGCCTCCATCTGACCCGTTTCGAAGGCCGCCGACGCCAGCCCCAGCGCCGGCAGGGCCACCAGCGCCAGCAGCCCCTGCATCTTCAGCGGCGGGATGGAGGTGGTCCGGCGCGCCACCACGGTGGTCAGCGCCCAGGCCGCCGCCGCCGCGACGCCGATCAGGATCGCCTTCCAGTCCGCGATCGCATGCGGGTCCAGCGTCATCCAGGCGACGCCGACGAAGGCCACGCCCATCCCGGCCAGCGCCGGTTTCGACAGGTGTTCCTTCAACAGCAGGAAGGCGAACAGCGCCGTGAACGGCACCCACAGCTGGGTCGCGACCGAGACCGGACTGACATCCTGCGCCATCCAGAAAGCCAGATAGACCAAGCCATAGTGCAGCGGCCCGCCGACGCCGACGATGATCAACAGGCTCTTCCAGTTCGGGAACGGCGGTCGCACGAACCAGACCAGACACAGCGCCGCCAGCCCGAACCTCAGGCTGGCCATCAGCAATGGGGGCAGGGTTTCGGTCGCCAGCTTGGCCGCGGCGTTGTTGACGCCCCAGATCACGATGATCGCGACGATGGCGCCGATCTCGAGAAGGGAAAGCGGGGAATGAGGTTTGTCGGGCGTGATCACCCGCTGGGCCTAGCCCGGAGCGCGTCGGCGCGCGAGGGGCGCCGCCGACACTTCACATTTCAGACTGTGGCGGGAGATGGTGCGACAGATTCTGACGCACCATCATGCTTCTGTGCCGCCTGCCCTTTCGGGCGCGGTCTTTGACATCGTCATGCAGGAAGGGCCCCAAGGACGAAGTGTCCGAAAGTGTCCCACGAATTCCGCGGACATCTGGACACTTTCCGAGCCTGGGCCAGCGGTCTTTAGAACGGGATGTCGTCGTTCAGATCGTAGGATTCGCGCGGGCCCGACGGCTTGTTGGCGCCGCCGGTCGAGAAGCCCGACGAGTAGTCGTCGTCGCGCGGGCCGCCGCCGCTGCTTCCGCCACCGTCACGGCCGCCCAGCATCGTCAGCTGGCCGTTGAAGCGCTGGATGACGATCTCGGTCGAATACTTCTCGACGCCTTGCTGATCGGTCCATTTGCGGGTCTGGAGCGAGCCTTCGACGTAGATGGTCGAGCCCTTCTTCAGATAGTTCTCGACGACCTTGACGATGTTGTCGTTGAACACGACCACGCGGTGCCACTCGGTCTTTTCCTTGCGCTCGCCGGTCGACTTGTCGCGCCACTGCTCCGACGTCGCCAGCGACAGGTTTGCGACCTTCTCACCGTTGTTCAGGGTGCGGATCTCCGGGTCGCGACCCAGGTTGCCCACCAGAATGACCTTGTTGACGCTGCCCGCCATCACCGAGCTCCTCTTTGATCTTGTTGTCGGCCCGGCGCCCGAGGCGCCGCTTCGGCCAAAGTCTTAGGGCGTCCGGACCTGACTCGCGACAGGTCGCCGGAACTGTCCACATCCATTAACGGAATGCGGATCGATGTTCCAGCTTTGTTCCTGACCTACTGCGCCGGGGCTGGCGCGGGCGCCGGCTCTGCGAGTTCACGCTCGATCGCGCCCGGGATCGCCAGTCGCCCGTCTCCCGTCCGCGCCAGCGCCATGAAGCGCGAGCCTTCCAGGGTTTTCCCGAACGAGACACCGGCCCGGTCGATGAAGATGAACTGGCCCTGGTACGCGCCGGTCAACTCGCGACGATTGCCGCCCAGAGACAGGAACCTGAGACGCATTTCCTCGAGACGCGCAGCGCAGAACTCGATTTGCGGCTGATCGCGGGCGACGACGTTGAATGTCGGCTCCTCGCCCTCGGCGCCCATCTCGACCGCGTAGCAGACGCCACGGTCAAACGGAGCCTTGGTGCCAGAGCTGCAGGCCGCCAGCAGCCCGAGACCGGCCACGACAGGAAGAAGTGTCAACGCGCGCATCAACGAAGTCCCGGGAACTGGCAGCTACGGTCCTGCTCCGCCAATGTGCGGAAGCGGTTGTTGTCCGGCGACTGCTCCACGCGACGCGGAACCAGACGCAAGGTCGTTTCGCCCCAGCTGCCGTACTGCGCCTCGCCCGGGCGCACGCAGGTGCCGGCATACAGCGCCTGCACGCAGGCGTTCAGCGACATGTTAGAGGCCAGCATCCGCCATTCCGAACCCGTGTATCGCAGGCACTGGCTACCCGCCGCGGCAGGCTGAGGGCTCTGCTGGGCCGGCTGGGTCGACTCGATGGGCGCCGGGGTCGTCTCCTCGGCCAGCTGGACCGGGGGGGCCGACGGCGGTGGCGTGAAGGAGGCGGTCGGCGCCGCGACCAGCGCGCCCGTGGCGTCCACGCCCACATCCAGCGCGTCGGTGGCCAGGCCGTTCTGACGGGCGCAGTCGGCCAAGGTCGCCATGCCGACGAACTGGCCGTTCACATAGCAACGCAGTTCGCGGGTCGTATCCAGGGCCGGCGCATCGGCGACATCGACGGTCAGCCCGCCCTGGGCCGCCGGCGGCGGCTCCGAACTGCGCTCACGCCCCCCCGAGAACACCAGGGCGATCACCACGGCCGCGATGACCGCGATGGCGGCCCCGATCGCGATGAGAATACGGTTGTCCCTGGGCATGAAAGGCTCGCGTCGACTGAGACCCCACTAACCCCGCCCAACCGTGCGGCGTCAACGCCTTCCTTGGCCGAAACCTATCCGGTCAGTCGCGCCAGAGCCGCCTGGTAGTTGGCCAGCTGAGCCTGAAGATAAGCCGGAGCCTGGCCGGTAATCTGCGGCGTCGACGACTGGGGCGCGAGGGCGCGGTAGGCGTCGCGCACGGCCTTCATCGCCGCCTGCAGCTTCTCCCCCGCCGCCTTGACCGCATCAGGATTCGAAAGGTTCAGCGAAGAGGGAAGGCCAAGCCCGAAGGTCTGGGTGATCTTCTCGCCCTTCGTCTGGCCGATATAGCCCGCCGACAGCCCCAGGCCCGTCAAGGCGTCGCGCCCCGTTTCGCCGGCCGACAGGACCGCCCCGGTCACGCCGTCGCGGGCCACGATCGACAGTCGCTGGAAGCCGGCATGCAGCGCGCCCGCAAGATCGCCGGGCTCGGACTTGGCGCTTTCCGACGCGACCGTCACCTTCAGCTTCATGTTCGAGGCCTGCTCGATCTTGCGCGCCAGGGTCTGCAGCGTATCGCGCGCCTCGATCGTCACCGCCACGGACCGACCGCCGTCAGCCGGCGAGATGTAGAAGCGATCGCCGACCCGGAGGGACGTAGCATTGGTCAGGGTCTTGGACTGGCTCTGGTCGATCTCGCCTTGGGGCAGCCCCAGACGATCCAGCACGCTGGCTCCACCGGAGGCCACGGTCAGGGTCAGCGCATTGGCTTGGTTGCCGTCGCCATCCCAGCTCCGGGTCCATTCCACCGCGCCGGTCATCGGATCGATTCGGCTCAGATAGGCCCGCGTCGGGTCGGTCGCCTTTGCATCCTCGGGACGATCAGCGACACCTGTCACCCAGACCTTGCCGTCGTGAACCTTCACATCGGCCGCCGTGTCATCGCCCGAGCCGCCGATATAGGTCAGGCGGTCGTCCGCCGAAGCGGCCAGATCCGTCCCGAGCACGGCCACGAAGGCGTCCTTGCCGCCATGGTGTGCGGTGGTCACGGTTCCGACGTCCAGAGCGTCGTTCCGGGTCGTGCCGCTGACAATCACCTTGCCATTGGACACCGAGAGGCCGGCGATCTCGCCGCTGGCGTTCCCCAGATCCCGCGTTGCGGACAGGACCGGCCGCCCTTCGGCGTCCAGGTCGAACCTGCGCAGCACGATCCGCCCGTCCTCGACCCCGGCGGTATAGAGATTGTTGCCGTCGATCGCCGTCGCATCGACGCGGTCCGTACCGGCCGTACCGAACTGGGCGACCCCAACGGGCTTCGCGACGATCGGCGCGACCTCGTGGAGGCGGGTTTCCTTGAACGCCTGGACATAGCCGTCCCACCCGCCGACGCCGACTGCGCCGGTCATTGCCGACTGGGCCCGACCGGCGACATAGACCGTGCCGTCCGGCCCGAAGCTCACCGACGTCGCTTCATCCGCGGCCCGCGCCCCGCGCCTCTGCGTCCAGACTTCATGCCCCTCGGCGTCGAACACGGTGACGAAGCTGTCGGCGACGTTGGCGACGTCACCGGCCTTTCCCGCCTCGAGCGCGCCGGTCACCGACCCCGCGACCGCCACACGTCCGTTGCCATCGATCGCGATCGCATATCCGCTGGCGGTGGAGGCTGCTCCCAAGGCCTGGGTCGTCACGACCCGGCCGGCGGAGTCCAGCTTGATCAGCGCGACGTCCTTCTGCCCCTTGATCGGCTGGTTTCCGGCGCCCGCCTTCAGGTCGGCCACCAGCCAGACCGAGCCGTCAGGAGCGGTCGCGCTGGCCCGCACCGTCTCGATGCCCTCAGGCAGCGCGGTCTGGGACAGCCGCCCATCGACCCATTGGGTTTCCCCGACGCCGCCACCGGTCGGTGCGGACGCGCTGCCGCCGGTGTCGCTCTGGAACTTGAGCATCTGCAGGCCGCCCGCGGTTCCGGAGTTCTGGACCACATAGACCGCATCCGCCGCTTCCGCGGGCGTGAAGGTGATCTTTTCCGTCGAGGTCCCGCGGATGGCCAGTGCGAATTGGTCCGGCCCTGAAGGGAGGGTTACCGGCTTGCCGCCGACCGTGACCGTCTTGGGCTCTGGCTTGACCAGCTCCCGACCGATACGGGTCTGAAGGCCAGCCTCTTCCAGCTTGTCGTTGATGTGCTTCAGGACGTTGTTCAGCGTCCTGGGCGTCGTGCCCATTTCGCTCAGATCGATGTCGACATCGGTCGTCGTGTTGTTGCTTTTCTTCGCCGAGATCCGGAACGCGACATCGCCCTCGAACGCAGGACTGAGAGCCTCCGGCGAGCCCTCGTGGATCGGCCCCGTGATCGAGATCGCACTATCGCGCGCCACGGCGGCCGTGGACTTGGTGGTTGTGGACGAGACACCCTGAACCATGCGGATGGCGTCGAAGTCCGCCGCGCCCATCCACCTGGAGAGCTCCGTCATGCCGGCCGCAAAGCGACGGTCCAGTTGGGTCAGCTCAAGCGCGCTGACTCCCTTGGTTCCTGCGCGGTTGGTCAGGGCATTGAGGGTGTCGAGACCCTGATACAGGGCGAAAAGCTTGCGGTAGTCCTGCGACGCGCCCTGCACATCCAGCTGGGCGTTGTCTTCGTTGATGATGGACCGGCCACCGAGAGCTGCCCGCAGCAAGGCGCTTTGTTCGGGGGCCTTGACCGTGGTCGACCAAGGTGGCGTCGGCTGGGCTTTCGCCCGGGACAGGGAGGCAGCCGTCGTCATCGGCAGCGACGAGTTGGCGCTGCCTCCAAACAATCCGAGAAGATAGCTGTTGTTTATCACGGCGCTCTCCGTCGTTCAGCCTAGCGGCAGCGCGGTAACGAGCCCCTTAACGCCACAACAAAAGACTCAAGCCGCGACTCAGGGAACAATGATCGACAGAGCCCGTTTACGGCCCGCTGGATGTGGAGGACACCCGCATGAGCGCCTTGTCGAACGCGTTGAATTCCCTTCTTTCCCTCTATGGACTGGGCCCACGCGCCCAACGACGCCGCCCTGCTCCGGTCAGCATCGGCCGCGTCAACGACCGCCGCCTCGCCTGACTTCCGCGACTTAGCCGCGGAAGAGGGACAGGATGATCTGAGGCGCCTGGTTGGCGATAGAAAGCGCTTGCGCCCCGAGCTGCTGCTGAACCTGCAGGGCCTGCAGGCGCGCGCTTTCCTTGGCAAGATCGGCGTCGACCAGATTGCCGATCCCGGACTCGAGGGTATCGACCAGCTTCCCGACAAACGTCCTGTGCGCGGCGATCTGCTTGCCCTGTGAGCCGATCTCTCCGAGCGCGGCGTTCAACTGGCCAATCGAGTCGTCGAGCTTGGTCAGGGCGGCAGTAGCGCCCGAGACGGTCAGCAGGGAGTCGCTCAGGCTCAGCTCGATGATCGAGCCGCTCAGGGACAGATCCTTCGACGTCAGCGTCACAAAGGCGCTGGCGTCGGCGTTGGCGAGGAATTTGATTCCGTTGGTCAGAGAACCGTTCAGGATGTTGCCGCCGTCGAAGGTGGCGTTATCGACCGCCGACTGGATCGCCTTCAGAAGGGCCTTGAAGTCGGCATCGAGCAGTTCGCGCGACTGCGTCTTCAGCGACGGATCGTTGGCCGCGGTGACCTTTTCCTTGAGTTGGTTCAGCAGGTCCGAGATCGATTCACCGGCCGAGAGGGCGACGTCGGCGATCGAGGTCGCGCGATCGAGGCTCTGCTTGACCGCGCTGAGCGCTCCGACGTCCGCGCGCTGGTTCTGGGCGATGGCCCAGATCGCGGCGTTGTCCTTGGCGCCCTGCACTTTCAGGCCCGTCGAGATCCGGTTCTGGACATCGCCCAGACGGCTGTTTGTGTTCGACAGGTTCTGCAGCGCGATCGCGGCGGCGGCATTGGTATGGACGCTGTTCGTCATCCGACTCGACCCTTCAAGGTTTGGGTCAAGCTAGGGTGGGAGTGTGCACACATGGTTAACGCCCGCTAACCACTGCGATTAACCGCGCGGATCGCTCCTGCGCGGCGCCAAGACGGTCTCTGCGTTTCTCAGGCGGAGGTGTCGATCACCGAACCCGAGTGGTAGGCATTGTCCCGCATCAGATCGACGACCTGCTCACGGGGCAGTTGGCGGACAACTTCGCCGGTGACCCGGTCCATCGTCTTGTAGATGAACGACCCGGCCGAAGGGCCTTCCTCGATCACCAGTCGATAGCGGGCGGCGGCGTCGGCGTCCTTCTGCGCTCTGGAATCGCGAAAGCCGCCCGTCGAGGCGGCGCCGGTGACGGGCTGGACGGGGGACGCATTTACTGGGGTGATTGCAGCATGATTTTGCATGTCTCCTGCCGACGGCTTCAGACGCCGGCTCCCTCAGAGGGCGCGGACCCGGGTCGGGCGGGGCTTGGGGCCCCGCCCTTCCGGTGTGATCCTTAGCGGAACAGTCCGAGCAGGATGGAGGTCGAGGAGTTGGCGATCGACAGAGCCTGCACACCGAGCTGTTGCTTGGTTTGCAGCGCCTGCAGTCGGGCGCTTTCCTTGGCCAGGTCGGCATCGACCAGGTTGCCGATACCGGACTCGATGGTGTCCTGCAGCTTGCCCACGAAGTTCGCGTGCGTGCCCAGGGCCTTCGAACCGGTGCCGAGACGCGCCAGCGAAGCCGAAACGTTGGCGATCGAGGAGTCGACCAGTGCCAGCGCGTCGGTGGCAGCCGTAACAGTGTCGATCTTTTCGTCGGCAGCCAGGGTCACGATGCTGCCCGACAGCGACATGTCTTCGACGCCGATATCGATCGTCGAGGTGCCGCCGGCGTTGGCCAGAGCCTTGAAGCCGTCAGTGCCCGAGAGCAGCGACACGCCGTTGAAGCTGGCGTTCGAGACCGTCGAGGCGATCTGCTTGCGCAGGGCCACGAAGTCTTCGTTCAGCGCCGAACGGGCCGAGGTGCTCAGGCTGGTGTCGGTGGCAGCCAGGGCCTTTTCCTTCATCTGCGTGAGCAGGTCGGAAACGGTTTCACCGGCGGCGATGCCGACGTCCACGGCCGATTGACCGCGGTTCAGGCTGTCCTTGACGGCGTTCAGGGCACCCATTTCGGCGCGCTGACCTTGGGCGATAGCCCAGATGGCGCCGTTGTCCTTGGCCGAATTGACCTTTTTGCCGGTGTTGATGCGGCTTTGGACGGTAGCGAGTTCGGAGTTGGTGGATTGCAGGTTCTGCAGGGCGACCATTGCGCCCACGTTCGTGTTAACGCTGTTCAGCGCCATGACGATAGTCCTTCTTTCAAGGTATCCGACGCCGTTTTGGCTGCCGGGAGCATTTTGCTCGAACCCTGTGCAGCAAGGACGGGACCAGTCGCGAATCCACCATGCCACGCGGCCGGTCCTTGAATTTGCTACGTTAGTTCCTGTTAAGGACGTCCCGAGCCCGGCAACATCTGCCGGGCGCCCGGCAAGAACGACCGGGTACCCGGCAGAAGCTGCCAGTCTGCGCCGCTTTCAAGGGAAGGCCTTACGGTCCAGCTCGAAATGGGGACCGTCCCGCAGCGTGCTCCAGTCCCCGCCCCAGACGATCGCCGTGCCCTGACGAGCGGCGGCCGCCTTGAAGGCGGCCGCGATGCGCGGATAGAGCGGCCAGTCCCAGCGAACCTGCCCGTCGACCAGCGCCGCCACATCGACCGCGTGCCCGGTCAGGTGCCGTGAAGCCATCGTCCTGCTTGCCCCGGCGCGGACCAGAGCCGCCTGTCGCGCCCTGGTTCGCACGCCTTCGGTGATCATGAAGTCCACCGGAGTGAGGGCCGAGGCCTCCCTGACCACCGCGACGAGGCGTGGATGGACGCCCTGCAGCCGGTCCATCGACCGCTTGGAGAGACCGAAACTCATGGCCGCTCTCCATGGCCAGAACGCAGCCCCGGCAATCCGGCTAGCAGTTGCTGAGCAGTCGGCGCGACGAGATAGAGCACCCCGAGCAGGCCCAGCAGCCCCATCAGGTCACGCGCCAAGCCGGGTCCTGCGGCCGCAGGCGCGGCGGCGATGACCCCGTCGAGCACAAGCCAGGCCAAGGCGCTGTTGGCGAAGACATAGAGGCGTCGCCAGAGCCAGCGCCCCTCGGCCAGTCCATTGTCACCGGGCAAGGCGCTCATTGCTCTGCCTCCCGGTCGACGAAGGCTTCGTCGCGACGACGCCAGCCTTCACCGCACTCGACGAACAGGTCTCCGGTCGACAGGCGAACGGGCGTGTCGAAGATTTCGGTGTCGATCATTTCGATCAATTCGATCATTTTGCGGGCTCTGATCATGGCGCTCACCCGATCGCCGTCAGCCAGACGACGCCCGGCGCGCCGGCCCCGCCCTGCCCGCCCGAGGAGACGCCCGCTCCACCGCCGCCTCCGCCCGCGCCCCAGCGCCCGGCCGGCCCGCCGGGGTGGCCACTCGACGACGCCGAAGCGCCACCCCCGCCGCCACCTCCGCCGGACCAGTGGAGATCAGGGATCGGGGCATCCCACCCGCCCCAGCCGCCGCCGTCGACTCCACCGATCCCGGCGGTCGCGACGATCGTCAGCGCACCACCCTCGCCGCCCGGGCCGCCGGCGCACGCGACACCTGCCGTCGAAAGGCCACCTCCCGCGCCACCTGCGCCCGGCGCTTCGGGTCGGTGAAGCCCATCGCCGGATCCGGCGGTAGCGCTCACGCTCGAGCCGCCCCCGCCATTGTTGACCAGCGAACGGCTGCCGCCCGTCCCGCCCGCCGCCCCGGCACGCCCGCCCTCTCCGCCAAACGCTGTCAGGATCGCGGTCGCGCCAAGCCGGATCAGGCTGTCACCGCCGTCTTCGCCTCCGCCGGAGACGCCGCCGGCTCCAGCCTCGCCCACCACAACCGTCAGACCGCCGGAGAGCCGGTCCGCAGACCATCGCCCCGACGCCACGGCCCCTCCAGCGCCACCGCCTCCGCCCAAGCGGTCTCCGGAAGCCCCTTCAGCGCCGCACCCGCCACCCCCGCCGCCGCCCACCGCGACAGCCTCGACGATGCGAGCCCACGGGGGAGGCGTCCACGAAGCGTTCTCGGTCAGACGAACCGTCTCGCTGCGAATTGCGCCAAGATCGAACCGGACGCGGCCGGTTTCGCTGTCCACGCGCAGCGCCTCGCGCCAGACGCCGCCGTCGGGGCTGACCTTGAGGACGAGGTCATCGTCACCGACCAGCCCGAGCTCGGCCCGACCGCCCCAGCCGGACTGGAACAGCAGGGACAGCACGTCTCCTGCGGTTTCCTTGTTCAGTGTCAACCTGAGATCACCCGTTCCACCGGAACTGGTCTCAAGGGCGGTCCAGAGAGCCGTGTTCAGTTTCGCGGTAAAGGGATTGCCAGCGTCGGCGTCTGTTCCAATGCCAAGTCGCTCCAGCCCGTCGAGAGCCGAGAGGGTCTCGCCCAGACCGACCCAGCCTTCATTGTGCCGGACAATGAACTGGGCTTCTTCGCTGACGAGAGCCAGCATGCCTTCCACAACGGGTGATGCGGTCCAGGCGCCGGCTTCGAACCGGACCAGTGCACCGTCAGGCATGACATCCCAGCTTTCGCCTGTCGCCCCGGCAGGGAGGATGTAGATGTCCCCGTCCGCCGGATCGCCCGGTTCGCTGGCGAGGGTTCGGCTGACGACG
Source organism: Brevundimonas kwangchunensis (assembly GCF_039523815.1). Lineage (NCBI taxonomy): Bacteria > Pseudomonadati > Pseudomonadota > Alphaproteobacteria > Caulobacterales > Caulobacteraceae > Brevundimonas > Brevundimonas kwangchunensis. Next base: position 13,364 of record NZ_BAAAGA010000010.1, on the reverse strand, counting down.
CTGGTCTGAACCAAGGTGTCCAGCCGCGTCAGGGTCTCGTTCAGCGTGACATGCTTCTGCATCTGGGCTGCGACCAGATAGGGCAGCTTCAGTCTCGCGGAGTGTTCGTCGCTCATCCGTCTGTCTCCGATGTTGAAATCGGCGATCAGACTGCAGGCGGCTCCAGGTCAGGACGCCTCATAACGCTACCCCCGACACGAAGATCAAGCCTTTCAGTGACCTGGCTCCCGGGGGATGGCTGACAATCGGAAAATACTAATCGTGCAGATAGACGACCCGGCGCAGTTTCGGATCCGCGCGCATGGTCTGGACATGGCCGTCATGAGAACCGGACGCCCTGGCCGTCTTCTCGTTATCCTCCACCCAATGCGTGCTTTCGATGTCCCGCTGCAGCGCCTTGGCCGCCAGAAGGTGGCCGGGGAACAGGACGTCTGCGATGCTGGGAATGAAATCGAGGAAGGGCACTTCGCCCACGGCGGTCGTGACGCTGTCGAGGCCCAGCCAGACCATCATCTGCAGCACTGTCCCCGGCGAGGCCTTCGCCCGGTTGGCCTGAAACAACAGCCAGCCGGCGGCGCCGAGCGTATAGGCCGTGCCCACCACCGGCACCCAGGTCAGCAGACCGTCCATGCCGATACCGAAGGGGCCAATGCCGACGGCCCGGTCCGAGAGCTTTTTGACGCCCTCGACATTGGACCAGATTTTCTCGATATCGCGGATGGTCCGTCTGGCCATACATCCCTCCAAAGCGAGACCGTAAACGCGCCATGACGACCGGCGTTCACCAAGAACACTCCCTGCTGCGAACTCTGGCAAGGTGGGCCTTCCACCTCGCCGCACTGGCGGCCGTCTGCGCGCCCCTGCCGCTGGCGTTCGCAGCGCTGAGCGGGATCGGGCACCGGTGGGTCGACATCCTCGCCCAGTTCACGGGCCCGGCGGTCCTGCCGGCCGTGCTGCTGACCTTTGGTTTCGCGATCATTCGCCAGCGCGGCTGGGCGATCGCCTCGGCAGCGATGACCGCGCTGCTGCTGATCGCAGTCTGGCCTCAGTGGTTTCCGGATCAGGGAGAGCCGCGCGAAGGGGCGCCCGTCGTCCGGGTTTATTCGGCCAATCTCTACTATCTGAACGACGATGTGGCTGCGATCCGGTCCTCCCTTGAGACGGCGGACGCCGACATTGTGATCCTCATCGAACTTGGCGAGGAAGCGACCCGCCAGGCCGACGCCATCCTCGAAGGTTATCCGCATCGCGTCGCCTCACTGCGGCTGGACGTGACGCGGGGGCCGTCTCGCTCGGTCATAGCCTCGCGCTATCCCCTGCGCGCACTGCCCGATCCGCCGGATGGGCTGCATTCGGTCGGCGCAGTCGCGGACTCTCCGCTGGGCCATCTGAACCTGATCGGCGCGCACCTCACCCGCCCGTGGCCCTATCAGTACCAGTGGGGCCAGATCAGCCAGACGATGGCCCTGACCGATATCCGCAAGACATTGGCTGGACCGGTGATCATCGCCGGTGACTTCAACAGCGTGTCCAGCGCACGCATCGGGCGGCAGGTGAAGTCGGACATGGGTCTGATCCCCGCGCCCGGCGTCACAGGCACTTGGCCGACCGCCCTGCCGCCGATCCTGGGCATCACCATCGATCAGGTGTGGCGCTCCCCCGATCTGGCCCTGCTCAGCCGCAAGCTCGGACAGACCAACGGCTCGGACCACCTGCCTGTCGTGACCGAGTTCACCCTCGCGGCGGAGTGATCAGAGCCGCAAGCCGGTCAGCGTGGCCCTCGACCGGAAAGTCGTCCGCGATCCAGCCCGCCTCGAAGGCCTTCAGGATACGGCCGGTCTCAGGACCGGGCGGCACGCCCAACCCAACGATGTCCTTGCCGCCAACCGGCATGACGGGAGCGTCCCAGGTCGCGGCCAGAGCCCGCAGGCGGTCGCCATCGCCTGAACGTGACGGGGTCTCTCCCGAGCGCCGGGTCAGGAGCTCCCTCACGGCCCGTCGGCCATGGCGATAAACCGCGACACGCAGGGCATGGTCGGTCAAATTCAGGTCCACATCGGCCGCGGCCTGCGCCATGTCGGTCAGACGATCCCGCGTCGCGTTAGGCAGTCGCAGACCTTCCGTGACCCTGCGAAGGAGATTGGCGTCCAGCGGAAGCAGAGCCCCGAGGCGTTCGACCGGATCGTCCATTCGGGTGACGACGGCCTCGAACAGGGCGAGATCATCGGCATCGGGGAGGACCTGTGCCAGCACACCGGTGTCCGCCATGGCGCGAACGGCCGGACGTGGGTCGTCAGCAGCCAGCAGCTTCATCAGCTCCTTCGAGACCCGTTCGGCCGATAGACGAGTCATGCCAGACGCCAGCTCGCGGCAAGCCTCCAGTCCAGCCGCATCCATCTCGCCGCGACCGTACCAAGCGAAGAAACGGAAAAACCGCAGGATGCGCAGATAGTCCTCACGAATGCGGGTGGCCGGATCGCCGACGAAGACGATGCGCCCTGCGGCGGCGTCTTCCACGCCCTGTCCCGTCGGATCAAACACCTGACCTTTCGCGTCGGCGTAAAGGGCGTTCAGGCGGAAATCGCGACGCGCGGCGTCCTCGGCCCAGTCATCGGTGAAGGCGACCGTGGCGTTGCGGCCATCCGTCGTGACGTCGCGCCGGAGCGTGGTGATCTCGAACGGCTTTCGATCGGCGACGGCCGTCACCGTGCCGTGGGCGATGCCGGTGGGCACAGCCTTCAGTCCCGCGACACGGATGGCCTTTTCAGTTTGCTCGGGCTTCAGCGTCGTGGCGATGTCGATATCGTCGATCGGCCGCCCCATCAAAGCATTGCGGACGCAGCCGCCGACGAAACGCGAACAGCCGGGCCCGCCTGCCGCCTCAAGGGCCGCGACGACCGCGCGAGTGGCAGGGTCGTTCAACCAGGCCTGATCCGTCAGTCGGGTCACGCCGCGTCCTCACCGGCGGCGTGCAGGGGGCTGGCTTCATCGCCGTAGAGGCGGTCGCGCAAGGCCCGGACGATCCCGGCCGTCGCGCCCCAGATGTATCGCTCGCGATACGGCATGGCCCAGAACCAGCGCAGGGGCTGACCCTCGAGCTGGTAGGAATCCCGGCGATGGTTGGCCGGGTCCATCAGAAAGTCCCAGGGCGCCTCGAACACCTCGGCCACCTCGGCGGGTGACGGGGTGACCTTGGGCGGCTCCGCCAGCCAGCCGATGACGGGCGTGACCAGAAAGCCGGTGCCGGTCTCATAGGGATCGCCCAAGCCCAGCACCTCGACGACTCCGGGATCCAGCGCCACCTCCTCGTTTGCCTCGCGCAAGGCGGCCATGACCGCGGTCTCGCCGGGATCCAGACGGCCGCCGGGGAAGGCGATCTGACCCGTGTGGCTGGCGAGGTTGTCGGAGCGCCGCGTCAGGAGCACGGTCGCCCCATCCGGCCGCGCGATGATCGGCACGAGGACGGCGGCGGGACGCAGGGTCTTGCCCGCCCGCGGCGCGTCCGGGTTCAGGTCGAAGTCCGAACGCGCGGCCCCCAGCTCGGGCGCCCAGGCCTCGACCGGCGCGAGACGCTCGATCAGCCGCTCTCTCAGCGTCGACAGGCTCATGCGACGCCCGCTCCGGCCGGCCCCAGCGGGAACGGCACGCCGCCCGAGCGGATGGTCAGACGATCCCGCTCGACTGTCGCCGCCTCGACCAGTTCGTAGAAGACGGAGCGCGCCACACGGGCCCAGAGGTCGGCGCGAATGTGAATGCGCGGCGCGGGCTCTCCGGTCGCCGGGTCGGTCTCGACGATCAGCGGATGGTCCTCACCCGCTTCGACCGTGTCGCCGACATCGGTCGTGAAGGCCCAGGCTTCGCCGCGGCGCTCGGCCGTCACGGCGCGGAACGGCAGGTCATCGACCTTGATCGACAGCTTCTCGACAGGCGTGACGAGGCAATAGCCGTCCGGATCCTTCCGCAGCACGGTCGAGAACAGGCGCACCAGCTCGGGCCGGCCGATCGGCGAGCCCTCGTGCATCCAGACGCCGTCGGCGCGGATCAGGATGTCGATCTCGCCGCAATGCTCGGGATGCCAGAGATGGACGGGCGGCAGGACGCGGCCCGCAGGCTTCGCTGCTTCCGCGACGGCGGCCAGTCCTCTGTTGCTGTCGGCGGGGGCGGACATGGGTCCAGACTTAGGCGCTACGCCCGCGCGTGCAAACCCGCTCAGGCGATCTCGACCGGACCTGAGGGGGCGCCGGGCCCGCGCCACAGCACCCGGCGCTGATCCACCGGCCCCGGCAGAGCGGCATCCGGCGCGGCCACGAAGCCGAAGCGGTTGAAGTAGGGCGGATCGCCGACCAGCAGCACCCCAACGCCGGCCTGCGCCGCATGGTCGATACAAGCCTGAACGAGCTCGGCGCCCAGCCCACCCTTGCGGCTGTCCGCATCGACGGCGATGGGGCCAAGGAACAGGGCGGGCTGATCACCGACAGTGATCGCCCACAGACGCACCGACCCGATCAGGCGGCCGTCCTCGTCGCGCACGATGAAGCCGGCGGCGATGGTCCCGCCCTCGCGCAGGCGTTCTGCGGTCTTGGCGAACCGGCCCGGGCCAAAGGCGCGCATGATCAGCGCCTCAATCGCCGGGATGTCGGCGAGGGCTTCGGGCCTGACGGGCAGGGTCTGGACGGCGACGTCGGTCATTGCGGCGCGCACCTAAGGCGCACGCCGCCGGGAATCAACCGGCTTTCGAGAAGTCCGGCGCGCGTTTCTGGGTAAAGGCCATGAAGGCCTCCATCGCTTCGGGGCTCTTCATCTGGCTGCCGAAGGCCTCGCCCTCGCGCTGCATCAGGGTCCAGAGGGCCTCGGCATCGCGCATCAGACGCTTGGTCTTGCGGAGCGAGTTCGGCGCGCGGGCGGCCAGCTTGCCGGCCAGTTCCTGCGCGGTCGTCTCGACCTGATCGGCCGCCACGGCGCGGTTGGCGAGGCCCCAGGCGACGGCGGTGCGTCCGTCGATCGGCTCGCCAAGCGCGAAGATCTCGAACGCCCGCTGATGGCCCAGCACGCTTGGCAGCAGCAGGGACGAGGCCGCCTCGGGCGCCAGGGCCAGATTGATGAAGGGCGCCGACAGCAGAGCGTCCTCGGCCACAACGACCATGTCGCAGTGGAGCAGCAGCGTCAGGCCGATGCCGACCGCCCGGCCGCGCACCGCCGCCACCGCGGGTTTGTCCAGATCGGCCATGGCCTTGAGGAAGCGGAAGACCGCCATATCGGACGGATTTCCCGTCTGCGAGCCGATGGCGATGAAGTCGGCGATGTCGTTTCCGGCCGAGAAGCTGTCGCCCTCGCCGGTGAAGACCAGCACCCGCACCGTGTCGTCGGTCCGGGCGCGCTCTGCCGCCTCGGCCAGCGCCGCGTACATGGCCTGGGTGATGGCGTTCTTCTTGTCCGCCCGCGCCAGGGTGACGGTCAGGACGCCGCCGGCCAGTTCGGTCTTGATGTGGTCGGTCATGCCGCCTCCTCCCCAGTACTCGTTGCACTCCACCAGTCGACGCCGTCGGCGTCGCGGGTGCGTGTCGCCCGCCCCTGACGGAATAGGTAGTTCAGGTGGGCAATGCTCTCGCCCGTGGCCATGCCGCGCACGCCATCTCCGACGGGCCGAGCGAACAGGCAGCCGAAGACGTCCACGGCCCGCTTCGGCGTCGCCAGTGACCGTTCCAGACGCTTCAGCGAAACATTGTGGCCGCGGATCAGGGCGTCGAGCCGGCTCCAGACGCCCCGGAACGGCGCGCCGTGCGACGGCAGGACCAGAGCGTCTTCCGGCAGGGTGGCCTTCATCCGCTCGAGCGAGACCAGCCAGTCGCCCAGAGGATCGGCGTCCGCCTCGGTCGGCCAGACCGACACATTGGACGAGATGCGCGGCAGGATCTGGTCGCCGCCCAGCACCACACTATCGGCCTCGCGCCAGAGACACGCATGTTCGGGGCTATGGCCTTCACCAACCACCACCCGCCAGCCCTGTCCGCCGATGTCGATACGATCCCCGTCACGGATGCGGCGATAGGAGGCTGGGAGGGGCGACACCGCCTTGCCGAACTGGCCGAACTCGCGGCGGTACTTCGCGATCTGCTCCTCGTCCCAGCCGGCGGCGCGATAGAAGCGGGCTCCGCTCTCCGGCGCCGGCTGGCCGGTGTCCGCCAGCAGCATCCGCGCCATGACGTACTCGAGCCGGGTCATCAGCAGCGGCGCGTCGAAGCGCTCGCACAGCCAGCCGGCCAGGCCGATGTGATCCGGGTGCATGTGGGTGCAGATCAGCTGCGTGATCGCCCGTCCCTCAAGCGGGCCGGCCAGCAGGGCTTCCCACTCTTCCTTGCTGGATGGAATGCCGAGGCCGGTGTCGATCAGCGCCCAGCCGTCACCGTCCCGCACCGCGTAGACATTGATGTGGTCCAGCGCCATCGGCATGGCCAGCCGCATCCAGAGGATATCCGGCGCGACCTGCACGGCTTCTCCGGACGCCGGCGGACCGGCGAAGGGGTAGGTCAATCCGCGTTCGGTTGACGTCGCATCTGCGGGCGAGCCGTCGGCCAAGTCCGTCTCCAATCGAAACGGATGATCGATACCCCGAACTTCGCGTCGGCGTCCAGTTTATCAGATACCGCCTTGACCCCGACACGACCCGGAGCAAGGTTGCGCCGACACAAATCTGGGCCGGAGTACCCCTGTGAAAAACAAGATGATCATCGGTCTGATCGGAGCTTTCGCCGTCTCGATCGGGCTGTCGCAACCGGCACTGGCAAACAGCGCCGTGACCTATGCGGGCTCGGGTCAGCAGGCCAGCGGCGCCGCCCGGGCCGAGGGTGAAACCCGTGGCACCCGCATGACGCGACAGGAGCGTGGTCGCAGCCGCGCTCCCAGCCCGGAGCAGGTCCGCGCCGCAGCCCAAACCCACCTGACGGCGGCCGGTGTCACCTGTTCGCTGACCGAGGCCGTCAACCCCGGCCGGATCGGCACGACCGACGTCTATGAAGTCGCCTGCGACAGCGCGCCGGGCTACATCCTGATGGCGTCGACGCCTCCGCAAGCCTTCGACTGTATCGAGCTGGCCGGCACCGCCGCGACGGCGCGCGCCGCCGATCCTGCGGCCGACGTCGGCATGCAGTGCATGCTGCCCGCCAACCAGAACGGCCTTCAGGTGATCAGCGCATGGGCACAGCAGGCCGGCGCTGCCTGCACGATCGACCAGGCCCAGGCCGTGGGCAAACGTGGCAGCGACACCGTCTATGAAATCGGCTGCGCCAACGCGGATGGCTACTGGATGCAGAAGGTCGATGGCGCTTTCGCCCTGACGCCGTGCATCAAGGTGACGTCGCAAGGCAGCACCTGCCGCTTCACGACGCCGGAAGAGATCGCCACCAGCTTCCAGACCAAGCTGGCCGGCACCGAGGCAGAGAGCTGCCAGGTCGCCCAGGTCCGCCTGATGGGCGGCAACGAGAACGGCGAGTTCTACGAAGCCAAATGCGCCGCCGAAGGCGAAGGCTTCATCGCCCGCCTCAACGCCGAAGGCGTGACCCAGCAGGTCTATGCCTGCGCCAGCTCCGCCGCCCGGGTTATCGGCAGCGGCTGCACCCTGACGCAGGTTCCGGCCGCTCCGGCCACGGGCGGTCGTCCGTAAGCTTGACCACAGTCATAACCACGAACGCCCCGGAGGAAACTCCGGGGCGTTTTCGTTTGCGAGATCGCCGCTTCACAGACGCCCCCGACGCGCCTTAGCTTGGGCGTCATGCGTACCGCCACCTGGAATGTGAACTCGGTCAACGCCCGCCTGCCCACCGTGCTGGCGTGGCTGGAGGCCGCTCAGCCCGACGTCGTCGGCTTCCAGGAGATCAAATGCGTGGACGAGAAATTCCCGCGCGAGGCCTTTGAGAGCCTGGGCTACAACGTCGAGACCCACGGCCAGAAGACCTACAACGGCGTGGCCCTGCTCTCGAAATATCCGATGTCCGAGGTCGTGCGCGGCCTGCCGGGCGAGGATCAGTCCGGCGTCGAGGCCGAGGGCGTTCACTCTCGCTACATCGAGGCGCTGATCGAATGTCCGCGCCCGGTGCGGGTGGGGTGCCTGTATCTGCCGAACGGCAATCCGGTTGAGAGTCCGAAGTTTGCCTACAAGCTGGGCTGGATGGAGCGGCTGGAAGCCCACGCCCGCGCCCTGCTGGCGCAGGAAGAGGCCTTCACTCTATGCGGCGACTACAACGTCATTCCGACACCGGAAGACGCCAAGGATCCGAAGGCCTGGGTCAACGACGCCCTGTTCCAGCCGGAGAGCCGCGCCGCCTTCCGCGCCCTGCGCTACCTCGGCCTCAGTGAGGCGGGCGAACTGGGCAAGCAGCCGCCGGGGACCTTCACCTTCTGGGACTATCAGGCCGGCGCCTGGCAGCGCGACCACGGCATCCGCATCGACTTCCATCTGCTGTCGCCCCAGGCGGCCGACCGCTTCCGGGGCGTGGAAACGCATCGCGACGCGCGGGACATGGAAAAACCCTCCGACCACGTCCCCGTGGTCGTCGAACTGGAGGACTGATCCTTGGGCGAGGCGCTCCGGGTCATCCTGCTGGTGGCGCTGGCCGCGGCGGCGCTGACCACCGGAGCGTTGCTTCTGGCGTGGTGGATGGAACCTGTCCGCCGCATGAAGCGCGCCCTGCTGAAGTCGCTGGGCGCGCCGGCCGAGGCCGAGGCGATCTCGCCGGCCGAGGGACGCGCCGCCGGGCTGGACTTCGACGGCGCCCAGATCGCCGTGTTGTGGAACCGGGGCGGATCGGGTCTGGTCTATGCCTTCGAGGAGATCGAGGGCGGCGAGGTGATTGTGGACGGCCATGTCGTCGCGCGGGTCCGCCGCGGCGAAACGCGCAAGGCGCTGGACATCCTCGCCCCCGACGCCGAGCAGGTGGTGCTGAGGCTGATGTTCAACGACGCCCGGCATCCCGAGTTCGAGCTGGCCCTGTGGGACTCGGCCGAGGCGGTGCAGACCAGTTCACCGGGCGAGGCCCTGAGGCTGGGCCGGCGCTGGCTGTCGCATCTTGAAGCCCTGCTCAGGGGCTAGACGGATGGTCGCGGGGGTTCCTCCCCCGTCGCGGGAGCGCTAGAAGCCCCGTTCCTGATTTTAGTAAACTCTGGAGCGCCCCCGTGGCCCGCCTGTTCGACGCCTACATCATCGCTGACTGGACCGCCGCCGAGGGCAAGAAGCTGGGCGATCAGTCGGTCTGGATCGGCGTGGCCAAGCGCGACGTGCGCTTCCGCCTGTACACCGAGACCCACAACGTCGCGACGCGGGCCGAGGGCGAGGCCCTGCTGGGCAAGCTGATCTCGGAACACCGCAAGCGCGGCGACCGGGTGCTGGTCGGGTTCGATTTCAACTTCGGCTATCCCGTCGGCACGGCCGCGCGGCTGAAGCTCGACGGCGCCCCGTGGTCGGCGATGTGGAAATTCCTCGCCTCCAACGTGGTCGACAAGGCTGACAACACGAACAATCGCTATCAGGTCGCGGCCAAGATGAACCGGCTGATGACCGACGAGGCCTGGCCGTTCTGGGGCGCGCCAGCCAAGCAGGCGCAGCGCTGGCTGACGACGACCAAGCCGCCGGCCGGCGCGGGCGCCGACATCCCCGAGTTCCGGGCCACCGAGCAGGCGGTCCGCAAGGGCAAGCTCCAGCCGAAATCGGTCTGGCAGATGCATGGCGCGGGCGCCGTGGGCGGGCAGACGATGACCGGCATCCCGGTCGTGCGCCGCCTGCTGGAGAGCCTTGGACCGTCGGGCGCGGTCTGGCCGTTCGGCACGGGCTGGCGGGCGCTGGACGCCGCGGACGTGGAGCCCCTGTCGGCCCTCGTCGTCGAGGTGTGGCCGTCGATGTTCCCGGTCACGCCCGAGCAAGGCGAGTACAAGGACCAGGCCCAGGTGCGGGCGACCGCCGAGGCGCTGGCCAGGATGGATGAGGCCGGCGATCTGGCCACCGCCTTCGGTCCCGCCAAGGGAACCGACGAGGCGCTGGTGGCGCAGGTCGAGCAGGAAGAGGGCTGGATCCTGGGGGCGTAAGCCCCCTCTTCCACCCTACCCCGCGATCTGGCCGAAGTCGGCGACCCGGCCCATGACGCCACGCACCTGACCCAGCAGTTTCAGGCGGTTGTCCCGCTCGGCCGGGACGTTCGAGTTGACCATCACCTTGTCGAAGAAGGCGTCGACCGGGGCGCGCAGGGCGGCCAGGGCCGTCATGGCGGCGGCGAAGTCCTCGGTCTCCAGAGCGGCGTCGACGGCCGTCGCGGCGGCGGCGGCGGCGAAGGCGAGCTTCGTCTCTTCCTCCGGCTGGTTCGGCAGGCCGGTCTCGACCATGCCGGTCGGCAGCGCGCCCTTCTTCTCCTCGGCCTTGAGGATGTTGGACGCGCGCTTGTAGCCCGCCAGCAGGTTCGCCCCGTCATCGGTGGCGAGGAAGGCGTCGAGGGCCTCCACGCGGCGGACGATGCGGACGAGGTCGTCGTCGCCGAGGGCGAAAACGGCGTCGACGAGGTCGTGGCGCTTGCCTTGGTCGCGGAGGAGGACCTTCAGGCGGTCGGCGAAGAAGGCGAGGACTTCAGTTTGCACTGAGAGTTCGTCCACCGCGCGCTGGATGCCGGCCTGTGCCGCAAGAGCCGCGCTGACCGCACCTTCGGCGAGGCTGATCCGCACCCCATTCTCCAGCACCAGCCGGATCACCCCCAGCGCCGCGCGACGCAGGGCGAACGGGTCCTTCGAGCCGGTCGGCTTCTCGTCGATGGCGAAGAAGCCGACGAGGGTGTCGAGCTTGTCGGCCAGCGAGACGGCGACGGTCAGCGGGGCGGTCGGGACGGAGTCGCCGGGGCCCTGCGGCTTGTAGTGGTCGCGGATGGCGTCGGCGATGGCGTCGGGCTCGCCAAAGGCGCGGGCGTAGTAGCCGCCCATGACGCCCTGCAGCTCGGGGAACTCGCCGACCATGCCCGAGGCGAGGTCGGCCTTGGCCAGACGGGCGGCTTTCTCGGCCTGATCCGGATCGGCGCGGACCAGCGGGGCGATCTCGCGGGCTAGGGCGGCGATGCGGTCGACGCGGTCGGCCAGGGTGCCGAGTTTGGCGTGGAAGGTGACGCCCGACAGCTTTTCCTGCCACGGACCGAAGCCGACCTTCCGGTCCTCGTCCCAGAAGAAGCGGGCGTCGTTCAGGCGGGCGGACAGGACGCGGCTGTTGCCGGCGGCCAGCGCCTTGCCGCCGTCCGAAGCCTCGACGTTGGCGACGACGACGAAGTGCGGGGCGAGGCCGATATGGGCGACATCGCGCACCGCGAAATACTTCTGGTGCACCTTCATCGACAGGCGGACGACCTCGGGCGGGAGGTCGAGGAACTGCGGGTCCATGTCGCCGAGGATGGGCGTCGGCCATTCGGCGAGGCCGGCGACCTCGTCCAGCAGGCCGTCGTCGTCGACGAGGGCGAGGCCGATGTCATCACACGCCTTCTTCGCAGCCTCGAGGATGCGCAGTTTGCGGTCGGCGACGTCGATCAGGACGAACTCGCGTTCCAGCTTCGCACGGTAGTCGGCGAAATCCCTGACGGCGAACGGCTTGCCCGAACCGAGGAAGCGGTGGCCCTCGGTGGTGTCGCCGCTCTGGATGCCGTCGATCTCGAACGGGATCACAGCGCTGTCGAACAGGGCGACGATGCGCTTCAGCGGGCGCACCCAGCGCAGCGTGCCCGAACCCCAGCGCATCGACTTGGGCCACGGGAAGGTGCGGACGATCTGGTCGACCATGCCGGGGATCAGGGCGGCGGTGGACTGGCCCTTCTGGCTGATGACGGCGAACAGGACGCCGTCGCGCTCGACCAGCTGGTCGCGGGTCAGGCCCGTCTTGCGCAGGAAGCCTTCCAGCGCCTGTTCCGGCGCCGAGGCCTTGGGCCCCTTGAGCTCTTCCTCGCGGTCGGGCGTGGCGGCGGGCAGGCCGTCGACGACCAGCGTCAGGCGGCGCGGCCCGGCATAGGTGGTCAGGGCGTCATACGTCAGACCGGCCGCCTTCAGGCGGTCGGCGGCCATGCGCTCGAGATCGCGCGCGGCGCCCTGCTGCATGCGGGCGGGGATTTCTTCGGAGAAGAGTTCGAGGAGGAGTTGGGGCATCAGGCGACCAAGGAAGTTCCGTTCATCCCCGCGAAGGCGGGGAGCCAGTGCGGCAGACGATCCGCGCGCGGGCTATCCGATGCGTTGCGGAACGTCGTGCCCGCATCGCTGCATGTACTGGGTCCCCGCCTTCGCGGGGATGAGCGGAAGTGAGCGATCACGCCGTCTTCCTCTCCTGCTCGACGTAGGCTGTTGCGCAGGCTTTGCAGAGTTCGCGGATGCGGCCGATGTAGCTCTGGCGCTCGGCGACGGCGATGGCGCCGCGGGCGTCCATCAGGTTGAACAGGTGCGAGGCCTTCAGCACCTGATCGTAAGCCGGCAGGACCAGCGGCTGGCCCTGCGGGCCGGTCATGGCCAGCAGACGCGAAACCTCGGCCACCATGTCCTCGAACCGGCGCTTCAGGCCGTCCACGTCATAGCCGTGGAAATTGGCCTGCGACTGCTGACGCTCGTTCTCCAGGAAGACCTCGCCGTAGGTCGTGCCTTCCTTGGTGAACTTCAGATCGTAGACGTTGTCGACGCCCTGGACGTACATGGCCAGACGCTCCAGCCCGTAGGTGAGCTCGCCCGAGACGACGTCGACCTCGATGCCGCCGACGCCCTGGAAGTAGGTGAACTGCGTCACCTCCATGCCGTCGCACCAGACCTCCCAGCCCAGCCCCCAGGCGCCGACGGTGGGGTTCTCCCAGTCGTCCTCGACGAAGCGGATGTCGTGCAGTTTCGGATCGATGCCGATGGCCGCCAGCGAGCCGAGGTACAGCTCCTGAAGGTTGTCGGGGTTCGGCTTCAGCAGAACTTGATACTGGTAATAGTGCTGGAGGCGGTTGGGGTTCTCACCATAGCGGCCGTCGCCCGGACGGCGGCTGGGCTGGACGTAGGCGGCCTTCCACGGCTTCGGACCCAGCGCGCGCAGCACGGTGGCCGGGTGCAGGGTGCCGGCGCCGACCTCGATGTCATACGGCTGGAGGATCGCGCAGCCCTGATCGCCCCAGTATTTGTGGAGCGTCAGGATCAGGTCCTGGAAGGCGAGCGGTTCGGTCGTCACGGCAGGCATTTCATCCCGGGGAAGAAGGCGGCGGACCCTAGACGGTGAGGCTGCGACGGGGAAGACCCGCGCGGCGTGGTTGGATTGTTGTCGTAGCGTGACCCCTCCACCCCCGGCTTCGCCGGCGGTCCCCCTCCCCGCTACGCGGAGAGGTGAGGGGCATGCG
>NZ_BAAAGA010000009.1:35246-51167 GCF_039523815.1 Brevundimonas kwangchunensis | reverse complement strand
TCGGGTTCGGCGGCGTACAACGTGGGTCTGTCGAACCGCCGTGCGCGCACCGTGGCTGACGCCCTGGTCTCGCAAGGCGTCAACGGCGGCGTGATCTCGCTGGACGGCAAGGGTGAAACCCAGCTGGCCCGCCCGACCGCCGACGGCGTTCGCGAGCCTCTGAACCGTCGCGCCACCGTGGGCATCTCCTTCCGCTAATCCCGGAAGACCGCTCACAAGCGACACAAAGACAGAGCCGCCGGTCCCCAAAGGGGCCGGCGGTTTTGCTTTTTGCGAAGGGCAGTCGCGCGGAATTTGTGCGCTGCAACAGAGTGTGGCGCGCAAGCCACCCCTGCCCGCTGTCATATCAGTGTCACACGAATGTCGTCCCAGTTTCCGACGTCGCGCCTAAGGGGGGCGGGATTTCGGCCGGTCAAGGCCGGGCGTAGGGCGCTTCCGCCCATCTCATCGGGGATAGATGACTATGATGAACCGCAAACGCGTGTTCTGGGCGACGACCGCCCTCTGCAGCGGCCTGCTGGTCGCCGGAGCCGCCTCGGCCCAGTCGACGGGCAGCCAGACGGTGGAGTCCACCGAGCTGGACACCATCGTGGTGACCGGCGCCCGCGCCAACGGCATCGACGGCGCGATCGTCGCCCAGCGCAACCCGCGCTCGACCGCCACGATCACGGACCAGTATCTGCAGACCCAGAACGCCGGCCAATCGCCGCTCGCGTCGCTGAACCTGGTCCCGGGCGTCAACTTCAACAACACCGACGCCTACGGTTCGTCGGGCGGTGACGTCACGATGCGCGGCTTCGATTCGGCCCGTATTTCGCTGACCGTCGACGGTATTCCGCTGAACGACACCGGCAACTACGCCATCTACACCAACCAGCAGCAGGACCCGGAAACCCTGTCGCGCGTGGGCGTGAACCTGGGCACCACCGAAGTCGACAGCCCGACCGCTTCGGCCACCGGCGGCACCATCAACATGGTGACCCGTCGTCCGTCGTCGGACTTCGGCGTGACCCTGGTCGGTTCGACCGGCAGCGAAAGCTTCGGCCGCATCTTCGCGATGATCGACACCGGCGAGTTCGGCCCGTGGGGCACCTCGGCCTGGTTCTCGGCCTCGAAGACCGAGTACGACCACTTCAACGCCCTGTTCGGCGTCGACAAGACCCAGTTCAACGGTCGCATCTACCAGCCGCTGGGCGACAATGGCGACTTCGTCAGCCTGTCGGGTCACTACAACGAGAACCGCAACTTCTTCGGCAACCAGCAGGTCACGCTGGCGCAGTTCCGTCAGGGCCTGGGCTACACCCGGCCGACCTACACCCCGGGCTCGACCCAGACCGGCATCAACCCGTCGAACACCGGCAACATCCGCGGCCAATCGCGTTTCACGCTGGCTGAAGGCCTGCGCCTGACGATCGATCCGAGCTTCCAGTACACCCTCGCCCACGGCGGCGGTAGCAACAGCTGGACCCGCGCCCAGCTCGACGCCATCGGCGGCGCCGGCTCGGGCAACCTCGTGTTCGCTGCGGCCGGTCTGCCCGCCACCGCCACTTCGGTGACCCTGGCTCGTCCGAACATCACGAACACTCACCGCTACAGCGTGCTGTCCTCGCTGATCTGGGACATCAACGATGATCACCAGATCCGCGGCGCCTACACCTACGAGTTCGGCCGTCACCGCCAGACCGGCCAACAGGGCTTCCTGTCGAACGGCTTCTTCGCTGACGATTTCGCCGGTCGTAACGGTGACCCCGTTCGTCTGGCGGATGGCAGCGTTCTGCGCCGTCGTGACCGTCTGTCGCACGCCATCCTGAACCAGTTCTCGCTCGAGTATCGCGGTTCGTTCATGGAAAACACCGTGGACCTGGTGCTGGGCCTGCGCGCGCCGTTCTTCAAGCGTGAGCTGAACAACTATTGCTACCAGCGCGACACCTTCAACGCGCTGTGCACCAACGTCGCCCCGAACGTCACGAATGCCGACGGCACCGTGCAGTTCCCGGTCCTTGGCCCGTACAACACGAACGCCAATAACCGTTACGGCCGCCCGATGTCGTTCGAGAAGAAGTACGACGCTCTGCTGCCGAACATCGGCGCGACGTGGCGCTTCGCCCCGAACCAGTCGATCTACACCAGCTACGCTGAAGGTCTCTCGGCTCCCCGTACCGACGACCTGTACGACCGTTCGATCCCGGATCCGCAGCTGGAATCGACCAAGACGTTCGACCTCGGCTACCGCTTCAGCTCGAGCAACCTCATCGCTTCGGTCGCCGCCTGGCGCACGGAGTACGAGAACCGCATCGTCCGCACGTTCGACCAGGAAGAAGACATCTTCTTCAGCCGTAACGTGGGCGCGGTGACCCTGCAGGGTATCGACGGTCAGGTGGGCTGGTCGCCGGTCGAAGGCTTCAGCCTCTACGCCACGGCCAGCTACGTTCACAGCGAGGTCAAGAACAACCTGCCTAACGGTCTCGACGGAGCCGGTAACCCGGTCTTCCTGCCGACCGCTGGCAAGTCGCTCTTCGAAACCCCGGAAATCCAGGCCGGCGTCCGCGCCCAGTACGAGATCTCGGACTTCGTCTTCGGCCTGCAAGGCAAGTACGTCGGCGAACGTTGGGCCAACGACATCAACACGGAAGAGGCTCCGGACTACACCGTGTTCGATCTCGACCTGCGCTATACCCCGTCGTGGATGGCCGCTGCTGACACCTACCTGCAGCTGAACGTGTCGAACCTGTTCGACCAGCGCTACCTCGCCGACATCCGCACACAGAACCCGGGCGATGCCGGCAGCTACCACGTCGGCGCTCCGCGCGCTGTCATGCTGACGCTGGGCGTCCAGTTCTAAGGCTTGGCCTGAACGACTGAACGACCGGGGGGCGGAGCCGAAAGGCTCCGCCCCTTTCGTTTGCGCGGGTTGCGGCGGGGGGCGCAGGCGCCTATCTGGTCGCGCCGTGTCGAGCCGAGGAAACCCTGCATGACCTCTTCCGTCATTCCCGCCGAATGGGAACCGCACCGCGCCATGTGGGTCGGCTGGCCCAGCCATGGCGAGCTCTGGGAAGAGAACCTCGAACCGGCCCAGTCCGAGGTCGAGGCGCTGGTCCGCGCCCTCGCCGGGCCGGGCCGCGAACAGGTCAAGCTGATGGTCGGCAAGGTCGAGGCGCTGGACGACGCTCGCGCCCGCTTCGCCGATGTGGCGGGCGTCGAGGTCATCGACGGCCGTTTCGGCGACATCTGGCTGCGCGACACCGGCCCCATCTTCGGCCAGGGCTCGGACCGCGCCGCCGCTTTTGTCTTCAACGGCTGGGGCGGCAAGTACGAGCTGGAGCACGACGACACAGTCGCGACGCAGATCGGCGAGCAGTCCGGCACGCCGCTGGAGCGCAATGATTTCATCCTTGAGGGTGGCGCCCTGGATCACGACGGTCGGGGCACGATCCTGACCACCCGCCAGTGCCTGCTGAACCCGAACCGCAATGCGGGCTGGACCGAGGCGAAGGCGGAAGCCGCCCTGACGCAGGCTCTGGGCGCCCGCAAGGTGCTGTGGCTCGGCGACGGCCTGCTAAATGACCATACCGACGGCCACGTCGACAATCTGGCCCGCTTCGTCGCGCCGGGCATCGTGGCCTGCCCGATCGCCTGGGGCCGCAACGACCCGAACGACGACGTCTATGACGCCGTGGCGAAGGCCCTGTCGGAGATGACGGACACCGAGGGCCAGCCGATCAAGGTGCTGCGCCTGCCGTCGCCGGGCTTCGTGCCGGATGAGGACGAGCGCCCGGTCCCGGCCAGTCATATGAACTTCCTGATCGCCAACGGCGCCGTCATCGTCCCGACCTACGGCGACGACCGCGCGGCGGATCTGGCCTGTCAGGGTCTGAAAACCGTTTACCCGGATCGCGAGATCATCCCGCTGCCGTCCATGGCCATTCTGTCGGGCGGCGGGTCCTTCCACTGCATCAGCCAGCAGGAGCCTGCGTAATGAGCCGCACCGTCACCGTCGCCGCGCTGCAGACCTCGTATGCCTCCGAGGACATCCAGGCCAACATCGACAAGACCATCGCGCTGATCCGCGAGGCCGCCGCCAAGGGCGCGCAGGTGATTCTGCCGTCCGAGCTGTTCCAGGGACCGTACTTCTGCGTCTCGCAGGAGGAGAAGTGGTTCGGCACAGCCTTCCCCTGGCGCGAACACCCGGCCGTGGTCCAGTTGCAGCCGCTGGCAAAGGAACTGGGCGTGGTCATCCCCGTCTCGATCTTCGAGCGCGAGGGGCCGCACTACTTCAACTCGCTGGTCATGATCGACGCCGACGGCGCGCTGATGGGCGTCTATCGCAAGAGCCACATCCCCGACGGCCCCGGCTATCAGGAAAAGTACTACTTCCGGCCCGGCGACACCGGCTTCAAGGTCTGGGATACGAAGTTCGGCCGCATCGGCGTCGGCATCTGCTGGGACCAGTGGTACCCGGAGACCGCCCGCGCGATGATGCTGCAGGGCGCCGAGATACTGATGTATCCGACGGCCATCGGCACCGAGCCGCATGACGACACGCTGGACACCGCCGCTCCGTGGCAGCGCGCCATGCAGGGTCATGCCGTGTCCAACGTCGTGCCGGTGATCGGCGCCAACCGCATCGGCCAGGAACAGCTGACGGACGCCGGCCAGACCTTCTACGGCCACTCCTTCATCGCCAACCATCGCGGCGATCTGGTCGAGAGCTTCGGCGCGACCGACGAGGGCGTGCTGGTCCATACCTTCGATCTGGACTTCCTCGACCGCCATCGCGCGGCCTGGGGCTTCTTCCGCGACCGCCGTACGGACCTCTACGGCGCAATCAGCGGACCGCGTCCGGCGTAGCGAGCGCTCGCCGCTCGGCGGCGCAGGACGGATTGGTCAGGCCTTCCGCACGGGCGGCCGCGACCTCGACGCGCGCGGCCTCCAGATCGGCGGCGAACTCCGGAGAACGGCTGGCGGCGTCGTAGATGGCTAGCCCTGCCTGTGCGCCGGCATCGACGTCCGAGGGCCAGTTCATCCGGCACACGGCGCGGCTGACGCCGATCTCGCGGCCCATGTGGCGGACGCCGTCGGCTTGGCCGGGGGCGAGGGCGGCGAACAGTTCGCCATAGGCTGCGCCCGCGACGCCGCCGCTGGCCGGCCATGAGGGAGAGGTCCGCGTGGCGTCGTCGGCCCGCTGGCAGATATCGAGATCGGGATTGGCCGCCGGCCGCTTGCGGTCCGAGCGGGCCATCATGGCGCGCGTCAGGCTGTCGGCATCAACCAGAACCCGCGCCATCAGGCGACTGAGCGCGGGGCGGGGCGAGGCTGCGAGGCGCGTGCCGAGGACGCAGTCGAAATGCTGGGCGGCCCAGGGCGGCCGCAGTTCGGCATGGGCGGTCGCCAGCCACCAGCGATCTGTGCCGGGCTGGCCGGGGAGGGCCTCGGGCGGGGCGTCGGCGTCCGGCGGGACGGGCAGGGCGGCGAGAGCTTCGATCGCGTCCTGAGAGAGGTAGCCTGACACAGGCTCGGGCTGGGCAGGCCGCGCCGTGGCGCACCCCGCGAGGGTCACGCAGGCCGCCAGTGCGGCGGCCGCCCTGATCACCGCCCGTTCGACCAGGTCAGCAGGACGTCGGTGGCGCCGTCGACCGGCGTGGCGATGACGTTCAGCAGCTTGCCTGTGCCGTCCGCGCCATCACCGGCCGAGTAGGCGCGAGCGTCCTCCCGGTTCAGGGTGGTGATCGGCTTCAGGCCCGAAGCCTCGGCGCGGTCGCGATAAAAGGCGACGACCTCGTCGGGGGTGGCTTCGGTGGTGAACTCCAGCATGCCGCCGGGGCCGGCAGGGCTCTGGCCCGCGGTGGCCGGACCCTTGGGCGTGGCTCCGGGGTAGAGGACCGCGAAAATCGGAGCGCCGGGCGCGGCAGGCGCCGCGGCGGGGGTTGCGGCGTCGCTGGCGGCGGGGGCCTGCGCGGCCCGACCTTCGACAGCCGGAGGCTCGTCGGCGAGCGCGGCTTCCGTGGTTTCGGTGTCGTCCGCGTTCTGGCAGCCGCTCACCAACATCGCCGTCGCCAGTCCGGCGACCGCAAGAATGCGCTTCATCCCGTTGTGTCCTTGAAGACCTTGGTATCGTTACCTTTACCGTGGCGCATGCGTGCGGCGGCGGCAAGGCGGGTTCGCGCCTTCATGACGGCGCAATGTGACGCGGCGCTCAGCCCGTGGCTGCGTCGGCCCCCCTGGTGTCAGGCTTGTCCTCACCGGTGTTGTTGACCGGTTCCGGGTCGACGCCTTCCGGCGTCTTCGCCTTGGCGGCGGCCATGCCCTCGCTGGCCAGCATTTCGTTGATCGCGTCTTGGTCAGGATCGACGTCCGACCCCGAGGCCGCGCCGCCCTGCAGCGAGCCCGCCCGGGTGTCCGAGCCCATGTCGCTGCCGGAAAGGGCGTTGGTCAGGGCGTCGCGCGTGCGGCCCAGATCGGGCTTCTCGCCCATGTCGCCGGCCTCGCGGGCGTCCTCGGTCTGGTTCTGGTCGGTCATGGCGAAGCTCCTTCGCCCGACTAAGCGACCCGGCGCGCCGCCGGTTCCGCAAAAGAAAAGGGCCGGATCGCTCCGGCCCTTCCAGTCTTACTTCGCGAAGAGTTTCGCCCAGCGCGGCTTGGTGCGGCTCTTCCAGGCGCCGCGGTGATAGGCGTCCGAGCCAATCAGCGGCACGACGGTGGTGGCTTCAGCGAAGACCATCTGTTCGTAGGTGGTCGAGACCTTGCCCCACGAGGCGGCTTCCTTGAGCGTCGAGGACGAGCAGGCGCCGTCGCGCACGTCGGCCACGGTGATCTGCACCGCGTACTTGTGCATGTCGGCTTCGACGCCGAGGATCTCGGCGCAGACGACGGTGTCCTGGGCGAAGTTCTTCGGAACGCCGCCGCCGACCATGAACAGGCCCGTGGTGCCCGCCGCGATCTTGATGTCGGTCAGTTCGCGGAAGTCAGCGACCGCGTCGATCATCAGGTAGGGCTTGCCCTCGGCGATGCGTTCCTTCTGATGCTTCACCAGACCGAAGCCGGCCGACGAGTCGACGAAGGCAGGGCAGAAGATCGGCACGCCTTCTTCATAGGCGGTCTGGATCAGCGAGCCGGGCTTCTTCGCGTTGCCTTCCGACAGCCACTTGCCCATTTCCCAGATGAACTCGCGCGAGGAATAGCCGCGCGGCTCCAGACGGTTGCAGATCTCCAGGATCGTGTGATCGCACGCCTGCAGCTCTTCCTCGTCGATGTAGGTGTCGTAGATGCGGTCGATGTAATTGTCGCGCAGGACGTTATCGTCCACCGGGCCGGCGGCCTGGTAGTGCTTGAAGCCAAGGGCTTCGAAGAAGTCCATGTCGACGATCGAGGCGCCGGTGGCGACGATGGCGTCGGTCATGCCGAACTTCACCATGTCGCGGTACACGTGCATGCAGCCGCCGGCCGAGGTCGAGCCGGCGAGGATCAGCCACGGCGAGCAGTCCTTGTCTTCCAGCGACATGTTGAAGATGTCGGCGGCGCGGGCGGTGTCGCGCGACGAGAAGGACATCTTGCGCATGCTGTCGATGATCGGGCGCGCGTCGAAGGACGTCATGTCGACGTGCTCGACGGTGTTCTGCAGCAGCTCGGCCTTCTGGTTCGACTGAACAGGAGCGTTCATTGCAAGGGTTTCCCTTTGATTTGAGCGCCCGTCGTCAAAAAGGAACAGCGGCCCGGACGGAGCGACGGGCCGCTGCTTGTACAACGCGAAAGCGACGGTTTAGCGCCGCGACTTCTTCCGTTGGCCGGCCTTGCCCTTCGGACGCGACAGGCGAACGATCTTGCGGGCCTGCTCCTCTGCCGAGGTGCGGACCGTCGGGATCGAGCGCGGGGCCAGACCGTAGAGCGAGGCCATCGGGGCGTCCTCGACCGCGGCGATCTCGTGCTCGCCGTAGCCGTTGAAGCCCGTCGTCATGGCCACGCCATAGGCGCCCAGCATGCCGATCTCGATGAAGTCGCCTTCCTGAACGTCCGACGGCAGCCAGAACGGGCCCGGCATGTGGTCGATCGAGTCGCAGGTCGGGCCGTAGAAGCGGAAGGGCTTCAGATCCGGGGCGGCGTCGCCGTCCCGGACCAGCTTGGTCGGGAAGGGCCAGCGCGAGTGGGTGGCGTCGAACAGCGAGCCGTACGAGCCGTCGTTCAGGTAAAGGGCGTCGCCCTTCCGCAGATCGACGCGGCACAGCACCGACGAGCTTTCGGCTACCAGGGCGCGGCCCGGCTCGCACCACAGTTCGGTGGTGTGGGTGACCGGCATCTCGGCGAAGCCGCGATGGATCGCGTCGGCATATTCCTGCAGGTCCGGCGGGACCATGCCCGGATAGACCGAGGGGAAGCCGCCGCCGACGTCCACGATGTCGACGATCACGCCGGCGCGGGTGATGGCGCGACCGACCTGGGCCATGGCGGCCTCATAGGCGGACGGGCGCATGCACTGCGAACCGACGTGGAAGCTGACGCCCATCAGACCGTTCTGCACCGCCTGGCGCACGGCCATCAGCAGGGCCGGAGCCTGATCCGGGGTCACGCCGAACTTGCCCGACAGCGAATAGGCGGCGCCGTCGGCCGACACGCCCATGCGCACGACCAGGTTCAGGTCGTCGGCCTGGCCGGTGGCGTCGAGGATCTTGGCCAGCTCGTCATGGCTGTCGAGCACGAAGGTGCGGACGCCGTGGTCGAAATAGGCCTTGGTGATCGCGCCGCGGCTCTTGACCGGATGCATGAAGGCCAGACGCGCGTCCGGGCTGACCGAGCGCACCAGCTCGATCTCCGCCAGCGAGGCCACGTCGAACGCGTTCACGCCGGCTTCGACCAGGGTTTCGATGACCCAGCGCGAAGGGTTCGCCTTCACAGCATAGAAGACGTCGGCTTTCAGATTGTCCTGGAACCAGCGCGCCGCTACGGAAACCGAGCGCGGCCGCACGAGGGCGACGGGACGCTCAGGGGACCGCTCACGGACCAGGTCCAGGGGAAGCTGGTACGTGCGCAATTCACGTAACCCCCTGTTAGTCGTTAAACCCAGACCGGCGTTAGCGGCGCAGCTTGAAGACCTACGGGGTCCGCCGGAAGGCGCGATATGCAGTCACGTCCCTGTCATGTAAAGCGGTTTTTTCGTGACCACCCTTGAAGCGTCAGGGAATTTGTCCGGCTCCGGAGCACCTCGCGCCTCCGGAAGATGACTCAGGGTTCACTTGCCGCCCCGCACACCCTTGATAGGTTCGCCCCTGCATTTTCTTTCGGGGGACTGATCCATGCGTCGCACCGCTTTCGCCTGCGCTCTCGCGCTCATGATCGCAGGGGGCGCGCCTGTCGTCGCCCTCGCCCAGGTCCCGGCCGCCGAGCTGGCCCGCAGCGTGGACATCCCGTTCGAGACCTTCACCCTGGATAACGGTCTGAGGGTCGTCGTCCACACGGACCGCAAGGCCCCGGTGGTCGCCATCCACGCCTGGTACAACGTCGGCTCCAAGGACGAGCCGCCGGGCCAGACGGGCTTCGCCCACCTGTTCGAGCACATCGGCCTGTTCAATCCGACCGAGAACGTGCCCGGCGGCCTGATGGAGCCCCTGCGGGCCATGGGCGCCACCGACTGGAACGGCACCACCTGGTTCGATCGCACCAACTTCTTCCAGACCGTGCCGACCTCGGCCGTCGAGCAGGCGCTCTATATGGAGAGCGACCGCATGGGCCACCTGCTGGGCGCGCTCAGTCAGGAGCGGCTCGATAACCAGCGCGGTGTCGTCCAGAACTAGAAGCGCCAAGGTGACAACCAGCCCTACGGCCTGACCTACTATACGGTGCTGGAGACCCTCTTCCCCGAGGGCCACCCGTACCGTCACTCGACCATCGGCTCGATGGCCGACCTCGACGCCGCCAGCCTTGAGGATCTGCGCCAGTGGCACCGCGATAACTACGGC
This sequence comes from Brevundimonas kwangchunensis, assembly GCF_039523815.1. NCBI lineage: Bacteria > Pseudomonadati > Pseudomonadota > Alphaproteobacteria > Caulobacterales > Caulobacteraceae > Brevundimonas > Brevundimonas kwangchunensis. Next base: position 41,220 of record NZ_BAAAGA010000009.1, on the reverse strand, counting down.
CCGAACAACGCCGTGCTGGTACTGGCCGGCGACATCGACACCGCCACGGCGCGGACGCTGGTGAACCGCTACTTCGGCCACATCCCGCGCGGGGCGCAGAACGAGCCGGCGCAGGCCGACATCCCGACGCTGGCCGCCCGCGCCGACCGCACCCTGCACGACCGAGTGCCCAACAGCCGCGTCGCCCGCTTCTGGGCTGTGCCGGGCCTTCTGTCGGACGAGGCGGCCAGCCTCGACATCGCCGCCTCCGTTTTCGGGGGTCTGGCCAGCTCGCGTCTCGACAACCAGCTGGTCCGCGGCGAGGAGACCGCCACCTCGGTCACCGCCGGCCTGCAGCCCTTCCAGCGTCTCGGCATGTTCTCTGCGTCCGTGGATGTGAAGCCGGGCGAGGACGTCGACGCCGTCTCCGCCCGTCTCGATCAGTTGATGGCCGACTACATCGCCAACGGTCCCACCGACGACGAGGTCCAGCGCGCCGTGACCCAGCGCCTGTCGCAGGTGCTGCAGTCGCTCGAGCCCACCGGCGGATTCACCGGCAAGGCTGTGACCCTCGCCGAGGGCCAGCTCTATGCCAACGACCCCGGCTTCTATCGCCGCCAGCTTCAGGCCTATGGCGCCGTCACGCCCGACAGCGTCCGCGCCGCCATGCAGCGCTGGCTGACCCGGCCGGTGCTCGCCCTGCGCGTCGATCCGGGCGAGCGCGAGGCCTATGTCGAGGCCGCGGACAACCGCCCGCCGCCGGCCGCCGCGGAGCCGCTGGCCATCACGCCGCGTGATCCCATGCCCGCCGTCGGCGATATGAAGCCGCTGGACTTCCCGGACATCGAGCGTGCGCGCCTGACGAACGGCGTCGAGGTCGTCTACGCCCGCTCGACCACCGTCCCCATCACCCGCATCGCGGTCGAGTTCGACGCCGGCGTCGCCGCCGACAGCGCCGAGGCTCCCGGAACCCAGACCCTGATGCTGGGTCTGCTGAAGCAGGGCACGACCAGCCGCAACGCCGAACAGATCGCCGAGCAGGAAGAGCGCCTGGGCGCCTCCATCGGCGTCGGCGCGACGCTGGACCGCACCGTGATCAGCCTGGGCGCGCCCAGCGCCAACCTCGACCCTGCTCTGGAGTTGATGGCCGACATCATCCGCAACCCGGCCTTCGCCGCCAACGACGTCGAGCGTCGCAAGGGCCAGCAACTGGCCTCGATCGCTCAGGAGCTGAGCTCGCCCAACGGCATGGGCGCCCGCGCCTGGCCGGCGCTGGTCTATGGCGAGAGCCACCCCTATGGCCGTCCGTTCTCCGGACAGGGCCGCGCCGACGCGGTGCAGGCGCTGGACGGCGACGACCTGCGCGCCTTCCACCAGAGCTGGATCCGCCCGGACGCCGCCCAGATCTTCGTCGTCTCGGATCGCCCGCTGGCCGAGATCACCGCGGCGCTGAACGCCCGCCTCGGCGACTGGGCCGCGCCGTCGGCGCCGCGCGGGCAGAAGAACTTCACCGCGCCCGCCGCCGCGACCGGCTCGCGCATTGTCCTGATCGACCGGCCGCAGTCGCCGCAGTCGATCATCCTCGGGGCGCTGGTCCTGCCGGTCACCGGCGCGGACGACCGTGTCGTCTTCAACGCCGCCAACGAGGCCATCGGCTCGGGCTTCCTGTCGCGCATCAACCAGGACATCCGCGAGACCCGCGGCTGGTCCTACGGTCTGGGTGGCGCGGCGCAGAACCTGGAGCATCAGGTGCCCTATCTGATCTCGGCGCCGGTGCAGTCGAACCGCACTGGCGAATCCATCCAGGTGCTGATCGACCAGTATCGCGGCTTCCTGTCGGACCGCGGCGTCACTCCGGCCGAGCGCGAGCGCATCATCAATGCCAATATGCGTCAGCTGCCGGGCCAGTTCGAAACCTCCCAGGCGGTGCTGGGCGCCCTGCGTTCCAACGCCCTGTTCGAACGTCCGGACAACTACTGGGAAGCCCTGGGTCCGCGCTATGCGCAGTTGACCCCGGCCGAGCTGGACGCCGAGGCGCGGCGTCTGCTGGGGCAGGCGAACTTCACCTGGGTCGTGGTCGGCGATGCGGCGACCGTGCGGCCACAGCTGGAGGCCCTGGGCCTGCCGGTCGAGGTGCGGGCGGCGCAGTAGGGCGATTGCGGCACCCCCGCCGCTTCGCTGGACGAAATCGACGCGGACGTGCCATTAAGACTTGCCTCGCAGGCCCGTTCGGGCGATGCGGCGCGCCCTTGCAACCGGTTCTCGCGTGTCCATGACCACAGCCACCGCAGTTGCGTCCGTAAAGGACGTCTCGAAGACCTTCGGCGCCCGTAAGGCCCTCAACGGCGTGTCCGTCGAGGTCAAGGCCGGCGAGATGGTCGCCCTGATCGGTCCCTCGGGATCGGGCAAGTCGACCCTCCTGCGCTCGATCACGGGCCTGCAGTCCATCGATCCGGGCGAGGGGACGGTGTCCGTCTTCGGCGAGGTCGTGCAGAAGAACGGCCGCGTCACGGGCCGCGCCCGCGCAGCGCGCCAGAAGCTGGGCATGATTTTCCAGCAGTTCAATCTGGTCGGACGCCTGTCGCTGTTCGCCAACGTCATGCTCGGCGCCTTGGGCCGCATCCCGGGCTGGAAGGGCGTGATGGGCCTGTGGCCGGCGGCGGACAAGGACAAGGCCATGGCGGCCCTGCACCGCGTCGGCGTGTCCGACTACGCCGCGCAGCGCGCCAATACGCTTTCGGGCGGCCAGCAGCAGCGCGGCGCCATCGCCCGCGCCATCGTGCAGGGCGCCCAGGCCATTCTGGCCGACGAGCCGGTCGCCTCGCTGGACCCGGTGTCCGCCCGCAAGGTCATGGAGCTGCTTGTCGAGCTGAACAAGCGCGACGGCCTTGGCGTCATCGTCACCCTGCACCAGGTCGATTACGCCATCCGCTACTGCGAGCGCGTCGTCGCCCTGCAGGCCGGCAAGGTAGTCTATGACGGCCCGTCGACGGGGCTGGACACCAAGCGCCTGATCGAGATCTACGGCCCCGAATTCGAAGACGCGTTCTGGGAAGCCAAGGCATGACCCACGGCGGCGCCATGCGCCGTCTTGGCGTCGGCATGCTGGCCGTCGTGGCGTTGGCGCTGTCCGCCTGCGGGCGCGACTCGACGTCCGCCGCGCGGGTCCCGGCCGACGGAATCCATTTCTCCATCCTCTCGGCACAGGGCCAGGCATCGACCGCTCCGGTCTGGCAACCGCTGCTGGACGACATGTCCAAGGCCATCGGCGTTCCGGTCACGGCTCGCTTCGGCGCCAGCTATGCCGAGCTCGTTGCGGAGATGGAGCAGGGGCGCACCCAGGCCGGCTGGTTCTCGGCTCGCCCGGCCATCGAGGCGCTGGACACGGCCGACGCCGAGGTCATCGCCCGCACGGTCGATACCGACGGCGCCGACAGCTATCGCTCGTCCCTGATCGTCAAGAAGGGCTCCGGCCTGACGCTGGATGCCGTTCTGGCCTGCGGCAAGCGGCTGGACTTCGGCATCGGCGACGCCCAGTCGACTTCGGGCACGCTGGCTCCGATGACCTTCCTGTTCAATCCGCGCCGGATCGACCCGCAGGCCTGCTTCGCCACGGTCGAGTCCGCCAACCACGAGACCAACGCCTTCTCCGTGGCCACCGGCGTGCTGGATGTGGCCACCTCGAACAGCGTCTCGACCGCGGCCCTGACCCGTCAGAACCCGGCCGTCGCCGACCAGATCGAGACCATCTGGCAGTCCCCGCCGATCCCCGAGAGCGGCATCCTCGTGCGCGAGGACCTCGATCCCGTGCTCAAGGAAAAGATCCGCAGCTTCTTCCTGACCTACGGACAGGGCAGCGGCGTCGAGGCCGAGCGCCAGCGCCGCGTGCTGGCTGGCCTGCGCTACTCGCGCTTCACCGCCGCCGACGCCGACTATCTGGATCCCGTCCGCGAGATGATCGCGGACGAAGCCCTGGCCGCCGCCCGCGTTTCGGGCGACCGCACTGCCGCCGCCGCGGCCGAGCGGGACCTGCAGCGCCTTCGCGCCCGTCGCGAGGTGCAGCCATGATCGTTCTTCGAACCCTTCTGATCTTCACCGCCCGTTCGGGCGCGTTCCGGGAAACCCAGGCATGAGCCGCCTTCGTACCCTCTTCGCCGGCCTGATGGCCCTGACCGTCGTCCTGTTCGGGATGGCCACGACCGCGAGCGCCCAGACGCAGCGGGAGGGACAGCCGAACGAGCTGGTCTTCACCATCCTGTCCGCCGAAGGTCAGGCCTCCTCGGGCCCCCTGTGGCAGCCGCTGCTGGACGACCTGCAGCGCGAAATCGGCATTCCCGTTCGCCCGATCTTCGGCTCGAACTACAGCGTGCTGGTCGAGGCCATGCGCGCCAATCAGGCCCAGATCGGGTGGTTCTCGGCCCTGCCGGCCGTGCAGGCCATCGACCGCGCCCAAGGCGAGGTCATCGCCCGCACCGTCGATATCGAGGGCAAGGACTCCTACGTCTCGACCCTGATCGTGAAGAAGGGCTCGGGCATCACGCTCGCGGACGTCGTTCGCTGTGGCAAGCAGTACACCTTCGGCATCGGCGACGCCCAATCGACCTCGGGCACCCTGGCCCCGATGACCTACTTCTTCAGCCCGCGGAACATCGATCCGCGCCAGTGCTTCTCGACCGTTCGGTCCGCCAACCACCAGGCCAACTCGTTCTCGGTCGCCAACGGGCAGGTGGACATCGCCACCTCGAACTCGGTCAATACCGTCTTCCTCAACCGCCAGAACCCGCAGATCGCCAGCCAGATCGAGGTGATCTGGGAATCGCCGCCCATCCCGGAGTCGGGCATCGTCCTGCGCGGCGACCTCCCGGCCGGCCTGAAGGCCCGGATCCGCGAGTTCTTCGTCACCTATGGCCAGGGCGTGGGCGCCGACGCCGACCGCCAGCGCGAGGTCATGACGGCCCTGAATTACTCCCAGTTCCGCGCTGCCGATAACAGCTACCTCGACCCGATCCGCGAGATGAAGGCAGACCAGGCCCGTCGCGAGGGGCGTCCGTCCGACGTGGCGCCGCCGTCGACGACCGCATCCAACCGTTGGGCTCCGGTCATTCCTTTCGCCCTGATCGGCCTGCTGGCGCTTATCGCCATCGGTCTGAACATGGTCCCGAAGAAGGCCCCGGCCCCGTCGGACCCCACGGTCATTCCGGAGCCGCCGAAGAAATCGCTGGCCGCCTGGTCGCTGGACGTTCTGCTGTGGGGCGGGTTCGCCATCATCCTGCTGGCCGCCTTCAATCGGGTCGACCTGCCGAACGTCACCAACCTGTTCTCCAACTCCGAGAACATCCGGGACTACGGCGCCGACTTCCTCCGCCCAGACTGGTCAGACTGGAAGGAACTGGTCGGCCAGATGTGGCTGACGGTCCAGATCGCCCTGTGGGGCACCTTCCTGGCCGTCTTCCTGGCCGTGCCGCTCAGCCTGATGGCCTCGCGCAACCTGTCGCCCAACTGGCTGGTCTGGCCGGTGCGTCGCGTGATGGACCTGCTGCGCTCGGTGCCGGATCTGGTCGTGGCCACCCTGTTCATCGTCGCCGTCGGCCTCGGCCCGCTGGCCGGCGTGCTCGCTATCGCCCTGAACACCGCCGGCGTGCTGGCCAAGCTGTTCTCCGAGGCCGTCGAGTCGATCGACAAGGGGCCGATCGAGGGCGTGAAGGCGACGGGCGGCAGCCGCCTGCACGAGATCGCCTGGGGCGTGATCCCGCAGGTGGCCCCGCTGTGGACTTCCTTCGCCCTGTACCGCTTCGAGTCGAACAGCCGCGCCGCCACGGTGCTGGGTCTGATCGGCGCCGGCGGTATCGGTCAGGTTCTGTTCGAGAGCCTGCAGGCGTTCGAGTATTCCAAGGTCTCGACCATCGCGATCATCATCGTCGTCGCCGTGACCCTGATCGACATGCTGTCGCAGGTGATGCGCAAGCGGCTGCTGTAAGCAAGGAAGCGTCGCGGC
>NZ_BAAAGA010000009.1:28765-35213 GCF_039523815.1 Brevundimonas kwangchunensis | reverse complement strand
GCCGCGACGCCGTCCCATCAGGCTGGCTGCATGGCGTCTGCGTTGATCGCGGCATCCGCGATCGCGGTCAGATCCTCGTCGGTCTGCGATTCTTCCTGAAGGGTTTCGTCGAGCAGGCGAGCCGCATCCTTCAGGCCAAGCACCGTGGCCCACCGCTTGAGCGTACCGTAGCGGGTGATCTCATAGTGCTCGACGGCCTGGGCCGCCGCCAGCAGGCCGGCATCCAGCGCCGCCGTCCCCTTGTACTCCTCGGCGATCTCGTCGCCCTCGGCGAGAATGCCTTCGATGGCGTCGCAGGTCTTGCCGCGAGCCGGCTTGCCGATGATCTCGAACACCTGTTGCAGGCGTTCGATCTGGCCTTCGGTCTGATCCCTGTGTTTCTCGAACGCCGCCTTCAACTCGGGCGACTGTGCGGCGCGCGCCATCTTGGGCAACGACTTCAGGATCTTCCGCTCCGCGTAGTAGATGTCCTTGAGCGTGTCGTGGAAAAGGGTGTCGAGCGTTTTGTCGGCCATCGGAGGATCTCCATTTGAGGCGAGCGCGATTGCGCGCTCTCTCAAGGGACCGCCGGCCGGAACGTTCCTAAGTCCGTGAGGCGACTTACGCCCGCTTCAGATCCGGCGGCGTGGCCTCGTCGGTCAGGGTGCAGATCGCCTCCTCGACTGTGACGACCTCCTGGGCCTGCGAGCCGAGGCGGCGGATGGCGACCTTGCCTTCCTCGGCCTCCTTCTTGCCGACCACGGCGATGACCGGGACCTTGGCGACGGAGTGCTCGCGCACCTTGTAGCCGACCTTCTCGTTGCGCAGGTCGATCTCGGTGCGAAGGCCGGCGGCCTTGAACTTCTCGACCACCTCGCGGGCGTAGTCGTCGGCTTCCGACACGATGGTCGCCACCACGGCCTGGGTCGGCGCGAGCCACAGCGGGAAGGCCCCGGCGTAGTTCTCGATCATGATGCCGATGAAGCGCTCGAACGAGCCCAGGATCGCGCGGTGCAGCATGACCGGGCGGTGCTTCTGGCCGTCCTCGGCGATGTAGGTGGCGTTCAGACGCTCCGGCAGAACGTAGTCGAGCTGGATCGTGCCGCAGGTCCATTCGCGGCCGATGGCGTCCTTGACGATGAAGTCCAGCTTGGGCGCGTAGAAGGCGCCGTCGCCCTCGGTGACGACCGGCTCGGTCCCGGCGGCGCGGGCGGCCTCGGCCATCAGGTTCTCGGCCTTGTCCCAGAACTCGTCCGTGCCGGCGCGGTTCTCGGGGCGGGTGCCCAGACTGATGTAGGCCGTTTCCATGCCGAGATCGGCGTGGACGCTGCGGGCCAGCTTGATGAACTCGGCCGTCTCCTCGACGATCTGGTCCTCGCGGCAGAAGATGTGGGCGTCGTCCTGGGTGAAGCCGCGCACGCGCATCAGGCCGTGCAGCGAGCCCGACGGCTCATAGCGGTGGCAGGCCCCGAACTCGGCCATGCGCAGCGGCAGTTCGCGGTACGAGCGCTGGCCCTGATCGAAGATCTGCACATGGCCCGGGCAGTTCATCGGCTTCAGGCTCAGTTCCTCGCCCTCGACCGTCTCGCAGACGAACATGTTGGGCCGGTACTTGTCCCAGTGGCCGCTCTGTTCCCAGAACTTGCGGTCCAGCACCTGCGGGGTCTTCACCTCGACATAGCCGGCGGCGTCGAGACGGCGGCGCATATAGGCTTCCAGCACGCGCCACAGAACCCAGCCCTTCGGGTGCCAGAAGACCATGCCGCGGCCCTCTTCCTGCATATGGAAGAGCTCCATCGCCTTGCCGACGCGACGGTGGTCCCGCTTCTCGGCCTCCTCGAGGCGTTGCATGTGGGCGTCGAGATCTTCCTTGGTCGCCCAGGCGGTGCCGTAGATGCGTTGCAACTGCTCGCGCTTGCTGTCCCCGCGCCAGTAGGCCCCGGCCAGCTTGGTCAGCTTGAACGCCTTGCCGACGTGACGCGTCGACGGGAAGTGCGGACCGCGGCACAGGTCGATCCAGTCGCCCTGCTTGTACAGGGTGATCGTCTCCGTCCCCGGCAGGTCGCGGATCAGCTCGGCCTTGAACTTCTCGCCCCGGGCCTCGAAGAATTTGATCGCGTCGTCGCGCTCCCAGACCTCGCGCACAAACTTCGCGTCGCTATCGACGATCCGGCCCATCTCCTTTTCGATGGCGGCGAAGTCGTCGGTCGAGAACGGCTCCTCCCGGAAGAAGTCGTAATAGAAGCCGTCCTCGATGGCCGGGCCGATGGTGACCTGGGTGCCCGGGAACAGCGTCTGCACCGCCTCGGCCAGCACGTGCGCCGTGTCGTGGCGGATCGTGTACAGGGCGGCCGGGTCGTCGCGCATGATCAGGCGGAAATCGCCGCCGGTCTCCAGCACGCGATCCATGTCGCGCTGCTCGCCGTTCAGCTCGGCCAGAACGGCCTTCTTGGCCAGCGAGGGCGAGATGGACGTCGCCACATCGCGGGCGGTCGAGCCGGCGGGATACTCGCGCGCGGCGCCGTCGGGGAATTTGAGTTCGATCATCGTCAGTCTGCTTTGGCGTTCTGGCCCTTGGGCGGCACCGGGTCATACCCTGATCCGCCGAAGGGATGGCATTTACAGAGGCGACGCACCGTGAGCCATCCCCCCTTCAGCGGTCCGTGCTCGATCAGCGCGTCCCGCCCGTAGTCGGAGCAGGTCGGCAGGAACCGGCACTGCTGCCCGATCAGGGGCGACAGCGTCACCTTGTAGCTCCGGTGAGCCAGGCGGACGCCGCGTTCGTAGAGGTTTGCGCCGGAGGCCATGTCGCCGCGCTTATCGACCGCCCGTGCGGGCAGGACAAGCGGGCATCAGGCCGCGCCGGCGAGGCTAGTTCGAGTGTCGGGCGTCTTGCGGGCCAACGCCGCGTTCACGGCGTCCAGCGTCGCCTCGACGGCGACCATGGTCGAGGCATGGCGCGCCGGGTAGTCCGCGACCTGCTTCAGGGCGCGCAGCCCCTCGAAACGGCCCTCGGGACCTTCCCCGCCGCTCTTGAGCATGGCCAGCATGGCGTCGCGCGCGGCCGTCAGTTCCTCGACCGAGGCGCCGATGACCGTCTGGCCCAGAACACCCGCCGCGGCCTGGCCGAGGGCGCAGGCCTTCACATCCTGGGCGAAGGCGTTGATGCGGCCCTCATCATCCAGCGTCACATCGACGATGGCCTTCGAGCCGCACAGCTTGGCGACGCGCTCGCCCGTCCCTTCGGGCGCGGGCAGGCGGCCGCTGTGCGGCAGGTTGGCCGCCAGCGTCAGGATGCGCGTGCTGTAGAGCTCGTCGATCATGGCCCCAATGTAGGGCTTTAGCCGCCCTGAAGCGAGGTCCAGGTGCGGGCGTTCAGTGAGGGATCGCCGCTCGGGCCGCCGTTGCGCGCGCGCAACCAGGCCAGGTTCTGGTCGGCCTGTTCCGGCGGCAGGGCGCGGCGCAGGATCTGCTCGGCCTCGCCCATCTTTCCGTTCAACCCCAGCACCATCGCCAGGTTCAGCTTGATGCGCAGGGATGCGCCCGGTTGGGCGGCGGCGGTACGCAAAAGCGGCTCGGCGGCGGCGTTGTCGCCCTTGCTCATCGCCGCGACAGCCATATTGGCCAGCACATCGGGATTGTCCGGCGACAGGGTCAGGGCATGGGCCCATGCGGCGCGGGCGTCATCGCCCCGCCGGACCTGCTCATAGGCGGCGCCCAGCAGCGACCACGGCCGCCAGTCGTCGCGCCGCAGGTTCGCCGCCTGCTCCAGCGCCTCGATGCCGTAGAAGGCCTGCCCGCGAGCGATATGGCCGCGTCCGATCTCCAGCATGGCCTCGTAGTTGGCCGGCTGCACCAGCAGGACCCGCTGGGCCATGTCGACAGACTGATCGTACTGTCCCATTTCCCGCAGCGCCTGCGCCGCCTTGACCCCGGCGACGGGGTCCGCCGGATTGATCTCGGCCTCGCCGGCCCAGAAGGTCGAGCGCATCAGGGGGTCGGTCCGCTCGTAGGCGGCGCGCACCTCGGCGCTGGCCGGCGTCCGCGCGACGGGGGCGGGCGCGGCGGCGGGCTGCTCGGCCGCCTGGCGCCCGCGGTTCTGGGCGAGGGCAGGGGTGGCGATGAGCGCCAGCAAGGCGATGGTTGCGACAGAGGCGGTCGTGCGCGACATGGAGAGCGCTCCGGAAATTCGGTCTCCAGAATCGGCTTTCGGCGTCAATCACTGGTTAACATCGGTCCATCGTGGGCCGGAAAGGCTGCCATGTCCGTCCTGCACCCCGACATCCTGACGCTGGAGACCGACGGCGCCCGTCCAATCCGGATCGTCGGCAAGGTCGATGCGCCGACGGATGCCTGGGCCAGGGCCAACGATTTCACGGGCAAGGCCGGGCAGTTGCTGCTGGTCCCCGGCGCCGATGGTGAGATCGATCACGCCCTGTTCGGCGTCGGCGACGCCTTCGAGCCGCTGACCGCCCGTTCCCTCGCTCCCCGTCTGCCCGACGGCCTGTGGCGGCTGGAGGGTGTGGAGGGCGAGGCGGCCGAGCTGGCGGCGCTGTCCTTCGCGCTGGGGGCCTATCGCTTCGACCGCTACAGGGCGCGCCCGGCAAAGGCGGCTCGCCTGTCGGTCGCGTCCGACCCCGCGCATCTGCTTCGGATCGCCGCCGCCTGCGCCCTCGCGCGCGAGATGGTCGACACCCCCGCCGCCGACATGGGGCCGCTGCAGATCGAGACCATCGCCCGCGAGATCGCCGAAGCCTCGGGCGCAGCCCTGTCCGTCATCACCGGCGACGCCCTGCTGGAAGAGAACTATCCGTCGGTCCACGCCGTCGGCCGCGCGGCCGCCCCGCACCGCGCGCCGCGGGTGATCGAGATCGGCTGGAACCTCGACAAGGCGGACCTGCCGCTGGTGGCCTTGGTCGGCAAGGGCGTGGTGTTCGACACCGGCGGTCTGGACCTCAAGCCCGCCGCCGGCATGCGCAACATGAAGAAGGACATGGGCGGCTCGGCCCACGTTCTGGCGCTCGGTCGACTGGTCATGCAGGCCAGACTGCCGGTGCGTCTGGTCGTGCTGGTCGCCGCGGTCGAGAACGCCGTGGCGGGCGACGCCTTCCGCCCGGGCGATGTGCTGCAGACCCGCAAGGGCCTGACCATCGAGGTCGGCAACACCGACGCCGAGGGCCGGCTGATCCTCGCCGACGTCCTGACCCGCGCGGCCGAGCATTCGCCCGACCTGACGCTGGACTTCGCCACCCTGACCGGCGCTGCGCGCATGGCGCTGGGGCCGGAGCTGCCGCCGCTCTACACCGACGACGAGGCGCTGGCCGCCGACATGCTGGCCTCCGCGAAGCGTGTCGCCGACCCCCTGTGGCGGATGCCGCTGTGGGCCGGCTACAAGCCCGCTCTGGAAGCCGAGATCGCCGACCTGAGAAACGACCCGGCGGCCTGGGCGCAGGCTGGCTCGGTGACCGCCGCTCTGTTCCTGCAGAAGTTCGCGCCAGAGACCGGCGTCTGGGCCCACATGGACATCTTCGCCTGGACCCCGCGCGCCCGTCCGGGCTGGCCCGAGGGCGGCGAGGCGCAAGGGCTTCGCGCCGCCTTCGACATGCTTTCACGCCGGTTTGATCAGAAAAATCAGTCGCGTTAACGGGCCTTTCGGCTTCTGGCGCTACGACGACGGCTCAACCGGACGAGTCTCGTTTGACCGCAACCGACGCCATTTTCGACCCCCGCACCACCCTGGCCCGCGCCGATCTGGCCGAGCAGGGGCTGGAAGGGATCGTGCGCGCCGACGTCCACCGGGCGGCGCAAGCAATGCGGTGCGCGACGCCGATGGCCGACATCGTCGACGCCTCGGGCCAGACCGTCGACCAGCTTGTCTTCGGCGAGGCCTTCGACGCTCTGGAGACGCTTCAGGACCGCGCCTGGGGTCAGGCCCGCCGCGACGGCGTGGTCGGCTGGGTCGATCGCGCGGCCCTGTCCGATGGCGTCGTCCTGCCGCGCAGCCGCGTGACCGCCCTCGATGCCGACCTGCCGCCGAACGCGCTGGTCGCCGACGATGCCTTCTCCCCGGTTGGAGAGTTCGAGACCGATCCCCTCGCCTTCGCCGAGCGTTGGCTGGGCGTTCCGCACCGCCTCGGCGGCCGTACGCCGAAAGGCACGGACTGCTGCGGACTGGTTCAGCAGGCCCTCTACGCCTGCGGCCGCGCCGGACCGCGCTATGCGGACGAACAGGCCGAGCTGGGCCGCGCCGTCTCCCGCGCTGACGCCCGTCGCGGCGATCTGGTCGTCTGGCTGCATCCGGGGCAGGGGCCGTGGAACGGCCACTCGGCCTTCCTGCTGGACGGCGACCGCGTCCTGCACGCCACGGGCCATCACGGCGCGGTGGCAGTGGAACCCCTCGCCGAAGCCTTGGCCCGCTATGCGGCGGACGGCTTCGAGGCTCCGGTCTTCAGGCGGCTCTGATCAGACC
>NZ_BAAAGA010000009.1:0-28741 GCF_039523815.1 Brevundimonas kwangchunensis | reverse complement strand
TATTCAACTGTCGCGATCAGCGTGGGCTGTTGGTCGAGCTGGTCGCCGCCGATGGAGCCGCCGGAGCGGTCTGGGTCGTCGCGGCGGCTGCAGCGCCCGTAGCCGGAGCGGCGCCCGTCGGGCCGCCGGCGTCGGCGGCTGCGGTTTCAGCGCCGGTTCCTGCGGCCGCTTCGCCTTCGGCCGGAGCCGCGCCTTCCGCCGGAGCGGCGGCGCCCGGCTGGCGCGAGGGATCCGGCGCCGGGACGGCGTAGCCGCCCGAGCCCTGGCTGCGCAGCCAGGCGATCAGGTTCACGCGGGTGTTCTGGTCACGGATGCCGGCGAACGACATCTTGGTGCCCGGGACGTAGCGCGCCGGCGCGGTGATGAACTGATCCAGCTCGTCGTAGCCCCAGGTCGGAGCCTCGGCCTTGTGGGCGCCCATGGCGTCCGAATAGGCGAAGCCCGGACGATGCATGACCGGCCCGCCCACGACGCCGAACAGATTCGGACCGATGCCGTCAGCGCCGCCGGCGTTGGCGGTGTGGCAGGCCTGACAGCGGGCGAAGGCGGCTTCACCAGCAGCCAGGTCGGCGGTCGGCAGGACGGTGCCCCAGTCCGGCGGCAGGACGACTTCGGCCGGGCCGCCCGCGGCCTCTTCCGGAGCGTCGATGAAGTAGCCCATCTTCTCGGGCTTGGCGGTCGCGTAGATCGCGCCCGTCACCTGCTGCAGGCCGATGATGACGAAGGCGGTCGCCAGACCGGCCGCCATGATCTTGTTCCCGTTCAGACTGCCGCTCATCCGCGTCGTCGCATCCCGTACGTTAGGGTCCGACCGAAGGCTCGACCGGACGAATATTGCGTGGGCGTCTCTTACACGCTAGCGCGGCCTTCGCAACCGGGCCGGAACCGACTTTCCCGCGTTCCGGCATCGCAGCAGTCGAGGCAGGCCGATGAATCCGTTGATAATGATTCCCGCTCGCATGGCGGCGACCCGTCTGCCGGACAAGCCGCTGGCCGACATCGGCGGCAAGTCCATGATTGTGCGCGCCTATGAGCAGGCTGCACTGTCAGGCCTGCCGGTCGCCGTCGCGGCCGGGGATCAGGCCATCGTCGACGCCATTGAGGCCATCGGCGGCACGGCGATCCTGACCGATCCGGACCTGCCCTCGGGCTCGGACCGAATCCGCGCGGCGCTGGAGGCCATCGACCCGGACGGCCGGTTCGACGCCATCATCAACCTGCAGGGCGACATGCCCTTCGCCGATCCGGGTCTGGCCACCGCCTGCGCCGCCCTTCTGAACGGGCAACCTGACTGCGACATCGCCACCCTCGTCGCCCGCGAGGCCGACCTGTCGGATCGCTCGAACCCTGACGTGGTCAAGGCCGTGCTGGCGGTGAACGACGGCGAGAGGCACGGCCGCGCCCTCTATTTCACCCGCTCCACCCTCTACGGCGACGCGCCGGTCTGGCGGCACATCGGCCTGTACGGCTACCGCCGCGAGGCCCTGATGCGCTTCTGCGCCGCCCCGCCGTCGCCGCTGGAGAAGCGCGAGAAGCTGGAACAGCTCCGCGCGCTGGAGATGGGCCTCCAGATCTGGGCCGCCGTCATCGACGAGGCCCCGCTCTCGGTCGACAATCCGGCGGATCTGGAAGCGGCGCGGGCGCTGGCAAGCTGAGAACTCCGGCGAAGCCGGTTCCTCACCAAGGACACCAAGGGGGCACCAAGGACACGAAGTCCCGATCCCGACTTCTTCCTTGGTGTTCTTCGTGCCCCCTTGGTGTCCTTGGTGAAGCACCAGCATCCCCGGGGAATGATTCCGGCTTCGCCGGTTTCTCAGACGTCGAACCCGTCTACCCATGCCTGCAACAGCGTCCGAGCAATCGCGATCGGCGGGGGAGCCTTGATCGTCGGGTGCGTGCCCTCGAGGCAGGCTTTCGCCTCCGCCCGCGTCAGCCACGCCACCGCCTCCAGCTCGGTCTGATCCGGCCGCGCATCATCCGAATCGACCTCGGCGAACAGGCCGATCATCAGTTGCGAAGGGAACGGCCACGGCTGGCTGGAGTGGTAGCGCACCGACGTCACCGTCAGCCCGGCCTCCTCCTCGATCTCCCGCGCGCAGCCTTCCTCGATGGTCTCGCCCGGTTCCAGGAAGCCGGCCAGTGCGGACATCCGCCCCGCCGGCCAGGCCGCCTGACGGCCCAGCAGGCAGCGGGGCTCGTCGCCGCCCTTGTAGATCGCCAGCATGATCGTCACCGGATCGACGCGCGGGAAATGCTCGCTTCCACAGGCGGCGCAGATGCGCTTCCAGCCGCCGCAGGCCGTCTCGCTCTCCTGACCGCAGGCGGAGCAGAAGCCATGCCGCGCCCGCCAGTCGAACAGGCTCTTGGCCGTGCCTGCCATCGCCGCGTCGGGGCCCGGCAGGATCGCCGCCGCCTCGCGCATCTCCGGGAAGCCGCCCAGACCCTGCAACGGCCCGGCCGATGGATCGACCGGCCCCTCCACCTCGACGGCGAAGACCGGGGCGTCGTTCCACAGGCCCAGGAACAGCTCGCGATCCGGCACGACCGCGCGGGCGTGCTTCAGCGCCAGCCAGGCGAGACGCGGCCCCGTGTTCGTCTCCTCGACCAGCGGCTTGCCCTGCCAGATCACCATGGCCAGGGCGTCGGGATTGTCCGCCTGCTCGGCCAGCCAGTCGGGATCGTTGCGGCGGTCGCCCGCCCGATCCAACGGGTTACCGGCGAAGGTGTTGATCGCGGAAAGGGCCATGCTCCCTGTCTAGCAAGGCGGCGCTTGCATCGGCGAGCCCAAACCGCCATATCCCCGATCGGAGATCGCGGGCGAAGGCTTCGCCAATCTGGTCAGGGCCGGAAGGCAGCAGCCACAACGAATTCCCCTTCGGGTCGCGGTCTCCACCCTTTCCCTGCTCAATGGAACGTCATCCGCCGATCCTTCCGGGTCGCGGAACTCCCGCTCGCCCAGTCCGCTCTTCCAGCTCACCAAAGTGGAGCAGACGTCATGAGCATTCTCGACAACATCCTCGGGCGCATCTTCAAGAAGCGCGACGCGCCGCCCTCGGCTCCGGCGGCGCCGCCCCCCACCTCGACCGCTGCTCCTGCGGCCGCACCGTCCGCCGCGCCCGCTGCGGCCCAGCCTGTCGACGTCGACGGCATCCTCAATTTCATGAACGAGCAGCGCGACCAGAAACTCAATTGGCGCACCTCCATCGTCGACCTGATGAAGCTGACCGGAATGGAAAGTTCGCTGGCCGAGCGGAAGGAGCTGGCCGACGAGCTGGGCTACACCGGCGACAAGTCGGATACCGCCTCGATGAACATTTGGCTGCACAAGCAGGTGATCCAGCGGATCAAGGACAATGGCGGCCAGATCCGCGACATGACGGACTGATCCGCACCACTCATCCCCGGCGAAATCGGGATCCGGCGCGCGCAGGGGGTGGCAGCCGCCCCCTGTCGCGCTAAGGATCGGGAATGAGCGACATCGACCCGAGTCTCGAGGGTCCCCCATGGGACGAGGACGCCCCCGAGGCCGAGGCCGAGGAGCGCGATCCCAATACCGACGACATGTTCGGCGCGCCGCCTGTCGCGCCCGAGCCGGCGAAGGAAGTCGCCCTCGCCGAGGCCGCTGTCGCGCCCGCAAAGGCGCCGCCCACCGCCGAACCGGCTGAAGCCGACGGCGAGGCCTATACCGTTCTGGCGCGGAAGTACCGCCCGCGCACCTTCGAGGACCTGATCGGTCAGGAGGCCATGGTCCGCACCCTGACCAACGCCTTCGCCACCGGCCGCATCGCCCACGCCTTCATGCTCACCGGCGTGCGGGGGGTCGGCAAGACGACCACGGCCCGCCTGCTGGCCCGCGCCCTGAACAACGAGACCGACCTCATAGACCGGCCCTCGCTGGAGCTGACCGCCCACGGCCGGCACGACGCCGCCATCATGGCCGGCCAGCACATGGACGTCATGGAGATGGACGCCGCCTCCCACACGGGCGTCAACGACATCCGCGACATCCTCGAGAGCGTCCGCTACGCTCCGGTCGAGGCGCGCTACAAGGTCTATGTCCTCGACGAGGTTCACATGCTGTCGACGCAGGCGTTCAACGCCCTGCTGAAGACGCTGGAGGAGCCGCCGCCCCACGCCAAATTCATCTTCGCCACCACCGAGATCCGCAAGGTCCCGGTGACCATTCTCAGCCGTTGCCAGCGCTTCGACCTGCGCCGCGTCGAGCCCGAGATTCTCGTCGAACATCTCGACCGGGTGGCCGGGCGCGAGGGCATGAAGATCGATCAGGAGGCGCTCGCCCTGATCGCCCGCGCCGCCGAGGGCTCGGTCCGTGACGGCCTGTCCCTGCTCGATCAGGCGCTGGTTCAGGCCGAGCGCGGAGAGACGGTGAAGGCCGAGACCGTCCGCGACATGCTGGGCCTCGCCGACCGCACCCAGACCATCGCCCTGTTCGAGGCCGTCATGGCCGGCCGCACGCCCGAGGCGCTGGAGCTGTTCCGCACCCTGTACGGCTACGGCGCCGATCCGGTGCAGGTGACAAACGACCTGCTTGAGCATTGCCATGCCGCCTCGGTCGCCAAGATGCTGGGGCCGAACGCCACCCGTCTGCCCAACGATCAGGCGCAGAAGCTGGCGGCGCTGGGCGCCGTCATCTCGGCCGGCACCCTGTCGCGCGTCTGGCAGATGCTGCTGAAGGCGCTGGACGAGGTCCGGCGCGCGCCCAATCCGGCCGACGCGGTCGAGATGGCCATCGTCCGTCTCGCCTACGCCGCTGACCTCCCCGGACCGGAGGAGGCGCTCAAGGCCCTGCGTGACGGCGAGCCCTTCGGCGGCGGCCCGGCCTCCCGCGGCCCGTCCGGCGGTGGCGGTGGAGGCGGCGCCTCGGCCCAGCTCGCCGCCCGCCCGGTCGCCGCGCCGGCCATGCCCGACCCGCAGTCGTTCGAGCAGGTCGTCGCCCTGATCGGCGAGAAGCGCGAGGTCGGCCTGCAGATGGACGTCGAGCGCTTCGTCCGCCCGGTCGCCTTCAAGCCCGGCGCCATCACCTATGAGAGCGTCGACGGCGCCCCGATCGATCTGGCCCGCAAGCTGTCCTCCCGGCTGAAGGAATGGACCGGTCGCACCTGGCTGATCGCCGCCAATGGCCAGGGTGGCGGCGAGACCATGATCGAGGTCGATCGTCGCAAGCGCGCCACCGAGCGCGCCGAGGTCGAGGCCGATCCTTTCGTCAAGGCGATCATGGAGGCCTTCCCGGGCGCAAAGCTGGGCGAAATCCGCACCATCGCCGCTCCGGTCGAACTGCCGGCCATCCCCGACGAGGCCGGCGCCGACGACGAGGACTGAGACACCGCCCGCTAGGAGAGACGGCCCATGGCGCGCAGAGACTTCGATCCCGCATCGGTCACGCCTGACGGCCGCCCCGCCGGCATGGCCCGCCTGTTCGATCCGGCCAAGGACGGCCCGTGGCGCGGCTCGCTTCCCGGCCAGACATTCGGCTCCGGGGTCACCGTCCTCGCCTACGGCACGGATGAGATCGGCGTCGGTCCGCGCCTGCACGTCCACCCCTACGACGAGACCTTCATCGTCGTCGAAGGCCGCGCCCGCTTCTTCGTGGGCGACCAGACGCTGGAGGCCGGGCAGGGCGAGGTCGTCTTCGGTCCCGCCGGCGTCCCGCACCGCTTCGAAAACCTCGGTCCCGGCCGCCTCCAGACCATCGACATCCACCACTCGCCGGAATGGATCCAGACCGACCTCGATCAGGTTGACGTTCCCCCGAGCTGACAGGCGCCGACCGCGTCGAACAGCCACTGCACGCCCGCATCGGCCAGCGCGGCCGTCGGCAGCATGCGGACGATGGCATATGTCTGGAGTTTGAGGGGCGGTTCGACGAAGACTAGGCTGAACCGATCACAGTGCCGTTCCGCGAGGCGTCTGGGCAAGGCCGCGATCAGAGACGTGTCTGACAGGATAGCCAGCGCAAGCATGAAGTTCGGCGCCACATAGGCGATCCGTCTGGATCGTCCGACGGCGGCGAGTGCGCGGTCCACCAGACCGCTGGCGTCGCCGGTAGAGGACACCAGCAGGTGCGCTGCCGCGCAGTAGCGATCCAGGGTCATTTCGCCAGCCAGTGGAAGGTCCGCCCTCATGCAGATGACGAAGTCCTCGTCGAACAGGACGCTTTGGCGGAATCGCGCCGGTGCCTCGCCGATGGCCGGGCCGATCACCAAGTCGATGGTGTGGGTGTCCAGCAGCAAGAAAGCGTCTTCGGGCCGGATCGTCTGCTCGCACAGACCGATCAGCGGGGCGTCAGTCTGAAGTCGGGCCAACAGCTCCGGCATGACGACGGCCGACACGCCGTCGGGCGCCCCGATCGTGAATCGGCGCGTCGAGCGTCGGGGATCGAAGACCTCAGCAGAACTGACGACCCCGCGAACCTGTCCGAGTATGTCGGCGATCGGATCGCCCAACTCCATGGCTCGTGCTGTTGGCGCTACGCCTTTGGGTGTCCGGATGAAGAGCGGATCATTCAGAAGCCGCCGCAACCGGCCCAGTCCGTGACTGACGGCGGAGGGAGAAATGCACAGTCGGCTCGCGGCCCGCGCCACATTGCCCTCCGCCATGACGGCCTCGAACAGGACGAGCAGGTTCAGATCCGTTCGAGAGAGGTCAATATGATTCATCGCTTTGCTGAAATACCATCATTTGATTCATGATGCCCGACCTTTGATCTTCACCTCATGGTCAACCCATGAGGTCCCCACATGCGTCACTCGCCCAGAATCCTCGTCGCCGCCTCGGCATTCCTCGCCCTGTCGAGCGCCCCTGCCGCCGCTCAGCAGGGGCCCTACGTCGCAGTCTTCGCCGGGTTCGACAAACCGGCCGATGAGGCTATCGACGGGCGCAACGCCGCCGGTGACCTGAGGGATATCGAGGTGGCGTTCGACAATGGCGTCCTGTTTGGGGGCGCGCTGGGCGTCGCGACGCGGGAGACGGTTCACGGGCGTGGTCGCGCCGAAATCGAGCTCAGCTATCGGTCCTCCGAGCTGGAGAGCCTGACCCTGAACGGCGTGGACCGGGTCATCGGCGACGGGTCGGAGGTCGGTGTCGCGGCCGGAATGCTGAACCTGTTCTACGACACGCCGCAGATCCAGGACCGGTTCCGGTTTACTGTGGGCGCCGGCTTCGGCGCCGCATCGATCAACCACGATATCCGCTATCTGATCGCGGTACCCCCGGCCACCGGCTCGATCCCCGGGCAGGTGCAGATCGCCATCCCGACGTCCGAGGCGACCTGGGCCTGGCAACTGATCGCCGGCGCCGAGATCGCCCTGTCCCCGACGCTCT
Source organism: Brevundimonas kwangchunensis (assembly GCF_039523815.1). NCBI lineage: Bacteria > Pseudomonadati > Pseudomonadota > Alphaproteobacteria > Caulobacterales > Caulobacteraceae > Brevundimonas > Brevundimonas kwangchunensis. Next base: position 21,400 of record NZ_BAAAGA010000009.1, on the reverse strand, counting down.
CGCTGACGGGAGATATCCGCTACCTCGACCCGGGCGAGGTGCAGGTCGAGCGGTTTGTAATGAATTCGTTCATCAATGGCGCGCCCACCACGACGGGCACGCTCGATTCCGTTCTGAACGCGGAGTACAGCACGACCTCGGTCGCGGTCGGCCTCCGCTACAGGTTCTGATCATTCCCGCCGGCGAAGCGCCTGTGCGCCCCACCGGCGGTCCGGAGTTTATCTCAGACGATCTGCGCGGCCTCGTCGAACGACAGGCGCGGCGAGCGGGGGAACAGGTTCTCGTCCGAGCCATAGCCCAGGTTCATGATGTAGTTCGGCTCGATATTGCCGTCCGGGAAGAACTCGGCCTTCACGCCGGCCGGGTCGAAGCCTGACATCGGGCCGACGTCCAGACCCAGCGAGCGCGCCGCGATGGTCAGATAACCGCCCTGCAGGGACGAGTTGCGGAAGGCGCTCTCGCGGCGCGCGGCCTCGTCGGCAAACCAGTCCTTGGCGCCCGGCGCATGCGGGAAGAGGGTCGGCAGGGTCTCGTGGAAATCCAGGTCCATGCCGATGATCACCGTCACCGGCGCCTGCATCGTCTTGGCGCGGTTGCCCTCCGACATGTGCGGGGCGAGGCGCGCCTTGGCCTCGGGCGAAGTCACGAAGACGAAGCGGGCGGGGGTGTTGTTCACCGCCGTCGGTCCGAACTTGGTCAGCTCGTACAGCTGATGCAGCAGCGCCGGGTCCACCGGACGGTCGGTCCAGCCGTTGCGGGTGCGGGCCTCGGTGAACAGCTGCGCCAGAACGGCGTCGGTCACCGGGCGGTCGCGGGTCGTGTGAGAGTCGAAAGCCATGATCGGTACATCCGGAAATAGAACTGCAACAGAAACGAGTGCAAAATAGGCGCTCCCGATCCGGCGCCAAGGGGTATCGCAACATTTTCTGTTGCTGATCGTCTCGCGCTGCGCTCAACGGCCCCCTGTCGCCGCGCGCGCGAAGCGCTTATCTAGGGCGCATGAAAGACCTCAATGCTTTGATGCAGCAGGCCCAGCAGATGCAGCAACGGCTGCAGGACGCCCAGGCCCGCATGGCTGAAACCACCGCTTCCGGCACCTCCGGCGGCGGCCTCGTGACCCTGTCCCTCAAGGGCGCCGGCGAGGTGACTTCGGTCACCATCGACGACAGCCTGATGGCCCCGGGCGAGGGCGAGATCCTCGCCGACCTGATCGTGGCCGCCCACGCCGACGCCAAGCGCAAGCTGGACGAGGTCAACTCGGCCCTGATGCGCGACGCCGCAGGTCCGATGGCCGGGATGAACATTCCCGGGATGCCGAAACTCTTCTGATGGCCGCGTCCGCCGGGCCGGAAATCGAACGGCTCATCAGCCTGCTCGCCAAGCTGCCGGGCATGGGACCCCGCTCGGCCCGTCGCGCGGCCCTGGCTCTGCTGAAGAAGCGCGAGCAGCTGCTGGTCCCGCTCGCCGCCTCGCTCGCCGAGACGGCCGAGAAGGTCTCGTCCTGCTCGGTCTGCGGCGCGCCGGACACCCGCAATCCCTGCTCGATCTGCTCGGATCAGGCCCGCGACAACGGCCTGATCTGCGTAGTCGAGGAGGCCGGCGCCCTCTGGGCCATGGAGCGCTCGGGCGCCTTCCGCGGCAAATACCATGTGCTGGGCGGAATGCTGTCGGCGCTGGACGGCGTCGGCCCCGACGCCCTGCGCATCGCCGAACTGGTTGGCCGCGTCAGGGGCGGGGAGGCGAAGGAGGTCGTTCTGGCCCTGCCGGCCACCGTCGACGGCCAGACCACCGCCCACTACATCGCCGAACGCCTCGCCGGCACGGAGGTCGAGATCACCTCCCTGGCTCGCGGCGTCCCCGTCGGCGGCGAACTGGACTGGCTCGACGACGGCACTATCGTCCAGGCCCTGCGCGCCCGCCGTCCGGCCTGAGGCGGTACGACCGTTTTTGACGCATCATGTCGGCAGGGTCGGCGGATGACCGACGCCAGCCGATATTTTCCGGACGACTCGCACTGTGTTGTTCGGCGGCGACTCCCGATAAGGAACGGAGCATGAACGTCTCGCTCGCCCCCGCGCTCGCCGCCGCCGCTGTCGCCCTGATCGCCCTCGTCTGGGCCCTGATGGAGCGCCGCCGCGCCGCCGCCGCCGAGACCCGCGCCTGGGAACTGCGCGAACGCCATGCCGAGGTCGAAGCCCGCATGCGGCTGGCCGAGGACGCCGCCGCGACCAATGCCGAGTTCCTGCGCGCCCAATCGCTCCAGTCCGCCCAGACCGCCGCCGACGAACTGCTGAAGCGCACCGATGAGTCCTTCCGCAATCGCGAGCTGATGGCCCAGCAGCGGATGGACGCCCAGCTGAAACCCGTCGCGGAGACGCTGGCGAAGTTTCAGGAGCATGTGGCCGCGCTGGAGAAGACCCGCGCCGAGGAGACCGGCGGGCTGAAGGAGCAGCTGGCCCAGCTGATGACCGCCTCCACCGCCACCCGCGATGAGGCCCGCAAGCTGACCGAGGCCCTGCGCGGCAACACCGGCCGGCGCGGCCGCTGGGGCGAGCAGACCTGCCGCAATGTGCTGGAGGCCGCCGGCATGGCGGGCCGCTTCGACTTCGAGGAGCAGACCTCCAACGCCGACGACGCCGGCCGCCAGCAGCGCCCCGACTTCATTGTCCGCCTGCCGGGCGGCGGCATGTTCGTGATCGACGCCAAGGTGCCGCTGGCCTTCGACGACGACGCCGACCAAGGCGACGAGGACGCCCGCGCCCGCGCCCGCTCTCTACGCATCGCCGCCAGCCTGAAGACCCACATGCGCCAGCTGGCGTCCAAGGCCTATCAGGATCAGTTCAAGCCCAGCCCGGACTTCGTCGCCCTGTTCGTGCCCGGCGACGCCTTCCTGTCCGCCGCTCTGGACCATGAGCCCAACCTGCTGACCGATGCGATGAGTTCCCGCGTGGTGATCGTTACCCCGACCACCCTGTTCGCCCTGTGCAAGGCTGTCGCCTACGGCTGGCGGGCCGAGGAGCAGGCCAAGAACGCCGAGGACGTCGCCCGCCTCGGCAAGGAGCTCTACAAGCGCCTGTCTGTCATGGGCGGCCACGCCGCCGCCGTCGGCCGTGCGCTCGACACGGCGGTCGGCAAGTACAACCAGTTCGTCGGTTCGCTCGAAAGCCAGGTGATGGTCTCGGCCCGCCGCTTCGAGGATCTGCACGTCGACCACGAGGGCAAGGAGCTTCCGGAACTCGGTCCTGTCGAGCAGAGCCCCCGCGCGCTCAGCCGGCCAGAGCTCACCGAGACGCCGAAGCTCAAGCTCGCCGACGGCGCCTGAGACAAGCTCGATTGTCTGTTTGACAAGGTCGCTTGACATGCGCGTCTGATGATGTAAAACGCCCTTGTCAAACAGACATGGGAGCTTGTCATGAGCAGCCACAAACCCCGCTCCGGCCTGAACGGGCCGATCGGTTACCTTGGCGCCATAGGGCTGACGCTGGTCGCCGGCGTCTTCGGCGCTCTGGGCAGCGACTATTTCGGCGACTGGCCCGGCATGACCGGCCTGTTGCTGACCCTGCTGGTCAACACCGCGGCGCTTGGCGCCGCCGTTCTGGTCGGCATCTGGTGGTGGCGCGGTATCGATGAGGCCGCCCGAGAGGCTCACAAATGGGCGTGGTGGTGGGGCGGCAGCAGCGGCATGCTCGTCGGCGCCATCCTCCTCCTCACCGCCCTGAACCGGCCGGCCGAGGCCGAACTCGGCGGACTGGACATGAACCAGATCTTCGCCGGCGGCATGGTCGTTGTCCTGCTCTGCCAGGTGATCGGCTACGGCATCGCTTGGGCCGTCTGGTGGGCGCAGCGTCGGTGAGGCCCCGGTCATGAACAACCGCCTCAAGGTGCTGCGTGCCGAGCGCAACTGGAGCCAGGCCGACCTGGCTGAAGCCCTCGGCGTCTCCCGCCAGACCGTCAACGCGCTGGAAACCGGTCGCTACGACCCGTCCCTGCCGCTGGCCTTCAGGATCGGCAAGGTCTTCGGCCAGCCCATCGAATCCATCTTCTCCGAAGAGGAGTAATCCATGTCCCGCTTCTCCATCGCCTCCATGCCCGACTGGGCTCGCGGCCTGACCAAGGCGGTCGCCGCCGGCGCCGTGTGCGGTGTGCTGGGCTTCTTCGTCGGCCAGCTGGCCTACCAGTACTTCCCGGGGCTGGAGCCTGACCTGTCCGCCGTCCGCTGGGCTGACATCGTGGCCGGTTTCCTTGCCGCCATCATGCTGATCGCCTGCGCGGCCACCCTTATCCGCTCGTTCGACCGTGCTGGCCTGGGTCGCATGCTCAAGCTCGAAGGCCCGGCCGGCGATGCCGACGTCCGCGAGGTCCGGCTGCAGGCCGCGGTCTACGGCCTGTCGGCGATCATCCTGCCCCTGCCGATGATCCTGTCGGCGGCGGGCGCTCCGGTCGCGCTCTCTCTGGCTGGCGTCGCCGGCCTGCTGGTCCTGCACACGGCGCTGAACTTCCACGTCTACCGGACGGTCGACGAGCTGTTCCGTCGCATCGTGGTCGAGGCCGGCGCCGTCACCTTCTGGCTCGGTCAGGGCGTGCTGTTCCTCTGGGCCGCCGCCGAGCGTCTGGCCGCCGTGCCCGCGATCACCGCCTGGGACATCTACGCTGTCCTGATGGGCGTCTACCTGGTGGTCTCGATGATCGTGACCATGCGCCGCGGCCTCGCCGGCTGACCCTTTCCTTTCTCTTCCCGAAACCGCCTCAATCCCGATCAAGGAGTAGAGCTATGACCACCTTCGCCCGTCGCCTGACCCGCACCGCCGCCGACGTCGGCCGCACCGCGCTGGGAACCGTTCTCGGCCTGACCCTCGCCGGCGCCATCGCCTTCCAGCCGGCCCAGGCCTTCGCCCAGAACGCCGCCGCCCCGGCCGTCCGCGAGGTTCCGCGCGCCGAGGGCGCCGGCCCGGCCCTTTGGGTCATCCGCGACGCCGACTCGACCATCTATCTGTTCGGCACTGTCCACGTCCTGCGCCCGACGACGGCCTGGGGTTCCGAAGTAGTCGATCGCGCCTTCGACAGCGCCGACCAGATCTGGTTCGAGATCTCCAACCCGGATGACAGCTCGGCCATGATGCCGCTGATCCAGCAGCACGGCATCTCGCCTCAGCGCCCGCTGTCCAGCCTTCTGACGGCGGCCGAGATGACCGAGCTTAACGCCGCGGCCGGCGCGATGGGCATGCAGGCGGCCCAGGTCGACATGCTGCGTCCGTGGTTCGCCGCCCTGACCCTCAGCATCGCGCCGCTGGTCAAGGCCGGCTACGATCCGCAGTCGGGCGTCGAGCTGGTGCTCAAGGGCCGCGCCGAGGCCGCCGGCAAGCCGATCAACGGCTTCGAGACCATCGACGAGCAGGTCCGCATCCTCGCCGGCCTGCCGGAGGAGGAGCAACTCGCCTTCCTGCGCAGCACGCTCGAGACCTACGATAACGCCCACGAAGAGATCGACGGCATGGTCGCCGCGTGGGCTTCGGGCGATACCACGGCCCTCAAGGAGCAGAGCGTCGACAAGCTCAAGGAGGACAGCCAGGTCGTCTACGACGCCTTGCTGACCAACCGGAACGCCAACTGGGCCGGCCAGATCCAGGAGATGCTCGCCGGTTCAGGCACTGCCTTCATCGCCGTCGGCGCCGCCCACCTGGTCGGCGACGAAAGCGTCCAGTCCATCCTCGCCCAGCGTGGCGTGACGGCGGAACGGGTGGAATAGGGACTTCTTCCCGCGAAACGAACAGGCCGTAGCACCGGGCGCAGTATTGCGCCCGGTGTTTTGCTTTCGGGCGTCGGTTGCTGGCGGGCCAATCTGTCGCAGGAGTTAGCCGGCGCCTCTCGCCGTCATGACTGATGAGGGCGTCATCGGGAGGGAAGCCGTGCTGCACACGATCAGAAGGCCATGGAAGCTGAGCGTCGAGGACTGCCCCTGCGACGTGGATTTCACGACCTGGCTTGCAGGCAACGGGGTGACCGGTCGGTCGATCTTCCATTTCGGCAGTGGCGAGCATCATCACGTCGGGCTGTATTGCGCCCGCGACGGCGCCGGCAACTCGGTTCTGGCTGTCACCGCGACACCCCGTGAACACGATGCCTACGTCCGCATCGTGACGAAGCAGCCGGAGGTGTCCAAGCGGTACGCCGTGCAGTTCGGCGACATCTACACGACCAACGCGGCCCTGCTGCCGGTCTTCGACATCGTCACCCTGTTCCATCTGTGCGAGTTCAGGGACGAACGAAACGACGCCTATGGAGCCCTGACGGACGCCGAACTGCTGGAGCTCATGGCCGGGCGGGTCGCCGCTTCCGGCCACCTGCTGGTCTATCCCGGATCATACGCCTGGGCCCGGGCCGAGCCGATCGTCGAGGCCTGGGCTTCCAGCGGCGTGTTCGAGAGACTGGACGACTTCCGCAGCCTGCGCGTCTATCGCCGGGCGGGATAGGGCCCTAACGGCTGGAGCGGGCAGCGGGAATCGAACCCGCACGAAAAGCTTGGGAAGCTTTCAGGCTACCACTACATCATGCCCGCGGAGCCGGACGCAGCCTTACGGCGAACGGCTCCGGAGCTCAAGACGGGGCGGTCGCAGGACCGCCCCGTTCTCGCATCCGACTTATGCCGCCGCCTTCTGCTTGCCGGCGAAGTCGCCGTAGAAGGTCCGGCCCTCGGCGGCCATGTCGCGCAGGAACTGCGGGACCTTGAAGCGGTCGCCATAGCGTTCGGCGTACTCGTCCGCCTTGGCCACGAAGGCCTTCAGGCCCGTCTGGTCGATGAAGGTGATCGGCCCGCCGGTCCAGGGCGCGAAGCCCCAGGCCAGGATGGCGCCGACGTCCGCCTCGCGCGGGTCGTTGATCACGCCCTCGTCCCAGCATTTCGCGACTTCCACGGCCTGACGGTACAGCAGGCGCTGCCTCTGGTCGGCGACCAGCTCCGGCGTCGAGTCGTTGATCGTCACCGGGGAGAGGTCCGACAGGCCCTTCCACAGCGTCTTGGGCTTGGTCGAATAGTCGTAGAAGCCCATGCCGTTCTTGCGGCCATAGCGGCCGAGGTCCTCGACCATCTTGCGGACGATCTCGGCGCCCTGCAGCGGCACATACTTGTCGCCCAGGTCGATGGCGGTCTGCTTGGCGACCTTCACCGACAGATCCAGCGCGACGTCGTCGTGCATCTCCAGCGGCCCGCGCGGCATGCCCGTCATCCGGCCGATGTTGTCGATCAGCGCCGGCGCATAGCCTTCCTCAAGCATCGCCAGACCTTCGGCGACGTAGGTGGCAAAGCAGCGCGAGGTGTAGAAGCCGCGGCCGTCGTTGACGACGATCGGCGTCTTCTTGATCTTCTGGACATAGTCGAGCGACTTCGCGATCGCCGCCTCGCCCGTCTTCTCGCCCAGGATGATCTCGACCAGCATCATCTTGTCGACCGGCGAGAAGAAGTGGATGCCGATGAAGTCCTCGGGACGCACCGACGCCTCGGCCAGGCCCGTGATCGGCAGGGTCGAGGTGTTCGAGCCGAAGATGGCGCCCGGCGCCAGCTGCGCCTCGGCCCGCTTCGTCACGTCCGCCTTGATCTCGCGGTTCTCGAACACGGCCTCGATGACCAGGTCCGAGCCCTTGATCAGGTCGTAGTCGGTGGTCGCCGTGATCGAGCCGAGCAGGGCGTCATACTTGTCCTGCGTCAGCTGGCCACGCGACAGGCGCTTCTTCAGCAGTTCCTCGACATGGGCCTTGCCCTTGTCGGCGGCTTCCTGCGTCTGGTCGATCAGGATGGTCTCGATCCCGGCCATGGCGTTCACATAGGCGATCCCTGCGCCCATCATGCCGGCGCCCAGCACCGTGACCTTTTTGGGATCGGATTTCGGCACACCGGCCGGACGCACAGCGCCCTTGTCCAGCTCCTGCTTGGACAGGAACAGCGAGCGGATCATGGCCTGCGCCTGCGGCGTCATCAGGGTCTTGATGAAGTAGCGGGTCTCGATCCGCAGGGCCGCATCCATCGGCACCTGAATGCCTTCATAGACGGCTTTCATCAGATTGGTCGCGGCCGGATAGTTGCCGTAGGTCTGCTTGCGGATCATCGCATTGCCAACGATGAAGTTCTGCACGCCCACCGGATGATAGGGGCCGCCGCCGGGCAGTTTGAATCCCTTGTCGTCCCACGGCTGCTGCGCCTTGCCGCCGCCCTTGATCCAGGCCTTCGCGGCCTCGACCTCGGTCCCGACCGGCACGACCTCGTGCACGAAGCTTGCGCCCTTGGCGTCGTTGGGACGGAAGGACTTGCCCTCGGTCATGGCCATCATCGCCGCCTGCACGCCGATCAGGCGCGTCAGGCGCTGGGTGCCGCCGCCGCCGGGGAACAGGCCGACCTTGATCTCGGGCAGGCCCAGCTGGATCTTCGGGCTGTCGCCGACCACGCGGTAGTGACAGGCGAGGGTGAGTTCGAGCCCGCCGCCCAAGGCCAGGCCGTTGATGGCCGCGGCCACCGGCTTGCCGCAGGTTTCCAGCGCACGCAGGGCGCCGTTCATCTTCCAGCCCGCGTCGAATGCATCCTGCAGGCTGGTCCCGCCGATCATGCCGCCGGCGATGTCGCCGAGGTCCGCGCCGGCGCAGAAGCCCGAGGTCTTGCCCGAGGTCACGACCGCGCCCTTGATGGCGTCGTCCGACTTGATGCGTTCGACCCACTGCGGGATCTCGTCCATGACCGAGCCGGTCAGGGTGTTCATCGACCGTCCCGGGACGTCGAAGGTGATCAGGGCGATGCCGTCGGCGTCGACGTCGATCTTGAAGTTTTCCATCAGCCTAAGGCCCTTCATTCTGAAACGTCAGCGTTGAGGCTGACAGTTGCTGGTTCGTCACGACGACCACAACGGAGGCACAGGGAACACTACGAGAGCGAGGGCGGGGCGCCGCAGGCATTCTTCCTTCCGGATCGGAAGGCGCTGCGCGCGAAGCAGGCTCCAGCCCCGTTGTGTTCGTTGTGATCCCTTCGTGTTCGCTGTGATGAACCCCTCAAATACTCAGACGCGTTCGATGACGGTGGCGGTGCCCATGCCGCCGCCTATGCACAGGGTGATCAGGGCGGTTTCCTTGTTCGAGCGCTCCAGCTCGTCCAGCACCACGCCGGTGATCATCGCGCCCGTGGCGCCCAGCGGGTGCCCCATGGCGATGGCGCCGCCGCAGACGTTGATCTGGTCATGCGGGATATCCAGCGCCTGCATGAAGCGCAGAACGACGGCGGCGAAGGCCTCGTTCAGCTCCCACAGGTCGATGTCGGACTTCGACATGCCCAGCTTGCCCAGCAGCTTGTTGGCCACGAACTCCGGGCCGGTCAGCATGATCGACGGTTCCGAGCCGATCGAGGCGGCGCCGCGGATCTTTGCGCGCGGCTTGAGGCCCAGCGCCTTGCCGGCTTCCAGCGAACCGATCAGCACGCCGGCCGAACCGTCCACGATGCCCGAGCTGTTGCCCGGGGTGTGCACGTGGTTGACGGCCTCGACCTCGGGGTAACGCTGGTTGATCACGGCGTCGAACGCCATGCCGCCCATGGCCGCGAACGACGGGTTCAGGGCGCCGAGCGTCTGCATGTCCGTGTTCGGACGGATGGTCTCGTCATGGTCCAGACGGATCAGGCCCAGCTGGTCCTTGACCGGCACGACCGAGTTCTTGAACCGGCCCTCGGCCCAGCTCTTCGCCGAACGCTTGTGGCTCTCGACCGAATAGGCGTCGACGTCGTCGCGGCTGAAGCCCCATTTCGAGGCGATCATGTCGGCCGACACGCCCTGCGGCACGAAATAGGTCGGGAACGCCGAGTTCGGATCGACCGGCCAGGCGCCGCCGTCCGAGCCCATCGGCACGCGGCTCATGGCCTCGACGCCGCCGCCGACGGCGAAGTCGGCCTCGCCGGACTTCACCTTGGCCGCGGCCATGTTCACGGCTTCCAGACCCGAGGCGCAGAAGCGGTTGATCTGCACGCCGGCGGTCGTCTGGGCCCAGCCAGCGTTCAGCACGGCCGTGCGGGCGATGTCCGCGCCCTGCTCGCCGACCGGCGACACGCAGCCCAGGATGACGTCGTCCACCTTCGAGGTGTCCAGATCGTTGCGGTCGCGCAGGGCTTCCAGAACCTGGGTGGCGAGCGACAGGGCGGTGATCTCGTGCAGCGAGCCGTCCTTCTTGCCCTTGCCGCGCGGGGTTCGCACGGCGTCGTAGATATAGGCGTCGGCCATGGGACTCAGTCTCCAATAAGGACGGATCGTTGGATCGCCAGAAAGCGTACGTTTACGTCAACGTCAAGTATGGATGGTGTCACGTCTTCGATAGGGGGTGTTGGTTCATCACAGCGAGCACAACGAAGGCACGGCGAACACGGCGGGACTGAGGGGCCTCTCCGCCGGCGTCTCCTTGCGGCGCGAGCCGTAAAACGATGGGCGCGAAGCGCCCGATCAAATCGAGGGACAGGCTCGGTTTCTCCGATCACCCACCGGCCCCGTCGTGTCCGTTGTGCCTTCGTTGTGCTCGCTGTGATGAACCACCACGCCCGCTCAACCGGCAGCGTGACACACCGCCTCCACATTGAACCCGTCCGGCCCGATCACGAACGCCGCATAATAGTTCGGCCCGTACTCCGGCCTCAGACCCGGCGCGCCGTTGTCCGTCCCGCCCGCCTCCAGCGCCGCGGCGTGAAAGGCGTCCACCTGCGCCCGCGTTTCGGCGCGGAAGGCGATATGAGCGGCCTCGCCCGGCCGATCCTTGTTCGAGATCACGAAGTCCGGCTCGTCGCCGACGCCGAACATCACGACGGTGGTCTTGCCCTCCGTGATCTCCTGCACGATCCGGTAGCCCAGCGGTTTCAGCGCCCGTTCATGGAAGGCGCGCGAGGCTGCGATGTCGGGCACGTCCAGGCCGATGTGGTCCAGCATTCCGCGTCTCCGGGGTGATGATCCGACAACGCGGACGAACCGCGAATTGTTCTCAGTGGAACGGCAACGCCTCGCGCGGCCTTTCTCCTGCCGGACAAAGGAGACCGACATGGCCCAGGCCTATGACGACATGGACGCGATCGCCCTGCTGAAGGCGGACCACCGGCTGATCGAGGATCTGTTCGAACAGTTCGAGAAGGCCTCGGGCAAGGCCGAGCAGAAGCGGCTGGCCGAGAAGCTGGTGCTCGAGCTCAAGGTCCACACCGTTCTGGAGGAGGAAATCCTCTATCCGGCCTGCCGCGGCGAGATCGACGATCACAAGCTCGATGAGGGCTATGTCGAGCACGACGCCACCAAGGTGTTGATGAACGACATCGAGGCCGGCGGCCCGGACGAGCATTTCTACGCCACCAAGGTCCACGTCCTGTCCGAGATGATGGAGCACCATTTCGAGGAAGAGGAAGCGGCAAAAAAGGGCATCTTCAGCCTTGCGCGCCACGCCGGCCTCGACATGAAGGACCTCGCCGACCAGATGCGCCTGCGCCGCGAAACCGCGATGGCCGAGTTTAAGGCCCATCCCGGTCGTCCGTCCGAGACCCGCACCTTCGTCGGCGACAACGTGGATAGCGCCTTGGTCGACGAGCCGTTCGAGGAGCCGCCGGTCCGCGGCGGCGTGGAGGCGCGCTGAGCATGAGGTCGGGCGCGGTCATTCTTGCGCTGGCCCTGCTGTCCGCTCCGGCGGCGGCGGACGAGCCCGAGTATCAGGCGCGGGAAATCCGCCCTACCGCGCCGCCTGTGGACTCGCGTCCGTCCAACGCGACCGAGCGTCGGCTGCTGGACGCCCACAATGCCGAGCGCCGCCGTGTGCGCACGCCGCCACTGATCTGGGATGACCGGCTTGAGGCCGAGGCGCGGGTCTGGGCCCACGAACTGCTGCGCACCGGCGAGTTCCGACACGACCCCGCTCCGCATGGCCATGGCGAGAACCTCTGGACCGGCTGGAGCGGCACGGTCGGCCGCACCTGGACGCCCGAACAGATGGTCGGCGAATGGATCGCAGAGCGACGCTACTACCGTCACGCGACCTTCCCGAACGTCAGCCGCACCGGCGACTGGACCGCGGTCGGCCACTACACCCAGATCGTCTGGCGCGGCACGACCCACGTCGGCTGCGCCACGGTGCGGGAAGCGGAACGGACGGTCCTCGCTTGCCGCTACTCCCCGCCGGGCAATATCGACGGGATGAGGGCGTACTGAAGCTTCCTCCCCATCGCTACGCGACGGGGAGGACAGGTCACCCCACGTACCCCGCCTGCATCAGCTCCGCGATGTGCACGATCGCCAGTGGGCGCGCGTCTTCCACCACCAGCAGCGTTGCGATCTTGTTCTGCGTCATCAGGTCGATCGCGTCGCTCATGCGGGAGTCGGGGCTGATGGTCTTGGGTTTGGGGCTCATGACGTCGGCGGCGGTCAGGCCGGTCAGGTCGCGGGCGAAGGCGCGGCGGACGTCGCCGTCCGTGACGATCCCCGCCAACGTGCCGTCCGCGTTCACGACCACGGCGGCGCCCTTGCGCCCCTCGGTGATGGCCGACACCACCTCGGCGAAGGTCGCGCTCAGCGGAACCGTCGCCGGCGCGGGCGGGCGGTCGCCCATCCAGTCGCGCACGCTTTGCAGGCTCATGCCCAGCTTGCCGCCCGGGTGATGCAGGCCGAAATCCTCGGCGGTGAAGCCGCGGCGATCCATCAGCACCATGGCCAGCGCATCACCGAGAGCCAGCGTCATCAGGGTCGAGGTCGTCGGCGCCAGACCGTTCGGGCAGGCCTCGGCCACCTGCGGCATGGTCAGGCACACGGTCGAGGACCGGCCGAGGAAACTGTTCGGCCGCTGGGTGATGCCGATCACCGGAATGCCCTCGCGCTGGCAGTAGATCAGCGGATCGCGCAGTTCGCGGCTTTCGCCCGAGTTGGAGATGGCCAGCAGGGTCACGTCCTTGCGCAGCATGCCCAGATCGCCGTGGCTCATCTCGGCGGGGTGCACGAAGAAGCTGTTGGTGCCGGTCGAGGCCAGTGTCGCGGCGATCTTGCCGCCGATGTGGCCCGACTTGCCCATGCCGGTGACGACCAGATAGCCCGGCCGCGACAGGATGATCTCGACCGCTCTGGCGATGTCCTCGCCAATGGCGCCTTCAAGCGCCGTCAGGGCCTCGATGTTCAGCCGGGTCACCTCGCGGGCGCGGGCGATCATGGCGGCGGGATCGGCGGACAGCTTCTCGGTCATGGCGGGGACATGGCCCATTCGGGCCGTTTTCTCAATCTTCGCGAAGAACGCTGTCATGCTGCAACTGCGAAGAAAAATGCAAAGCTGAGGGACCCGTCCGGGACTTGGTGCGTTAGCGACCCCATGGGGACGTCTGACCTGACACTCGACGCCGCTCCCGCGGCCGCCGATGTGCGCCTACCCGCGCCGCCGACGCAGTTGATCCGCCCTGCGCTGTTTCTGGACCTCGACGGGGTGCTGGCCGAACTGGCCGACACGCCCGACGCCGTCGTCCCGGAACCGCGTCGCACCAAGGTGCTGCGCGCTCTCGCGCCGCGCCTGAACGGCAGGGTGGCCATCATCAGCGGGCGGACCATCGCCGAGATCGACCGCATCGCCGACGGCAGCATGGCTGCCGCCTCCGGCATCCACGGCCTCGAGCGCCGCCGCCCGGATGGCTCCCTGCTGCGCGCCGAGCCCGATGCCGGGGTCCGTGCCGCCGTCGAGGCCTTCGAGGATTTCGCCCGCACCCGCCCCGGCGTGCTGGTCGAGGACAAGACCATCGCCGCCGGCCTGCATTTCCGCGGCGCGCCCGAGGCCGCCGCCGACGCGGCGGTGCTGACGCGTGAACTGGCTGACGAGACCGGCCTGACGATGCAGCCCGGAAACATGGTCATCGAGCTGAAGACCCCAGGCGCCAGCAAGGGCACGGCCCTGAAGGCCTTCATGGCCGAAGCGCCCTTTGCCGGGGCGACGCCGGTCATGCTGGGCGACGACCTGACCGACGAACACGGCTTCCGCGCCGCCGCCGAGCTGGGCGGCTTCGGCGTTCTGGTCGGGCCGCCACGCGAGACGGCGGCGACCTTCGGCCTGCCGGACGTGGCGTCGGTGCTGGCCTGGCTTGAAGCGGTCGAGGAGACGAAATGACCCCCAATCTCGACCTCGCCCCCATCGGCAACTGCTCCATCAGCGCCCTGATCGACCGGCAGGGCCGCTACGTCTGGGCCTGCGCCCCGCGCGTCGACGGCGACCCCGTCTTCTCCGCCCTTATGGACGGCGCGGACCCGGCGCACGGCTTCTGGGACATCGAGCTGGAAGGCTTCAAGCGCGCCGATCAGGAGTACATCCGCAATACGCCGGTCCTGCGCACCATCCTGACGGCCGAGGATGGATCGTCAGTCGAGATCATCGACTTCTGCCCGCGCCATCCCAAGCACAGCCGGACCTATCGCCCGCTGGCCTTCGGCCGCATCGTCCGTCCGCTGGAAGGCTCGCCGCGCATCCGCGTTCGCCTGCGTCTGTCCGCCGACTGGGGCGCGCGTCCAGCTGATCGCACCAACGGCTCGAATCACATCCGCTTCCTCTGCACGGATGTGACCCTGCGCCTGACCACCGACTGCCCGGTCTCGCACATCATGAACGAGCGGGTCTTCCGGCTGGAGAAGCCTTGCGCCTTCTTCCTCGGACCCGACGAGGGCTACGATCAGGATGTTGGTCCCGGCGTTTCCGCAGCGCTGGATCGCACGACCGCCTACTGGCAGGACTGGGTGCGCAAGCTCTACCTGCCGCTGGACTACCAAGAGGCGGTGATCCGCGCGGCGATCACGCTCAAGCTCTGCGCCTATGAGGAAACCGGCGCCATCGTCGCCGCCATGACCACTTCGGTGCCCGAGTTCCCCGAGAGCGGTCGGAACTGGGACTACCGCTACTGCTGGATCCGCGACGCCTACTACGTCGTGCGCGCCCTGAACCGCCTCGGCGCCGTGGACCTGCTCGAGAACTACCTCGGCTACCTCCGCAACCTCGTCGACGCCTCGGGCGGGGGTCACGTCCAGCCCGTCTATGGTGTCGGTCTGGAGGAGGACATCGACGAGTGGATCACGGAGTCCGTCGACGGCTATCGCGGCATGAAGCCCGTCCGCGTCGGCAACCAGGCCCGCGAGCACCTCCAGCACGACGTCTACGGCCAGATCGTCCTGCCGCTGGTCCAGAGCTTCTACGACCACCGCCTGCTGCGCCCCGGCACGATCGACGACTTCTATAGCCTGGAGAAGGTCGGCGAGCGGGCCTTCGCCATGCACGACCAGGTCGACGCCGGCCTCTGGGAGTTCCGCACCATCGCGCGGGTGCACACCTATTCCTCGGTCATGTGCTGGGCCGCTTGCGACCGCCTGTCCAAGGCCGGCGACCACCTCGGTCTGCACGAACGCGCCGCCGTCTGGCGCGACCGCGCCGACCAGATCCGCACCCGCATCGAGGCCGAGACCTTCCTGCCCGACGAAGGCCGCTTCGCCGCCAGCTTCGGCAACCGCGAGCTGGACGCTTCCCTGCTCCAGCTGACCGACCTCGGCTTCCTCGACGCCCGCGACCCCCGCCAGGTCGCCACCTTCGACGCCATCGAGCGCGATCTGAAGAAGGGCCCCTACCTCTTCCGCTACGTCGAGCCGGACGACTTCGGCGAGCCCGAGACCGCGTTCAACTTCTGCACCTTCTGGTTCATCGAGGCCCTCCACCAGAACGGCCGCACCGAGGAGGCCCGCGAAATCTTCGAGGAGATGCTCAGCCGCCGGACTCACGCCGGTCTCCTGAGCGAGGACATCTCCCTCGGCGACCATGAGCTCTGGGGAAACTATCCACAGACCTATTCGCTGGTCGGGATCATCAACTGCGCCGTGCTTCTCAGCCGGTCGTGGACGGACGTGCGTTAGTGAGGGGGATCACGAAAATGCGTTGCCACCATCCCGTGTCGAGTACGGTTACGCGGCCATGAGCCGCCTCATCGTCGTTTCCAACCGGGTTTCCGCACCCAAGGACCCCGCCGCCGGTTCCGCCGGCGGTCTGGCCATGGCCCTGTCCGCCGCCCTGCGCAAATACGACGGCCTCTGGTTTGGCTGGTCAGGCGAAACGGTCGAGAAATTCACCGGCGAGTTGAAGATCGAGGATCGCGCCGGTGTCACCGTCGCGCTGGTCGATCTCGAGGCTCAGGACGTCGATGAATATTACAACGGCTACGCCAACAAGACCCTGTGGCCCCTGCTGCATCACCGCACGGATCTGGCCGCCTACGAGCGGTCCTATGGTGAAGGCTACGAGCGCACCAATGCCCGGTTCGCCGATGTTCTGGCCCCGTTGATCCAGCCGGACGACATCATCTGGATCCACGACTACCACATGCTGCCGATGGCCCGGGACCTGCGCCGGCGTGGGGTGAAGAACCGCATCGGCTTCTTCCTGCACACGCCGTGGCCCGTGCGTCAGCTGCTGGTCACCCTGCCGCACCATCGGCGGCTGGTGGAGTCGATGTTCGACTACGACCTGATCGGTTTCCACACCCGCGAGTGGCTGGATCTGTTCCGCGACTATGTCGCGTCCGAGCCCAGCGTGAACGGCAAGCTGTTGCCCAACGACGCACTGGAGGCTTTCGGGCGGACCGTCCAGACGGGCGTCTTCCCGATAGGCATCGACGTCGACGGTTTCCTGGAAGCACGCAACTCCGTGTTCGGGCGCAGGACGTACGACCGGATGGCCGCCTCGGCCGCCTTCCGTTCGATGATGGTCGGTGTCGATCGCCTCGACTATTCCAAGGGGCTGGAGGAGCGCCTGCTCGGCTACGAGCAGTTCCTGACGGACAATCCGGACAAGCGTGGCGAGGTCTTCCTGCTGCAGGTCACGCCGATCAGCCGGGATGACGTCGACACCTATCAGGACATCCGCGTGCGGCTGGATGCGCTGGCCGGCCGGATCAATGGCGAATTCGCCGACATGGACTGGCAGCCGATCCGGTACCTCAACCGGACCTACCGCCGGGATCAGCTGGCGGGCATCTATCGGGCAGCCCGGGTGGGTCTGGTGACGCCCCTGAGGGACGGCATGAACCTGGTCGCCAAGGAGTATGTGGCGGCGCAGAATCCGGACGATCCGGGCGTGCTGGTGTTGTCGCGCTTCGCCGGTGCGGCCGAGCAGATGGGCGAGGCCCTCCTGGTCAATCCGTTCAGCCGCGAGGAGCTGTCAGACGCCATCAAGCGGGCGCTGGAAATGCCGCTGGCCGAGCGCAAGCGTAAATGGGAGTCGCTGATGACGGTGGTGCGCGAGACAGACGTCTCGATCTGGCGCGACGACTTCGTCAGCACCCTGCGAGCGATCGAAAGGCCGTCGAACGGCGACGCGAACGCCGCCGCCCGCGCGGCCTGATCTCAGGCGACCTCGGCCAGGGGCAAGGCGCCGTCCTTCGCCATGGCCGCGAGGTTCGCCGGCCGGCTGGAGACCCGTTCCAGCCAGGCGTCCATCAGCTCGCTCTTCGGCCCGAAATCGCGACCCCAGGCCATGGCCGAGCCGACCATGACGTCGATGGCCGTGAAGCGATGACCCATAAGGTAGGGGCCATGTTCCAGCGCTGTGAGGATGCGGGCGTTGACCGCGTCGTACCGCTTCTGCGCCAGCGCATCGCCCTCGGTCTGGCCGCTGATCTTGCCCCAGTAGGCCGGCTCCATCTCGCCCGCCGTCCACGCCAGCCAAGTGACATAAGCCGCGCGCTCGGGCGAGCCGACCGATGCGCCAATATCGGCTTCGGGGAACAAGTCGCTCAGATACAGGGCGATGGCGGCCGACTCCGTCACCAGCGCACCGTCGTGCAGAAGGGCAGGGACCTTGCCGTCCGGATGCAGATTGGCGCGATCGCGGGAGCCGGTTCCGGTCATGGCGCGGAAAATGTCGACGTACTCGATTTCATACGAGGCACCGATCTCCTCCATCAGCCAGACGATGCGGCCGGACCGCGATTGGGGAGCATGGAACAGGGTCAGCATCGGTCACTCTCCTGAAGGGCGGCCCCTCGCCGCCGGTGGAGATTGATCTACTGCCATGCTGCTGCCAGCATGCTGTCAGCATCGCTGAGCGAGGGTGTCGCCATGAGACGCGCAGACCGCCTTTTCCAGATCATCCAGGTGCTCCGGCGCTCGTCGAAGCCGGTGACGGCCGACGCGATCGCTGTCGAACTCGAGACGTCGAAGCGCTCCGTCTATCGCGACATCGCCACTCTGATGGGCCAACGCGTACCGATCCGGGGCGAGGCGGGCGTGGGCTATGTGCTGGATGGCGGCTTCGACATGCCGCCGTTGATGCTGACGTCGGACGAAATCGAGGCGGCGGTGCTGGGCGCACAATGGGTGGCGGGCAGGGGAGACCCGGCGCTGGCCCGGGCCGCGCGCGACCTGATCGCCAAGATCGCGGCCACCGTGCCCGAACGCCTGCGCCCCGTTCTGCTGGAACCGTCGGTCGCCGGCCCGCCGGTCTGGCACGATCCCAAGGTCGATGCGCTGGACATGGCGCAGGTGCGCAGCTGGATACATGCGGGTCGCAAGCTGTCGCTGCATTACCGCGACGAGCGGGATCGCGAGAGCCGCCGGACCATCTGGCCCTTCCTCGTCGGCTACCGCGAGACGGTTCGTTTGCTCGTCGGCTGGTGCGAGACGCGCGAGGATTTCCGCACGTTCCGCACGGATCGCGTCATCGCCGCCGAGTTTCTCGAGGACCGCTATCCGGGTCGGCCGGCCGTCCTTCGTGCCCGTTGGAGCGCGAAGATGGAGGCCGACCGCAAGGCGTGGGTCGAGGCCGGCAAGCCGGACCTCGAACCGCGCCCCTGAGAGGTCAGTAGATCTCGAACAGGCCCGCGGCCCCCTGACCGCCGCCGATGCACATGGTGACGACGCCGTACTTCGCGCCACGCCGCTTGCCCTCGATCAGGACGTGGCCGGTCATGCGCGCGCCCGACATACCGTAGGGGTGGCCGATCGAGATGGCGCCGCCCGAGACGTTCAGGCGATCGTTCGGAATGCCCAGCACGTCCTGACAATAGAGAACCTGGGTCGCGAAGGCCTCGTTCAGCTCCCAGATGCCGATATCGTCGACGGTCAGGCCGTGGCGCTTCAGCAGTTTGGGCACGGCGTAGACCGGGCCGATGCCCATCTCGTCCGGCTCGCAGCCGGCGACGGCCATGCCGCGATAGGCGCCGAGCGGCTGCAGGCCGCGCTTCACCGCCTCTCCGGCCTCCATGATCACGCAGGCCGAGGCGCCGTCAGACAGCTGGGAGGCGTTGCCGGCGGTGATGAACTCGCCCTGCTGGATTTCCTCGCCGCCGCCGAATACCGGCTTCAGCGACTTCAGGCCTTCCAGCGTCGTGTCGGCGCGGTTGCCCTCGTCCTTCGACAGGGTCACTTCTTTCTTCGAAGTCTCGCCGGTGGCCTTGTCGACGACCAGCATGGTCGAGGTCATCGGCACGATCTCGGCGTCGAACCGGCCTTCGGCCTGGGCCTCGGCGGTGCGCTGCTGCGATTGCAGGGCGTACTCGTCCTGACGGTCGCGCGAGATGCCGTAGCGCTTCGACACCACCTCGGCGGTCTCCAGCATCGACATGTAGATGTGGGGCGAGAGCTTCAGCAGTTCCTCGTCCTTCATCCGGTACAGGTTCATGTGCTGGTTCTGGACCAGCGAGATGCTTTCAAGGCCGCCGCCGACAGCGACCTTCTGCAGGTCGAAGACCACCTGCTTGGCAGCGGTGGCGATGCCCATCAGGCCCGAGGCGCACTGGCGGTCGAGGCTCATGCCCGGAACAGTCGACGGCAGGCCGGCGGCCAGGGCGATCTGGCGAGCCACGTTCTGGCTGGTCGATCCCTGCTGCAGGGCCGCGCCCATGACCACATCCTCGACCTCGGCCGGATCGATCCCGGCGCGGGCGACGGCATGCTTCACCGCATGGGCGCCCAGCTGCTGGGCCTGGGTGTCGTTGAAGGCGCCGCGGTAGGCGCGCCCGATCGGCGTGCGGGCTGTGGAGACGATGACGGCTTCGCGGGACATCTTCGATGCTCTCTTTGCTGTGCGCTGTCGCTCGGCCCGCGGGGCTTCGCTGCTTGAGCGCGGGATGTGGGGGGCAGGTTAGGCGCCTGCCGCCGCGTCAACGCAAGCGTGACGCGGCGGCAGGGCGAACGTTCAGCCCAGCGCCTTCTGGAGTTTGCCGAGCTCGATCATGCCTTGGGCCGCGCCCATGTCCGGGACGATCTCGCCGTCGCGATCCGAAATGGCGGCGAATTGCGCCTCGATCTGCTCGGGGGCGTCCTCGCCGACGGCGCGGATGCCTTGGGTCAGGGTCACATAGGCGCGTTCGAAGCCGCCCGCGCCGGCGCCGAGGATGCAGCGGGTCGGGGCGTTCTCGCTGACCAGATACAGCACGCCCGGTGACACCAGCTCAGGCCCGAGGTGCTCCAGTGGAAGGGCGGCGCCGAGATCCTCGGTCATGCGGGTATGGGCGGTGGGGGCAAGACAGTTCACGCGGATGTCGTTCTTCTGGCCCTCGATCGAGAGTGTCTGCATCAAGCCGACCAGCGCCATCTTGGCCGCGCCATAGTTCGCCTGACCGAAGTTGCCGTACAGGCCCGACGACGAGGTCGTCATGACGATCCGGCCGTAGTTCTGCTGGCGCATGATCTCCCACACGGCCTTGGTGCAGTTCACTGCGCCCATCAGATGGACGTCGACGACGAACCGGAAGTCCTCCAGTTCCATCTTGGCGAAGGTCTTGTCGCGCAGGACGCCAGCGTTGTTCACCAGGATGTCGACACGGCCCCACTTGTCCATGGCGGCCTGCACCATGGCTTCGACAGCGGCGTAGTCGGTGACCGAGGCGGCGTTGGCGATGGCTTCGCCGCCCATCGCCTCGATCTCGGCGACTACGGCCTCGGCGGCGGTCGCGGAACTGCCCGAGCCGTCGCGCGCGCCGCCCAGATCGTTGACGACGACCTTGGCCCCTCGTTTGGCCAGGGCCAACGCATGTTCGCGGCCCAGACCACCACCGGCGCCGGTCACAATCGCCACGCGGCCGTCGAATTTCATGCTCATCTGTGTTCTCTCCCTGTCGCGGCCCTTGTCCTAGCAGACCTTTTTTCAGCAGGGGAAGCAGGGCGTTTGTGTTGAAATGGCGCCACAGTCGCCGCATTCAGCGCCGATTTGCGGAACCTGAGACCGACATTGTGGTTAGGTGCCGGGAACGCCTCGTGTAAGCGTAGGCATTCGGGCAACCTTGAGTGAGGGATATAAAGATGAAGGTGAAGCTTCTCGCCGGCGTCGCTGTTGCGGGGCTGTTTGCAGCCGGTGCGGCAGCCGCCGAGCCGAATGGCTGGTACGGCGCGCTTGACGCCGGTTACCACACGATCGG
>NZ_BAAAGA010000008.1:2938-84882 GCF_039523815.1 Brevundimonas kwangchunensis | reverse complement strand
GTTCAGCTTCGTCGAAACGGTATTTTCCATCTGCTCCGGGCGAGGCCCGGACGCCCCGCCGCCTTCCCATCCGCGAGCCTATCTCTGACAGAGTACTTTACAACACAAAGTACTTGTGCGATGACGCTCCCAACACAGGGAGGAAACCCATGACCCACGACACCGACAACGCCCCCGCCGACATCGCCTGGATGCGCCGCCTCGCCGAGGAGGGCGCGCAGGCGCCGATGCAGGGCGGGTCCATCCTGATGATCGCCGGCCTCAGCTACGGCGTCGCCAGCATCGTCCACTGGCTCGGCGCCACCGGCCGCATGGCCGGCTTCGAGCAGTGGGTGAACATCGTCTGGTTCGCCGCGACCGGCGTCTTCTTCATCGGCCTGTTCACCTCGATCGCCCGGATGAAGCGCAGCGCCGGCTCCCGCACCGCCGGCAACCGGGCCAGCGGCACCGCCTGGTCCGCGCTGGGCTGGGGCATCTTCGCCCTGTTCGCCTCGCTGGCCATCATCGGCTACCGCGCCGACGAGCAGACGGCCCTGGTCCTGCTGACGCTGGCGCCGTCGGTCATCATGGTCTTCTACGGCGTCGGCTGGGCCGTCAGCGGCGCCATGCACCGCGACCGCACCATGTGGGGCCTCTCCATCGCCAGCTTCATCGCCGCGCCCGTGCTGGCCCTGCTGGCCGGCTCGCCGGATCAATACATCGGCTACGCCGCGGCCCTGATCGCCCTGATGGCCTTGCCCGGCTACACCTTCATGCGCCGCGCCGGCCGGGCAGGCTGAGCATGGCCGACGATTTCGACATCAACCGGATCGACGAGGTCATCCACGGCCGGGTCCGGCTGGGCATCATGGCCGCCCTCTCGGGCGTAGAGAGCGCCGACTTCAACACCCTGAAGGCCCGGCTGCAGACCACCGACGGCAATCTGTCCGTCCATCTGCGCAAGCTCGAGGACGCCGGCTTCGTCGCGGTCACCAAACGGTTCGAGGGCCGCAAGCCCCTGACCGAGGCGTCCATGACCCCGGCCGGGCGCAAGGCCTTCATCGCCTACCTCGACGCCATGCAGGGGCTGGTGAGGAGCGCGTGACGGAAAGCGGTCGAGCGGCTACAGCGGTGGGCATGACGGACCGCATCCATCGCTTCGAGGCGCTCGACAATTTCCGGGACTACGGCGACTACGCCGCGGGCATCCGACAGATCGCCCGCGGCCGCCTGTTCCGCTCCGCCCACCAGGCCCGCGCCACCGAGGCGGATCTGGCGAAGCTGGCGGAGTTGAACATCGGCGCCATCGTCGACCTGCGCCGCCCCGGCGAGCGCCGCGACCAGCCTTCGCGCCGCTCCCTCGGTTGGGCCGGACAGATCCTCGAAAGCGATCTGGGCGAGGACGGCGAGGCGCCCCACATCACCTTCCTGAAGACCTCTGACCTGACCGTCGATGCGGGCCGGACGTTCATGACCGGCGTCTATCGCAACCTGCCCTACGAGCCGGCCCACCTCGACCTGTTCTCCCGCTACTTCCGGGCCCTGGGCGAGACCGACGGTGCGGTCCTGATCCACTGCGCGGCCGGCAAGGACCGCACCGGGACCCTGGCCGCCCTGACCCACCACCTTCTGGGCGTCCATCACGACGACATGATCGCCGACTACCTGCTGACCAACACCGCCGTCGATCTGGAGCGGATGGCCCCCAAGGTCGCCCGCCAGCTTCAGCAGATGACCGGCCGCGAGGCCTCCCACGACGCCGTCGTCGCCTTCCTCGGCGTCGAGCCCGTTTATCTCGAGACCGCCTTCGTCGGCATTCGCGAGCGCCATGGCTCCATCGACGCCTATCTTGAGCAGGCGCTGGGCGTGGACGCCGCCCTGCGCGACCGCATCGGCGAGCGCCTCTCCGCGTGAGCCCCGCGCCCGCCACCCGGCGACTGCCCTGGCGCGAGCCCCTCGCCGTCGCCGCCGGCCTGCGGGACCGCGACGGCGCGCTGGCCCTGCTGTCGGACGGCGGGCCGCTGGGTCGCTGGTCCTTCGTCGCCGCCGACCCCGACCGCGTCGTGGTCGAGCCGGTCGAAGGCGCGCTGGACCGGCTGCGCGATCCGGACTTCGCCGACGGGGTGGTCGGCCTCCTCGCCTATGACGCCGGCGCCCGCCCGGCCACCGGCCCGCGAGAGCCGGTCTGGCCCGACCTGATCCTCGCCCGCTATCCGTCAATGCTCGCCTTCGACCATGAGGCGCGCGAGGTGCTGGCCATCGGCCGGGGCGTCGATCCGGCCATCGCCGCCGGCTGGCTCGACCTTGCCGTCGAGCCCGGCCTGCCCGATCCGCCCGCGTCAGCCTTCATGCCCGAAGCGCCGGGCGCCGCCTACGAGGCCGCCGTCGCCGACGTCGTCGCCCGCATCGCCTCGGGCGAACTCTTCCAGGCCAACATCGCCCGCGCCTGGACCGGCGAACTGAAGGCCGGAGCCGATCCCTTCGACGTCATGCTGCGCCTCGCCGGCCGGGCTTCAGCCTACGGCGCCTTCTGGCGCATCGGCGACCGCGCCATCGTCTCCAACTCGCCCGAGCTCTTCCTGACCTTCGACGCCCTGTCGGGCCGGATCGAGACCCGGCCGATCAAGGGGACCCGGCCACGCGATCCGGACCCTGTCCGCGACGCCGCCCTCGCCGCCGACCTTCAGGCCAGCGCCAAGGACCGGGCGGAAAACCTGATGATCGTCGACCTGATGCGCAACGATCTGGCTCGCGCCGCCGTGACCGGTTCGGTCGTGGTTGAGCGCCTGTTCGAGGTCGAGCCCCTGCCGACGGTGCACCACCTCGTCTCCACCGTCGTGGCCCGCGCCCGGCCCGACATCGGCGCGGCCGACCTGCTGGAGGAGACCTTCCCGCCCGGCTCCATCACCGGTGCGCCCAAGCATCAGGCCATGAAGGTCATCGCCGTCCACGAGCCGCCGCGCGGGCCCTGGTGCGGCAGCCTGTTTCACATCGCCGACGGTCGCCTGACCGCCTCGGTCCTGATCCGCACCGCGGCGTTCGAGAGGGACGGGGAGGTCTGGCGCTTCCGCACCCTCGCCGGCGCCGGCATCGTCGCCGACAGCGATCCGGCCTCCGAACTGGCCGAAACCGACGCCAAGATCCGCGCACTCCGGGAGGCGCTATTGGGCTAGCAGTTCGAGCAGGTGATCGCGTCGACCGTTCGGGGGCGCAGATAGTAGGTGTGCGAGAAGCGCGTAATCGCCGGCATCAGATAATCGGCCGGCGAGTCGTAGTCATAGGTCGCCTCGGACATGACCACGCTCTGGCCGTTCTCGAGGATGCCCGCGGGCACGGTCACGGTCGAGTTGACCGTCCTAGCCGCCACGCCCTTGCCCCGGCTCCACGCCACGCGAGCCACCCCGCCGGTCATGGTCACCCCACTGATCCGCTGCTGCAGCGGCGTCGTCGGGAAAGGCTTCATGATCAGTCCGCTGATCATGAAGATGTCATCCAGATTGGACCGGCTGACGGTCTCCTCCTGCGCCACCAGGTCGGCGACCATCGAGGTGACGTGTCCCATCCGCTTCTGGGCCATGTAGCCCTGACAGAACTCCGACAGGCCCATGTAGATGGCGACCAGAACCGGAGCCAGCAGGGCGAACTCGACCGCGGAGACGCCGCGCTCATCGCCGGCGAGGCGGCGGAAGCTGTTGAGCTTCATCATCATGCCGGTTCATTCCGGAATGCGGTGGTCGCCTGCATGCGTATGGTGCCGTCGTTCAGACGCGACAGCCCTTGGGACATGAATGTCGTGATCAGCGGCAGGCGATACCAGACCCGCACCAACACCAGATCGCCCGGGTTGCCGTTCGAATATGTGAGGCTGCCCTCGTTGAACGTGCCGCCGCTCATCGGATCGGGCGGCGTCGTGTTGAACTGGGGAATGACGCGAACATCGACCGTGGCGCGTCCCGAACAGTCCGAAGCAAAGACGCTCATGCGGCTGCACAGCGAGGATTTGAAGGTCGCGGCCGTCATGCCTTGGGCGCTCGCCTGGCCGGTGCGGACCAGACGGCCGGTCTCCATGGTCGCATTGGTCAGAACGGAATCTGTGACGAACACCAGACCGAGCTCGAGGATGGCGAACATCATCAGGCAGAAGGGCAGGGCCACCATCGCGAACTCGACCGCTGCCGAGCCCTCACGGGCCGTTCGCGACCTTGCGCGAAATGCGGTTCGTGAGACGCCTCCGAAACGCACGGCTCCGGGCCTATTCGTCGCGCGCGGCGGACTCGGGTCCGCTGGTGCCGCGGACCGAAGGCGAGCACGAGCTGGCGCAGGCCATCTCGGTGGCGGTCGCTCCACGCCAGACCCGGACGCGGCCGGCGCCGTCACCTGCCGTCACGACCACCTGGCTCTGAAAGACGGTGCGTCCGATCGAATCCACCGCGACGATATCGGTGACGCCGTATCCCTTGCCGGTGATGTAGAGGGTGCCGGCGTCGACAACAGTTACATCCGCGATCTGCGGATTGCCGACGATGACTGACGCGGCCTGCCCGCGAAGTTGCACGCGGCGGGCCTGATCGATCTCGATGTTCAGGCTGGCCGACTGCGCCGCGACGATCATGGGCGCCGCCATTGCGCAGGCGGCAAGGCCGAGAGCTGCGATGAGACGGACAGGCTGGGCCATCACGGGGACTTTCTTGAACGGGCGCGCGCGTAAGAGAGCGCGACAGTGCCGTTACAATCCTCAAGAAAGTCTGAAATGGAGAAAACTGACCCTGAAACGGGCCGAAAACCACTAACTTTAGTTCGATTTACCGGTCAAATTCTCAGTAAACGCGGAAGTAACCAACCCCGAAGACCAGAATTTAACCGCCTCGGGCGATAACCATCCTGCGTTTTGGGGGTCAAGCGGGCTGCCGGCTCCCCCCTCTGAGTAGCTCGCTAAACCCATCCTGAGGAAAGACATCATGACCAAGTTCGTTTCGAAGTTCATGTCCGACGAGTCGGGCGCCACCGCCATCGAGTACGGCCTGATCGCCGCTCTGATCGCCGTGGTCATCATTACGGCCGTGACCGCCCTGGGCACGACCATCAAGACCAAGTTCAACGCCGTTGTGACCGGCATGGGCGGCACCGCCGGCGCCTAAGGCCCGACGAAAACGTCTTGAAACTGCGGAGGGCCGGGGCGGAAACGCCCCGGCCCTTCTGCGTTCCGGCAGATCGACGAAGTAAACGTCCCGGAAAGCATCTTCCTACGCGAGGCCTTAACCCGCCGATGCGAAAGTCGTGACGTTCAGGGGGGCGACGGGCAACCGGATCCCCGAGTGCAAGATCTCCAGATCCAAATGGGAGCAACCCGGATGACCAAGTTCGTTTCGAAATTCATGTCCGACGAGTCGGGCGCCACCGCCATCGAGTACGGCCTGATCGCTGCTCTGATCGCCGTCGTGATCATCACGGCCGTGACCGCTCTGGGCACGACCATCAAGACCAAGTTCAACGCCGTTGTGACCGGCATGGGCGGCACCGCGGGCGCATAAGCGCTACGGACAACCCGTAATGAGCGAGGGCCGGGGCAGAGATGCTCCGGCCCTTTGCCTTGTTCAGGCAACGCGGTTTTAACCGCATTGCTTCAGGCTGGGGCCATGGACATTCTAGCCCTCGCCCTGCTCGGCGTTCTTCCGGCCCTGGTCATTGTCGCCGGCCTGAAGGACCTGACATCGATGAAGATCCCCAACTGGATCTCCGGGTTGCTGGTGATCTTCTTCCTGCCTGCTGCGCTTGCCGTGGGACTACCACCCGTGCAGATGGCGATCCATCTTGGCATCGCCATCGTGGCTCTGCTGGTGGGCGCCGGGATGTTCGCCCTCCGTTGGCTCGGAGGCGGTGACGCCAAGCTGATGGCCGCCGCGTGTCTCTGGTTGGGTCTGGAGGGGTCGGGCATGTTCCTGCTCTGGACAGGCCTGGTGGGAGGGTTGTTCTGCCTGGCCCTGATCTTCGCCCGCTTCCATTCGCGCCCCTATCTGGCCGGCGCCCCAGGGTGGCTGGTCACCCTGATGGAGCCCAAGGGCGACATCCCATACGGCGTGGCGATCGCCGCCGGCGCCCTGATGGCCTATCCGGCCTCTCCACTGATGGCCATGTTCATCGCCGGCTGACCCGTCTTTCGATGCGGTCGTGCATGCGGTTTTGCATTTAGGTCGGCGTTAACCCGCTCACGGCATGTTCGTTAACGGTAGGGGGCCGAAGGACCGAGTCACGCGTCCAGACGGCCCTGCCGGAGACTGCAGATGAAGCCTGCTCGTATCATCGTGATCTGTGTCGCCGCCGTGGCGGCGATCGGCCTGGCGCTTGTGGTGCGAGCCATGGGGTCGCCGTCGCGTGAACCTGTCGCGGTGGCCACCGCCGCACCGGTCGAGGCTGAGCCGATGGCCAAGGTTCTGGTCGCCGCGAAGGATCTGCAGCCCGGCCAGCGCCTGACCGAGGCGGACCTCGAGTGGAAGGATTGGCCGGTTGATGAGGTGAACCCTGCATTTATCACTGACGGATCCGTGCCAATCGCCGGCGCCGCCCCGGCCGCCGCTCAAGCAGAGGCCGACAAGCCGGCCGGCGCGGTCGCTACCGTGGCTCGCGCCGCGACCAATCTCGCAAACGGCGGCGCCAAGGCCGACTACGTCGGCTCGGTCGTCCGTGAGCCGATCCTCGCCGGCGAACCGATCGTTTCGCGCAAGATCGTGCGGGCCGGCGACAGCGGCTACATGGCCGCTTATCTGGAGCCCGGCATGCGGGCGATGGCTATCCGCGTCACCGTCGAGACGGCCGCGGGCGGGTTCATCCTGCCGGGTGACCGGGTCGATGTGGTCCTGACCCGCGAAACAACCCTGACCAATGCAGGCGCCGCCGAGAGCGATCGCGCCAAGTTCAGCTCCGCCACCGTCATGCAGAACATCAAGGTTCTGGCTATCGACCAGTCGACGCGCGCCGGCGACGAGGAGCAGGCGGTGATCGGCGCGACGGCGACGCTGGAAGTCAGTCCCCGCGATGCCGAGGCGCTCGCCCTCGCCAAGTCCGAGGGCGAACTGAGCCTGATCCTGAGGTCCTACGCCGACACCGGCGGTCCGTCCGGCCGCGTCGCTGCACCGGTGCGTCAGGCTGCTGCCGTCCGCATCTACCGCGGCGGTGCTCCCGAAGTGGTGGTCACGCAATGAAACACCTCGCCGTCGTCGCCCTCGCAAGCCTGATAGTGGCCTCCGGCGCATCGGTTGCGCACGCCGCCTCCGGCCCCCAGAGCCGCCCGACCATATCGGCTGCCTCACAGGCGCGCCTGATCAGCCTGCCCCGTGGATCCTCGATGTCGGTCGATCTGCCGGCGGATGCGCGCGACGTGATCGTGCCCAATCCGGTCGTCGCCGAGGCCATGCTGCACTCGCCGCGTCGTATCTCGATCATCGGCCTGACGCCTGGCGAAACGGATGCCGTCGTGCTCGATAGCGCCGGACGGACGATCCTTTCGCTGCGCGTTCGGGTCGATGCAGGCGTCTCCGCGTTGCAGGACACTCTGGCCCGGGTGCTGCCCGGCAGCCAGGTTAACGCCGAAGCCGTCAACGACAGCATCATCCTGACCGGAACGGTCCTGAGCCCGGGCGAGGCTGATCGGGCCAGCCAGGTCGCGCGGGCATTCGTATCGGCGCCCGAGAAAGTCATCAACATGATGACGATCGCGGGTTCTGACCAGGTGATGGTCAAGGCGCGTGTGGTCGAGGTTCAGCGCAGCGCCATCAAGCAACTTGGCTTGTCCACCGACTACATCGTCAACCAGGGCACGCAGTCCTACGGCTTCGGTCGCAGCAACAGCTTCGGCGTAAACGGCTCCCTGATGGGCGGCGGCGGGGCGTGCGTGCGCGAACGCGGCGCCCGGACGACCAACTACAACGACTCGGTCACCCGGACGATCACCAATCAGGACGGTTCCACGACCACGATCGTCAACCAGAGCCAGACAGGTCTGGATCCGAACTTCATCCGGAACACGGTCACGGACACCGCGGGCGGTCTCGTCAGCAACGTGATCTCCAACGTCGTCTCCAGCGCGTTCCAGACCATCACGGGCACCAACGCGGAGGCCTGCCTGCAGGCGTTCGAGCGGGTCGGTCTCGTCCGCACGCTTGCCGAGCCCAACCTGACCTCCGTGAATGGCGAGAACGCGGAGTTCCTCGCCGGGGGCGAGTTCCCGGTTCCGGTGGGACGTAACGTTGACCCGACCACCGGTCAGGTCACGATCGGCATCGAGTTCAAACCGTTCGGCGTCCGCCTGGCATTCCGACCGATTGTTCTGTCGCAGGGCCGCATCTCGTTGCAGCTGTCCACCGAGGTCTCCGAACTGACCACAACGGGGGCGTTCACCCTCGGCGGTGGTGACGGGGACGCCTTGGTTATTCCCGCGCTGAACGTCCGGCGGGCTTCCAGCACTGTCGAGCTGCCTTCGGGCGGTTCGATGATGATCGCGGGTCTGCTGCGGGAAGACTCGCGCCAGAATATCGACTCACTCCCCGGAATCGGCGACCTGCCCGTTCTGGGATCGCTGTTCCGGTCTCGGGACTACCTGTCCGGTGAGACGGAGCTGGTGATCATCATCGAGGCCTTCATCGTGTCGCCGGTCTCGGCCGGGACGCTGCAGACGCCGGCGGATGGTTTGCAGATCGCCAGCGACGCCCAGACCATCCTGTTTGGCCAGTTGAACCAGCACTACACGCCGACCGGAAACGGCGCAGGCGCCTGGACCGGCCCGGTTGGCTACGTGATCGAGTGAGGTCTGAATCCATGCGCGCACTCATCCTTCTCGTTCCTGCTCTCCTGGCTGTTGCGGCCTGCGGCACGCCGGGGCATCCGCCACCCGTGACGCCGCTGGCGCGATACTCCCTGCAAGTTGAGCCGGGCCTCGATCGCATCGCTCTTGCTGTCCACGACACCGGCATGTCGTCGACCCAGTCAGCCGCATTGCGTGACCTGGTCGATCGCTATGCGCGAGCCGGCGAGGGTCCGCTGAAGGTGGAGGCCCCGGCCGAAGGCGACCCCAAGGCGATCGAGCTGGCATGGGCGATCCGGGCGCAACTCACGGCGCACGGCATTCCGGCCGAGCAGATCCAGATGGCGTCGTACACTGCGCCGGATCCTCGCGCACCGATCCTGGCGGGCTTCGAGACGGTCAGGGCTGCGATCACGGATTGCTCGCGAGAGCCCCGATCGATGCGCGCGCGCTATTCGAACCAGAGTTCACTGGGCTTTGGTTGCGCAGTGACATCAAACATGGCGGCGCAGATCGACAATCCCCGCGACATCCAGCATGCGCGCGGCATGACGCCGGTGGATTCCGGCCGCTCGGCCGTCGTGTTCGCCAACTATCGCGCGGGCGAAGCCACTTCGACCCCGCAGGAAGAACTCGTTCGGGGCCAGATCGCCCGGGCGGTGGAATAGAACATGAGCAACGCATTCGCCCCTCGTCCCTTTGAGGACTTCGAGGACGAGTTCGATCTCGACATGGGTTATGCCGCCCAGCCCGGCTCCATGGCGGCTTCTGACGCGTCCGCCGGAGGCGAGCCGACCGCCGACCAACGCGAGCCTCTCCAGTTCATGGCGCCGGCGGCGCCAACGCCGGCTGTGCCGACGCTCCCGGAGAGCCCGACCTTCAGCGAGGGCGGGGACGCCTTCAATCCCGTTGGCGAACTGGTCGCCGGCGCCGCAGCGGCCTTTGCGCCGCCGGCGCTGAGCGGGCACGCAGCCGAGGTCTCGATCCCGCGCATCGCCATTCACGTCTTCGCCGAGCGTCAGGACACGCTGGCGTCGGCGGAACGCGCCGGCCAGGATCGTCGCCTCGCTCGCGCCACGACCCAGATCCGCGTCGGCGGCGTCGCGGCGGCCGTCGAGGCCTATCAGCATGAGCCGACGCCGCCGCTGATCATTGTCGAGTGCATGAAAGACCCGCAGACGTTGCTGTGGGAAGTCGACCAACTGGCCGAGGTCTGCGACGCCGGCACCAAGGTTGTCGTCGTTGGCGCTACCAACGACATCCTGCTGTTCCGAGAGCTGATGCGCCGCGGCGTCAGCGAGTATCTGGTCGCGCCGGTTCAACCGCTGCAACTGATCTCGGCCATCGGCGGCCTGTTCGCCGACCCCGCCCAGCCCTTCGTCGGCCGTTCGATCGCCTTCGTCGGCGCGCGGGGCGGCTCGGGCTCCAGCTCGATCGCCCACAACACCGCTTACGCGATGAGCGAACGGGTCGGCGCCAACACGGTCATCGTCGATTACGATCTGCCCTTCGGCACCGCGGGCCTCGACTTCAATCAGGATCCGCTTAGCGGCGTCGCAGACGCCCTGAGCCAGCCGGATCGTCTGGACGCCACCCTGCTGGACCGGATGATGGTCCGCTGCACGGACAAGCTGAGTCTGTTCGCCGCACCGGCGACGCTCGACACCGACTGGGACATCACCCCGGACGCCTTCGAGGAGGTCACCACCCGGATTCGCTCGACGGCCCCGTTCGTAGTGCTGGACCTGCCGCACCTGTGGTCGGGCTGGATGCGTCGCACCCTGATTTCGGCGGACGAGGTCGTGATCGTCGCGACGCCGGATCTGGCCTCGCTGCGCAACGCCAAGAACATGATCGACCTGATCAAGCAGGGCCGTCCGAACGATGCCCCGCCGCGTCTGGTCCTCAATCAGGTCGGCGTGCCCGGCCGCCCGGAAATCCCGGCCAAGGAGTTCGGCAACGCTCTCGGCGTCCACCCCAGCCTGATGATCCCGTTCGACGCCAAGACCTTTGGGGCGGCGGCCAACAACGGTCAGATGATCCTGGACTCCGGCGCCAAGTCGAAGGCGGCCGAGGCCTTCCAGACGCTGGCCCAGATCGTGTCGCACCGCGAGATTCCGATGCTGCCGGGCGCCAAGGCGTCTAAACCTGCGGCCAAATCGATGCTCTCGGGCCTGTTCAAGAAGAAGTCCTGACGGGTGTTCGGCAAGCGCACAGGTCAGCCCGGAAATACATCGCCCGCTCCGCGTCCGGCGGCGGCGCCCGCACCTGCACCTGAAGCCTTCCCGCAGGGCGGCCAGCCTCAGCAGGGCACGCAGACCCAGGCTTTTGCCTTCGGCAGCGACGTCGATGTCATGGATGCTCCGTCGCCGGCTCCGGCAGGCGCTGACCGACTCGACGCGCTGGCCTCCCGTCCCAAGCCGCCGGCGCCCGCGCCCAAGGCCGCCGGGCCCGGTCCGAAGGCGACTCCGGGCTTCGAGCAGTTGAAGAAGGCCCAGGCGGTCGCGGAGATCGTCCGGGAGCAGAGCGACTACTATCACGCCACGAAGACCACGATCTTCAACGCGCTGATGAATACAATCGATCTGGCCCAGCTGGCCCAGCTCGATCCCAAGGCCGCCGCCGAGGAAATCCGGGACATCGTCGCCGAACTGGTGGCGATCAAGAACGTCTCGATGTCGGTGGCCGAGCAGGAGCACCTGGTCCAGGACATCGTCAACGACGTCCTGGGCTATGGCCCGCTGGAGCCGCTGCTGGCCCGGGACGACATCGCCGACATCATGGTCAACGGCGCCGGCCGGGTGTTCATCGAGGTCGGCGGCAAGGTGCAGCTGACCAACGTCCGCTTCCGCGACAACACCCAGCTGATGAACATCTGCCAGCGGATCGTGTCGCAGGTCGGCCGCCGCGTGGACGAGAGCTCCCCGATCTGCGACGCCCGTCTGCCGGACGGCTCGCGCGTCAATGTCATCGCCCCGCCACTGGCGATCGACGGCCCGACGCTGACGATCCGGAAGTTCAAGAAGGACAAGCTGACGATGAAGAACCTGGTGGAGTTCGCCTCCATCAGTCCCGAGGGAGCGCGCGTACTCGGCGTCATCGGCGCCTCGCGATGCAACCTCGTCATCTCGGGCGGCACGGGTTCGGGAAAGACGACCCTGCTGAACACCCTGACCGCCTTCATCGACCCGACCGAGCGCGTCATCACCTGCGAGGACGCGGCGGAGCTGCAGTTGCAACAGCCGCACGTGGTGCGCCTGGAAACCCGCCCGCCCAACCTCGAGGGGCAGGGCATGATCACCATGCGTGATCTGGTGAAGAACTGTCTGCGGATGCGTCCGGAGCGGATCATCGTCGGCGAGGTGCGTGGGCCAGAGGCGTTCGACCTGCTGCAGGCGATGAACACCGGCCACGACGGTTCGATGGGCACGCTGCACGCCAACAGCCCGCGCGAAGCCATCAGCCGTATGGAGTCCATGATCACCATGGGCGGCTACGGCCTGCCGTCCAAGACGATCCGCGAAATGATCGTCGGCTCGGTCGATGTGATCGTTCAGGCCGCGCGTCTGCGCGACGGCTCGCGCCGCATCACCCACATCACCGAAGTGGTGGGTCTGGAAGGCGACGTGATCGTCACCCAGGATCTGTTCGTCTACGAGATCACCGGCGAGGACGAGAACGGCAAGATCGTCGGCCGCCATCGCTCAACCGGCATCGCCCGCCCCCGCTTCTGGGATCGCGCCCGTTACTACGGTCTGGAGCGTGAACTGGCCGAAGCCCTCGACGCGGCGGAGTGATGGACATGCTTCCGATCCTCGCGGCGGTTCTGGCCTTCATCACCATCGGCGGACTGGGCTGGGCCTTCGTCGGCGGCGGCGATTCCAGCGATCAGGCGCTGAAGCGCGCGCAGGGCTTTGGCGGTCCGAAGCAGAACGCGGCGGCGGCGCGCAAGGCGGCTGCGGCGAACACGCCGGAGGCTCGCCGCAAGCAGATACTGACGCAGCTGCAGGAGGCGGAGCGCGCCGAACGCAAGGCGCGCGTCAGCACCGCCGCCAAGTTGAAGCAGGCGGGTCTCGCCACGACCGTCCAGACGTTCTGGATCATCAGCGCGGTCCTGGGCGTCTTCGCCTTCCTGCTCCCGTTGCTTTTCGGGCTGAACATCTTCATCTGCCTCGGGATCGGCGTGGTGTTCGGGCTTGGCCTGCCGCGCTGGGTCGTCGGCTTCCTAGGCGCCGGGCGGCGCAAGAAGTTCTCCAGCAATTTCGCCGACGCGGTCGACGTCATCGTGCGCGGCATCAAGTCCGGCCTGCCGGTCCACGATTGCTTCAAGATCATCGCTCGTGAGAGCCCGGCTCCGCTCGGGCCGGAGTTCCAGAAGCTGGTCGAGGGGCTGGGCGTCGGCCTGACCCTCCAGCAGGCGCTCGACAAGATGTACGAGCGCATGCCGACGCCGGAGCTGAAGTTCTTCGCCATCGTCATCGGCATTCAGCAGAAGACCGGCGGCAACCTGGCCGAGGCGCTCGCGAACCTGTCTACCGTGCTGCGGTCCAGAAAACTGATGGGCGAGAAGATCAAGGCGCTGTCGTCGGAAGCGACCGCCTCGGCGGGCATCATCGGCTCCCTGCCGCCGGTGGTGATGATCCTCGTCAGCTTCACCAGCCCGGCCTACATGGCCAAGCTGTTCACCGATCCGCGCGGTCAGTTCATGTTGCTGGTCGCAGTCGTCATGATGGCCTTCGGCGCGTTCGTGATGAAAAAAATGATCTCCTTCAAGTTCTGAGGCCCAGACATGTCGGCCCTCGTCTCCCTGTTCACCGACCCGGCGACCCTGCTGAGCGTGGTGGTGGGCCTGCTCGTCTTCGCCACCCTGGTGACCCTGCTGGGTTCGATCGGAAAGGGTGCAGGCCTCGAGAGCCGCATGAAGGCGGTGGCGGTTCGGCGCGAGGAGCTGAAGCGCCGGTCGCGCCAGAACATCGCCAGTCAGGGGGGTGCGCTGCGCCACTCGGATGAAGGCTTCAAGAAGCGCGTGGTCGAGCGCCTGAACCTGACCAAGCTGCTGGAGGACCCGAAGGTCGTCGAGCAGATGGCGCAGGCGGGCTATCGCGGGCCGAAGCCGCTGACGACCTTCTACTTCTTCCGCTTCTCGATGCCCTTCCTGTTCCTGGTCATCGCCGTCTTCTACCTGTTCCTCTTCAACGATTTCGGCCTGCCGGTGATGATCCGCATCACCGCCTGCATGGTCGCCGCGGTCGCCGGCTTCTATGCGCCGAACATCTTCCTCGCGAACCGGATCGCCAAGCGACGCACGTCGATCATGCAGGCGTTCCCGGATGCGCTCGACCTTCTGCTGATCTGTGTCGAGGCGGGGATGTCGATCGAGGCGGCGATCCAGAAGGTCAGTCAGGAGATCGGCGGCTCGTCCATTGATCTGGCCGAGGAGTTGACCCTGCTGTCGGCCGAACTGAGCTACCTGCCCGATCGCCGGATGGCCTACGACGGACTGGCCAAGCGCACCAACCATCCGGGCGTGAAGTCGGTGGCGACCGCCATGACGCAGGCCGAGACCTACGGCACCCCGCTGGGCTCCGCTCTGCGCGTCATGGCCAAGGAAAATCGCGAGCTGCGCCTGTCGGCCGCCGAGAAGAAGGCCGCGGCCCTGCCGGCCAAGCTGACCGTGCCGATGATCCTGTTCTTCCTGCCGGTGCTGTTCATCGTCATCCTGACGCCGGCGATCATCAACATCCAGGACACGATGGCCAAGGGCGGCTAGGCCCTAGGCTTCGGGCTCCTCGGCCGCCGCTTTCCACGCCTCGGCGATCGCATCGACCGAGTGGCGCAGACGGGCGCGGTGCTTGTCGAAATACATCTCTCCGCGCAGGCCGCTGAAGACGATGCCGTTGGCGGCGATGCAACTGCCGGGTTGCTCCAGCTGCTCGATCTCGAAATAGCGCATCGAGCGGAACCAGAGGCCGCGATTCTCGGCCCAAACCAGCTGGGCGTACGGCTGCCACTCCACGACGCGGGCGATGACCTTGCGGGGGGGCAGGCCCTCGATCGTCTCGGTCAGCCCCATCTGGCCGCCGAAGGCGATGGTCCCCTCGACGTCCTTCTCGATCGGGTTCCAGTCGCTCCAGCCGGGCAGGTTGGAAATGACCTCCCAGATGGCGTCGGTGGAGGCGCGAATGCCGATGCGTTTTTCGATGCGGGCGGTGTCCATGCCCGTGATCTGGCACGGCCTTGGCGGCGGGAAAAGGGCCTAGCGGTTTCCCTCAGGCCCCGGCTGCGACGCGGGCGGGGTTTCCGGGGACGGCGTTTCGTCGCGGCCCGGCAGATCCGGCGGTCCGGAGCGGAGGCTCGGGCTCAGGAAACACAGGGCTGCAGCGCCGGCCAGCAGCACCGCATTGCCGATAAAGGGGCCGGCTTCGCTGAACTCGTACAGCAGAACGCCGATGACCGGCGGGGCGAGGAAACTGATGCCGGCCAGCGACATCATCAGGCCTGCCACCGCGCCCTGTTCGCGGGCGCTGACCGATAGCGACGAGCCGGCGGTGAAGCCGGGGCGGGCGAAGCCGACCCCCATGGACACGACCGCATAGCCGATGACCACGCCGTAGTAGCCAGGCGAGGCGATGCTTATGACATTGCCCAGCAGGGCGAGGCCGGCACCCCATCGCATCAGGTCGCGCGGCTGCAGCTTCAGCAGGGGAATCAGACCCCACTGGGCCAGCAGGGTCGCCACCGCGCCGGCGAACATGGCCAGGGCGATGAAGGGCTGGGTCTGGTCGATCGGTGTGCCGACGGCCGCCATCTCGTCGATGATGTGGAAGCCCAGCACCGAGATGTTGACCGCCTGGGCTCCGGTCACCAGCAGGCCGTAGAGCAGGTAGTCACGG
The DNA here is from genome assembly GCF_039523815.1 of Brevundimonas kwangchunensis. NCBI lineage: Bacteria > Pseudomonadati > Pseudomonadota > Alphaproteobacteria > Caulobacterales > Caulobacteraceae > Brevundimonas > Brevundimonas kwangchunensis. The sequence continues at coordinate 69,213 of NZ_BAAAGA010000008.1, read as the reverse complement.
ACGCGCGGGTCCTTCCAGAGCCCCTTGCCGGCGTCGTCGCGGCGGCCGCTGGGCGAGGGGATGCGGACCACGTCGCCGCTGGGCAGGCTGCGCCAGACCACGAACAGGACGACCGCGCCCATGGCGGCGAAGGCGTACATCGGGCCGGCCAGACCGACGAGCGGCAGGACGAACAGCGGAGCCAGGGTTGGGCCGATGACGGTTCCCAGACCTTGCGCGGACGCCAGCATGGACATGGCCTGCGTCCGCTGTCCGGCGGTGGTCCGGTCGGCGACATAGGCCTGGGCCGCGATGGGCGAGGCCGAGCCGAAGACGCCGTAGATGGTCCGGCCCAGCGCCATCAGGGTGAAGGCGACCGCCACGGCCAGCCAGCCCTCCAGCCCCGCCGTGGTCGCCAGACCGAAGCCGGTCATGGAGACGACGAAGCCGCCCAGGCCGATCATGATGACCTTCTTGCGCCCGAGCCTGTCCGAAAGCCGGGCCCAGAAGGGCGAGGCCAGCGTCCACATCAGGGCCGAGATGGCGAAGGCGCCGGAGACCAGGCTGTCGCGCAGCTCGAACGCCCGGCCGATGTTCGGTAGCACCGACTGCAGCGCCATGTTGCCGGCCGCCGCGATCAGGCTGACGGCGAACAGGATGGCGAAGGCGGGCGATCGGAGATTCACGGCCGCGACCCTAGACCGCAGACGGGCTTGCGCGAAGAGGCCGGGTGACGTCACCTGCGGACTTCGACAGCCGGAAACCGCCGCCATGACCCTGCGCCGCCTGCTTGCCGCCTCCGTCGCCGTTCTGGCCTGCTCCGCCGGCGCTGCGGCCGCCCAGGTTCCGCTGGCGGATGTCGAGGCTGCCGTGCAGGCGGGGGCGCCGCAGGTCGTCGCATGGCGTCGCGATCTGCACGCCAATCCCGAGCTGGGCTTCGCCGAGACCCGGACGGCGGGCGTCGTCGCCGACCATCTCCGCAGCCTCGGGCTGGAAGTCCGCACCGGGGTGGGTCGCACGGGCGTAGTCGGGGTCCTGAGGGGCGCGCGGCCGGGCCGGACCGTCGCCCTGCGCGCCGACATGGACGCCTTACCGGTGCTGGAGGCGACGGGCCTGCCGTTCGCCTCGACCGCGACCGGGGCCTACATGGGCCAGACCGTACCGGTCGCCCACGCCTGCGGCCACGATTCCCATGTCGCCATGCTGATGGGGGCGGCGACCGTGCTGGCCGGGATGAAGGACCGGATCGAGGGCACGATCGTCTTCATCTTCCAGCCCGCCGAGGAGGGCGCGCCGCCGGGAGAGCCCAAGGGCGGCGCCGCTCTGATGATCGACGACGGCGCCCTGCGCGATCCGCGGCCCGAGGCGATCTTCGGCCTGCACGTCGTGCCGGGCAAGGCGGGCACCGTCTTCTATCGCCCGCGCGGCTTCATGGCCGCCTCCGACCGCGTCGATATCCGCCTGAGCGGACGTCAGACCCACGGGGCCTGGCCGTGGAAGGGCGTCGACGTGATCTCGGCCTCGGCCCAGATCATCCAGACGATCAACAGCCTGACCGCCCGCACCGTCGATCCGACCACAACCCCGACGGTCTTCACCATCGCCACGGTGGATGCCGGGGTCCGCTACAACATCATCCCGGCCGAGGCGACGATGTCGGGGACGCTGCGGACCTTCGACACGGCCCAGCGCGACGACCTGATCCGTCGGGCGCGGGTAGCCATCGACAATGTCGCCGAGACCTACGGGGCGACGGCCGAATTCACCATCCACCAGAACGCCGCCCTCACCTTCAACGACGAGGCCCTGTCCGCGTGGATCGCGCCGGTGCTGGCCGAGGCGGCGGGGGCGGAGAACGTCAATCCGGGCAGGCCGCCGACGACGGTGGCCGAGGACTTCAGCTTCCTGGCGCAGGAGGTGCCGGGCGTCTTCTACCATCTGGGCGGGACGGCCGACGGCGTGGACCCGGCGACGGCGCCGCCGAACCACTCGCCCGAGTTCGACGTGAACGAGTCGATCCTGCCGCTCGGCGTGAAGACCCACGTCCTCAGCGCCCTGCGCTTCCTCGAGCGGGACTGACCAATGGCCGAGGCGCCGACGCTGCTGTCCGGCGGCAATCCGCAGGTCCCCAAGGGGTTCGGCGACGCGCCGGTGAAGGCGTGGATCGCGGCCGTGCCGGGCTGGAAGAGCGCGGCGATGGCCCGGCTGGACGCGCTGGTCGTCGCCAGTGCGCCGGGCGTGCGCAAGGCGGTGAAGTGGAACTCGCCCCTGTACGGCATCGATGAAGGGACCTGGTTCCTCGGCGTCCACGCCTTCGACCGCTATCTGAAGGTCTCCTTCTTCAACGGCGCGGCGCTGGAGCCGATGCCGCCGGAGACCTCGAAACAGAAGACCGTGCGCTATTTCCACATCCGCGAGGATGAGCCGATGGACGAGGCGCAGATGGCCGACTGGATCCGTCAGGCGGCCGCCCTTCCGGGAGAGAAGATGTGACCGACGTCTCGGCAGAGATCGATGCGAAACTGGCCGCGCTGGGCGACTGGCGCGGCGAGACCCTGAGCCGCCTGCGCACCCTGATCCGCGCCGCCGACCCGGCCATCGTCGAGACGGTGAAATGGCGCAAGCCGACCAATCCGTCCGGCGTGCCGACGTGGGAGAAGGACGGCATCCTGTGCACCGGCGAGGTCTACAAGGCCTATGTCAAACTGACCTTTGCCAGAGGCGCGGCCCTGCCGGACCCGGCCGGTCTTTTCAACGCCGGCTTCGGCGGCGGCACACGCCGGGCCATCGACCTGCGCGAGGGGCAGTTCGTGGACGACGCGGCGTTCACGGCGCTGGTGCGAGCAGCGCTGGCGGCGAACGGCTGACCCCTCCGTCACGCCGGGTATCCGCGGCGCGCCACCTCCCCACTGCGTGGAGAGGTGAAAGTGTCTGTGCTCACCTCTCCGCGTAGCGGGAGGGGGACCATGCGAAGCATGGTGGAGGGGGCGACGCGAGCGCCCTTGCGACTCCGCCCGCCTCGCGAGACAAACACCCCATGACCACGACCTACAATCGCATCGCCTATGAGGTGCTCGACGTCTGCAACGGCGTGGAAATGGCCACGATCGAGGGGGCGATCGCGCGGGCGGGCTTGCCGGCCGGGGCATTGGCGGTCGATGTCGGGACCGGGAACGCCGGGGTGGCGATCGCCATGGCGCGGGCGGGGCTGACGGTCACGGCGATCGAGTACGATCCGGTGATGGCGGAGCTGGCGCGCGAGCGGATCGCGGCGGCGGGCGTGGACGTCCGTCTGGAGGTCGGGGCGTCGGCGGAGGTGCTGGGGGCAGCGGAACCGCTGGACCTGATCGTGGCGCTCGGCACCACCAATGTGAACGGCGAGGGACGGCCGACACCCGAGGCGGCGATGACTTGGCTGAAGGGCCGTCTGAAGCCCGGCGGCTGGCTGCTGTGGGGCGATCTGGTCTGGATCGCCGAATCGCCCGCGCCGCTGCGGCAGATCACCGAGGCGGTCAATCTGTATACGGACGATGCGGGCTGGAAGGCGGCGGCGAAAGCGGCCGGGTTCGAGGTCGTCTGGTCGGAGGTGTCGGCGCAGGCGGTGTTCGATGCCTATGTCGCCGGAGCGGACGGGGCGGCGCGGGCGTGGCTGGACGCCCATCCCGACGCGCCCGAGGCGGAGGCCGTTCGCGGGAACGCGGACCGGGTGAAGATGATCATGGAGTTCGGCCGGCCGTTCATCGGCTTCGGACTTTATCTCCTAAGACGCTAGGCCGTTCTGATGATGCCGCCGGAGGCCTGAACAGGCCAGGGCGTCAGGCGGCCGCCGGCGCAGGGGCCGCCGGTGCACAGGCCGGTCAGGGGCTCGAACACCGCCCCGTGCCAGCCGCACAGGATCAGGGTCCCGTCGGGCGTCAGGTAGCGGTCCAGCTCCAGCGCCAGAGGGTGGCCGGCGTGCGGGCAGCGGTCGACGTAGCCGGCGACCTGTCCGTCCTTGCGCACGACGAAGCCGTGGAAGAAGGCCTCGCCGATCTGCAGCACGAAGGACCGGGAGCCGGGATCGGCGATGTCGGTCTCGACGCACAGGGGGACATTGGGCGGGGTCTTCCAGACCCGCTTGCGTTCGGTGCCTTCGGCTTCCGACATCAGTCGCGTTCAGCGCGCAGCGGGCGGGAAAGGAGGTTGTCGATCAGGGCCTCGACCGTGGTCTCGCCAGCCAGCAGGGCGGCGACTGCCAGCGAGATCGGCATTTCGACGCCCATCCTGGCGGCCAGTTCGCGCACGGCGGGGGCGCTTTCGTAACCCTCGGCGACCGACCGCTTGCCGGCGAGGGCCTGTTCGACGGTCTGGCCCTGCCCGAGGGCGAGGCCGAGGCTCATATTGCGCGACTGGGGGCTGGAGCAGGTCAGGACCAGATCGCCGAGACCACACAGGCCGGCGACGGTCTCGGCCTGCCCGCCCAGGGCCACGCCCATGCGGGTCATCTCGGCGAAGCCGCGGGTGATGATGGCGGCGTGGGCGCTCCGGCCCAGACCCTTGCCCTCGCTGAGGCCGCAGGCGATGGCCAGCACGTTCTTGATCGCCCCGCCGACCTCGGCGCCGATCAGGTCGGTGGCGAGGTAGGGGCGGAAGCCCGGCGCGGACAGGGTCCACATCAGCTCCTCGCCCAGCGCTTCGTCGGCGCAGGCCAGGGTGACAGCGCTGGGCAGGCCGCGGGCGACCTCGCCGGCGAAGCTGGGGCCAGACAGGACGGCGGCGGGCGCGTCGGGCAGGGTTTCGGCCAGCACGTCGGTCATCAGCTTGAGCGTGCCGCGCTCGATGCCCTTGGAGCACAGCATGATCGGAACGCCGGCGCGGTGGTGCGTGGCGAAGGCGGTCAGGGTCGAGCGCATGTGCTGCGCCGGCGGCACGGCGAGGATGACGTCGCAGTCGGCCAGATCGGCCAGTTCGCCGGTGACCGAGATGCGGTCCTCGAGCGTCACGCCGGGCAGGAAGGCCTCGTTCACGCGTCGGGCGTTGATGCTGTCGACGACCTCGGTCTCGCGGGCCTGCAGGACCACGTCCAGCCCCGCCCGCGCCGCGACCTGCGCCAGGGCCGTGCCCCATGCGCCGGCGCCGATCACTCCCGCCCGTTTGAACTGCATACGTTCTCCCTCTGCCCGTTCTAGGCTTTCGCGCCCTTGCGGCCCGGCTTGTGGGCCGGATCGGCGAGCGCCTTGTGTTCGTCCAGCGGCCAGCGCGGCCGCGCGGCGGCGTCGATGTCCGAAACCAGACCTTTCTGCAACCGCTCGGCGCCTGCAAGGGCGATCATCGCGGCGTTGTCCGTGCAATAGGCCATCGGCGGCGCGAGGAAGTCGAAGCCGTTGCGACGGGCGACCTCCTCCAGCGTGCTGCGGATGGTCTTGTTCGCCGCTACTCCGCCCGCCACCACGAACAGCCGGTGCTGGTGGTTCTCGGCGTAATCCTTGAGCGCCCGGTCCGAGCGTTCGCCCAGCTGCCGGGCGATGGCCTTCTGGACCGCGTCGGCGAGGTCGGCCTTGTCCTGATCGGTCTCGCAGGTGGCGGCGAGGCGCGAGGCGGCGGTCTTCAGGCCCGAGAAGGAGAAGTCGCAGTCCTTGCGGCCCAGCAGTGCCCGGGGCAGGTCGAAGCGGGCGCCGTCGCCGGCGGCGGCCAGTTTCTCGAGGGCCGGGCCGCCCGGGTAGCCGAGGCCCATGGCCTTTGCGATCTTGTCGAAGGCCTCGCCGGCCGCGTCGTCGATGGTGGTGCCCAGCCGGGTCATGTCGCCGACGCCGCGGACCTCCAGCAGCTGGCAGTGACCGCCGGAGACCAGCAGCAGCAGGAAGGGATAGGCGACGGGCTCGCCGAGGCGGGCGGAGACGGCGTGGCCCTCCAGATGGTTGACCGCGATCAGCGGCAGGTCGCGGGCCAAGGCCACGGCCTTGCCGAAGCTGAGGCCCACCATGACCCCGCCGACCAGGCCCGGTCCGGCGGTGGCGGCGACGCCGTCCAGCGCCTCATAGCCGAGGCCGGCCTCGTCCATCGCGCGACGGGTCACGCCCTCGATCATCTCGACATGGCTACGAGCGGCGATCTCGGGCACGACGCCGCCATAGGCCGCGTGGTCGTCGATCTGGCTGTGCACGATGGAGGACAGAACCGTGGCGACGCCGTCCGGCGTCAGGCGCACGACCGAGGCGGCGGTCTCGTCGCAGCTGGTCTCGAGACCGAGCACGGTGAGGGGGGCGGTTGCCCGCCCGCCGTCGCTGCTATAGTCCGCGCCCATACTCATTCGGGTCGAGGTAGCGACCCTGCCGGACCCGCGCAACGTCTCATGTCTCCTCTCGTCCGCATCGGCACGCGCCGTTCGAAACTGGCGCTAACCCAGTCGGGCATGATGCAGCGCGCGATCGGCCGGGCTCTGGGCGTCGCCGACGCCGATCTGCAGGCCGCCGTGCCGTTGGTCGAGATCGTCACCACGGGCGACCGGGTGCAGGACCGTCGACTTCTGGAAATTGGCGGCAAGGCGCTGTTCACCAAGGAGATCGAGGAGGCCCTGCTGGACGGCCGCGTCGATGTGGCGGTTCATTCGATGAAGGATGTGCCGGCCGAACAGCCCGAGGGGCTGTGCATCGCCGCCATCCCCGAGCGGGAGGACCCGCGCGACGCCTTCATCAGCCACACGGCGGCGAAGTTCGACGAACTTCCGATGGGTGCGGTGCTGGGCACGGCCTCGCTGCGGCGTCAGGCCCAGGCGCTGGCCCTGCGGCCGGACCTGAAGATCGAGATGCTGCGCGGCAATGTGGACACCCGCCTTCGCCGGCTGAACGATGGCGAGTTCGACGCCATCCTGCTGGCGGTGTCGGGGCTGAACCGACTGGGGTTCGAGGATGTGATCCGCGAGCGGCTGTCGCTGGACGGTTTCCTGCCGGCGCCGGGGCAGGGGGCTCTGGCCCTGCAAACGCGGACGGACGATGCGAACGTGGGCTGGGCCGGGGTGCTGAACCATTCGCTGACGGCGCTGGCGGTCGAGGCCGAGCGCGGGGCGATGACGGCGCTGGAGGGCTCGTGCCGCACGGCCGTGGGCGCCCATGCCGAGATCGTCGAGGGCCGGCTGCGGCTGACGGCCGAGATGCTGGCGCCGGACGGGTCGGCGCGCTGGCGTCGGGCGGGCGAACTGGACGATGTGACGGCCGGCGACGCGTTCGAACAGGCGCGGGCGCTGGGTCTGAGGATCGGGGCCGAGGTGCATGACGCCGCCGGCGACCAGAGGTTCGAGCCCTGACGGCGATCCGCCGCATCTGGATCACGCGCGCCGAACCGGGCGCGACGCGCACCGCCGCCCGGCTGGAGGCGCTCGGCTTCGAGCCGGTGGTCGCGTCTCTGTTACGGATCGAGCGGCTGGCGGTCGCGGCGCCCGATCTGGAGGGTATCGCCGCCCTCGCTTTCACCAGCGTGAACGGTGTCGAGGCTTTCGCCGCCCTGACGGATCGACGCGACCGGCCGGTGTTCGCCGTCGGGGACCGCACGGCGGAGGCGGCGCGGGCGGCGGGGTTCGGGCAGGTCGCCTCGGCGGGCGGGGCGATCGGGGATCTGGCGGACCTGTTGAGGCACAGGGCGCGGGGCGTGGTGCTGGTCCCGGGCGCACGGGAGCCTGCGGGTGATATTGTCGCATTGCTGTCCGGAGCGGAGGTCGAGGCGCGTCTGTTGCCGGTCTATGCCGCTGTTGAGACCGGCGCTGCGGCGCTGGATGCGTTCGACGCGGTGCTGGTGCATTCGCCACGCGGCGGGCGGGCGCTGGCTGCGGCCGTGAGCACCGAACAGGCGCGAAACGTCGTGGTCGTGACGATTTCGGAGGCCGCCGCAACGCCCTTGCGGAGCCTGCTGTGGCGGGAAATCCGCACTGCCCCCCATCCCGATGAAAACGCGATGATCTCCACGCTTGGCAACCCGCCGCGCGCCGTATAAAGAACCCGCCTCGCGTCGGGCCCCGGCCCGCATCGCCCAAGGCCGCTTTAGCTCAGCTGGTAGAGCACATCATTCGTAATGATGGGGTCAGGTGTTCGAGTCACCTAAGCGGCACCACCTTCCTGCATCGCTTCAACGTCTTACCGTCGGACCGAACGGGTTCGCGGTACTGGACGCATCGCGCGCGACGCCCTACTTCAGGTTACGGGTTTTGGAGCTATGGATGTCGCAGGGGCTCAGCGCACGTCAGGAGGAATGCCTCAGGCTGACCGCCTTCCTGACCGACAAGGAGATCGCTGCGCGGCTGGGGCTGTCCGAAGCCACCGTCAAGAAGCACGTTCACGAGGCCTGCCGCCGCCTCGGCGCTAACCGTCGCAAGGGCGCGCTGGCGATTCTGGAACGAAACGTACCAGAGGGTACGAAAGACCCCATTGGCGAAACTGGTTACACATCGGCAATTCCTGTCTCAACAAATGAGGCGGGGCCAAATGTACTCGAAAAGCAAACCTCTTCCCCAGTGGACCTGGGAAGACCTGGAAGCAGTCCTGAACGGGTTCGACCCGGAGGGGGAGGACGCGCCGGTGCGGCAATACCTGATGCGGGGCCTGGTGGAGGAAGCGGAGGGCGCGAGCCCGAGGGAGCTTCTGCAGCAGGTCCTCAGCGCCGGGTGGGTGATGGCGCAGGTGGGAGCCCGGACCGGCGGCTCGGCTACCGGCCGCCTCCACGAAGCTGGGGCGTCCGTCTCCTGATCATCCTGGTGATGGTGGTGCTGGCGGCGGTCATGATACGGGCCATCGCCGACGCCGTCGTCGATTACCAGCAGCAGGTGAACCGTATCGACATGCAGGCGACGGGCGGAACGGCCGTCGCCGCACCGGAGAAGTAATCTCCGGCGAGCGCTGGAGTCCGGACGATGACGCCTTTCCAGACCTTCTATCTGCTGTTGAGCCTGACTGTGTTCGCCTTTGCGTGGCTGCGTGGCGGACACACCGAGCGCGCTGGCGTCGCGATCCTGGTCTGCGCCTATGTGGTGAGCCTGGTCGCCCAGTACATTCACCTGAACGGGTTCCGGGTCGCCGAGGCCCTGATCGATCTGCTGGTTCTGGCCGGTTTCGGCTGGCTGGCCCTTCGCCGCGACCGGTGGTGGACCTTGGCCGCGACCGCGCTGGCGACCTTGGTGATGGTCGCCCACACCCTGACCTTCCTGACGCCGGATCTGACGCCCCAGCATGTCCGGGCCGACATCGCCGCACGCTGGGGCATCGGCGCGCTGGTGGTCGTCTGTCTCGCCGGTGGGGTTCTCGAGCGCTGGATGGCCGGAGAAGCTCCCGTCAGTCGTATGGCGGACTGGAAACCGCGCCGCGCGCGAGCCACTTGAACATATAAACATATCTTTATATGTCTGCGGGCCTTCGATCCGAGGAGCTCACGCTTTGTCCCGTACGTCCTTCCTGTTCACTTCCGAGAGCGTCTCGGAAGGCCACCCCGACAAGGTCGCCGACCGCATCTCCGATACGGTGGTGGATCTGTTCCTGTCGAAGGACCCGGAAGCCCGCATCGCCTGTGAAACCCTGACGACGACGAACCTCGTCGTTCTGGCCGGCGAGATCCGCGGCAAGGGCATCATGGATGTCTCGGGTAACTGGGCGCCGGGGATCGAGGCCGAGATCGAGGCTGCCGTCCGCGCCGCCGTGCGCGACATCGGCTACGAGCAGGACCAGTTCCACTGGAACACCTTCGAGTTCATCAACCGCCTGCACGGTCAGTCGGCCGACATCGCGGTCGGCGTCGACGCCGCGGGCGAGAAGGACGAGGGCGCCGGCGACCAGGGCATCATGTTCGGCTATGCCTCGAACGAGACGCCCGAGCTGATGCCGGCCACCCTGGCCTACAGCCACAACATTCTGAAGAAGCTGGCCGACGTTCGTCACGCCGGCGGCTCGATCCTGGAGCCGGACGCCAAGTCGCAGGTCACCCTCCACTACGAGGACGGCAAGCCGGTGCGCGCCACCTCGATCGTCGTCTCGACCCAGCACGCCCGGGGCAAGACCCAGGCCGAGGTCGCCGCAGTCGTGAAACCGGTGGTCGAGAGCGTCCTGCCGCAGGGCTTCATCACCAACGAGACCGTCTGGCACATCAACCCGACCGGCATCTTCGAGATCGGCGGGCCGGACGGCGACACCGGCCTGACGGGCCGCAAGATCATCGTCGACACCTACGGCGGCGCGGCCCCGCACGGCGGCGGCGCCTTCTCGGGCAAGGACCCGACCAAGGTGGACCGCTCGGCGGCCTATGCCTGCCGTTATCTGGCGAAGAACGTCGTGGCTGCCGACCTGGCCGACCGCTGCACCATCCAGATCAGCTACGCCATCGGTGTGGCCAAGCCGCAGTCGATCCACGTGGACCTGCATGGCACTGGCAAGATCGCTGAGTCGGTGCTGGAGGAGAACATCCTCGACTTGATCGGCGGCGCCACCCCGCGCGCTATCCGCGAGCACCTCGGCCTGAACAAGCCGATCTACGCCCGCACCGCCGCGTACGGCCACTTCGGCCGCGACGCCGACGCCGACGGTGGCTTCTCATGGGAGAAGACGGATCTGGTCGAGAAACTGAAGGCGCTGGCCTGATCAAACAGGGCCTTCTCCCCTTGCGGGAGAAGGTGGCCCGAAGGGCCGGATGAGGGGTTTCCTCGTCCGGCTCCCCAAGCCCCCTCATCCATCATGCTTCGCATGACACCTTCTCCCGCGAGGGGAGAAGGGATAGGAGCGCGCGGATGTCTTCCGATAACGACACCCCCCTCACCCCGACCTGGGGTCCGCTGCGCTCGTTCGGGCGCATCAAGTCGCGCACGCTGAAGCCGCGGCAGGCGGCGCTGTTCGACACGCTTTTGCCGACCATCGCCGTGCCGGACCCCAAGGCGGGACCGGTCGATCCGAAGGTGTTGATGCCGGAGGCGACCGAGGCGTGGCTGGAGATCGGCTTCGGCGGCGGCGAGCATCTGGCCGAGCAGGCCTCGCGCCATCCGACTGCGCTGATGATCGGCTGCGAGCCGTTCCTGAACGGCGTCGGCTCGGCCCTGCGCCACATCGAGGAGCGCGGGCTGAATAATGTGCGTCTGCATGCGGACGACGCGCGCGACGTGATGGCGGCCCTGCCGGACGCCTCGCTGGATCGGGTCATGATCCTGTTCCCCGACCCGTGGCACAAGGCGCGGCACAACAAGCGCCGCCTGATCCAGGACGAGAGCGCCGCCGAGATCGCGCGCCTGCTGAAGCCGGGCGGCCGCCTGCGCTTCGTGACCGACTGGAAGGATTACGCCGAGTGGGCGCTGGAGCGTCTGGAGCGGACGCCGGGCCTGGAATGGACGGCGGATCGCGCCGACGACTGGAAGGTCGCGCCCGAGGACCACGTCGTCACCCGGTACGAGGAAAAGAAGCTGGGCGATACGGACCCGATCTTCCTCGAGTTCGTCAGGACGTGATCGTTCCTTCCCCAACGGGGGAGGGGGACCATCCGGAGGGTGGTGGAGGGGCGCCGCCGCCTGCTCTGTGCTTCTGAAGATTAGATTGTGCGCGTGGCGGGCGCCCCTCCACCGCTACGCGGTCCCCCTCCCCTGAAGGGGAGGAACTTCATGACGGCCACCACCAGAACCGACTTGACGATCATGCCGATCAGGAAAGGCGTGGCGCCGTAGGCCAGGGCGTCGGTCAGACCGATCGAGATCGCGAGCCAGCCGGCTCCCATCGTCAGGATCAGGATGTGGGCGGCGATCATCAGCCCGAACTCGACGACAGGATTGCGCGCCCTGTCGAACATCGCGCCGACCAGCGCGGCCGCGACCGGGAAGGCGAAGAGGTAGCCGGCGGTGGGGCCCGCAAAGGGTTCGACGCCCGAGGCTCCGTCGGACAGGATCGGCAGGCCGAGCGCCGCCGCCGCGAGATACAGCAGCACCGAAGCCGTGCCGCGCCATGGGCCGAGCACCGCACCGGTCAACAGAACGGCGAAGGTCTGCATCGTCATCGGCACCGGCGCCATCGGCACATTGATCTGCGCGCACAGGGCCATCAGGGCGGCGAAGGCGACGATGAGCATCAGGGGAAGGGCGCGGCGCATGGGTCTGGCAACCACGTTGGTCGCACAGGTGCAAGCGGGCGCTGGATTTCGGCCGGACAGCGGGGCAGTAACGGCGCAACGAACAGAGGAAAAGACATGACCTTCACCGTCGCCGAAACCGCTCCCGCCATGTTCCTGCGCGGTCTTCGCGCACTGGATCACCTGCTCGATCTGGCCGCCGCCTCGGGACAGGACGAAGCGGTGATTCTCGCCACGCGTCTGGCCCCGGACATGATGCCGTTCGTCGCCCAGGTGCGGATGGCGTCGTTCTCGGGCCGCAGCTGCATCGCGCGCCTGACGGGCCAGCATTGGCCGAAGACCGACGACGCGGAGGCGACGATCGCCGAGCTGAAGGCCACGGTCGCCCTGTCGATCGCTTTCATCGAGAAGGCTGGCGCGGGGGCGTTCGAGGGCGCCGAGGCGCGCCGGGTCGAGCTGCGCTTCCCGGGCGTCGAGCTGGACTTCAACGGCGAGGGCTATCTGACCAGCTTCGCCCTGCCGAACTTCTATTTCCACGTCAGCATGGCCTACGCGATCCTGCGCCAGCGCGGCGTCCCACTGGGCAAGAAGGATTACCTCGGCCAGCTGGCGCTGATCTGAATCGACGCGAGACCTGCGGGAGGGGCTGACAAACCCCTCCGGCGGGTCTATATGCCGCCCCACATCGTTAGACCGGCTCCTAACGGCGCCGTTTGAAGCGGCGGCCGAACCGGCCAGCCGCTTTTGTTTTGCCCGGGACCCGACCGCTTGAAGGCCAAGACCGCAGAAGACCGCCAGCTGCTGGAGCTGATCGAACCCGTCGCCGAAAGCCTGGGTCTCGAGGTCGTGCGCGTGCGTCTGATGGGCGGGACCCAACGCCGCCGCCTGCAGATCATGGCCGAGCGCGCCAGCGACCACGACATCGCGGTCGAGGAATGCGCCCGCCTGAGCCGCGCGGTGTCGGAGGTGTTCGATGCCGCCGATCCGATCGCTGGGGAGTATCTGCTGGAAGTTTCGTCGCCGGGCATAGACCGGCCGCTGACCCGCTTCACCGACTTCGACCTGTTCGAGGGTTATGAAGCCCGGCTGGAAACGGACCGGATGGTCGAGGGCCGCAAGCGGTTCAAGGGCGTGATCGCCGGGACCGAGGACGACAATATCGCCATCGATCTGGAGGGGGAGGAAGACACCGCCCTGATCCCGTTCGCCTGGCTGGTCGACGCCAAGCTGGTGCTGACCGACGAACTTATGAAGGCGGGGGCCGAAAAGCGCGCCGCCCGCAATGACGACAACCTGACTGAGGCTGAGGACTAATCACATGGCCGTTGGCGTTTCCGCGAACCGTCTCGAGCTGCTGCAGATCGCCGATGCGGTCGCGCGCGAAAAGAACATCGACAAGGAGATCGTCATCGAGGCGATCGAGGAAGCGATCCAGAAGGGCGCCAAGGCCCGCTATGGCGCGCACCACGACATCCGCGCCAAGATCGATCACAAGACCGGCGAACTGGCCCTGACCCGTCACGTCACCATCGTCGCCGACGACTGGCAGCCGGAAGACGAACTGGAAGAGTTCAACGACAGCGCCATGGTGCGCCTGACGGACGCCTCGAAGCGCGATCCGGAAGCCGAGGTCGGCAAGGAATACGTCGAGCACCTGCCGCCGTTCGAGTTCGGCCGCGTGCAGACGCAGATGGCCCGTCAGGTCGTGACCGGGAAGGTTCGCGAGGCCGAGCGCGCCAACCAGTACGAAGAGTTCAAGGATCGCGTCGGCGAGATCGTCAACGGCACGGTCAAGCGCGTCGAGTACGGCAACACCATCGTCGATCTGGGCCGTGGCGAAGGCATCATGCGCCGCAACGACTCGATCCCGCGCGAGGTGTTCAACATCGGCGACCGGATCCGCACCTACATCTACGACGTCCGCCCCGAGGCGAAGGGCCCGCAGGTCATGCTGTCGCGCTCGCACCCGGGCTTCATGGCCAAGCTGTTCGCGCAGGAAGTGCCGGAAGTCTACGACGGCGTCATCGAGATCCGCGCCGCTGCCCGCGACGCCGGTTCGCGCGCCAAGATGGCCGTGCTGTCGAACGACAGCTCGATCGATCCGGTCGGCGCCTGCGTCGGCATGCGCGGCTCGCGCGTGCAGGCGGTCGTGGCCGAACTGCAGGGCGAGAAGATCGACATCATCCAGTGGAACAACGACGAGCCGACGTTCATCGTGAACGCCCTGGCCCCGGCGGAAGTGTCCAAGGTCGTGCTCGATGAAGAAGCCGACCGCGTCGAGGTGGTGGTGCCGGACGAGCAGCTGTCGCTGGCCATCGGCCGCCGCGGCCAGAACGTTCGCCTCGCCTCGCAGCTGACCGGCTGGCAGATCGACATCATCACCGAGTCGCAGGACTCGGAGCGTCGCCAGCGCGAGTTCACCGAGCGCACCGCCCTGTTCCAGGAAGCCCTGGACGTGGATGAGGTCATCGCCCAGCTGCTGGTCACCGAAGGCTTCGCCACGGTGGAAGACCTGGCCTTCGTGGAAGCCTACGAGATCTCGGAGATCGAGGGCTTCGACGAGGACACCGCCGAGGAGCTGCAGGCCCGCGCCCGCGACTTCCTGGACCGCAAGGCCGCCGAGCTGGACGCCAAACGCACCGAGCTGGGCGTCGAGGACGGCGTGCTGGAAGTGCCGGGCGTGACCCTGGCCATGGCTGTCGCTCTGGGCGAGGGTGGTGTGAAGACCGTCGAGGATCTGGCTGATCTGGCCACCGACGAGATCCGCGGCGGCTTCGAGGTTCGCGGTGGCGAGCGCGTGAAGGTTCCGGGCGTTCTGGAAAGCTTCAACCTGGCGCAGGAAGACGCCGAGCTGCTGATCCTGCAGGCCCGTGTGGCCGCCGGCTGGATCGACGCTTCGGAACTGCCGCAGCCGGAGCCCGAGCCGGAATACGAGGAAGAGTTCGCCGAGGGCGAATACGACGCCGACGCCGTGTTCGGCGATGCCGGTGACGCGACCGACGGCGATGCGGAGGCTTCGGAAGAAGCCGCCGACGAACCCGAAAACGCGTGATGGGAGCCCCGACCGTCCATGAGTTTGCGCGAAGCAACGATCGATAGGGAACGCCGGGACCTGGTCACTCACCAGGTCATGGACGAGTCTCGTCTGATCCGCTTCGTCGCCGCTCCGGACGGCTCGGTCGCCCCCGACCTGGCGCGCAAGCTGCCGGGCCGTGGCCTGTGGGTCGCGGCCGACCGTGCCTCGATCGAGGCGGCGGTGAAGAAGAACCTGTTCAGCCGGGCAGCCAAGGCGCCGCTGAAACCGGCCGGCGACCTGCCGGATCTGGTCGAGACCCTGCTTGTCCGACGCTGTCTGGACCAGCTGGGTCTTGCCCGGCGCGAGGGCGTTCTTATCTCTGGCTTCGAAAAGTCGGCCGCCGCGATCCGATCGGGCAAGGCCGCCTGGCTGGTCGAGGCCGCCGACGGCTCGGCCGATGGCCGGGGCAAGCTGCTGGCGCTGGCGAAGCACCAGCAACCGGCTCCGAAAACCTGCGGGGCTTTCACCGCCGACGATTTGAGTTTGGCCCTCGGGCTGGAAAATGCGATACACGCCGTCCTGCTTGAGGGCGGGCGGGCTGATCGCTGGACCCTCGAGGTCGAACGACTGGCGGGATTTCGACCGTTGACGCCGTCCGGATGGACCGGCGACGCGGCTGGGGACCCGGATGGATTTGCAGACGGGCGGGGTTCTGCCTCCTGAGAAGGAGCAGGGCGCCGCACGGCTTTTTGTGTTTGGACGACGGTTCGGGGTTGGCCCGGGCCGAAAGTAAAGCGACCGGATGACCGACGAGAACGACAAGACCAACGACGGCAAGACCCCTTCGACGCCAGCGTC
Source organism: Brevundimonas kwangchunensis (assembly GCF_039523815.1). Classification (NCBI taxonomy): domain Bacteria; kingdom Pseudomonadati; phylum Pseudomonadota; class Alphaproteobacteria; order Caulobacterales; family Caulobacteraceae; genus Brevundimonas; species Brevundimonas kwangchunensis. The sequence goes on along the minus strand of NZ_BAAAGA010000008.1, from coordinate 53,303 downwards.
ACAGAATGGGCCGCGCGCGCCGCTGAGCCTGAAGCCGCGCGCGGCGGGATCGGTTTCGACCGGCACCGTCAAGCAGAGCTTCAGCCACGGCCGCTCCAAGACCGTGGTGGTCGAGACCAAGCGCCGGGTCGGCGCCGTGCCGGGCGCTGGCCATCAGCGTCCGCAGGGCTTCGACGTCGCGCGTCCGCGCACCGACGCCGCTCCGGCCGCGCCGCAGGCTCCGCGCCCCGCGCCGTCATCGGGCGGCGCCGGCGGTCTGTCGCAGTCCGAGCAGGAGGCGCGGCGCCGCGCCATCGAGCTGGCCACGGCCCAGAACGCCGAGCGTGAAGCCGCCGCCGTCGCCGAGCGCGCCCGCAAGGACGCCGCCGCGAAGGAGCAGGCCGCCGCCGCCGAGCGCGCCGCTTCCGCCGCCCGCGCGGAGGCCGAGGCCGCCAAGGCTGCTGCCGAAGCTGCGCGCACCGAAGCCGCCAAGCTGGCTGCCGCCGCACCCGCTCCGGCTCCGGCCAAGCCCGCGCCGGCCAAGCCGGCCGCTCCGGCTCCGGCCACGCCTCCGGTCGAGGCCGCCGCGCCAGCTCCGACGCCCGCTACGCCGACCCCGGCTCCCGCGCCGCGTCCGGCCGCTCCGGCCCGTCCGCAAGTGAACTTCGGCCAGCGCGCGCCGCGCATGCCGTCCGGCAATCCCGGCCGCGCTCCGGCTCCGGGCTTCGGCGGCCGTTCGGCCCGCGAGCAGGCCATGGGCGGCGGCGAGCGTTCGTTCACCGAACGCACCGATCGCGCTCCGCGTCCGCAGGGCGACCGTCCGCAAGGCGGCCGTCCCCCGCAGGGTGGTGATCGTCCGCAGGGCGCCCGTCCGGCCCAGCCCGTCCGCTATTCGGCCCTGGACCCGCGTCCGGCGCCGGGCGCCCGCTCGGGCGCACCGCGCACCGGCCCCGGCGGCCGCGCCGCTCCGAATGCGCCTCCGGCCACGCCGGAAGTGGCCCGTCCGGCCCGCGCCGGCTTCGGCCGTCCGGCCGGCAGCCGCGCCGAGGAGGATCGCGACAAGCGCTTTTCGGATGCCGGTCCGGGCAAGGCCGTCAGCCGCACGCGCGGCGAGCCCAAGCGCCGCGAAGGCCGTCTGACGATCCAGGCCGTGGCCGGTGGCGACGAGGACGCCGCCGAGCGCATGCGCTCGCTGGCCTCGGTTCGCCGGGCGCGCGAACGCGAGAAGGAAAAGCGCAAGGGTGGATCCACCGATGCGCCGAACCGTCCGCGTGAAGTCGTCATTCCGGACACCATCACGGTCGGCGAACTGGCCAACCGTATGGCCGTGCGCGGCGTCGACATCATCAAGTTCCTGATGCGTCAGGGCCTGATGATGAAGATCAATGACGTGATCGATTCCGACACCGCCGAGCTGGTGGCCGAGGAATACGGCATGGCCGTCAAGCGCGTGTCCGAAAGCGACATCGAGGAAGGCTTCCTGGCCGAGGCCGACGACGAGGGCGCCACCGAACTGCGCGCACCGGTCGTGGCCATCATGGGTCACGTCGACCACGGCAAGACCTCGCTGCTGGACGCGCTGCGCACCACGGACGTGGCGGGCGGCGAGGCCGGCGGCATCACCCAGCACATCGGCGCCTACCAGGTTCGCTTGGCGGACGACCAGCGCATCACCTTCCTGGACACCCCGGGCCACGCCGCCTTCTCGGCCATGCGTGCGCGCGGCGCGAACGTCACGGACATCGTGGTGCTGGTCGTGGCGGCCGACGACGGCGTCATGCCGCAGACGATCGAGGCTATCCAGCACGCCAAGGCGGCCAATGCGCCCCTGATCGTGGCGGTCAACAAGATCGACAAGCCGGACGCCAACTCGCAGAAGGTCGTCAACGAGCTGCTGCAGTACGAAGTCATCGCGGAATCGCTGGGCGGCGACACCCAGATCATCGAGGTCTCGGCCAAGGAGCGGCTGAACCTGAACGGTCTGACGGACGCCATCCTGCTGCAGGCGGAAGTCATGGACCTGCGCGCCAACGCCGATCGCTCGGCCGAGGGCGTGGTCATCGAGGCCAAGCTGGACAAGGGCCGCGGTCCGGTCGCGACCGTGCTGGTCAAGCGCGGCACGCTGAAGCGCGGCGACATCGTCGTGGCTGGCTCGTCGTGGGGCAAGGTTCGCGCCCTTCTGGACGAGCGCAACGCCCAACTGACCGAAGCCGGTCCGTCGGTGCCGGTCGAGATTCTCGGTCTCGACGAGGCGCCGTCGCCGGGCGACGTCTTCGCCGTGGTGGAGAGCGAGGCCCGCGCCCGCGAGCTGACCGACTACCGCGAGCGTGTCCGTCGCGAGAAGGCCACGGGCGGCACCAACCAGGTCTCGCTGGTCGACATGATGGCCAAGCTGGGCTCGAAGAAGATCAGCGAGATGCCGGTCATCATCAAGTCGGACGTGCAGGGCTCGGGCGAGGCCATCTCCGGTTCGCTGGAGAAGATGGGCAACGACGAGGTGCGTGCGCGCGTCGTCATGCAGGGCGCCGGCGGTATCACCGAGAGCGACGTGCAGCTGGCCAAGTCGGCCGGCGCACCGATCCTCGGGTTCAACGTCCGTGCGTCCAAGCAGGCCCGCGACATGGCCGACCGCGAGGGCGTGGAAATCCGCTACTACTCGATCATCTACGACCTTCTGGACGACATGAAGGGCGTGCTGTCGGGCATGCTGGCTCCGCTGCAGCGCGAAACCTTCCTGGGCAATGCGCAGGTCCTGCAGGTCTTCGATATCTCGAAGACGGGCAAGATCGCCGGTTGCCGGGTGTCCGAGGGCGTGGTCCGCAAGGGCGCCAAGGTCCGCATCATCCGCGACGACGTGGTCGTGCTGGAGCTGGGCACGCTGCAGACGCTCAAGCGCTTCAAGGACGAGGTCAACGAGGTCCCGTCGGGTCAGGAGTGCGGCATGCACTTCCAGGGCTTCCAGGACATCAAGGCCGGCGACTACATCGAGTGCTTCACGGTCGAAGAGATCAAGCGGACGCTGGACTAGGTATTCCTCCCCTTCGGGGGAGGGGAACCGCGAAGCGGTGGAGGGGTCTCAACCGCCCCTCCGTCTCGCCGGCTGCGCCGCCGATCCACCTCCCTCCGCAGGGGGAGGAACGGCCGCCGTTTTGCCATATGCATTGAGGATCAACGGGCATGCATCGCTTCCTGATCGCCCTTGCCGCCTTCACCGCCATCGCCGGGCCGGCGGCGGCCGAAATCCGTTACCTCGCCTATGACGCCTCTGACCGGGTGACCCAGGCCCTGACGCGCGGCATCACCCTGGAAGCCAATCGCGGTTTGTTCGGTGCGGTGAGCGTGCGCCGAATCATCTCGACCACGGCGCGGGGCTCTGCGGACATTCGCCGGGGCGGTCCGGATCAGGTGCGCCGCGTCTTGCCCGAGGGCTCCCGCGAAGTCTCCGTTTACACGATCAAGCCGGAAGGCGACGGGCGGGGCCTGAGCCGCGCCCTGTGTCCCGGCGCCGAGGAGACCTGGCTGGTTCTGGGCCGGGTGCGGTTGGCCCGCCCGCTGACCGTCCACGCGGTCGGCCGCTGGTCGGACGGCACCTTCCGGCACTGCGTCGCCCTGTCCTATAACTGGCGCGGCGAGTGGGCGATGCCGCCCTCGGGCGGGGCGTCCGAGGATCCGGCTGCCCCTGTCGGGCGATAAGTCTTCGCGCTGTCGTCGGGCCCGGTTAAGGTCCCGGGGATGACGGCCGTCGATACCTCACGCAGAACTCGTGCAACCCGGCGCGGCCTCAAGGGCGTCGCCGGCGTGCTGACGTTCGTCTGCACGGTGCTGTTCCTGCTGGCGATCGAACAGAAGCAGGCCGTCGAGGCATGGGCCGCGATCCGCGACGGCGCAGTCCCGGCCGTCCAGCGCATGACGTCGTGGGTCGCGGACGGCGCCTCGGACGGCGTCTCGGGACTGAAACAGGCCGCGCAGGGCGCCGACCGGCCGTTGGCCGCCGCGGCCGACGCCGACGTCGTGCTGGCCGGAGAGTTCGCGCCGGCGGACGAAGCCACCCGCGAAACTGTCGGCGGCGCGGCATTCGTGCGATCGCTGATCCAGCTGGAATCCGGAGACGTCTTCCGCACCCGTCCGCTGCGCATCGCCGCCGGCCGCGAGCGCTTCGTCCACGACGGGCAGACCTTCGCTGCTCGGTTCGGCGCGCCCGCTGACGCCCAGATCGAGCTGCGCCAGATCGTGCCGCACGCCCGTCAGCAGGCCGTGGCGCCGACCGCCCTGTGTGGCGGCGAAGTCCCCGGCGCCGTTGCGCTCCTGCACCGTCGTGGTCGGGTCGATATGATGCTGTTCCGTGCACGGACGGTCGTCGGGGCAGATGCTCCCGCCGGCTCCCTGTGCGGCGTCTGGAGTTTCCGCGAGCGATGAAACGTCGGGGGGCGTTCGGGGCGGTCTGGTTGATCATCGCGGCGGCCGTCGTGGGCATCGCGCTGGCGCTGTGGACCTGGACCCGACCCGCCGATCCGGCGCTGACGCCTACGCCAGGCGAAGTCGGTGTCGAGGCGACCCTGCTGGACAACGGCTTCCATACCGATCTGGCCCTGCCGCGGGCGGCGCTGGAGACGCGGGGCGGGCCGCTGGCCGAGGCCGTGCGCGGCCTGGCGCCCGGAGAGTGGATACTGGTCGGCTGGGGCGACGCCAAATTCTATGTCGACCAGAGCCCCATCCACCATCGCCTGCCCGACGGCGCGCGCGCCTTCTTCCGGCCCGGCAACGCCTCGGTGATCATGCTGGACCCGGCGCAGGAGGATCCGCGCAAGGCTTATGCCGAGGACGGACGTCGGACCTTCCGTCTGTCGGACGAAGGCTTCGAGCGGATGGCTGCGAAGATCGAGGCCTCGCTGGACCTGAGTTCCGGCGCGCCCCGCATCGCCGCGGCCCGGCCGAACGATGACGCGCGCTTCTTCGCCAGCCGGGAGCATTTCTCAGTCGTGCATCTGTGCAACCACTGGACCGCGGGGCTTCTGAACGCGGCAGGGATGGCGATCCGGCCGTTCCGGTCGATCGTCTCGTCCGAGATTCTGGCCACCATCGACCGGGCCGCGCATTCATCTTCCTGAAAGACCGGCGCTGGACACCCTGTGCCCGGGAGACTAGACCGCGCGCTCGCTTTTTTCGCCCGGGTCCGATCCCCGGTCGAGCCGGGGATGACGCCCGGCAAGGCGACAGGAAAGGAGCCCCCGATGGGCCGCAAGCAACACACCCGGAACGCCTCGGGTCCTCAGGGACCGTCGCAGCGCCAGCTTCGCGCCGGCGAACTGATCCGCCACGCCCTGGTCGAGGTCCTGCGCGAGGAGGAAATCCATGATCCGGCGATGGAGGGCGTGTCGGTGACCGTGACCGAGGTTCGCCTGTCGCCGGACCTGAAGCACGCCACCTGTTTCGTCGAACCCCTCGGCGCCGGAGTTTCGGCCGCGCCAACCGCCGGTCACGTGGACGAGATCGTCAAGGCGCTCAACAACCACGCCAAATTCCTGCGCGGCGTGCTGGGCAAGCACATCGACATGAAGTTCACGCCGGACCTGCGCTTCCGTCACGACGAAAGCTTCGACGCCGCCAGCGCCATGGATCGCTTGTTCGACGACCCCCGTGTCCGCGCCGACATCGAGCATCGGGACGACGAGGACGCATGACGCGCTCAGGCCCTCAGGCCGAAATGCGTCGTCAGCCAATCGTAGTATTCGGGCATCGCCTCCCGCAGCCGTTCGCGCGTGGACGGCGGCCGCGCCGCCTGACCCCACAGGGCGACCGAGCCCGTCATGGCGAAGAACTCGGCCACATTGCTGAGCATGTACGACTGCGCCGGCCAGTCGCCGCTGTCGCGCGCCTGTTCGTAGAAGCGTCTGACCTCGTCGGTGCGCGGCAGGCGCAGGTCCATGTATGCGTGCAGCAGTTCGTGCAGCAGCACCGGATTGTCCGGCGGCGAGACGCGGTCGTCCAGTGTCAGGCGTCCGCCGCTGAAGCGGCCGGGCATGTTCAGCGTCGGATCGATGGTGATGGTCACCGTAGCGAACCAGGCCTTGATGTCGTCGCTGATGGGCAGGTCGTGCACCTGATCAATCTGCTGGCGAACCCAGGCGGCGATCTCCGGCCGACGGGCGGCCTCCAGGGCGGAAAGATCAACCACATGCCTCCGATGTTCGATGCGGGCGGCGTCGTCCTGCGCGAGGGCCGGACCGGCGAGGGCCAGCAGGCCGGCGGCGATAAAGAGGCGGCGGTCGCGGATCATGAAAAGGCCTTCCCAGGCTTGGGTGTTCACACTGTAACGGAGTTCGGTTGATGGGCCGTCGCAAGAAGGGGCAACCCGTCCACGGCTGGGTGTGTCTGGACAAGCCTTATGAGATGGGGTCGACCGAGGCGGTGACCCGCATCCGTCGTCTGTTCGACGCGCAGAAGGCCGGACATGCCGGGACGCTGGACCCGCTGGCGTCCGGGATCCTGCCCATCGCGCTGGGCGAAGCGACCAAGACCGTGCCTTTCATGATGGAGGCGCGGAAGGTCTATCGCTTCACCATCAACTGGGGCGTCTCGACCGACAGCATCGACCGCGAGGGCGAGATCATCGGCCGCTCGGACGTGCGTCCGACCGTGGAGCAGGTGAGGGCGGCACTGCCGGCCTTCGTCGGCGAAATCGATCAGGTCCCGCCAGTCTTCTCGGCGATCAAGGTGGACGGCCAGCGCGCCTACGACCTCGCCCGCGAGGGCGTGGAGGTCGAGTTGAAGGCCCGGCGGGTGACCATTCATTCGGCCGAGGTGACGGACGCGCCGGACGCCGATCACGTCGAGATCCGCATCCTGACGGGCAAGGGCGTTTATGTCCGCTCGCTGGCCCGCGACCTGGCCGTCGCCCTCGGGGCCGAGGGCCATGTGTCGGCCCTGAGGCGCGAGCAGGTGGGACCGTTCGGCATCGAAAACGCCGTGACGCTGGATTCTCTGGAGGAAATGGTGCATAGGGGCGCCGCCTCGGAAGGCTTGCTTCCCGTCGCGACCGCCCTGGACGACATCCCGGAGCTGGCCGTGACGGATCAGGACGCCTTCTCGCTTCGGCAGGGACGGTCGATCGTTCTGCTCCCCGGACAGGTCGAGACATTGAAGGGTCAGCTTCGCGGCGACACCCGGACGGTTTCGGTTTTCTCGGGTCAGACCCTCGTCGCTCTCGGTCAGTTGCGGGCCGGTCGGATCGAACCCGATCGCGTTTTCAATCTCTGATTTGGAGAACCACGATGTCGATCACTGCTGAACGCAAAGCAGAAGTCATCAACGACAACGCCCGCGGCGCGGGCGACACCGGCTCGGCCGAGGTCCAGGTCGCGATCCTCTCGGAACGCATCGCCAACCTGACCGAGCACTTCAAGACCCACAAGAAAGACAACCACTCGCGTCGCGGCCTGCTCAAGATGGTCTCGCAGCGTCGTCGTCTTCTTGACCACCTGAACAAGGTCGATCGCGAGCGCTACGTCGCTCTGATCACCAAGCTGAACCTGCGTCGCTAAGCGCGGGATCGCAGACCGGATTCGAGGCGCGGGCCATGTCCGCGCCTCTTTCCGTACATAACGACCACCGGCGCGCCGCCGGAAGTACGGCGCAGCACGACGCGAGGGCTCGATAGCGGTCCTCAACACTCCCGGGTCTTCCGCGATGGCGCGGCGGCCCATGGACCGAAGGACTGAACGCCCGACGCTCCACCCCAAGACGGGACCCCGCGCGGAATTCGCCGCCGGGATACGAAAGACGAAAATGTTCGACATCAAACGCAAGACGATCGAGTGGGCCGGACGCCCGCTGACCCTCGAAACGGGCCGCATCGCCCGTCAGGCCGACGGCGCCGTGCTGGCGACCTACGGCGAGACCGTGGTCCTGGCCACCGTCGTCTACGGCCGCGCCCCCAAGCCGGGCCTGGACTTCTTCCCCCTGACGGTGAACTACCAGGAGAAGACCTTCGCCGCCGGCCGCATCCCGGGTGGCTACTTCAAGCGTGAAGGCCGTCCGACCGAGAAGGAGACGCTGGTCTCCCGCCTGATCGACCGTCCGATCCGCCCGCTGTTCGTCAAGGGCTTCAAGAACGAGACCCAAGTCGTCATCACCGTGCTGCAGCACGACCTCGAGAACGATCCGGACGTGGTCGGCATGGTCGCCGCCTCGGCCGCCCTGACCATCTCGGGCGTTCCGTTCATGGGCCCGATCGGCGCTGCGCGCGTCGGCTACATCGACGGTGAGCTGGTCCTGAACCCGACCCTCGACCAACTGCCGAACTCGGATCTGGATCTGGTCGTCGCCGGCACCCAGGACGCCCTGATGATGGTGGAATCGGAAGCCAAGGAACTGTCGGAAGACACCTTCCTGGACGCCCTGATGTTCGCCCACCGCGGCATGCAGCCGGTCATCGACGCGATCATCGATCTGGCCGAGCACGCCGCCAAGGAGCCGTTCGACTTCCAGGCCGAGGACCACTCGGACGTGGTCACCTCGATCCAGGGTCTGGTCGGCGAAGACATCAAGGCCGCCTACACCCACGTCGCCAAGCATGACCGCCATGCCGCGGTCGGCGCCGCCAAGAAGAAGGCCGCCGAGGCCCTCGTGAAGACCGAAGAGAACCCGGACGGCGTTGAGCCGGCCAAGTTCGGCGCGGCCTTCAAGGAATGCGAAGCCCACGTCCTGCGTCGCGACATCATCGACAACGGCCACCGCGTCGACGGCCGCGCCCTCGACAAGGTCCGTTCGATCGTGTCGGAAGTCGGCGTCTTCCCGCGCACCCACGGCTCGGCCCTGTTCACCCGCGGTGAGACCCAGGCCATCGTCGTCGCCACGCTCGGCACCGGCGAGGACGAGCAGTACATCGACGCCCTGACCGGGACGTACAAGGAGAAGTTCCTGCTCCACTACAACTTCCCTCCCTACTCGGTCGGCGAGACCGGTCGTATGGGCGGCGCGGGCCGTCGGGAAATCGGTCACGGCAAGCTGGCCTGGCGGGCGATCCGTCCGATGCTGCCGTCGGCGGAAGACTTCCCCTACACGATCCGCCTGGTGTCGGAGATCACCGAATCGAACGGCTCGTCGTCGATGGCCACGGTCTGTGGTTCGTCGCTGGCGCTGATGGACGCGGGCGTGCCCCTGAAGAAGCCCGTCTCGGGCATCGCCATGGGCCTGATCCTGGAGCCGTCGGGCGAGTTCGCCATCCTGTCGGACATCCTGGGTGACGAAGATCACCTGGGCGACATGGACTTCAAGGTCGCCGGCACGCGTGACGGCATTACCTCGCTGCAGATGGACATCAAGGTCGCGGGCATCACCGAAGAGATCATGAAGAAGGCGATCGCCCAGGCTTCGGCCGGCCGTCTTCACATCCTCGACGAGATGGACAAGGCCATCACCGGCGCTCGCGAAGAGCTCGGCGAGTTCGCCCCGAAGATCGAGTCGATCAAGGTCCCGGTCGACAAGATCCGCGACATCATCGGCACCGGCGGCAAGATCATCCGCGAGATCGTCGAAAAGACCGGCGCCAAGATCAACATCGAGGACGACGGCACCGTGAAGATCGCTGCTTCCGAGCAGGAGAAGATCGACGCCGCCAAGGCCTGGATCTCGTCGATCGTGTCGGAGCCGGAAGTCGGCACCATCTACACCGGCAAGGTCGTGAAGGTCGTCGACTTCGGCGCCTTCGTGAACTTCTTCGGCGCCAAGGACGGTCTGGTCCACGTGTCGCAGATGGCTCTGGAGCGCGTCGCCAACCCGGCCGACGTCGTTTCGGAAGGCCAGGAGGTCAAGGTCAAGTTCCTGGGCCTGGACGATCGCGGCAAGACCAAGCTGTCGATGAAGGTCGTCGATCAGGCCACGGGTGAAGATCTGACGGACAAGATCAATGCCGAGCGCGCCGAGCGCGGCGAAGCCCCGCTCTCGGAAGACACGGGTGGCCGTCCGAAGCGTGATGGCGATCGCGGTGGCGACCGCGGCCGTCGTCGTCGCGACTAAGGCGTCGATAGATCGATACTGAAGAGGGCCCCGGTGGAAACGCCGGGGCCTTTTTCGCTGACCGGCGTAACGGGGTTCGTTGACGGTTCGGCAAGGAAGCGGGCGCACCCTCCCTCGGTCGGGGGAGAACGACCATGCGGGAATTGCCCATCAAACTGCCGCCCGTGCGGCTTGAGCGGCGCGGTAGCGTCGTGCGCGAGATCTTCTATTTCGCCGTCGCCTTCGTGGCCCTGTTCGGCGGGGCGGTGCTGGCGTTCGAGGTGCTGTTCTAGGCCGTACGGTCCAGAACCGTGCGGATGACGGCGGCGTAGACGTCGGTCAGGGCCTCGATCTCGGCCACGGGCGCGCGCTCGTCGATCTGGTGCATGGTCTGGCCGACCAGACCCAGCTCCAGCACCGGGCACATGGCGCGGATGAAGCGGGCGTCCGAGGTGCCTCCGGTGGTTGAAGCCTCCGGGCGGCGACCGGCCGTGGCCTCGACCGCGTCCTGCACGGCGGTGACGAAGTCGCCCGGCTGGGTCAGGAAGGCGTCGCCGGAGTGCAGGTGCTCCAGTTCGATCTGCAGGCCGCTGTCGGCCTGGGCCTGCCCGGCTTCCGCGTTCAGCCAGGCCATCAGGCTCTCACCCGTGTGGTTGGGGTTGAAGCGGATGTTCAGCCGCCCCCTTGCCTCGGCCGGGATCAGGTTGGTGGCGGTGTTGCCCACGTCCAGCGTGGTCAGCTCAAGGTTCGACGGCTGGAAGGCCTCGTAACCGTCGTCCAGCACATGGTTCGCCAGCCGGGCCGCGAGGCGGGCCAGCACCGGCACCGGATTGGCCGCGCGGTCGGGATAGGCGACGTGGCCCTGCTTCCCGTGGACGGTGATCCAGGTGTTCAGCGAGCCGCGACGGCCGATCTTGATCATATCGCCCAGCGCCTGCTGCGACGACGGCTCGCCGACCACGCAGGCGTCGATGACCTCGCCCTCGGCCATCAGGGCCTCAACGACCTTCTTCGTGCCGTCCAGCGCCGGGCCTTCTTCGTCGCCGGTGATCAGCAGGCTGAAGGAGCCCTTCGGCTCGCCCTCGGACAGGATGCGCGACAGGGCGGCGACCCAGGCGGCGATGCCGCCCTTCATGTCCACCGCGCCCCGGCCGTAGAGCACGCCGTCCTTCACCTCGGCCTCGAACGGGCCGGCGGACCAGGCCTCGGTCGAGCCGGTGGGCACGACGTCGGTGTGGCCGGCGAAACAGAGGTTGGGCGAGGCGGTTCCGCGCCGGGCGTACAGGTTCTCGATCCGCGGCCGGCCGTCCTCGCCGCCGAACGGCATCCGGCGGCAATGGAAGCCCAGATCGGTCAGCACCCGCTCCAGCACCCCCATCGCGCCCTCGTCGGCGGGGGTGACCGACGGGCGGCGGATCAGGTCGCGGGTCAGTTCGACAGGATCGATAACCGGAGTTGATGCGTGGCTCATGGTTCCTTGCTTACGAGCCTCGCGCGTTCGGGACTAGGGTGTGCGCATGCCGAAGATCGACATCGACAGCGCGCCCACCGGTCACGGAACCGGCTATCCCGAAGAGTTCGCCGGGCCGTGCAAGCCGCGACGGCGCTGGCGGCTGGGCGATGCGGCGGGTCTGAGCCAGTTCGGCGTCAACCTGCTGCGCCTGCCGGCCGGCGCCTGGTCCAGTCAGAGGCACTGGCACGCGACCGAGGATGAGTTCGTGACGGTCCTCTCGGGCGAGGTGGTGCTGATCGAGGACGACGGCGAGACCCTCCTGCGCGCCGGCGATTGCGCGGGCTTCCCGGCGGGCGTACCGAACGGCCACAAGATCGAGAACCGCTCCGGCGCAGAGGCCGTGCTGCTGGAGGTCGGGACCCGGTCGCCCGAGACCGACGCCTGCGACTACCCCGACATCGACATGGTCCTGCCCGAGGGCGCGGACCGCTATTTCCACCGGGACGGCACGCCCTACCCGAAATACGAACGACGCTCGTGACTGTTGAAAGCCTGGACGCCGGCTCGCCGACGCCCCCGACCCCGCCGCCTCCGCCCGAAGGGCCGTCCAGCCCCTGGGGCATCCGCGACTTCCGCTTCCTGTGGTTCGGGCGGGTCGTGGCCGTTCTGGGGATCCAGGTGCAGTCCTCGGCCCTGCTGTGGCAGGTGTACGAGATCGCGCGGCGGGATCATCCGATCGAACAGGCGAGCTTGTATCTGGGCCTGGTCGGCCTGTGCCAGTTCCTGCCGCTGCTGGCCTTCACCCTGCCGGCCGGAGCGCTGGCGGATCGGCGGGACCGCAAGCACACCGTCACCCTGTCCATTCTGGTCGAGGGCAGCTGCGCGGCGGCCTTCCTGATGATGGCGCTGCACGGCTCCCCGCCGCTGTGGGGACTGCTGGCCGTCGCGGCCGTCTTCGGCGCGGCGCGCGCCTTCCTTGCTCCGGCCAGTCAGGCCTTCCTGCCGATGGTGGTGGGACGCAAGGCGCTGCCGCCCGCCATCGCGGCCCAGTCCATCGCCTTCCAGACCGGAGCCATCGCCGGCCCGGCGCTGGGCGGAGTGATCGTGGCGGTGAACGTACCGCTGGCCTATGCGGTTTCGCTGGGCATGTTTCTGCTGGCCGCCGGCGCCTTCGTGCTGATCCGGACCAGCGGCAAGCCCGCGCCGGTCGAGAACAAGCTGTCGCCCATCGAGTCCGTGAAGGAGGGCCTCGCCTACGTCTGGAAGACCAAGATCGTGCTGGGCGCGATCTCGCTGGATCTGGTCGTGGTGCTGCTGGCCGGCGTGGCCCTGCTGACGCCGATCTTCGCGCGGGACATCCTCCACGTCGGCGCCATCGGCTTCGGCCTGCTGCGCGCCTCGTTCGGTGTCGGGGCGATGGCGGTGGCCATCTATCTGAGCCGCTTCCCCATCGTGAAGCATGGCGGGCGCTGGATGTTCGCGGCGGTGGCCGTCTTCGGTCTGTGCACCCTGACCTTCGGCCTGTCGAAGATCGTCTGGCTCAGCGCGCTGGCACTGTTCATCGGCGGCGGCGCGGACATGATCAGCGTCAACATCCGCCAGACCCTGATCCAGCTGGCCACGCCCGATCACATGCGCGGCCGGGTGAGCTCGGTGTCCATGCTGTTCATCGGCGCCTCGAACGAGCTGGGCGAGGCCTATTCCGGCGTCATGGTGCGGATGCTCGGCGCCATCGGAGCCGCCTGCTTCGGCGGGGTGGGTGCGCTTGCGGCCACGGGCCTGTGGGCCGCGATGTTCCCGGGGCTGAGGAAGGCGGATCGGTTGAGTTGAGGGCGATGCGTCATTTGCGCTCGCTGGCTGCGCCCTGATCGAAATCGAGCGGGTAACCCAGAGCGGCAATCTCCTCCCGAAACCGCGCGGCCTTGATCGGGTCCTCCGGAGCGGTGCTCTGGATCAGGCGTCCACGCGGAAGGTCTCGCGGGGCAAACGGCGGTGGGTTGTGCCCATAGAAGATTACTTCGCAAGGTCGGCAGCTTCTCTTGTCGATCCGAACCGCCGATGCGTGAACCATCAGCTCTATCGGATAGCTTTGCTGGACCAGAACAGAGGATCCCTGGTCGAACACGTTGAAGCCCAGCGCCTTGTCGAACGCGCGGTCGTCCGGTCCCGAGTTCGCGGCCTTGGCGGTCGCGATGTAGTCGCACTGCTCGACGGCCGGCCCCGTGCAGCCGGGAGAGACATGGTCTTGCGCCGACCAGCAGGGTCAGGCCCGCCAGCACCGCGAAAACCGGGTAGCTTGTCATGTCCAGCGTGATGAAGCCGGCCGGGCGAAGCATTCCGAAGCCCTCATTCATCCAATGAGGCGATCAGGAAGCACCCGATCTTCGCGGTTGTCGAGCCGTCAGCCCCAAGGCCGGAAATGCTTGCTGAGCTTCAGCCCCTGCCGCTGGTAGTGGCTGCCGCCCTCGCCGTAGAGGCGGGTCGGGCGTTCGGTCAGGGGTTCGTAGACCAGACGGGCGACGATCTGGCCGTGCTCCAGCAGGAAGGGCGTATCGTGGGTGCGGACCTCGAGCACGCCCTTTGAGCCGGCGCCGTGGGCCTCGTCCGTGCCGAAGCCCGGATCGAAGAAGCCGGCGTAGTGGACGCGGAACTCGCCCACCGACGGATCGATCGGCGTCATCTCGGCGGCCTGATCCACGGGGATCTCGACGTCGTCCGACGAGGCCAGGATGTAGAACTCGCCCGGATCCAGCAGCAGCTCGCCGCGACGCAGGATCTGGGGCTCCCAGAAGTCTTTCGGGTCGTGGCCGTCGATGTTGTCCAGATCGACCACGCCGGCGTGGCGACGGCCGCGGAAACCGACGATGCCGCCGTCCGAGCCGGTCAGGTCGACGCCGACCGAGCGGGTCTCCAACTTCGGCGGCTCGCCCGCCTTCAGGCGCAGCTGGTTCAGACGGGTGCCGGGGCGCACGAGGATGGAGAAGGTCTGGGGCGCGATCTCGAGATAGAGCGGGCCGTCATAGCCCTCGTCCACGTCGTCGAAGCTGCCGCCGCGATCGGTCAGCAGGCGCACGAAGACATCGACGCGGCCGGTCGAGCTCTTGGGGTTGGCGCGGGCGATCAGGCCCTTGGGCAGGCTCAGCCGCTCCTGCAGACGGGCGATGTAGACGCAGCCCTTCTCCAGCACATAGCCGCCCGACAGATCGATGGCGTGCATGGAGACATCGGCGATGCGGTCCTCGACCTTGCGCTGGCCGGGCAGGAAGGAGGCGCGCACACGCCAAGCCTGATCGGACAGGCGCAGGTCCAGACTGGCCGGCTGCACCTGATCGGCGTCGAAGGGGGTGTCGGTGGTGATCGCGCCGTTGGCGATCAGCAGTTCGATGGACTGGCAGGGCAGGATGCCCGCGAGAGTGTGTTCGGTAGACGTCATGTCACCGGCTTACACGATTTTTCGGCCCGTCTCGCCTGTCTGCACGTCACACTCATGCTTGACGTGGGTCCAGCTTGCGGAACCATTACAGGATGCATGACGGACGCGCGTACGAGGCCGAGACCGACGGAATCCTGGTGAAGGTGCGTCCGAGCTTTCTGGCCGGCCAGTCGGACCCCGCCGCGGGGCGCTGGGTCTGGGCCTATCAGGTAGAGATCGTGAACCTGTCGGCTGGCCCGGTTCAGCTGGTCGCGCGCCGCTGGGAGATCACCGACGCGCGCGGGCACAGGGAAGAGGTGCGCGGGCCGGGCGTGGTCGGCGAACAGCCGACGATCCAGCCAGGCTCCAGCTATTCCTATGCCTCGGGCTGTCCTCTGGGTACGGCGTCCGGCTCGATGGTCGGCGGCTATTCCATGGTCGACGACAACGGCCGGATATTCGAGGTCGCCATCCCGGCGTTCAGTCTGGATGTCCCGGGCGAGAGACGGGTGCTGAACTGAGTGATTAGTGGTTGGTGATGAGTGGTTATCGCGAGCGCGGCGACGGCCGCGTGTGAAAGTCAGGCGAGCCAGCAACCACTGACCACCAACCACCAATCACTTCACGCGCTTGATATCGGAAAGAGCCGCCGAAGCGGCGAGGCGAGGGGCTGCGTCAACCCGGATAACCGCAGCCCCTTACCCCCGTATCCCGAGGCCATTGCGGGCGGCTCCGGGACGGATGGCGGCCCTGTAGGGGCCATCTGTGACAGCCATATGGCTGAATGACAGAACGGCGGCCCGTCAGTGACAGGCCGCCGTGTCGAGTGGTTTCCCGATCAGATGTAGCGGCGCAGCGAGCGGGCCAGATCCGAGGCGCCGTCCTTGCCGGCCTTGCGGACCTGCGGCTGGTAGGCGACGCGGGCGTGCTCGACGCAGTAGACGCCTTCCGAGGCGCGACGGCCGCAGAAGCTGAACTCGGCCGACGACGGGTCGCCGATCGGCCATTTGCACATGTGGGCGCCCAGGGTCATGACCGTGGCGGTGCCCGGCAGTTCCGGAACCGGAGCGGGCGGCGGGGCTGCCGGAACGACCGGGCGCGGCTGGGCGGCCTCGATGCGGCGCGGAGCCGACGGCGCCTGGGTGGGCTGGGCGGCAGGACGCGGACGCGACGGGCGGAAGGTGGCGCGCGCCGGCTGCGACGGAGCCGCACGGCCCGACAGGCCCAGACGGTGCACCTTGCCGATGACGGCGTTGCGGGTCACGCCGCCGCCCAGTTGCTTGGCGATCTGGCTGGCCGACTGGCCCTCAAGCCAGAGCTTCTTCAGCGCGCCGACGCGATCTTCGGTCCAGCCTGCGGTCATCTCGCCCTCCAGGATTCAACATATTGGGTCGAGATGTCCCGTTGATGGGCTCGACCTACTCCTAATCGTAAACCACCCCTTAAAACGCGCAATATGTGGGAATTGGTCCGTCCACAGGAACTACATCTGGTATGGTTAAAATGATCTCGTTTGTGGGACGCGGCTGGGCGTTCGTCGTGAGCAAGGGGTGAAGAGTGAGCGCAGAAGTGAGCGCGCCTCAGTGTGCGCTCACCGCCGGCTCACCTCTTCGCTCACTCTTCACCCGCCTCGCGCGCCGTTCACGCCTTGCGAAGCGCCGCAGCGAGGCGCATCTCCGCCCGCATGACCGATCTCGCCTCGACCCGGCCCTCGGGCCTGCCGCAGCCGCGCCGCTACAACGGCGTCAATTGGGAGGGGGTGAAGACCCTGTATCTCAAGGAGGTGCGGCGGTTCTGGAAGGTGGGCGCCCAGACGGTGGCGGCTCCGGTGGTGACGACCCTGCTCTACATGCTGGTGTTCGTGGTGGCCCTGAAGGACGCCCGGCCGCCGCTGCACGGCACGCCCTTCGCCGAGTTCGTGGCGCCGGGCCTGATCATGATGGCGGTGCTGAACAACAGCTTCGCCAACGCCTCGTCCAGTCTGATCCAGGCCAAGATCATGGGTACGGCGACCGACTTCCTGACCCCGCCGCTGAGCCCGCTGGAGCTGACTATCGGCTTCTCCCTGGGCGCCGCGACGCGCGGGATCGTGGTCGGGCTGGTGACGGCGGTCTGCGTGCTGCCGTTCGCCAGGCTGGGCATCGCCAACATCGCCGCGATCCTGTGGTTCTCCCTGTCGGCCTCGCTGATGATGGGCATGGTCGGCGTCTTCGCCGGTCTGTGGGCCGAGAAGTTCGATCAGCTGGCGGCGGTGCAAAACTTCCTGATCATGCCGATGACCTTCCTGTCGGGCACCTTCTATCTGGTCGAGAACCTGCCCGGGCCGTTCGCCGCGATCAGCCACTGGAACCCGATCTTCTACATGATCGACGGCTTCCGCTTCGGCTTCATCGGCCATGCGGAGAGCAACATCTGGATCGGCGTGGCGATGAGCGCGTTGCTGACCCTGATCCTGTCCGTCGCCTGCTGGGCCGTGTTCAAATCGGGCTGGCGTCTGAAGAGCTGAGCTCATGCCCGTCATGCCCGCCCGCATCGTCCATATCGGCATCGAGCGGGGCTGGGCCGAGGTGAACGCCCTCGTATCCGATCCGCGGCGCATGCCGGAGTGGGCCTCGGGTCTCGCCTCCGGCCTGACGCAGGACGGCGAGGACTGGGTCGCCGACGGCGGGGCGATCGGCGAGGTGCGGGTGCGGTTCGCGGCACCCAACGACCTTGGCGTCATGGATCATGTGGTGACCATGCCTGACGGGACCGAGGTGCATAACGCCCTGCGCGTGACGCCCAACGGCGACGGGGCCGAGGTCAGCTTCGTTTTGCTGAAACGCCTGGACATGGACGACGCGGCCTTCGCGGCGGACGCCGCCCATGTGACGAAGGACCTGCAGGCGCTGAAGGCGCTTCTGGAGGGCTGAGTCTGGCGGCGCGGCGGGTCAGCCGCTAGCAAGGGGCGAACCTTCGGGAGGGGACCCCATGTTGATCCAGTCGATTTTCGCGCTTTCCTTGCTGGCCGCGCCGCAGGATGCGCCCGCCGCAGCTCCGACGCTGACCCCCGAGGGGCAGGCGATCGAGACGGCGATCCAGGCCTATGCAGGCAAGAACAATGACGAGCGCCGCGAGGTGGTCGTCAGCCAGCTGCGCGCGCAGGGCTTCGCGCCCGAGCTGGCGCCGTTCGAGGGCGGCAACCCACGCACCGGCCCGCGCGCCGGCGCCAATGTAGTGATCACCATCGGCGAGGGCGCGAAGGACATCGTCCTGACCGGTCACTTCGACGCGGTGCCTCTGGCGGACGGGACGATGTCGCAGGGCGTGATCGACAACGCCGGCTCGGTCGTGGCCCTGATCGAGATCGCCGGACTCGTGAAGGAGCAGGTCGAGCAGACGCCGGGGCCGTTCCGCTATGTCTTCGTCTTCACCGATCAGGAGGAGCTGGGCCTGATCGGCGCGCGCAAATGGCTGGAGGCGCAGGACAAGACCCGCATCGCCGCCGTCGTGAACATGGACGTCAACGGCTATGGCGAGACGCTGATGTACGGCGAGAATGTCGGAGAGCACTCGGCCTTCGTGCTGCGCGCCATGCGGACACAGTGCGCCGAGATGGCCTTCGACTGTGTGGCCTTCCCGATGTACCCGCCCAGCGACGACCGGGTCTTCTCGGCCGCCGGCGTGCCGGTGATCTCGATCGGGTCGCAGGACGCGGTCGGCGCGCACCAGATGTGGCTGGCCTTCAACGGCGGGCAGTCGAACGGTCTGGCCGAGGGCTTCGTCCCGCCCGTCTTCCAGCGTATCCACTCGGCGCAGGACACCACGGAGTGGGTCGAGGGCGACGACGTCCTGCGCACCGCCCGCTTCATCGCCGACCTGGCCCTGCGTCTGGCGCGGGACGAGTAGTCCGATGATCGAGGTTCGGGGTGTTCAACCGACCGCGCGCGAACTGCGACACGTGACCAGCGGCTGGGGCGGGCTGCACTGGTGGCAGCTGGCGCATCAGCTTCTGCCATTCGCAGGTCTGTGGGTGCTGGCCGTATTCGTCTGGTCCAGGGCCTCATGGCATCCTGAGCTGACCTCGGCGGTGAGCCTGACGGTGATCGTGACCACCTTCCTGTGGCTCAGCGTCCGTTCGGTGCTGAACCGGGTCACGCTGCAGGCCGCGCGTCAGGCGCCGGGCGGGGGCATGCTGAGCGACTGGACGATCGACGGGACCGGCCTTGCGTTCGGCACGCCTGTCGCGTCCTCGCGGATCGGGTGGGAAGGGATCAAGGCGGTTCGCGAGGAGAAGGACCGGTTCATCTTCCTGATGAGCCCGGCCGCAAATCCGGTGCTCCCGAAGCGCCATCTGTCCGAAGACCAGCAAGCCGCCCTTCGGCAACTGGTCGCGGATGTCACAGCTGCGAACCGTATCGGCCGCGGTGTTGACTAACGGGCCTATGGGTCCGACAAGACCTGACCCTTTCCCCGGCTCCGTCGTACCCGCGACGGGGCCGTCTCTCTTCTGGAGGTCCGTTCCGTGTCCCAAGACCATCTGATGGGTGTCTACAATCGCGCGCCGCTGGAAGTGGAGCGTGGTCTGGGCGCGCGTCTGTGGTCGACCGACGGCACGGAATATCTGGACTGCGTCGCCGGCATCTCGACCAACGGTCTGGGCCACGCCCATCCGAAGCTGGTCGCCGCGGTGACCGAGCAGGCCCAGAAGCTGTGGCACGTCTCGAACATCTTCCGCATCCCGGGGCAGGAAGCCCTGGCCGACGAGCTGTGCGAGAAGTCGTTCGCCGACATGGTCTTCTTCACCAACTCGGGCACCGAGGCGGTCGAGTGCGCGATCAAGACCGCGCGCAAGCATCACGTCGCCAATGGAAGCCCTGAGCGCATCGACATCTACGGCTTCGACGGCTCGTTCCACGGCCGGACCTATGGCGCGATCAACGCCGCCGCCAATCCGTCCTACACCGAAGGCTTCGGTCCGAAGATGGAGGGCTTCCACCAGCTGCTGTGGGGCGACAAGGAGGCTCTCGAGGCCGCCTTCCGCAATCCGACGACGGCGGCGATCATCCTGGAGCCCGTGCAGGGCGAGGGCGGCTGCCGCGCGACGCCGGAAGAGGATCTGCGCTGGATGCGCCAGATGGCCGACGAGACCGGCGTTCTGATCATCTTCGACGAAGTCCAGTGCGGCATGGGCCGGACCGGCAAGCTGTGGGCCCACGAATGGGCCGGCATGACGCCGGATATCATGGCCATCGCCAAGGCTCTGGGCGGCGGCTTCCCGATCGGCGCCTGCCTGGCGACCACCAATGCGGCCAAGGGCATGACCACGGGCGTGCACGGCTCGACCTTCGGGGGCAATCCGCTGGCGATGGCGGTCGGCCGCGCGGCCTTCGGCGAGCTGTCGAAGGCGGAGACCCTCGCCCACGTCAACGAGATCGCCGGCTATCTGAAGCAGCAACTGCACGGCCTGAAGGAGCGGTTCCCGGACGTGATCGTGGACGTGCGCGGCAAGGGGCTCCTGATCGGCGTGAAGCTGGTCCCGAACAACCGCGAATTCATGGGCTGGGCCCGCGACGAGAACCAGCTGCTGGTCGCCGGCGGCGGCGACAACTGCGTGCGCATCCTGCCGCCGCTGGTCCTGACGCTGGACGAGGCCCGCGAGGCCGTCGAGCGGTTCGAGAAGACCTGCGAGTTCGCGCGGACCAAGCTGGCCTGAGGGCCGAGATCTGGAGGGGCCGATGGTCCGTCACTTCCTCGATATCCATCGGCTGAGCGCCGAGGACCTGCGCGGCATTCTGGATGACGCGCACGCCCGCAAGCAGGCCCGCAAGGGCTGGCCTAAAGGGCGCGCCGACGCCGATGCGCCGGCGAAGGATCGGGTGCTGGCCATGGTGTTCGAGAAGAACTCGACCCGCACCCGCTTCAGCTTCGACGCCGCGATCCGCCAACTGGGTGGCTCGTCGATCATTGCCACGGCTTCGGACATGCAGCTAGGCCGCGGCGAGCCGGTCGAGGACACCGCCAAGGTCCTGTCGCGCATGGTCGATGCGGTCATGATCCGCGCCAACCGCCACGAGGACGTCGAGAATTTCGCGCGCGTCTCGACCGTGCCGGTCATCAACGGCCTGACCGACCGCTCGCATCCCTGCCAGATTCTCGCGGACCTGCTGACGATCGAGGAGCATCTCGGGCCCGTGGCCGGCAAGACGATCGCTTGGGTCGGCGACGGCAACAACGTCTGCCACAGCTTCATGCATGCCGCGCCGAAGTTCGGCTTCCGCCTGCAGGTCGCCTGTCCGGCGGAGTACCATCCTGACCTGCACGATCTCGCCAAGGGCGGCGACCATGTCGTCCTCACCAGCGACCCGCAGGACGCCGTGCGCGGTGCGGACGTGGTGGTCACCGACACCTGGGTGTCGATGGGCGATAAGGACTACGAAGCCCGGCTGGAAGCTTTCGATGGCTATGGCGTCGACGACGCCCTGATGGACGTCGCCAATCCCGGCGCGGTCTTCCTGCATTGCCTGCCCGCTCACCGCGGCGAGGAAGTCACCGACGCGGTCATCGACGGTCCCCGCTCGCTGGTGTGGGATGAGGCGGAAAACCGCATCCACGCCCAGAAGGCGGTGCTGGCGTGGTGTTTCGCGGGCGGCTGATGCCGCCAGTGATTGGTGATTAGTGGTTAGTGATCAGTGTGGCGTGGGCGTTGCCGACGCTGCCCTGTCCGTTACGCAGCAACCACTAACCACTAACCACAAATCACACCCTAGTTCAGGTTCACATCCGCCACGCCGCCCGCGTCGGGCAGGGTCTTCGTGACGTTCGCCTTGGCGACCTCGTAGGCGAACTTGAAGAAGCCGCCCTCGTTGACCCAGACGCGACCGTCGTCGGCGTCGAACTTCAGGATGGTCAGGTGCGGGTCGTCCTTGCCCTCGGGGTACCAAGCGGCCAGCACCGGGTTCCAGTGGCGGTCGATGATGGCGCGGTCGGCGCCGTGGACGGACAGGTCGCCGTGGATGCAGGCCCAGACATTCTGATCCTTCGATCCGTAATGGAACATGGCGCTCTGCCCGCCGGGCAGGGCGGCGTCCTTCGCCAGATCGGTGTCGTCGCGGGTGAAGAACCAGATCGTGCCGGTCTCTTCCTCGCGGAAGGCGGTCATCGGTTGGGCGTGATAGCCCGGCTGGTCGAGGCCCAGCAGGCCGGTGTTGGACTTCTTCAGGCTGTCCCAGAAATGCTGTTCGGCCTCGGCGGCGGTAAGAGTCTTGTCGCCCATGTCGGTGTCTCCTGATCTGGCTTGTCGATCAGGGAAGTGATCGCGACGCCGCGAGGTTCCGCCTTCAGTAAGGGCGTTGCGGCATGCCTAGAAGCGTGGCGGCGTGGATCAGCAGCAGCATCAACGCGGCGCCGGACATCAGCATGATCAGCCGCCACGGGACCATGCGAACACCCTTGGCCGGATTGCTCGGCAACGCACCTCGCCAGCCGGCGAAAACGGCGAGGGCCAGCACGGCTCCTGCGATGATCAGGGTGACGGTCAGGGTCATCGCCGCGAGGTGGCCCGAAGTTGTCCACGGCGCAAGGGGGTGAGTCCTTTCGCAGAGGTTAATCTTCACCAGTCGTTAACTACGTCCGGGCGACATATCCGGAGGGTGGCGGGAGTTTCCACAGGAAGCTGGCGGCGCCCCTACATCTTGGGGTTAACGACGCGTTTACACCCTTGATCTGGGCGATTAGCGTTCGAATCAAAGGTCGGGAGGCGAATCAGTGAGCGCAGCCGCGCCGTGGAGCGTGAAAGGGATTGATCCCAAGGCTCGCGAGATCGCCAAGGACCTTGCGCGTCGTTCGGGGATGACCCTGGGCGAGTGGCTCAACTCCATGATCATCGAGGACGGGGATGCGGACGACGGCTACACGCCGCTGCCGCGCCGCGCCCATGCCTCCGATACCTTCGAACGCCGTGGCCGCAGCCGTCGTCTCGACGACGCCTATGCGTCAGGTGGCGAGGCCTGGCAGCGCCTTGAGGCCTCTATCGACGCCATCGCCGCGCGCCTCGAGGCCGCCGAGCGTCGCTCGACCGTCGCCATTCAGGGTGTGGATCAGGCCGTGTCAGGCGTGGTCCGTCGGCTGGAAAATTCGGATCAGGAAGGCCGTGCCTACGGCCGCCGCATCGACGACCTCTCCGAGGAGCTGCGCGAGGGTCATCGTCGCCTGCGCAAGTTCGAGCAGGAGACCGGTCCTCGCACGACCGAGACCTTCGGCAAGGTCGAGGCTGGCCTCGGTGCTCTCGCCGGCCGTCTCTACGACATCGAGGAGCGCCAGCGCTCGGGCGTGAACGAACTGCGCCAACGCATGGATGCGGTCGAAAAGGCTGCCGGGCCGGGCGCGGGTTCCGACCTGCTGGGTCAGGTGGGCGCCCGTCTGGATCAGGCGCAGGCGCGCACGACCGAGGCCCTGCGCGGGCTGGAGCGATCGTTCGCCGTACTGGACCAGCGCATGCGCGCGGCCGAGACCCGGATCGAGCCGGAAGGCGCCCGCGAGGCCGCGCGCTTCGAAAAGCTGGCCGAAACCCTGGCCCGTCAGGTGGACGCCAACCGCGCCGAGATGATGCGCCGGCTGGATACGGCCGAGTCCGAAAACCGCATGGAGCGGATCGAGCGCGCCGTCGCCGCCCTCGGCGACCAGCTGAAGGCGTCGGAAAGCCGCTCGGCCCAAGCCGTCGAGGCCATGGGCCGCGAGGTCCTGCGTATCGCCGAGAACCTGAACGGCCGGGTGGCCAGGGTCGAGATCGATGGCGAGGTTCGCGTCGAACGTCTGGGCGAAGCCCTGTCGCGCCGGATCGACGGCGACATGGGCCGCCTGGCTCAGGGGCTGGATCAGCGCCTGACCGCCGCCGACGATCGCCATGCCCTGGCGCTGGAGAAGCTGGGCGGCGAGATCACCCGCATCTCGGATCGCCTGAGCGAGCGTATCGCCCAGTCAGAGCGCCGTTCGCAGCAGGCGCTGGAAGACATCGGCCGTCGCCTGTCGGACAGCTCGTCGCGGATCGAGCAACGCTACGACCGCGCCTCGGGCGAACTGGCCGAGCGCATGCGTTTGTCGGAAGAGCGCACCGCCGCCCTCATCGCCGAAGCACGCGAGAACATCGACCGCCGCGCCGACAGCAAGCCCGCGCCGGAGCCCGAGCCGGTCCCTGCGCCCGTGGTCGCTGCGTCTCCGATCGCTGACATCCAGCCCGACTGGCGCGCCGCCGCCTTCCCGGATGCGGCCTTCCCGGACTCGCCGTTCGCGCCGACGACCTTCGATGATCCGGACCCGGTCTATACCGAGCAGCAGGCCTGGTCGGCGGATCTCGCCCCGCCCGAGCCGGAGCCCGCGCCCGAGCCGCGCGACGAGGTCCTGACCGCCGACACCGTGTTCGACGCCGTGATGCGCGGTCCACTGGCCTCGGTCGAGGCTGCCCCGACCCCGGCCCCGACCCCGGCCCCGGCGCCGTTCGGCAGTCGCGCGGCCATCGAGACTCCGGCTGAACCGGAAGAGGCGCCGCATGTGCCGGTGTTCGCCACCGCCCCGCAGCCGGCGCCCGAGGTTTCAGCGCCGGCCGGCCCCTTCGGTTCGACCGGAGGCTTCGGAGGCGCCGACGTTTCGGACGCCTTGGCCGCCACCGCGCCAGGCGGTTTCGACGGCGACGACTTCGCCGGCGAGACGGACTTCGTCGACCCCCGCGCCCTGCGCGCCGCGGCGGCGCAAGGCCGTGCGTCCACGACCCGCAACACCATCGAGGCGGCGCGCGCCGCCATGGCGGCTCCCGAACCGGAAGCGCCGGCTCGCTCGGGCTTCGGCCTGAAGAAGGGCGGCAAGTCACGCCTGCAGGAGCGTCTGGACAAGCAGGCCTCGCGCGATGGCGGCACGGTGCGCAAGGCGCTGGGCGCCTCGGCCGTGGCGGTGGTGCTGACCGCATCAGGCGCGCTGGCGTTCAGTGAGCTGACGGATGGCGGCATCGTCCTGCAGGGTCTCGGTGGCGGCGGGGAAGCGCAACCGATCGCGGCCCTCGCCGTCGTCGCCACGCCGAGCGAAGCCGATCTGGCGCGCGGCGCCGAGCTGTACGAACAGGCCGTGGCCCAGCTGGATGCCGACGAGGCGACTGGCGCGGACACGCTGAAACAGGCGGCGACCCTGGGCTATGCCCCGGCCCAGCTGCATCTCGCGGGCCTGTATCAGGAAGGCCTGAAAGGCGTTCAGCAGAATGCCCCGGAAGCCCGCGTCTGGGCGCGTCGCGCCGCCGACAGCGGCGACCCTCGCGGCATGCATAACTACGGCATGTATCTGTTCGATGGCGTCGGCGGAGCCCGCAACCGCGCCGAGGCCCTGACCTGGCTGACCCGCGCCGCCGAGCGCGGCATGGTCGACAGCCAGTACAACGTCGCCAAGCTCTACGAGACGGGTGACGAGGGCATCACCGCCGACCCGGTTCAGGCCTATGCCTGGTACCTGATCGCCGGACGCGCCGGAGATGGCGACGCGCAGGCCGCGGCGGAGCGTATGCAGGGCACGCTCTCGGCCGCAGACCGCACTCAAGGCCGCGCCGACGCCGAGCGTTTCACCGTCGAGCCGCTCGCCTGACGGGCGCATCGTCGTCTTCCCACGCGCAACGGGTTGCTTCGGCGGCCCGGGGCGTTCAGGACAGTTTCCACCCGTCGCCTTCCGGCGCCTGACCTCAGTTCCAGCCGAAGGCGCGTCCTTTGGATATCTATCTGCCGATCGCCGAGGTTTCGGTGAACTGGCCGTTCCTGGTTCTGCTGGGAGCGACGGTCGGCTTTGTCTCGGGACTGTTCGGCATCGGCGGCGGCTTCCTGATGGCTCCGATCCTGATCTTCCTGGGCATTCCGCCATCGGTGGCGGTCGCCAGTCAGGCCAGCCACGTCGTGGCGTCCTCGACCTCGGGCGTGATCGCCTACACCAGCCAGAAGATGGTCGATTACCGCATCGGCGGGATCATGGCCGCGGGCGGCGTGGTCGGCGCCCTGCTGGGGGTCGAGCTGTTCCGCTATCTGCGCCTGCTGGGTCAGGCGGATCTGGCGGTCGCTCTGGCCTATCTGTTGTTCCTCGGCGCGATCGGCACCCTGATGCTCTACGAAAGCCTCGGGCAGATCCTGAGGCGAGTGCGTGGCGAGATTGTTCCGCACAAGGAGCGTCGCCGACCGCTGTGGCTGTACGGCCTGCCGTTGCGGATGCGGTTCCCGCGCTCGGGCCTCTACATCAGCGTGATCCCGCCGATCGCCCTCGGGGTTTTCGTCGGCATCCTGTCCGCCATCATGGGGGTGGGCGGCGGCTTCATCCTGGTGCCGGCCATGCTCTACATCCTGCGAATGAAGGCCAGCGTGGTCGTGGGCACCAGCCTGTTCCAGATCATCATCGTGACGGCGATGACCACGATCCTGCAGGCCGGACGCAACCAGACCGTCGACATCGTGCTGTCGATCATCCTGCTGCTGGGCGGGGTCGTGGGCGCCCAATATGGCGCGCGCCTGTCCGGCCGGTTCCGGGCCGAGGAGCTGCGGGCGGCGCTGGGCGTGATCGTCCTGCTGGTGGGGATCTACATGGGGCTGGAGCTGTTCGTGCGGCCCAGCGATCTGTTCTCCTTCGCGCCGGGGGTGGCGGAATGATGCAGGACCTGCCGCCCGATCCGCCCGCCGTCGTCGCGCCGGCGCCTGCCCAGTCGGTCAGCACCGCCGATCGCGTGCGGGTGGCCGCCGCCCTGACCGATGCGCGGGTGCAGGTCGACTCCAGCTTCCGTGGCGCCTCGATCGTGCTGTTCGGCGCGGTCTTCAATCCTACGGACGCCCCGGCCGATGTCGTGGTGGTCGTGCGCGGACCGGATGCGCCGGTGCGTCTGGTGAAGAAGACCCGCAACGCCGGCGTCTGGCTGAACGGCCGGCCGGTGCTGTTCGAGGGCGCTCCCGGCTTCTACATGACCGCCTCGACGCGGCCCCTGTCGGATATCGCCGAGTTCGGCCAGCTGCGCCGGCTGGGCGTCGGCGTCGACCACCTGCGTATCAACGCGCCTGAGGAAAGCCGGACGGTGACCCGCTACGGCGTCCGAGACGTGGTCGTCAGCCGTCTGGGCGAGGACTATCTGGACTGGCGTCGCGCGGTGATCCGCCTGCGCGAGGCGGCGGCTTTGTACGATACAGACCCGGACGGCGTGCGGTTCGTGGATCGCGGCCTGTTCCGGGCCGAGGTCGAGCTGCCGGCGGTGGCGCCGACGGGCCAGTATTTCGCCGAGGTCTGGCTGTTCCAGGAGGGCGAGCCGGTGTCGGTCAGCAACCTGACCCTGACCGTCGAGAAGGTGGGCATCGAGCGCGACATCTTCGAGTTCGCCCACCGACGGCCGTGGACATATGGCGTGCTGTGCGTCCTGCTGGCAGCCCTGACGGGGTGGGGCGCCAGCCGGATCTTCAGGCGGAACTAGGTCTCAGGTCGCCGCGAACTCGCTGAGCGCATCCAGAACCGCGCGGTTCTGATCCTCGGTGCCGACGGTGATGCGAAGGCAGTCGTGCAGGCCATAGCCGCCAACCGGGCGCACGATGATGCCCTTGCCATGCAGATACTCGTTGGCCGCGGCGGCGCTGCGCTTTTCGTCCGGGAAGCGGACGAGGACGAAGTTGCCGGCGGACGGGAAGCTCTCGAAGCCGAAGCCGCGGATGGCCTGCGTCAGGCGCGGACGCCAGGTCTCGACCAGATCGCGCGAGGCCTTCTGGTGCGCCTCGTCATGGAGGGCGGCGACGGCGGCCTCGAGGCCCGGAACCGAGACGTTGAACGGCAGACGGATGCGATCGACCGCCTCGGCCACCTTCAACGGAGCGTAGCCGAAGCCGATACGCAGACCGCCGAGGCCGTGAATCTTGGAGAAGGTGCGAGTGACGACGATGTTGTCCGCGTCCTTCGCCAGCGGGAAGCTGGTCTCCCAGTCCGCCGCAGTGACGAACTCGGCATAGGCCTCGTCGATGACAAGCAGGACGTTCGAGGGCAGGGCCGTGTGCAGGCGACGGGTTTCCTCGGCGGTGTTGTAGCTGCCGGTCGGGTTGGACGGGCTGGAGATGTAGACGATCCGTGTGCGGTCATCGACCTGCTCAAGGATCGCATCGACCTCGGCCTTGTAGCCCGGCTCGGGGGCCAGCTTGACCGAGGCCTGGTTGGCCAGGGCCGAAATGCGGTAGGCGAGGAAGCCGTACTGGCCGGTGACGATGTTGTCGCCCGGCTGCAGATAGGTCTGGTTCAGCAGGGCGAAGACCTCGTCCGAGCCGTTGCCGAAGATCAGGCGCTCGGGCTCCAGTCCGTGGTGGTCGGCGACGGCGTCGCGCAGCTTGCCGGCCCGGCCGTCCGGATAGATGTGGATGTTGCCGACCGCCGCCTGATAGGCCTCCCGGGCCTTCTCGCCGGCGCCCAGGGCGTTCTCGTTCGACGAGAGCTTCATCGGCTCGGCCACGCCCTCGATCTTCGACTTGCCGCCGACGTAGGGGGCGATGTCGAGGATGCCGGGCTTGGGCTGGATCGTGTCGGTCATGCAGGCTCTCAGAACAGGGGGGCGGCGCCGATCACGCCGGACAGGGCGCCGGGCGCATCCGCGAGCCGGCTGTCTTCCGCCTGCACATAGCCCGCCATAACGAACAGCTTCAAGCCGCCGCCGGCCATCAGCAGGGTCGCCGCAAGTCCGGAGGCCGACAGGGCTTCGACGATCCGGGCGTCCGGCAGGGCGCTGTCGGTGGCCCAGAAGGTGCGATCGGCGCCCGTCGGTCCCGGCTGCGCGCGCTGGATCATCAGGGCGCGAGGCTGACCGACGCCGTGGTCGGGCAGGGCGGCGATGACGCGAAGATCGGGCTCGGCCAGCAACCGGCCCCACCACGCCGAGGTCGGCGTCAGGTCCATCAGGGCGCGTGCGCCGTCCCTGACTGCGATAAAGGCGGCGTCCGGCTTGGCGGCGAGGCGAGCGACGAGACCGTAGCGGTCGGCGGCCAGCACCTGACTGGCGGGCCCCCAGACCACCAGCGGCGCACCCGAAGCGGCGTCGACGCGGCCCAGCACCGAGCGGGCGGCGGCGATTTGCGGCGCGGTCAGGCCGGCGAGGGCCTCTCGCAGGGCGATGGCGTCGGCGTCCGGCGTCGCGCGCGCGCCCGCGGCGAGACGCGCTTTCACCGCCTCGGCCACGGCGCGGTCCAGCGCCAAGCGTTCGTCGTCGCGCGGCGGCTCGGTCAGCATCAGAACAGACGTGGGGCGGGCGCCAGGGCGAACGGGCCCAGCCAGGTGCGTCCGTCACGGAAACGGATGGTCAGATCGACGTCACGCTCGCCCTGGATGGCGGTCGCTGCGGCGGCTCCGGCCGCGCCGACCCGGTTGACGGCGCCCTCGCGCGAGCGGGCCAGACCGGTGATCGCCGCCCCGGCGGACTCGGCGTTCAGGGACAGGTCGCCCTGCAGTCTCCCATCCGCGCCGGCCGACAGGCCTGTGCTGGTCAGACGGGCGCGGCTCTCGCCGGCGATCAGTTCGCCGCGCACGTCCGACAGACGGCCCCCGGCTTCCGTCCAGGCGGCGAAGACGCCGGCGGCCGTCGGTCCGGCCAGATGGCTGGCCTCCCGGACCACGCCTTCCAGCCTGACGGTCAGACGGCCTTCCTGCGTCGCCCCCTCGACCGGGCCGCCCGGGCGCCCGCGGGCTTCCTGCAGATTGAACAGGACGTCGATGGCGTCGGCGGTCTCATCCTCGCGATGCGGGCGGGCCTCGAACTGAATGCGGTCGGCCGAGGCGATCGGGAAGGGCTCGGCGTCCTCGTGGGCGGTGAAGACGGGGCGGATCAACTCGACGCGCAGATCGGGGAAGCGTTCGCGCAGACGGCTGATGCTGAAGCGAAGACCGTCGCCGCGCACCCCGACCTTGCCTTTGTCGGCCCGCGCCAGTGTCAGGCCCTCGGGGGCCACGACTACCCAGTGATCGGGGTTCCAGGCATTGGCCTCGGCCACAAGTTCGGGGGCGGAGATGCCGTGGCCCGAGGGGGCGACGATGTCGGCATGCGGAATGGCGACGCGGGCGCGGAACGGCCAGCCTGTCGTGGTCACCTCGGCGTGGCTGATGGTCCAGCCGTTCTGCTTGAGGGCCTCGACCTGCGCGTCCAGCCGGGTCTCGATCTGCTGCACGAGGAAGAACCACCACGCGGTCCACGCAACGAGGACCACGCCGGCGATGGTGAAGGGAACGATGATGCCGCGACGGGAGTGGCGAGGGCTGTCGGTGGTCATTCAGGGTCCGGCGAAAACTGGGTCCGAGTGTTCGAAACGTCCGAAGCGCGGAACGGGGGCCGAGAAAACCGCGCCCCGACGGCTTTCTATGGTGAAGCTGCCAGTTCGTGACAAGCGGGCACCGTAAGGAACGCGCCACGCCGGATGTCCGTTCGGCTGTCGTCATTTTCAGGGAGAACGCCATGGAAGCCCAGTCGCTGCATCGGGGCCGGCTGATCGATCATATTCAGCTGGTGGTCGCCGACCTGCCGGCCTCGCGCCGGTTCTACGACGCCGTCTTCGAGGCGCTGGGCGTGCCGCTGGGCGGCGAGGCGGAGAGCTTCTTCTGGGTGGACGAGCTGTTCGTCTCCAGCGCCGACAGCGAGGCGGCGACCGGCAAGCTGACCGGCCGACACCACCTGGCCTTCCAGGCCGCCGACCGGGCCATGGTCGAGGCCTTCCACAAGGCGGGTCTGGCGGCCGGCGGCAAGGACAACGGCGCGCCGGGCGAGCGGCCCTATCACCCCGGCTACTATGCCGCCTTCCTGATCGATCCAGACGGCAACAACATCGAGGCGGTCTTCCACGGCGAGGCGAAACGGTCGGCGCCGAGCGTGGAAATCAATTTCGAGGCGTAGCGAGGAAGCCGCTGACGAGCTCCACCGCCTCGGCCAGCCCCATGCGAAGGACCTCGGTGCCGGGCGGGAGGCTGGCGAACAGGCGGGTGGGGCAGGCGGCGTCCAGCATGACGAAGACGCCCTTGTCGTCCGCGCGACGGATCAGCCGGCCGAAAGCCTGGGCCATGCGGGCGCGGGCCAGGGCGTCGTCATAGGCGCGGCCTTGCGCCGACGAACCGCCGAACCGCTCGCGCCTCGCCTTGTGCAGCAGGTCCGGGCGGGGCCAGGGCACCCGGTCGAAGGCGAGGATGCGAAGGCTGCGGCCGGGTACATCCACCCCGTCGCGCACGGCGTCGGTGCCCAGCAGGCAGCTGTCCTGTTCGGCGCGGAAGACGTCGACGAGAGCGCCGACCTCGAGCGGATCGACGTGCTGGGCGTAGAGGGGGATGCCCTGTTTCGCGAGATCGGGACCCAGCCGCTCATAAACCGCCTTGAGCCGGCGAATAGCGGTGAACAGGCCGACACCGCCCCCGCCCGCGGCGAGGAACAGTTCGCGCATGGCGGCCGCGGTCTGGCGGGCGTCATCCTTGATCAGGTCGTTGACGACGATGACCCGGCTGTTCTCGGCATAGTCGAACGGGCTCTCCACCTTGAGCGTCCGCGCCGGCTCGATCAGGCGGGCCGCGCCCGTGCGCATCCGGGCGAGATCGAACGGATCGTCCGCCATCGGATCGGACAGGGTCGCCGAGGTCACAAGCACCCCGTGCGAGGGCATGACCACGGCGGCCTCCAGCGGCACGGTCGGGTCGATCCAGTGGCGGCGCAGGGCGACGTCGTGGATGCGGCCGAAGGCGGCCTCGGCCGACAGCCAGTCGACGAAATCGGGGTCCGGCTCCCCGGTGTCGGCATCCAGCGCCCCCAGCATGGAGCGCCAGCCCGGCAAGGTCATCCGCGCGCGCCGGTCCAGCCCGCGCAGGGCGCCCTCGATCCGGGCGCGCGAGGCGCCGTCCAGCTCGACCGACTCGTCGTCGAGGATGTCTTCCAGATGTCGGGACAGGGCCAGCAGCGGCGCCTCGACCGCGGCCAGCGCCTTCGCGGCCTCGCGCGCCGTCTCAAGCACCGGATCGGTGACAGGGCGCAGGCTGCATTCCATGCCGAACTCGATCCCGCCGGGGCCGCCGCCCTCGCTGGTCCGGGCGCGCAACTGTTCCAGCGCGGCGACGAGGAAGCGTTCGACCGGCCCGATCGGATTGACCTCGCCCGAGGCGGAGGCGATGCGGCCCGAGACGCCTTCGCCGGGCAGCTGGGCCGCGGCGTGCATGGCGTCCTGCAAGGCCTTCGTCGCCGCCTCGTTGTCGGCGCAGAGGTCGCCCAGCCGCTGTTCCAGCCCCCGACCGCGACGGCCCCGGCCTTCCGGCCCACGGATCCAGCGGCGCAGCTCGGCGGATTCCTGGCCGGACAGGCAGGCGGAGAAGGCGCTGTCGGCGGCGTCGAACAGATGGTGGCCCTCATCGAAGACGATCCGCTTCAGCGCCGCCGTCTCGCCGTCCTGTTTCAGGCCCCGCGCCGAGCGGGCCCCGTCGAAGGCGGCCTGGGTCATGACCAGCGCATGGTTGGCGACCACGAGGTCGGCCTTGCGGCTGGCGCGGATGGTCTTCTCGACGAAACAGGTGCGGTAGTGGGGGCAGGCGGCGTGCACACACTCGCCCCGCCGGTCCACGAGGTTGCCGGCGCCGGCCTGCTGGGACGGAGCCACGGCGAACAGGCTGGGCAGCCACCCGGGGAAGTCGCCGCCGGTCATGTCGCCGTCGCGGCTGTGCAGAGCCCAACGGGCGGCCAGAGCCACGCCGATCAGGTCGCCGTTCCCCAGCTGAGCCGCCTGCACCATCTCCTGCAGGTTCAGCAGACAGAGATAGTTCTCGCGGCCCTTGCGGACGACCGCCTTGCGCTTGCGCTCGGCCGGGTCGGGCCAGAGGGCGGCGCTCTCGCGGTCGATCTGGCGTTGCAGGGCGCGGGTGTAGGTCGAGACCCAGGCCGCGCCGGCGTTGCGCTCGGCCCACAGGCTGGCGGGGGCCAGATAGCCGAGCGTCTTGCCCGTGCCGGTTCCCGCCTCGGCCAGCAGCATGCGCGGGCGGCCCTCCTCGTTGCGGGGGGAGAAGGCGTAGGCGACCTCGGCGGCATAGTCGGATTGGGCCGGACGGGTCTCGTCGAGACCCGAGGCCTGGAGCAGTTTCTCCAGCCGGATGCGGGCGCTCTCGCTGTCGACGGGAGCCGAGCCGGCCTCGCCGCGCGGCGCCTCGTCCTCCCACTCGGCCAGCCGCGACCAGGCGTCGAGGCCCGAGCCGCGATGCTGGCGGGCGCGCAGGGGCTGGTGCTGCAGGGCGCCCGCGACCCGCCATGACCAACTCCAGCCGGCGCGGCCCAGCGTCTCGTTCAGGGTGAAGGCGTCCTCGCGCAGAGGGTAGGCGGGTTCGGCCAGCTCGCGCAGCAGGGCGTCGGCGGCGGCGCGCAGGGCGCTGGCCTGGGCCTCCGGTCCCTTCGGCTCCGGCTGACCCAGGGCGAGAGCGAGGCCGGTCGGCGAGGGCGCACAGAAGCGGGCCGGGCGGACGAAGGCGAACAGCTCCAGCACGTCCAGCAGGTCGGTCGAGCGCGCGGGCGGGGCGATGCCGAGACGGCGGGCGGTCAGACTGGCGTGAGCGACCATGACGGGACCGGCGGTGAAAGCCCCCTCCGCCGCGCCGCGCCCGATCCTGCGCGCGCCCTCGTCGTCGCAGATCGCCCCCGCGCCCGGCGGCACGGCCAGAGCCGGCGGCAGCGCCAGCCAAGGCTCGGCGCCGGTCAGGGCGCTGGAGATTGCGGTGGTCGAGTCGGTCGGCACGCTCGATAGATAGCGACTTAAGGCGTGAAACGGAACGGGAACATGCTATAGCCGCGAGGTGACGCCGACCGCCGTTCCAGCAACGCTTCCGCCGCTCCTCACGGACTGGTTCGCCTCGCGCGGCTGGGCGCCGCGGCGGCATCAGCTGGAGATGGTCGCGGCGGCGCAGGCCGGGTCGCACGCCCTGCTGGTCGCGCCGACCGGCGGTGGCAAGACGCTGGCGGGGTTCCTCCCGTCGCTGATCGAGCTGGCCGAGCGTGGGCCCAAGCCGGAAAGCGGGCCGGGGTCGGGCGTGCACACCCTGTATCTGTCGCCGCTGAAAGCGCTGACGACCGACGTCGAGCGCAACCTGATGACCCCGATCCGCGAGATCGGGCTGAACATCCATGTCGAGAGCCGCACGGGCGACACCAAACAGTCCAAACGCCAGCGGCAGCGCGACTTTCCGCCGGACATCCTCCTGACCACGCCGGAACAGCTGGCCCTGCTGTGCGCCTGGGACGGCGCGCGGGCGTGGTTCGCCGACCTGAAATGCGTCGTGCTGGACGAGGTGCATGCGATCTGGAGCGGCAAGCGCGGCGACCTGCTGAACCTCGGTCTGGGCCGGTTGCAGCAGTTCGCTCCGGACCTGCGCCGCGTGGCGCTGTCGGCGACGGTGGATGACCCCGAGATGATCGCGGCGTGGCTGAAACCCGGACGTCCTTCTCCCGCAAGGGGAGAAGGGGTCTTTATTGTGAGGGGCGATCCCGGTGCGCCGCCGGTGGTGGATGTGCTGGTCAGCGAGGGCCGCGTGCCGTGGGCCGGGCATACCGGCGTTCATGCGATCCCCGAGGTCTATGACGCCATCAAGCGGGCGGGGATGGCGCTGATCTTCGTCAATACGCGCTGGCAGGCGGAGTTCGTCTTTCAGGAGCTCTGGCGGATCAACGAGGACGATCTGGCCATCGCCCTGCACCACGGCTCGCTGGCGCCGGAGCAGAGGCGCAAGGTCGAGGCGGCGATGGCGCGCGGCGACCTGAACGCCGTGGTCTGCACCTCGACGCTGGACCTCGGCATCGACTGGGGCGACGTGGATCTGGTCATCCAGCTGGCGGCGCCCAAGGGGGCGAGCCGGCTGGTGCAACGGATAGGCCGGGCGAACCACCGGCTGGACGAGCCCTCGCGCGCCCTGATGGTGCCCGCCAGCCGGTTCGAGATGCTGGAGTGCCAGGCCGCGCGCGAGGCGGTGGCCGAGAACGCCTTCGACTGGGAGCCTGTGCATACGGGCACGCTCGACACCCTCGCCCAGCACGTCATGGGGTGCGCCTGTTCCGAGCCGTTCGCGCTGGATGATCTGTATACGGAGATTGTCGGTTGTTACCCCTACCGCGACCTCAGCTACGAGCGGTTCGAGGAGGTCGTCGATCTGGTCGCCACCGGCGGCTATGCGCTGCGGACCTATGAGCGGTTCGCGCGGATCGTGCGGACGCAGGACGGCCGCTGGAAGGTCCGCAACGCCCAGACCGCCCAGCGGCACCGGATGAATGTCGGGGCCATCGTCTCGGCGGCCAATCTGAACGTCCGCGTCGGCTCGCGCAGGGCGGGCGGCAAGGCGATGGTCGGCGGCCGCAAGATCGGCGAGGCCGAGGAGTGGTATTTCGAACAGATGTCGCCCGGCGACACCTTCGTCTTCGCCGGTCAGGTCTGGGCGTTCCAAGGCATTTCGGGGACCGACGCCCTGGTCACCACGGCGGTCGACAAGGACCCTCGCATCCCCTCGTACGGCGGGTCCAAGTTCCCGCTAGGCACCTCTCTGGCCGAGCGGGTGCGCGACATGATCCACGACCGCGACCACTGGCGCGTCCTGCCCAATGACGTGCAGGAGTGGCTGGAGCTGCAGGAGATGCGCTCGGTCATCCCGAAAGCCGGGGCCATGCTGGTCGAGACCTTCCCGCGGGGAACGCGCAACTTCCTGGTGGCCTATCCCTTCGAGGGCCGGCTGGCGCACACGACCCTGGCCATGTTGCTGACCCGGCGACTGGACCGGCTGGATGTGGGGCCGCTGGGCTTCGTGGTGACCGACTATTCGCTGGCGATCTGGTCGATCAAGCCGATGGACCGGCTGGACCTCGACGCCCTGTTCGAGCCGGACATGCTGGGCGACGATCTCGAAGCGTGGCTGGAGGAGAGCTTCATGATGAAGCGCACCTTCCGCAATTGCGCCCTCATCTCGGGTTTGATCGAGCAGCGCCAGCCGGGAGCCGAGAAGACCGGCCGACAGGTGACCTTCTCGACAGACCTGATCTACGACGTGCTCCGCCGCCACCAGCCCGATCACCTGCTTCTCCGCACCGCCCGCGCCGACGCGGCGTCGGGCCTGCTGGATGTCGGGCGGCTGGGCCAGATGCTGGGGCGCATTCAGGGCAACATCACCCATCAGCCGCTGGAGCGGCCCTCGCCCTTCAGTGTGCCGG
The DNA here is from genome assembly GCF_039523815.1 of Brevundimonas kwangchunensis. NCBI lineage: Bacteria > Pseudomonadati > Pseudomonadota > Alphaproteobacteria > Caulobacterales > Caulobacteraceae > Brevundimonas > Brevundimonas kwangchunensis. Next base: position 17,264 of record NZ_BAAAGA010000008.1, on the reverse strand, counting down.
TGCTGGTGCAGATCGGGCGCGAACGGGTCGGCGGCGGGGCGGCGGAGATGATCCTGACCGAAACTGCCATGGACTTCGCCGAGGAGACCCTGATCGCCGAGGTCATGGCCGATGCGCCGCCCGAACTGGAGGGCGCGGCGTGAACGCCGCCCTGCGAGATGCCCTGACGCCCTTCCGCCATCCCTGCGGCGGGCTGAAGGTGCGGGTGAATGGCGAGGCCTGCGTGCTGCGCTGCTCCGGCGCGCTGTGGGTTCCCGCGCACCGGACCCTGATCGCCTCGGACCTGCACCTCGAGAAGGGGTCGGCCTTCGCCGTACGCGGACAGATGCTGCCGCCGTACGACAGCCCGGCGACGCTGGCCAAGCTGGAGGCGGAGATAGAGGCGCTGGACCCGGCGGCGGTGGTCCTGCTGGGCGACAGTTTCCATGACGCCAAGGCGGTCGATCGTCTGGCGACGGACGATCTGGCGCGCCTGACCCGGCTGGCGGCCGGGCGGGACTGGATCTGGCTGGAAGGCAACCACGATCTGGTCGCCCTGGCCGGGGCGCTGGACGCCCTGCCGGGCCGGGTAGTGACGACGATGCCGCTGGGCGCCCTGACCCTGATCCACGAGCCGCAGCCGGGCGAGGCGACTGGCGAGGTCGCAGGCCACCTGCATCCCGCCGCCCGCGTCGCCGCCTATGGCCGTGGCGTGCGCCGGCCCTGTTTCGTCACGGACGGCCGCCGCCTGATCATGCCGGCCTTCGGCGCATTCACCGGCGGGCTGGATGTGAGGGACGCCGCCGTCGCCGGCCTGTTCGGGTCAGCCCCGATGATCGCCGCCTTAGGCCGCGACAAGGTTCACGCCTTCAGCTGGGACGCGCTGCGTTAGCCGCCGAACCGGCGAACCACGAACGCGCCCACGCGCCATGAGTCGTCGTTTTGCGACACGGGGCTATCGGCGATATCGCCAAGCCGGCGCTCATAGCCGAGCAGTCCTCCCGCGGCCCAGCGGGGGCTCAGGGGTGTGATGAGCATGGCGGTCGCGCCCGCGCCTTGAAGACCGCCATCGGGCGCATAGGCCGGAATGCCGTTGGCAAGCGCCTCCGCCGGGGACACGCCGTAATAGGCGTCGGCCAGCTTGCGGTCGCCGCCACGGACATAGGCGCTGACGTTGAGTGCGCCGATCGGCGTCACACGCTGGTGGCCGATGGATGCGTGATACTCGGTGCCTTCGCTGACGTCGGTGACATCGCGGCTGACGCGCCCGCCGACGACGATGTTCCCCGGCAGGCGCTGGTAGGCGTAGACGGCGGCGCCGGCTCCGAAGTCCGGCCTGTCCAGAGTCAGGCCCTCGATATCGTCCGGGCTGAAGCGCGGACGGAGCTGCAGGCCGGCGCGGAAGGTGTCGGTGCTGACGACATTCCAGCCCAGGCCCTCGAATGGACTGAAGTAGATCCGGTCGCGCCAGTTCGCGGCGATATAGGGCACGACGTTGGCCTTCCCGCCGGTGTCGCCGTTCGAATCCTGGCTGTACAGCGCGCCAACGCCGACATCGACGGTCCAGTCCTGCTGGGGACCCATGCGCTCATAAGGCTGGCTCTGGGCGACGGCGGCCGGAGCGATCAGCGTCAGAGCCGCGAAGGCGGCGCCGGAGAGGAGAGAGCGAACGATCATGGAGAGCCTCGGATGAACTGCGCATCGGGAATGCCCGGATACGCGACCGGCTCCCTCTCGGATTACATTCGGCGCAAGCGACGCGCGAAGATCACGTCAGGCTTGGCGAGGCGACAGCAACGCCGTCGACGCCGTCTCGATCCGCTCTTCCAGCACCGTCATGAACTCGGCGCGCTTCAGGCCGGCGGGGATGGCCGGCAGGAATTCAAACACCACCGTGCCCGGATAGCGCCGGAAGCCGTGGGCAGGCCAGTGGACGCCCGAGTTGGTGGCGATCGGGGTGCAGGGGACGTCGAGGTCCCGATACAGGGCGGCGATGCCGGGCTTGTAGTCCGGCGCGGCGCCGACCTCGGCGCGGGTGCCTTCCGGGAAGATCAGGATCTGACGGCCCTCGGCGTGGCGGGCTCGGGCCTGTTTCACCATGTCCTTCAGCGCCTTGGCATGGGCGGAACGGTCGACGGCGATCATCTTCGTCTTCCAGGCGAACCAGCCGAAGAAGGGCAGGGGCATCAGCTCCTTCTTCATGATGAAGCAGTTGTCCGGCAGGACCGCGAAGGGGGCGATGACGTCCAGCATGCCCTGATGCTTGCCGGCCATCAGGGTCGCGCCCTCGGGACGATGTTCGAGCCCCCGGAACTCGACCTTCACCCCGGCGATCCATCGCAGACCGAACAGAACGAATTTCGACCAGCCCCGGATCACCCACATGGCCGGGCGGTAGGGCAGCAACAACGCGGGCGACAGGCCGACGGCGAACAGAGCCATCGACAGGTAGAGCCAGACGACGAACAGCAGGGAGCGGACGGTGGTCACGTCAGGCGGCCTTTTCCTGCGCCGCATCGGCGGCGGCCGGAGCGTCGTCCGAGAAGCGGTTAAGCGCCGCGCGGCCGAGGGCGGCCAGGTATTTCACATACTCCAGCGTCATCCGCCGCGCGGTCACGGCGGCGCGCCACCAGCGCGAGTCGTCCAGCGACGGCGTCTCGACCGCATAGGGGGTCAGCGCGACGCCCGGCGCAGCGGCCCGGATCTCGGTCAGGGCGCGGGGCATGTGATAGTCCGAAGTGACCACGATCAGGCTGTCGTAGTTCTTCGCCTTCGCCCAGGCCGCAATCTCCTGCGCATTGCCGATGGTGTCCATCGCCTCGAAGCCCAGGTCGACGCAGCAGTTGAACAGGCGGCTGGAGCCGGGGGTCAGGGCGCGTAGCTCCTGACGGCGGACCTCGCGGTTCACGCCCGAGATCAGCAGGCGTTCGCCCTTGTCCTGCTCCAGCAGGCGGATGGCGGCGTTGACCCGCTCGGGCGAGGGGCCGGTCAGGGCGACGATGGCGTCGGCGCGCGCGGGCTCCTGCGACGGCGCGTAGCCGCGCACCCGGTCCGCGAACACGAACAGACCGATCACCCAGATCAGCGCCAGAATGGCGATGAAGGTCAAAAACTTCATGGTCTTATCTAATCACGCCCCTTGAGCCGCGCCAGCGCCGTGAAGCGCGCCGCAACAAGCGCCACCGTAGCGACGATCAGGGGGCAAGGCGAGAGGATCAGAACGTCCGTCCACGCCACAGGCAGGGCGGGCGTCACCCCGTCCGATCCGCCAAGGAAGCGCAGCAGGGCGACCAGCCCCATCGCCGCCACCGCGCCCGCCGCTCCGCCTCCGGCAGCCAGCAGGGCATGGCGGCGCTGGTACAGGCCTGCGATCCGACTGTCGGAGGCGCCGTTGAGGCTCAGGGTCTCGATCACGGTGCCCTGCGCCGCCATCCCGGCCCGCGTTGCATAGACGACGGCCGCGCCCGCCGCTCCGCCGGTCAGCAGGAAGGCGGCGATGGCCAGGGCGGTGATCAGCCCGGCGGAGCGCTCCACCTCGCCGCGCCACAGGCTGTGGTCATCGACGGTGGCGTCCACCCCGGCGGTGGCAAGCGCGCGGCTGAGGCTGACCGCGCTGGCCGGCTGGTCTCGGTCCAGCCGCACGGTCACCAGCCAGGGCAGGGGCAGGTCGGGCAGGACGGCGTCGCCGATCCACGGCCGCAGCAGGGCCTCGGCCTTCTTGCGGTCCAGCACCTCGGCCTCGGCCACGCCGGTGACCCCGCTTAGGGTCTCGGCGGCGCGAGCGGCGGCAGCGGCCCCGGTCTCGCCCACGCGGGGACGGACCTGCACGGTCGCCTCGGCCCGTAGCGAGCGCGCCCAGCCGTGGGCCGCGCGGTCCGCCGACAGGGCACCGACGGCCGACAGGCAGGCGAGGAAGCACAGGACGGCGATCACCGCCGCCAGCCAGGGTTCGCCCCCGGCCTCGCGCGGCAGGATTGGATCGCGACGGTTCAGCAGACGGCCGATCATGCCTCGCCTCCGGTCAAGCGTCCGCCCTCGAGCCGCAGGACGCGTGCGCCGGACCGCTCGGCCAGCGCCTCGTCGTGGCTGGCGATCAGCACGGTGGAGCCCAGCTTGTTCAGCGCCTGAAACAGCTTCAACAGCCGCTCCCCCATGCGGGCGTCGACGCTGCCGGTCGGTTCGTCGGCCAGAATCAGGTCGGGGCGGGTCACCACGGCGCGGGCGATGGCGAGGCGCTGTTTCTCCCCGCCGGACAGGGCGGGCGGGTGAACGTCCATCTTCTGGCCCAGCCCGACCCAGGTCAGCATTTCCTCGGCGTCCGGCCCCCAGACCTCGTCCTTCACCCCGGCCAGACGCAACGGGAGGCCAACGTTGTCGTAGGCGGTCAGGTGGTCCAGCAGGCGGAAATCCTGAAAGATCAGCCCCATCCGGCGGCGGAAATGCGGGATGGCCGAGCGCGGCGCCGATCCGGCGTCCTCGCCGAACACCTCGACAGTGCCCGACTGTGGCCGTTCGGCCAGCGTCAGCAGCTTCAGCAGCGTCGACTTCCCGGCTCCGGACGGCCCGGTAAGAAAGTGGAAAGAGCCCGCGGGCAATGTGAGGTTAACGTCCCGCAGTACGCGAGTCGTTTCCGCATAGCCGAAACCCACGCCCTGAAGGCGGACGGTGTCGGGCACGGAGGCGGCATCGGCGGCGCGGCGGGTCGAGGTCGGCATTGTTTTTGGGTCAGGACGCGGCGCGAACGCCGCGACGGGAGGGGGCGAAGAGCCTCGCAGTCAGCGACATGATACTGACCTGCCCGTCCTGCGCCACCAGCTATTTCACCCCCGATGAGGCGATCGGTCCCGGCGGCCGCACCGTGCGGTGCAAGTCGTGCCAGCACACCTGGCGTGCGACGCTGGATGAGCCGCTGGAACTGTCGGCCACCGCCGCGCCGGCCGAGCCGACCAGCTTCGCCGCCGTGAAGGACGAACCGGTCGTCGCCGAATCACTCGCCGAGACCCCGGCCCCGGAACTGCCCAAGGCCTTCCGCGCTCGCGCCGAGCAACAGCGCCGCATCCGTCGCGCGGCGACGCACGGCGTGGTCTGGGCGGGCATCGCCTCGGGCTTCGCCGCCCTGATCGGCGCCGCGTGGCTGTTCCGGGTCGAGGTGGTCGAGATGGCGCCGCGTACAGCCGCCGCCTATGCTGCTGTCGGCCTGACGGTGAACCCGACCGGACTGGATTTCGAGGCCATCACCGCCCGCCCGCTGCCCAACGATCCGGGCAAGGTGCTGGTTTCCGGCGCCCTGCGGAACGTGCGCGACAATGAGCGGATCGCCCCGCCGGTGCGCGTCGCCCTGCTGGACTCACATGGCGCCGAGATCGGCCATGCAGTGGTGCGTATCGACGCCGCTCCTGTGCTGCCGGGCAAGGTGCAGGGCTTCGCCACCGTAATCCCGGACCCGGGCGCGCGCGGGCAGGGCATCGGCGTCGACTTCGTGCTGGACGCCGCAGCCGCTCATGCTCCCTTGCATCACGACCCCGCCCCAGCCCGTCGCGTACCGCCGGCCGCGGACCACGCCCCCGCCGCCGCCGTGCATGCGCCGGCCGCCACGGTTCAGGCGTCTGACGGGCTGCGCCCGGCCATCGCGCCCGGTCCGGTCACGCCGGTCAGCCTGACGCCGATCGACGCCGTGCCCGTAGACTCGCACGCCCCCGCCGCTGTATCGGCGGGACATGGCTGACGCGACTCCCACGCCCACCGTCCTGCTTCCCGAATCCGAGGTCCAGCGCATCGTCGCCGACCTCGCCGCGCAGATCGCGCCCGTCATCGACGACGAGACCGTCGCCGCGGTCCTGCTGACCGGCGGCCTGTGGTTCGCCGCCGACCTGACGCGGGCCCTGTCGCGCATCGGCCGCAACGTCCGCTTCGACGCCCTGTGGCTCGCCTCCTACGGCGACGAACAGTCCAGCCGCGGCAAGATCGACATTTATGCCGACTTCCAGCGCCCGATCGAGGGCCGCCGCGTCCTGATCATCGACGACGTCTTCGACACCGGCCTGTCGCTGGCCGAGGCGGTTCGGATCGCCAAGGAAAAGGGCGCGTCGGAGGTCCTGACCGTCGTCTTCGCCAAGAAGCCTTGGCCGCTGCCCCGAGCGCCTGAGCCGGACTTCGTCGGCTGGGACGCCCCGAACCGCTTCCTCGTCGGCTACGGGCTGGACCACGCGGGCGCGCTGCGCGGGCTGCCGGACGTTTGCGCGCTGGACTGAGCTGTCCGGTGAAGAGTGCTGGTGAGCAAGAAGTGAGCTGTAGCGATTAAGCGGTGAGGCCAAGACCGCTCACCACTCGCTCACCAGCACTCGTCACTCCAACCATTCTGCCTTGGGCTCCCGCGCCCACATCTCGTCGTAGGACGGACGCGGCCGGACCACCGCCCAGCGGTCGCCGTCGACCAGAACCTCGGCCACCAGCGGGCGGGAGTTGTACTCGCTCGACAGGACCGCGCCGTAGGCTCCCGCGCTGAGGAAGGCGACCAGATCGCCGGCCCGCAAGGGCGGCAACTGACGATCTCGGGCAAAGATGTCGGTGGACTCGCAGATAGGGCCGACGAGATCGTAGGGACCCATCTCGCCCTCACGGGGCGTCACGGGCACAAGGTCGTGGAAGGCCTCGTACAGCGCCGGGCGCATCAGGTCGTTCATGCCGGCGTCCAGCACGAGGAAGCGGCGGCCGTCGGCGCGCTGGTTCACCTGGATGACGCGGCTCAACAGCACGCCGGCGTTGGCGGCCAGCAGGCGGCCGGGCTCGAAGGCCGCCTCGACGTCCAGACCGTCCAGCACGCGGGCGCACATGGCGACATAGTCGTCGATCGACGGCAGGTCCGTCTGGCCGTGATAGGGCACGCCCAGGCCGCCGCCGAGGTCCAGACGCTCGACCGGGTGCCCTTGCCCGCGCAGGGTTTCGGCGACCTGACGCACGGTGCGGAAGGCGGCCTCCATCGGCTCCAGAGCGGTGATCTGGCTGCCGATGTGGCAGGCCAGCCCGACCGGGGTCAGATGGGGCGAGGCGATGGCGCGGGCGTAGAGGGGGATGGCCTCCTCGATCGGCACGCCGAATTTGTCGGTCTCGCCGCCGGTCGTGATGCGGGCGTGGCCCCCGGCGCCGATCTTCGGATTGACCCGGATGGCGATGGCCGGCGCGACGCCCTTGGCGGCGGCCACGGCGATCAGCCGGTCCAGCTCCGCGCCGCTCTCGATGTTGATCTGGCGCACGCCGACGTCGATGGCGAAGGCCAGTTCGGCGTCGGTCTTGCCCACGCCCGAGAAGATGATCCGGTCACCGGGAATGTCGGAGGCCAGCGCGCGACGGATCTCGCCCTCGGACACCGTATCGGCGCCGCAGCCCAGCTTCGCCAGCGTCGCCAGCACCGACAGGTTGGAGTTGGCCTTGACCGCAAAGGCGATCAGCGCGCCGGCGCCCAACTGCTTTGGATGCCGGTCCACCGCCTGCCGCAGCAGGCTGTAGTGCCGGGTCAGGGTCGCGCTGGAATAGACATAGGTCGGCGTGCCGACGGTCGTCGCGATGCGCTCGAGCGACACGCGCTCTGCGTGGAGCGCGCCGTCGATCAGGTCGAAATGGTTCACTGAAGGATCCGGGGAGGATCAGCCCGGGCGGTTGCCGGGGCCGTCATAGGGGTTGGACGACGGACCGCCGTCGATGGGCTGGGTGCGGTTCGGGCGGTTGACCGTGCTCGGCTCGGGCAGACCCGGCGCATTGCCCGGGCGCATGCCGCGCTCGGTCTGGCGCGCTGGCGGGGCGTCGAGGTCGGCCATGCGACCGCAGGCGGCCGTGGAGGCGGCGATCAGGGCGAGCGCGCCCAGCACAATCAGCTTTTTCATCCCAAATCCCCTTACGCGAGACGCGTCTTCCAGTCGGCGATACGCGCGCGGACCTGATCCGGCGCTGTGCCGCCGAAGCTCTGGCGACTGGCGCAGGAGGCCTCAGGCGTGAGCACCTTGTAAACAGCCTCGGTGACGCGGGCGTCGAGGGCCTGCAGTTCCGCCAGCGGCAGTTGCGACAAATCCACGCCCAGCGCCTCGGCCTTCTTCACCGCCGCGCCCGTCACATGGTGCGCCTTGCGGAAGGGCAGATTGAGTTCGCGCACCAGCCAGTCGGCCAGATCGGTAGCGGTCGAGAAGCCCGCGCCGGCGGCGGCGGCCATCCGCTGCGTGTTCGGCTGCAGGGCGGCGACCATGGCGGTCATGGCCCCCAGCGCCAGATCCAGGGCGTCGAAGGCCTCGAACACCGGCGGTTTGTCCTCCTGCATGTCCTTCGAATAGGCCAGCGGCAGGCCCTTCATCACCGTCGACAGGGCGACGAACGAGCCCATGATCCGGCCGGTCTTGGCGCGGACCAGTTCGGCGGCGTCCGGATTGCGCTTCTGCGGCATGATCGACGAGCCGGTGGTCAGGTCGTCGGGCAGGGTCACGAAGCCGAACATCGGCGTCATCCAGACCACGATCTCCTCGGCCAGACGCGACAGGTGACCGGCGCAGATCGAGGAGGCGGCGAGGCTTTCCAGCGCGAAGTCGCGATCCGAGACGGCGTCCAGCGAGTTGCCCATCGGCCGGTCGAAGCCCAGCTCTTTCGCCGTCATGTGCCGGTCGATCGGGAAGGGTGACCCGGCCAGGGCCGCGGCGCCCAGCGGGTTCTCGTTCATCCGCGCGCGGGCGTCGGCGAAGCGGCCGGCGTCGCGGCCGAACATCTCGACATAGGCCATCAGGTGGTGGCCCAGCGTCACCGGCTGTGCGGTCTGCAGGTGAGTGAAGCCCGGCATCAGGTCGCCGGCGTGCTGTTCGGCGCGGGCCAGCAGGGCGCGTTGCAGGCCCTGAAGCTGGACGATCTGCCGGTCGCAGGCGTCGCGGACCCACAGACGGAAATCGGTGGTGACCTGGTCGTTGCGGCTGCGCGCGGTGTGCAGTCGGCCCGAGGGCTCGCCGATCAGCTCGTTGAGGCGCGCCTCCACATTCATGTGGATGTCCTCGAACTGGTCGCGGAACGGGAATGCGCCCGATCGGATCTCGCCCTCGATCGTATCCAGTCCGCCCAGAATGGCGTCGGCGTCGGCCTGTTCGATGATGCCTTTCGCCGCAAGCATGCGGCAATGCGCGCGCGAGCCCGCCAGGTCCTGGGCCCACAGGCGCTGGTCCACGCCGATGGAGACGTTGATCGCCTGCATGATTTCGGCGGGCTTCGCGGAGAAGCGGCCGCCCCACATGTCTTGACCTTTCACCGTCTGCTCGGCTTTGGTCGCGGGATCGGAAGGCGTCTGGTCGGGCATGAAAATCTCGAAGGCAGTATTCGGCATCGCTGCGGGCGTGCTGCTGATCGGCGTGATCGGCGGAGCGGCGCTGCTATACGCCAATCCCGGCCTGATAAACAAAGGCGACGTGGCCGCGCCGGAGGCGAAAAGCGAACTGGCCCGTTTCGCCACCGGTTCGATCGCCCGACTGGAGACCCCGGCCGAGCTGGTCGCCGCGACCGACTATGTCTTCAAGACCCGCGATGGCGCCGATGCGCGCCTTCAGGATTTCCGCGGCAAGGTGGTCGTGGTGAACCTGTGGGCCATGTGGTGCGCCCCGTGCCGCACCGAGATGCCGACGCTGGCGGCCCTGTCGCAGGCCTATCAGGGGACCGACGCCGTGGTCCTGCCGATCAACGTCGATGCGACCGAGGATGCGATCGCCGACGCGACCAGCTTCATCGACGTGCACGAGCCGCTGCCGATGTACAGCGACCCGAAATTCCAGTTGCCGTTCGAACTGCCGGGCAAGGGCAAGATGCCCCAGACGATCCTGCTGGACCGTCAGGGGCGGATCCGCGCCCACTTCTCTGGCGAGGCGGACTGGGCCAGCCCCGAAGCACGCGCCCTGGTGGATGCGCTGCTGGCGGAGCCGGCTGCAGCCTGACCCCTTAGTTGGCCGGGACGCGCTGGTCCGTCGCCGGGTCGACCGCGCCCGGACGGCCTTCGGCGGCGGCCTCCGCTTGATTTTGCTCGAGCGTGTTTGCAGCCGCGCCTGCGCCGCTCTCGACAGCTTGGGCGGCCTTCATGGCGCCGGACTCGATGACTTCACCGGCCTGTGCAGCGACGTCGCCGGCCTGATCGGCGGCCACGGCGGCGTCGGCCTCGGCCTGCTCGGTCTCGGCCTGGGTGCAGGCGACGGCGCCGATCGACAGGGCGGCGACGGCGGCGATGGTGATGATACGGGTGCGCATGGGAATGCCTCCTTCCAGCGTTGAACCTTCGCGGTTAACGCAGCCGTTCCGATGCGGTTGCGGGGTGCGACGGCTGGACATCCCTCACCGGCGCAGGGAAACCTTGATGTCGGGGGAAACGAGAGACGGGCCGTGATAGAAGCGTTGAGGGCATGGATCGACCGCCGGCTCAGCCGCGGCGCGACACCGCCGCGCGGCCTGCCGCCCGGCGTCGACGAGGTGCGGCTTCTGAAGAGCGCGAACGCCCTGAAGCTGGCGGAACTGGCCGGGATCATCGGCGCGCTGGACCAGTCGATCGTCGCCATGCGTTCGCTCGAGGCAGACCGGGCTCAATCGAGAGCATCGACCGACCCTGTCACGGATCTCGCGCTCCTGCGTTTCGCCATCGTCCAGTTCGTCGACTGCTTCACCGCCCGCAGGGGGTCCGCGCGCCTGACGCCCAAAAAGGCCTTCGACGAAGCGGGGGTGAAGTTCTTCGGGTATGTGGTGGAGTTCGCCAACCAGCTCAGCGGCGCGCACGCCCGCGTCGTCGGCGAAACCGAGACGGTCGTGCTGCTGAAGCGATCGGGCGAGCGCGCCGGAGTGATCGGCCTGACCACGCGAGCCCGTCGCCCCGAACGTCTGACCCGCCCGGAATTGGCCAGTCTGGCGGCTTTTATGGAGACGGGGCGCGCCGCCTACGCCGGACTTTTCGACGACACGCGACAGAAGGTCATGGACGAGGTCGAACGGATGACCTCCGACGGGCTGTTGTCACTCGAACGGCGGGAGTCGTAGCGGGACGTTCAGGCCTGTGCCGGCGTCGCGCATGCGCCTTGCCGCGCAGCCCACCAGCCGAACGGCCGGGTCGTCGTGCCGGGCCGGAACGTGGCGCGCGCGTCGATGGCGCGCTTCTGGATCGGTCGGGTTTCGGAGTTCGAACCGTTCATGACCTGCACCTTGATCCCGCTATCTGGCCGGATTTCGTCTGCATTCTGACATGACGGTGGTTCTCGAAGCGTGAACCGCAGCGCGGTGAAAGGAGGTGCGGCCCGGCGGACCGCACCCTCGTCTCTCAACCTTGCGGGACGAGACACACCACGAAAATCTGGGGATCGGGGCAGGTCCAGTAGCCTCCCGCGTCGGTGTTGGTGAAGAAGCATCCGTTGCGCGACAGGCATCCGTCCGCCGCCACGATCTGGGTGCGCTGGATGATCTGGGTCGTCGGCTTTGCGGGCGCGGGCATGGCGATAAGGACGAACGCAGCAGCGACGGTGAGTATTCTCGGTCCGAACATGTTGGTCTCCTCCAGGCCGACGGTTTGTCGGTCGCGCAAGGAGGAAGCGGCTGTGCGATCCGCACAATCAAATATTCCGTGTAATTACAGTGATATGTGATTATTCTGTCGCGATTTGTGGCTCTCTGTAATGTCTCAACGTCGAGCGGATGGCGAGTGTCTGCTGCCGTATCGTTTGCTGGTGGTTGTCGCGCGTCGTCCGGACGCATAGGTGCAACCCATGACCTTGATCGATCGCCTTTCGCTGGATGTCCCGATCGTTCAGGCGCCGATGGCCGGCGTGTCGACGCCGGCCATGGCCGCTGCGGTCTCGAACGCCGGCGCGCTGGGCTCGATCGCCGTGGGGGCGGCAGATCCGGCGGGAGCCGACGCTACGATCAGCGAGCTTGAGGGGCTCACTGACCGGCCCTTCAACGTGAACCTGTTCGTCCACGCGGCGCCCGTGCCCGATGCTGAAGTCGAGGCAGGCTGGCTGAACGCCCTCGCGCCGACCTTCCGAGCCTTCGGCGCCGAGCCGCCGCCGGCGCTCCGGACCATCTATCAGAGCTTCAATGACGACGACGCCATGCTGCGGGTGCTGGTCGAGCATGCGCCACAGGTCGTCAGCTTCCACTTCGGCCTGCCTGACGAGGCGCGCGTCCGGGCGCTGAAGGCGGCCGGCTGCCTGCTGATCGCCTCCGCCACGTCGCCGGAGGAAGCCCGGCTTTGCGTCGAGTCTGGCATGGATGCGGTGGTGGCCCAGGGCTACGAGGCCGGCGGCCACCGCGGCGTCTTCGACCCTGACGCCGACGACGCACAGCTTGGAACGCTGGCGCTGACCCGCCTGTTGGTTCGTCAGCTCGATGTCCCTGTGATCGCGGCTGGGGGCATCATGGACGGGCAGGGCGTTCGCGCTGCCCTCGACCTGGGCGCCGCTGCGGCCCAGCTCGGCACGGCCTTCATCGCCTGTCCGGAGAGCGCCGCCGACGCGGCGTATCGCACCGTCCTGACTAGCGACGCCGCCCGTCACACGACGATTACCCGCGCCATCTCCGGCCGCCCCGCTCGCTGCCTGCGCAATCGTTTCACCGAACTGGGTGAAACCCTCGATGCCAGCGTCCCCGCCTATCCGATCGCCTACGACGGCGGAAAGGCGCTGAACGCCGCCGCGAAGGCCGCCGGCGAGACCGGCTTCGGCGCCCAATGGGCCGGCCAGGGCGCGCCTCTGGCCCGGGGGATCCCGGCCGCCGAGCTTGTGGCGGTGCTGGCGCGCGAAATGGCGATCTGAGGAAGTGGTGGCTGGAGGCGGGCTCGAACCGCCGACCTGTGGGTTATGAATCCACCGCTCTAACCAGCTGAGCTACCCAGCCCCGTTTGACGAACGTGTCAGTCGAGTTCCGGCGGGAACTGGTTTGTCCGCCGGAGAAGAGGCGTGCCTATAGAGGCGTCGGGGGCGAGGATCAAGCGGCTATTCGACGGGTCGATCCGCCGCATGCCGGTGACGCGCGAAGCGGGGAACGGTAACGATAGCTGCGCCGTTTCGCGGCCGACCGTTTCGAAGGAGTCCGACCATGCGCCTGCTCGCCCTCGCCGCCACCGTATCCGCCCTGACGCTGGCCGCCGCCTGCGGGGCCAATGGACAGGACGCGCCCGCCGCCGGCGAGCCGCTGGAGACCCGTCCCGCCAATGCGCCGACCCAGGCGCCGGCCTTCGAGGGCCAGACCCGCGCGCCGGGCGTGCGTACTGAACAGGCGCTGGCCCATTCGGTCGTGGCTTCGGGGCTGGAGCATCCGTGGGGCCTCGCCCTGCTGCCGGACAATCGCTGGCTGGTGACCGAGCGCCCGGGCCGCCTGCGCATTGTCACCGCCCAGGGCCAGGTCGGCGAGCCGATCGCCGGTTTGCCGGCCGTCGCCGCGCGCGGGCAGGGCGGTCTGCTGGACGTCGCCGTCGGCCCGACCTTCGCGCAGGATCGACTGATCTACTGGAGCTATGCCCAGCCGCGCGAAGGCGGCAACGGCACGGCCGTGGCGCGCGGCCGCCTGTCGGACGACGGGACGCGGGTCGAGAACGTCGAGGTGATCTTCGTCGCCCAGCCGACCTACGACGGCGACAAGCATTTCGGCTCGGCCCTCGCCTTTGACCGTCGGGGGCATCTGTTCATCACCCTGGGCGACCGCTCGGACGCGCCGATGCGGCCGCAGGCCCAGGATCTGGCCTCGCACATGGGCAAGACCATCCGCATCAACGCCGACGGCTCGGTCCCACAGGACAACCCCTTCGTCGGTCGCGAGGGCGCGTTGCCGGAGATCTGGTCGATCGGCCACCGCAACATGCAGGGCATCGCCGTCGCCCCGAACGGCGACATCTGGACCAATGAGCACGGCACCCGCGGCGGGGACGAGATCAATCTCGACCGCGCCGGCCTGAACTACGGCTGGCCGAACGCCGCCTACGGCATCGAGTATCGCGGAGGCCCGATCAACTCCGGCGCCACCACGGCCGAGGGCACTGAACAGCCCAATTACTACTGGGATCCGGTCATCGCGCCGGGCGGCATGACCTTCTACGACGGCGCCATGTTCCCGAGCTGGCGCGGCAACCTGCTGGTCGCGGGCCTGAAGGAGAAGCGCATCTCGCGTCTGGTGATCGAGAACAACCGCGTGGTCGGCGAGGAGTATCTGCTGACCGATCTGGGCGAGCGGGTCCGCGACGTGGCCGTCGCCGCCGACGGCTCGGTCTGGGCCATCACCGACGAGGAAAACGGCAAGCTGGTCCGGCTGGCGGCGCGGTAGAGGAACTGATCGACCCCTCCGTCCCGGCGCGCGAGCGCGCCGG
>NZ_BAAAGA010000008.1:0-2888 GCF_039523815.1 Brevundimonas kwangchunensis | reverse complement strand
CGCGCCGGGCCACCTCCCCACTGCGTGGAGAGGTAAGTAGAGACACCGCTTCACCTCTCCACCGAAGGTGGGGAGCGGGACCATGCGAAGCATGGTGGAGGGGTAAGCCCCGGAGGGGTTCAGTCCCGCAGCAGCTCGTTCACGCCGGTCTTCGCCCGCGTCTGGGCGTCGACGCGCTTGACGATGACCGCGCAGTACAGCGCCGGGCCGCCGTTCGGGTCGGGCAGGCTGCCCGGCACCACGACGGAGTAGGCGGGAACCTCGCCGCGGAAGACCTCGCCGGTCGCCCGGTCGACGATCTTCGTCGAGGCCGACAGATAGACGCCCATGGCCAGCACGGCGCCCTCGCGGACGATCACGCCCTCGGCGACTTCAGCGCGGGCGCCGATGAAGCAGCCATCCTCGATGATGGTCGGGTTGGCCTGCAGGGGCTCCAGCACCCCACCGATGCCCGCGCCGCCCGACAGGTGCACGTTCTTGCCAATTTGGGCGCAGGAGCCGACCGTGGCCCAGGCGTCGACCATCGAGCCTTCATCGACATAGGCGCCGATGTTCACGAACGACGGCATCAGGATGACGTTCTTCGCGATATAGGCGCCCTGCCGCGCCACAGCGCCCGGCACGGCGCGGAACCCGGCCTGTTCGAAATTCGTGTCGGTCCAGTGCGCCCACTTCACCGGCACCTTGTCCCAGTACGGCCCCGGCGTCGGATCGCTCAGGCCCATGGTGGCGCCGACGGGCGCGCCCATGCGGCTGTTGGGGTTCAGGCGGAAGGACAGCAGCACGGCCTTCTTCAGCCACTGGTGCGTGGTCCAGACGCCGTCCTCGCCGCGCGAGGCGACGCGGGCCTGACCGGAGTCCAGCAGCGACAGGGCGGCTTCGACGGACTTGCGGATCTCGCCGTGGGTCGAGGTCGAGACATTGGCCCGGTCGTCCCAGGCGGCTTCGATGACGGATTCCAGATGGGCCAGGTCAGTCATGCGGCGGCGTCCTTGAAGGAAAGGTCGGTCAGGAAGTCGGTGAGGTCGGGGGCGATCCAGTCGATGTGATCGCCCAGCGGTTTGCCATGTCCATCGCCGATCAGCACCGTCGTCATCCCCAGCGCCTTGGCGGGCTCAAGGTTGCGGGGCGTGTCCTCGAAGAAGGCAGCCGAGCGGGGCTCGAAGCCGAAACGTTCGATCACCCGGCGGAAGGTCGAGGGCGCGGGCTTGGGCGTCAGGTCGGCGTCCTCGATGGCGAAGACGCCTTCGAAACAGTCCGCCACGCCCAGCCGGTCCAGCACCCGGCCGGCGTATTCGCGCGCGCCATTGGTGAAGACGAAGCAGCGGCCGGGCAGGCGGCGCAGCTGTTCGGCCAGCAGCGGATTGGGTTCCAGGCTGTCCATCGGCACGTCGTGGACGTCGTGCAGGAAATGCTCGGCGTCGATCGTGTAGTTGGCCATCAGCCCGGCCAGGGTGGTGCCGTGCTCGTCCAGGAACTGGCGCTGGAGAATGCGCGCCTCGTCCGGCGCCATGCCGACGGCCTCGACGACGTAGGCGTTGATCCGGGCCTGGACCAGCTGCATCAACCCCTGTTCGCGCGGATACAGGGTGTCGTCCATGTCGAACACCCAGGCGCGGACGTGAGACAGGTCGATCAAGACGCCTTCACCAGGGTGCCGGCGCCGTGCTCGGTGAACAGCTCCACCAGCATGGCGTGGGGACGGCGGCCGTCGAGGATGACCACGGCCTCGACCCCGGCGCGCACGGCGGCCATGGCGGTCTCCAGCTTGGGGATCATGCCGCCGTTGGCGACGCCTGTGTCGATCAGCAGCTGGGCCTGCTCCAGCGTCATCTGCCGGATGATCTCGCCATCCGCGCCCTTCACGCCCGGCACGTCGGTCAGCAGCAGCATGCGCTTGGCGCGCAGCTCGCCGGCCATGGCGCCCGCGACGGTGTCGGCGTTGACGTTGAAGGTCTGGCCCTCGGCGGTGACGCCGATCGGGGCGATGACCGGAACCCAGTCGTCGGTCTCCGAGGCGATCAGGCCGCGGATCAGCTTGGCGTCCACCTTCGTGGGTTCACCGACGAAGCCCAGATCGACCTCATGCTCGATCATGCTGTCCGGGTCGCGCTTGGTGCGGCGGGTCTTCTCGACCGTTAGCAGGCCGGCGTCCTTGCCCGACAGGCCGATGCCGCGCACGTCGGCTTCCTTGCCCGCCATGGTGATCCAGT
This sequence comes from Brevundimonas kwangchunensis, assembly GCF_039523815.1. Taxonomy (NCBI): domain Bacteria; kingdom Pseudomonadati; phylum Pseudomonadota; class Alphaproteobacteria; order Caulobacterales; family Caulobacteraceae; genus Brevundimonas; species Brevundimonas kwangchunensis. Next base: position 675 of record NZ_BAAAGA010000008.1, on the reverse strand, counting down.
GGGCGATTTCCTTGTTCACCGCGCCGGACAGGACCATCTCGGCCACCTGCATGGTGTCGCCGTCGGTCACGCGCAGGCCATCGACGAAGCTCGACTTCACCCCGGCCTTGTCCAGCATGGCGCTGATCTGCGGCCCGCCGCCGTGGACGACCACGGGGTTCACGCCCATCAGCTTCAGCAGCACCACGTCGGCGGCGAACTGCTTCGCCACGGCGCTCTCGCCCATGGCGTGGCCGCCGTACTTGATGACGACGGTCTCGCGGTCATAGACCTGAATATAGGGCAGGGCCTCGGCGAGGGTCTTCGCCGTGTCCCAGCCGCGCTCTTCGGATTGGCGTTCGATCTCGTCCATATCGGGCGGGTCCCTAAAGGGAAGGCCGCGGCCTGTCACTCACAAACCGGCGTAGCCTGACGTGTAACGTTTGTGTCTCAATAGTAACGCTTCCTTCAACCGGCAGGGGACGACGGCTCGACCTCGGCTTTTCCCGCTGTTATGTCGGTAGAAGCGGAGCCGTGGAGCGCCGCCTTAAACACTATGGGCTGCGGAGACATCCACCCGATGCACATTAAATCTCTCATCCTGGCGTCGACCGCCCTGGCCATGACGGCCGGTGCGGCAGCCGCCGAGCCGAATGGCTGGTACGGCGCGCTTGACGCCGGTTACCACACGATCGG
>NZ_BAAAGA010000007.1:157448-204574 GCF_039523815.1 Brevundimonas kwangchunensis | reverse complement strand
ACCTGAGCCGCGGCCGCGCTGGCCAGGACCGTTGCACCAAGGCCCACACAAACAGGTAGAATCCGCACGGCAACCTCCCCACTAAAGGTTGCAGACCTCACCGATCAAGAAGGCCTCACAAAATCACGAGGCAGTGTTTTCAGGATTGCATTTTTCCTAGCTTAGACAGTTACATATTCACTTCTCAATTGATTACAAATTCAGTCCAATTTCTGCAAAGAGTGACGTCGATGGAGGTTGTCAGCCCAAACATCGGCGGACTGCAGAGAAATGCCTTGGCCAAACGTGTCGAGAGGCCCCGAGCTTTCGACGTCAGCCGAGACACGAGCTCTCGCGCTTGCAACTGAGGATGATCGGGCGGTTGCGGCGTCGGCCCCCCGCTGTGTCACGGACCCGGAGCGAGATTTCAAGACGGGCAAGACGACTGTCAGCAAGGGTTCAGGCGCCAAGGGTGCGATCCAAGGAAGAGGTCCGAACCAGACGCCCCGAAGGTCTTCAACGGCCAGTGGTCTTCGAGACAAGTTGTCGCCGGACTGACAGCACCGCCACTCGCTCTCCCCGTATGTCTCTGTATGGTGCTGTCAACTTAACGAAGCAGTAGTCATCGACTAATCTGCGCTGAATCGGTAATTGTTATTTAAAACAATAATTTAGGTGGGAGAGTTTGTGTATGAACGCCGGCCCCCGTCGTTTTTCGTCACTACCCGCGCCAGGCTAGATCATTGATATGGCTAGCGGTCTGATTCCTCTGGTTCTGTACTTTCCCGCTAAGTTGACAGCGCCCAGAACGCCTGCAAGCCCGAGCCGCCTTGACACTTAACTATTATCTGATCCGCGATTTCTCCTAAATGAAGATAAACGTCCAACCTTCACAATTAAAATTACGATTACAGTCACAATAACAGATATACCCAAGAAGATAGGCAACTCGACCGTGAAGGCATCTTCCTGACCCGTCATGAAACGAAGGAGACTGACCGACCCAACCAACGCCAGTGCCTTGGCAATAAAATCAACCACTTGTCCATTGCCACTACCCTCAACCACATGATTCAAGAGCGTCCAGTCGGTACTGAACGGCTTCAGCCCTTCGCCTCTGGAAGTGAGCATCAATCCCAGCTCCAATCCCAGCAACAACCAAAGCAGTTCCAACGACAGGCCCCGCAGCAGTTCTGGCCGCAGTTCCTCCATGACCTAGCTCAACAGCCCAGCTCGCGATCATCGTACCGATGCCAGCGCCCGTCTCGACTGTTCCAAGCATTTCCGATGTTTCGGCCTGCCTCGTGAAGCGATCATGCTGATACTGCAGAGCCTGCCGATCGTTCCATACCCAACTCTCAGTGATGTGAGAGCCCAGCGCCCCCTGAGTTGCCTCGGATCTGGCTTGGTCCCGTCGGCAAACACGCTCCAAGACGGGATTGGGCGGCGATGACGTCGGTCCTCCGCTCCCCCCTCCTCCTCCCACACCACCTGAGCCGTCCCCCCCGGATCTACCTATGCCGCCCATCCCACCACCCGCGCTCGGTTGGCACCACTCTACTCCACTTCCATCCTTCATCACGCTGCCCCCAATGGCGCGACACTCTTGATGAGTAACCCAGTCTCCGGCCCGCGTTTCTTGGGTCAGCCCCCACGGGTCCACCCGGTTCACCGGATCCCCGCCGACGTACCCGTAGATATTCAGCCCGTCGCCGTACCCAATCGGATCGGTCTGCAGGAATCTCCCGAACTGCGGCGCGTAGGCGCGGTTGCGGTAGTTGTAGAGGCCCGGCTCGATAATGGCCTGGCCGGTGTACTGGAAGCGGTCGGAGTTGCCCGGCGCCGCCCCGCCATACTCGTCGTAGCGGTTGACGTTCAGCGTTGTGCCCGCCTCGCTGCTGAGATTGATCACCGACTGCCGCTCGTCGTTGGCCAGCCACATGCGGGTGGCCAGACCGACGCCGGAATAGGTCACGATCGGCTGGTCCAGTCCCGGTCCGGGGATGTGCCGCAGCAGCATCCTGCAACGCCTGCCTACCGCGCCAGTTTCGGGTGAAGCGTCCGAGCCGGTCTCGCCCGGCGTCAAGTAGCGCCCCTCCGCGGCGCATCAGGCGACCGCCAGGAACTGCCCCATCTCGGAAGCTGAGGCTGAACCGGAAATAGAGCCAGACCGCGTGACGGATCACCTCCGCCGGAAAGCGGTGGCGTTTGAAAGACAGCGGCTTCATCGAAAACCCATCATACCCAACCACTTACGACGGTCATCAGTGGAGACAAGTTAGCGTTAAACTGACAGCACCAGCCCCTGATCCGGCACCTGCGATCACACCAATGCCGTTCCGCCCAAGCAACGCTCAAGTAATCAATGGCCGCCATTTTGCGATAAATTTTGCCGCGACGTAGAACGCCATATCCGATATGAACAGAAATGCTGCCGTATATACTGATATAAATCCGACACTTCGTGTAAGACGCATAGGAAAACCAGATGCAACGGTCAGACCGTTCGATACTTCGCCACTTGTCGATATGTATGTGGTCACGCCTCCGTCTAGGAAGACGTAGATCACAGCGAATATCGCAACAGTCAGCCAAGAGTAAACAGTGAGAGGCACTAGAGCCTTCCCACGACAAGCCGCGGCCGCGAAGTGGAATCCCGCATACCCGAACGTCAGATAGATGAACATTGAAACAAGACAAAGCAACAAGTACGTCGGAGAGATCGATGCGATTGCGCATGCAATCCCAAACCCGAAAATAAGAGGAAGAACTATCCTCCTAATAGTGTGACTAGCTACGGCTCTGATCTGACGCATTCTCTGACCTGTAACGCATTTGCCTGCCAGACAGCACCTGACGGGATCGTATTCGCAACTGGATTGGGCCCCGTGCCGTAGCCGGTCGATTGGATGTCGATCGATTGCATGCCCCACCAGTTGGTTGACGTTGTGACCTCTCGAATAACAACCCCAGGGTAAAGAGTGTGGTCGGGAAGTGTGCTGTTCACCACAGTGTGTGTCTCCGGGCTAACCGAATGCGTTACGGTCCCTCTGATGACGCCAATCACATTCACATAAGTTCTGCTGCCTTCACGGACGGGGCTTGCGCCGTCTGCGCCAGGCGCAGGATACCGCGTCAGGCACTCGTACACCCGCTCCACCGTGCAGTTTCCTCCCGGCGAACAGATCGCGGACTCGACTTGGTAAATGTGGGATCCCTGACCGCCTGCATGAGCGGGTGCGGGATCGGGATTGCGGGGGAAAATAAGATTGCCGATCTGGCAGAAAAGACTGCATTTCCTCCGCCCCGTCACCACGACATCATCGAGGGTAGTCTCTTCCTGCAGTCCCCAAGGATCGATCCCGTTCACCGGATCCCCGCCGACGTACCCATAGACATTCAACCCGTCGCCATAGCCGATAGGATCGGTCTGCAGGAATCGTCCAAACTGGGGCGCGTAGGCCCGGTTGCGGTAGTTGTAGAGGCCCGGCTCGATGATGGCCTGGCCGGTGTACTGGAAGCGGTCGGAGTTGCCCGGCGCCGGCACGCCATACTCGTCATAGCGGTTGACGTTCAGGGTATTGCCCGAGCCGTCCGACAGGTTGATCACGGACTGCCGCTCGTCGTTGGCCAGCCACATGCGGGTGGCCAGACCGACGCCGGAATAGGTCACGATCGGCTGGTCCAGCCCCGGTCCGGGGATGTGCCGCACCAGCATCGTGCCCGCGTTGTCGTGCTCACCCGTCAGCTGAGCGCCGGCGTAGGAAAGCAGGATTCCAGAGGCGCTGCCGCCGTACATCCGCCCGGCGGGATCGTAGCTGTAAGCGCTGTTCTCCGTACCGACCAGGCGGCCGGCGGCGTCATGATGGAAGCTGCGCCCCAGGCCCGAGGTGATGTTCTGGTTGGCGTCATAGGTGACAGGCGTGCTCCAGATCGAGGTGACCTGGTTCAGCCCATTGATCGGGTACGCCGTCCCGCCACTGACCGGCGCATAGACATAGGCCCCGTTCGAGGTCGACCGCGCCGAGATCTGACCCGCGGCGTTGTACGCATAACCGAACACCACGTCCCAGGCCGTGCCGGCCAGGTCGTGCGACATCCCCGTCATCCGTCGGGCTGCGTCATACCCGTAACTGCTCGTCGTGCCGTTGCCGCGCACGATGCCCGTCAGCTGGCCGACATCGCCATAGCCGTAGACGGCCAGCAGGCCGGGGCCCGAAGTGGCGCTGTTCTCGCGAATGGCGGTCACCGCACCCCAGGCGTCGCGGTCGTACTGGACGTGGAAGCTGTCCGGCCAGGTGATCCGCGTCATCCGGCCGGCCGGGTCGTACTGGTAGCTCATCGTCCCCAGAGGCCCCGCCTCCGAGGTCATGTTGGACAGGGCGTCCCAGGTCCGGGTCAGCGTCTGGCCGTTGCCGCTCGTAGTGAGCACCCGGCCCAGATTGTCATAGGTCGTCACGATATCCATCGTGCCGAACGGCGCATCGATCAGCGTCTGCCGGCCCAGGTTGTCGTGAGCGATCAATGTCACCTGACCCGCGCGGTTGCGGCTGGAGGTGACGTTGCCGGCCGGATCATAGCCGACCTCGGTGTAGTCGGTGGTCGAGGCCCCGCCGCCCGAAGGGTTCGGATAGCGCAGACGTACCGGACGATCGAAGCCATCGTACTCCTGCACCGACACATTGCCGTTGCCATCGGTCATCGAATGCAAGCGGCCATGAGCGTCGTAACCCAGGGATGTGGTGGTCGCTTCAGTCTGCCCCACCGCCGTGGTGTTGGTCAGGGGCCGGCCAGCCGCGTCGTAAGTGATCTGTGTGATCCGATCCGGGCCGTCCGCGCCCGACGTCGCCGCTGTACAGGCCGACCCCGGCAGCGAGCCGAAGGTGGCCGCATTCATGCGCACGACCGTGCAGTCCACCCGGCCGGCCGCGTCATAGCTGACCTGCGAGGCCGCCACCGTCACGCCCGCGCCGGTCTGCTGGCGTGTCACCACCGGGCGGCCGTACGCGTCGTAGCCGGTCTCCGACCTCAGCACCGGGGTGAAGCTGGCGAAGTTGCTGTCCGAATAGCCGGCGGTATTGCCGGTCTCCGCCACCGTCACCTGACCGCGCGGATTGTACGTCATCCGCTGCGCGCGGTGCGCCCCGGCCCCGGCTCCTTCCGGACCAGGGCCGATCACGCCGACCACCTGACGGGCGTCATCATAGATCACCCGCGTGGTGTCCGCCGTTCCCGAGACCGGACCGTCGACATACTCGACATCGCCGTTGGCGGTGTAAGTCACGCCGGTGACCTCGGACCACGGGTAGCTCCCCGAGCCCCGGCTGATGGCCACCGGCTGCAGGTTGTTGGCGCCTCCGGGCGCCGCATAGGTGAGCGTCGTGCGCACCTCGTTGGCGCCGCCCGAGCAGCTGGATCCGGTGGCGCAGGCGTTGATCTGCGTCGGCAGGGTCACCGCGCTGGGGGCCGGTGCGATCACGCCGGAGCTGTTCTTGTAGTAAGCCGTCTGGGCCGCATAGACGTAGCGGGTCTGCGGACGCGCGGCGCCCGGCGTCGGGGCCGGCGCCGTGACCGTCAATGGCCCGCCGTGCGTCGTGTCCCAGGTGTAGTCCGTCACCCCGCCGCGCGCGTCTGTCGTCGTCAGGGGCGAATTGCAGGTAACCGGAACCGAACAGCCCGCGGGATAGGTCGCCGAGGTGACGATGTCGGCCAGACCGGAGCCCGCTCGCGCCACCTCCCGCGTCTGGGTGACATTGCCGCGCGTATCGTAGGTGTACTGGGTATAGGCGCCGCCCGGCCGGGTCGCTCGGGTGACCCGCTGCTCGGAATCGTACTGGTAGGTAAACGAACTCCCGGCTCCATCCGTAATCGTTGACGGTCTTCCAACCGTCAAATCGGTGACCACGGTGGTGGTCTGCCCCAATGGTCCAGTGCTGACGGCAGTGCGGACAACGCCGCTGTCGGTGAAGCTGTAGGTCCACGCACCGCTCGCATCGGTCAGGGCGCCCACCCGCAGGCCCGATCCCCCGCCGACATAGCTGACCGTCACGTCATCGACCGAACTGCCCGGATTTCGGATCGCGTAAAGTTGTCCACCGGACAGCCGGCGAAACGTCGTTTGCCGTCCGCTCTGGTCGGTATCCGTCTCCACGATCTGCGGCCACGGTCCTGGACGGGCATGGGTCACAGAGGGCCAGACACGCGAGAAAACGCAGGTCGCGGCCAGAGGCGCGCAGGCATCGACCGCGAGGTTGAGCGCCGTAACCTTCTGGACCGTAAACCAGCCATCCGTATTCCAGCCGACATCGGACGCATAGTCATAGTGGACCATGTAGCCGGTGTTGGTCTGGTACGACTGAAGCCGACCCTGCGTGTCCGCGACGCACCAGCCCGGCCCATCGGGATCAAGCTCAGGGTCTGGCGGATAGCACTCCTGTTGGGTGTCGGTTCGGTAGTTGTATGTCGTAACCACTCCGTTTGGAGTTGTCTTGCTTGTGACGACGCCATCCTCGAAGAGGTTCACGCCTTTTCGCTCGGTGATGAACACCGTTCCGTCACCACGCCTGTACGTAAACTGCTGTGTGGAGTTGTTGTAAACGAGCGTTGAGCCCGTATCCGCTTTGGGCGTGAAGACCATGAGCGACGGAGATGCGAAGGCCTCCGTCACACCTTCGATACTGACGACGCAATCGACGCCAATCCCACAAGACCATATGCCGCCGACCGCGTGGTCCCACCAGATGCCGTTGTCGATCAGTGTGCGGCGATACGTAAGCCCGGAGCCCGCAGGTCCGATGGACGTCCCGCCAGAAGCTGGCATCCACCCCCCGCTCACGAGATCGACTCCTCGTTCGTCAAGCGACAAGTGTTCCGGGGGCGGCGCGCTTGGCACTTGCGCCTGCGCCGCGCCGGCCGTGATCAGGGCGACGCCCGACGCTGCGGCGAGCAGCAGGGCTTTCGTCGAGACGCGGGTCATTGACCGCCCTCCCCGACCGTAGCCGCATCGGAGCGCCAGAGCACCTCGTCCCTGCCGTTCAGCATCAGCAGTCGACCCTCGCTCGCCAGTTCAACGCGGGCCTCTCCGGACGCCATTCCCGCCGGCGGCAGGAAACGAGTCTCGCCTTCCGCCGAGACCTCGAACACCGAGGCAAGTTCGGACGGCACAGGCGCGTCCGCTGACCAAAGCTCCAGCCGCCCCGACGATCGCAGCGCCAGGGACCAGGTTCCGTCCGGCGAGGTCAGGGCCTGATGCGGCGACAGCAGGCCATCGACTGGCAGGCGGCGCAGAGCCGCCCAGGACGACACGCCGCTCTGGCCCCTTAGCGTGCGATTGTTGGCGTCGTCGTAGGTATAGGAGGCGGCGTTGCTTCCCGCCGATCCACTCGTCGTGACGCCCACAAGGCGGCCGTTGGCGTCATAGGCGTAGCTCTGGTTGACCTGAGCCGCGGCCGCGCTGGCCAGGACCGTTGCACCAAGGCCCACACAAACAGGTAGAATCCGCACCGCACCCCCCACTGAAGGTTGCAGACTTCACCGATCAACGAGGCCTCACAAAATCACGAGGCAGTGTTTTCAGATTTGCATTTTTTCTAACTTAAACAGTTACATATGCACCTCTGAATTGGTGACAGATTCCCTCCAATTCGACAATGAGTGACGTCGACGGAGGCTGTCATCCCAAACATCGGCGGACCGCAGAGCAATGCCCGGGCTGAACGCGTCGGACGGCCCACGAATCCTCAACGTGAGGCGGGACACGGGCTCTCGTGCTTGCACCTGAGGATGATCGGGACGGTTCAGGCGTCGCCCGCGGCAAGTCACGGACCCGGAGCGAGACCTGAAGGCGGTCAGGGAGGCCGTCAGCAGGCATTCAGGCCCCTGCTCCCGTCCCGTTCGCAAAACACTCCCAAGGGCGGGTCAGGGAGAGACTCGAGCCAGACGCCCTGAAGGTCTTCCACGGCCGACGGTCATCGAGACAAGTTGTCGTCAGACTGACAGCACCGCCAGCGCCAGCCTCTCGAGGGCCTGTGTCGGCAAACCGACGCTGTAAACGCTGTAAATCCTTGCGGCAGAACAAAAATACCGACGATCGCGGAACTTCGCACTTGCGAGAAGGTTGCGGATTCCGGACGTGGCGCGATGGCGCGCGTCAGGAGCTGCAGTCATGAAGATCGCCCAGATCACCCCCCTGTACGAGGCCGTCCCGCCCAAGCTGTATGGGGGCACGGAGCGGGTTGTGGCGCATCTGACGGACGCTCTCGTCGATCTCGGCCATGAGGTGACGCTGTTCGCCAGCGCAGACGCCGAGACGCGGGCGCGGCTGGTGTCGGTCAGGGATCAGGCGATCCGGCTGGATCCGGCGCCGCTGAAGTCCGACCTCGCCGCGCACATGACGCTGATATCCGAGGTGATGAAGCGGGCGGACGAATTCGACGTCATCCACTTCCACACCGACATGATCCATTTCCCGTTCTTCGAGCGCTATGCGGACAAGACGATCACGACCCTGCACGGACGGCTCGACCTTAAGGACCTGCCGGGCGTCTATGAGCGCTGGCCTCAGTACGGACTGGTGTCCATCTCGGATGACCAGCGGCGCCCCCTGCCTTTCGCCAACTGGAAATCGACCGTCCACCACGGCATGCCCGCGGACCTGTACCGCTTCAGCCCGCGCTCCGAAGGCTATCTCGCCTTCCTGGGTCGTATCTCGCCGGAAAAGCGCCCGGACCGGGCGATCGAGATCGCCACGGCGCTGGGCAAACCGCTGAAGATCGCCGCCAAGGTCGATTCGGCGGACAAGACCTATTGGGAGACGGTCATCCGCCCCATGGTCGAGGGTAATCCGCTGGTCGAGTTCATCGGCGAGATCGGCGACCACCAGAAGTCGGACTTCCTCGGCGGCGCCGAAGCCCTGCTGTTCCCCATCGACTGGCCCGAGCCCTTCGGTCTGGTGATGATCGAAGCCATGGCCTGCGGAACCCCTGTCGTGGCCTTCCGCTGCGGTTCGACCACGGAGGTGATCGAGGACGGCGAGACTGGTCTGCTGGTCGATACGATCGAACAGGCGATCGCCGCCGCCGGACGCGCGCACCTCATGGACCGCGAGGCGATCCGCGCCCATTTCGAACTGCGTTTCTCTGCGACGGCCATGGCCCGACGCTATCTCGACGTCTACGGCGATCTGCTGGCGCGCCGTCCGTTCGCCGAAGCGCCGCTGGCGGATGTCGTGACGCCACTTCGGCCCACCGAGGATCGCTCGTTCGCGGCCATCGCCTGAACCGGCGGTCGCTTCGTCCATTACCGTACCAGGCGGCCATCAAGCGTCCGCATTCGGGAGCGAAGACTCAGGGCTGACCTGAACGCCGTCGAGGAGCCTCATGGACGACGCCTACTCGGTCCAGACCACAGCCGCGGAGACCGCCGAAGCCGACGGCCTCGAACAACTGATGGCGCTGAAGGACGCGGACACCTTCTGCGTCGCCGATCAGTGGGGCGATCTGAAGGGCGGCGCGGACGGGCTGTTCGACAACGACACACGGCTGTTGTCGCGGTTCGTTCTGACCATCGGCGGGGCTCGCCCGTCGCGCCTAAGCTCCGGCGTCAGCCAGGACAATGTCTTCTTCAGCGCCCACACGACCAACCGCCCCCTGCCCCCGATGGGCGGACGGTCGGCGCCGGCAGGCGTCCTGCACATAGAGCGTCGCCGCTTCATCTGGAACCGTCGCCTGTTCGAGCGAATCCGCCTGCACAACCACGGTATCGAGGATGTGCTGGTGCCTTTCGCCTTCGACTACGGCGCCGATTTCGCCGACATCTTCCAGGTGCGTGGGACGTTCCGGGCGAAGCGGGGCGAGATCGCGCCGCCGACGCACGACGGCCGCCGCGTGACCTTCGCCTATCGCGGGCTGGACGACGTCGAACGAGTCAGCTGCCTCGCCTTCTCCGAGCCGCCCGCCCGCATCAGCGGATCGCGGGCCGAGTTCATGTTCAGCCTGCCGACAGGCCGGCGCGTCGACCTCTACGTCGAATGTGGGCCTGACCGTTGCGAGGCGCCGGACGAGGGCCGCTTCCGGCGCAATGCCGTCGAGGCGCGGCTGGCGATGCGTCGGCGTCGGCGTCGCGGCGCCTCGGTGCGCGGCCCGCGCAGCCCGCGCTTCAACGACTGGCTGGACCAGAGCCGCGCGGACGTGGCCCTGCTGACGACCGACCTGCCGACTGGTCCGTATCCGTATGCCGGCGTGCCGTGGTTCTCGACGCCGTTCGGGCGGGACGGGATCATCACAGCCTGGCAGATGCTGTGGCTGGACCCGTCGCTGGCGCGTGGGGTCCTCACCTATCTGGCGAAGCGACAGGCGACCGAGGTCTCGGCGTTCAAGGACAGCGCGCCGGGCAAGATCATGCACGAGACGCGCGGCGGCGAGATGAGCGCGCTCGGCGAGGTGCCGTTCGGCCTCTACTACGGCGGCGTCGACACCACGTGCCTGTTCGTAGCTCTGGCCGGCGCCTATGCGCGGCGCACCGGCGATCTGGAGACCATCCGGGCGCTATGGCCGAACCTCATCGCGGCGACGCAGTGGATGACCGACTATGGCGACATCCGGAAGGACGGGCTGATCAGCTATCAGCGCGGGGCCGACACCGGGCTTTCGAACCAGGGTTGGAAGGACAGCGAGGACTCCATCTTCCACCGCGACGGCCGCTTTCCGAAGGGTCCGGTGGCGTTGCTGGAGGTGCAGGGCTACGCCTTCGCCGCCTGGCAGGCGATGGCGGATCTGGCGCAGGCGCTGGGCGAACCGGGCCATGAGCAATGGGCGGCGCGGGCCGAGACCGTTCGCAGCCTGGTGGAAGATCGCTTCTGGATGGAGGACGAGGGGTTCTACGCCATAGCACTCGACGGCGACGGCGAGGCCTGCCGGTCGATCGCGTCCAACGCCGGCCACCTGCTGTTCACCGGCCTGCCCTCACCCGAGCGCGCCCGGCGGGTGACGAAGCGTTTGCTGTCCAGCGAATTCCGCTCCGGCTGGGGCGTACGCACCCTGGCGACCGGACAGGCCCGGTTCAATCCGATGAGCTATCACGACGGCTCGGTCTGGCCTCATGACACGGCGATGGCCGCGGCCGGGATGGCGCGGTACGGCGAGCGCCGGGCGGTGGCGTTGCTGCTGGGCGAGATCTACGCCGCGGCGGCCCATTTCCATCTGCGCCTGCCGGAGCTGTTCTGCGGTTTTGAACGGGCTGCGGGCGAGGCGCCGATCGCCTACCCGGTCGCCTGCCTGCCGCAGGCCTGGGCCGCCGGATCGGTGTTCCTGATGCTGCAGGCCTCGCTGGGCGTGAATATCGACGCCCTGCGCGGCGTTGTGGAGGTCGATGACCCGGTGCTCCCCGCCGGCATCGAGAGGCTGAACGTGACCGGGCTGCAGATTGGCGCCGGCGCGGTCGATCTGGCCTTCCAGCAGATGGGCGCACACACAGTCGCCGTCACCCGACGGAAGTCGGACGGCGTGGCGGTCAGGATCGTCGGCTAGCGACGTCGGCCACGGGTGGCTCCGGCAACGGTCGCGGCGCCCAGACCGGCGATCAGCAGGTCCTCGATCATGCCGCTGCGGGTCTGGCCGATGCGGCGCATGGCGGCCTTGCGGCCGGACAGGGTCAGGTAGGCCAGAGGGATGGCGACGCCGACGGCGATGCCGGCGCCCAGACGTTCGCGACCTTTCGGGGCCAGCGCGCCCCCCGCGATGCCGGCGCTGGCGATGCGGGCCAGCAGGCCGAGGAAGACGGTGCGATCCGGGGCCGACTTCATCTTGTCTCCCAGAAGCTCGCCGACGCCCATGGCCAGTGCGCCGAACCTGAACAGCGGATGGTCGAGCAGGACCAGCTTGCCGGGCGTGGCGCGATGGGCCAGCCGGGCGGTGGCGATGGCGGCCATGGGGGTCATGGAGCGCGCGCTGGCGGTCGCGCCGATCAATGCCGAGGGGAGAAGGTCGAGAATGCGCATGCAGGCTCAACCAACGATGGGCCAGCAGGTTGCGTCGGCGCGCGCTATCGGAACCGCCACTTCATGATCAGGACGATCGCCGCCATGATCAGGGCGCAGGTGTTGGAGGCGACGATCGGCCAGGCGCGGATCGACAGGCCATAGGCGATCCAGAAGGCGAAGGCGGTGACCGTCAGGGAATAGGTCTTCAGCGACACCGACGACGCGTCGCGCTCGCGCCAGATCTTGATCGCCTGCGGTGCAAAGCTGGCGATCGAGCAGAGGGCGGCGACGGTGCCGAGGACGCTGGCGAGATCGATGGTCATGTCGCTCAAGCGTACAGATTGGCATCGGGGTCCCGCCGCCACGCAGGGGAGCGTTGACGATTCCGCTGACATCGATCGAAGAGGTGGTGCTGGCGCCGCTCACCGCCCTTGCGCAATCAACGCCCGCCGACACCGGGAGGGCGATCCGCGCTCACAGGTCCCTCTCCCGTGTCGCGATGGCTCGGCGTCAGGCGGCGTGACGGCCTTCGGCGAACTCCTCGATCATCTTGCTGCAGAACGCCGGCAGGTCATCCGGATTGCGCGAGGTGACGAGGCCGTTGTCGACAACCACTTCCTCGTCGACCCACTCAGCGCCGGCATTGGTCAGATCGGCTTTCAGCGATGGCCACGAGGTCAGCTTGCGGCCCTCGACGGCGCCCGCGTTGATCAGCGGCCACGGGCCGTGACAGATGGCGGCGACCGGTTTGGAGGCGTCGGTGAACTTGCGGATGAAGCTGATCGCGGCATCCTCGATGCGCAGGGCGTCGGGATTGATGACCCCGCCCGGCAAAACCAGGCCGTCGTAGTCGGAGCCGCTGACGTCCGACAGCTTGCGATCAACCTTCACCTTGTCGCCCTTGTCGTGATGATTGAAGCCCTGGATCTCGCCGGCTTCAGGCGCGATGATGTGGACCTCGGCGCCGGCCGCCTTCAGGGCCTCGACCGGCTTGTCGAGTTCGACCTGTTCGAAGCCGTCGGTGGCGAGAACAGCGATGGTCTTTCCTTCGAGGCGGGCGGTCATGGGGCAGCTCCTTCAGTCAGTGGTCCCGATCCGAACCGCGCCTGTCGCCGTTCGTTCCCGTGGAACACGATCAGGCTGCGCAGGGTTGGAAGCGTTCCCATACCCCCGAACGGAAAGAGCCTACCCATGTCCATCCTCGACAAGATCCTCGGCAAGGACGAACAGCCGCGCACCTCGCCGGAGAAGCCGGACATGATGATGCAGATGGTGCTGGACACCCTCGCCGATCTGGGCGGCAAGCCGATCGAGACCCTGTCGCCGGAAGAGGCGCGCCGTCAGCCGACGCCGACGGACGCCGTGAAGAAGATTTTGCACGACACCATCCGTGACGAGGACCCGACGCTGGGCATCCAGACCCGCGACATCGCCATCGACGGCGCGGCCGGCCCGCTACAGGCGCGCGTCTACAGCCCCGACCTGAGCGACGGTGAGCTGAAGCCGCTGGTCGTCTACTTCCATGGCGGCGGCTTCGTGATCGCCGATCTGGATGTGTATGACGGCGGCCCGCGCGGCATCGCCCGCTTCGCGGACGTCGTGGTGCTGTCGGTCCACTACCGTCAGGCTCCGGAAAACAAATTCCCGGCCGCCCATGACGACGCCGTCGCAGCGTGGAAGTGGGCGCTGGCGAATGCGCAGTCGATCGGCGGCGATCCGCGCAAGGTCGCGGTCATGGGCGAGAGCGCCGGCGGCAATCTGGCGATCAATGTCTCGATCGCGGCGCGCGATCAGGGCCTGCAGGCGCCGGCGCATCAGGTGCTGGTCTATCCGCTGGTCGGCAACGACCTGAACAACGAGAGCTACGTCGAGAACGCGACGGCCAAGCCGCTGAACAAGCCAATGATCGAATGGTTCGTGAAGCACACCTTCAACAGTGAGAGCGAGACCGCCGATCCGCGCGTGAACGTCGTCGGCGCGGCCGACCTGCGCGGCCTGCCGTCGTCGACTGTGATCCTGGCCGAGATCGATCCGCTGCGGACGGAGGGCGAGAAGCTGGCGGAAAAGCTGGAGGCCGCCGGCAACGATGTGCGTCACAAGACTTTCCATGGCTCGACGCACGAGTTCTTCGGCATGGCTCTGGTCGTGCCGGACGCCGCCGTCGCCCAGCAGTTCGCGGCGCATGATCTGAAGAAAGCCTTCGACACGGCCATCCTGCCGATCTGAGGTCGAGAGACCGGCCCGCATCCGCACAGGATGCGGGCCGCTTCACATTGGCCGGAAACCATCCGTCTCCGTATGGGTTGCCAATACGGGACAGGCTGGAAAGGGCTGAAAAATGGATTTGAGGACAGGCGCGAGCGCCGGCGTGAACGCGGTGCACGGCATACTCCTGGCGTTTCCGATCGCCTTGTTCACCTCGGCCATGATCAGCGACATTGCCTATCTGCGGACCGCGGAGATGCAGTGGACCAACTTCTCGGCGTGGCTGATCGCCGGCGCCCTGGTCTTCGGCGGCGTGGTTCTGGCCTGGAGCCTGATCCGGCTGATGATGGCGTTCCGGTCGCCGTCGCGCAAGCGCCGTCTGCTGTACACCGTCGTGGTGGCGATCATGTGGGTACTGGGGCTGGTGAACGCCTTCAAGCACAGCCAGGACGCCTGGAGCTCGGTCGGCGCATTCGGCATGGGGTTGTCGGTGATCTGCACCCTGCTCGCCCTCGTCGCGGGCGTCCTCGCTTTCTCCGGCTTCGTGACCGAGGAGGTCGACCGATGATCCGCCTGACGATGACCTGCGCCGCGGCGCTGCTGACCCTCGCCGCCTGCGGACGCAGCGACTCCAGCCTGAACCAGACCGGCGCCTCGCCCGACCTGCCGGGCGTTCGCGAAACCCTGACCCCGGTCCTGCGGATCGCCAAGCCGACCGGCTGGGGCGACGAGCTGCCGACCGTGCCGGCTGGCTACACCGTCACCGCCATGGCGACCGGGCTGCAGATCCCGCGTCAGATGCTGGTCCTGCCCAATGGCGACATCCTCGTCGCCGAAGGCCGCGGCGGCGGCGCTCCGGCCCTGCGTCCCAAGGACGTGATCGCCGGCGTCATCAAGAAACAGGGCAACACCCAGGTCGAGAGCGGCAACCGCATCACCCTGTTGCGCGATGCGAACAACGACGGCCGCCCCGAGGTGCAGAGCGTCTTCATCGACAATCTGAACGCCCCCTACGGTCTGGCCTTCGTCGACGGCTACATCTACGTCGCCAACCAAGACGCGCTGGTGCGCTTCCCCTACCAGACGGGCCAGACGCGGATAACAGCCGCGCCGGAAGAGGTGACGAAGCTGCCGTCGCAGCTCAACCACCACTGGACCAAAGCGCTGACGGCCAGTGCGGACGGACAGACCTTGTATGTCGGCATCGGCTCGAACAGCAACGTCGGCGAGCGCGGCATGGCGGTCGAAGAAGAACGCGCCGTGGTCTGGGCCATCGACCGCACCACAGGCGCGCGCCGTACGGTCGCCACCGGCATCCGCAATCCGACCGCCCTCGCCATCGAGCCGACGACCAGCACCCTGTGGGCCGTGGTCAACGAGCGCGACGAGATCGGCCCGCAGCTGGTGCCCGACTATCTGACCTCGGTCCGTGAAGGGGCTTTCTACGGCTGGCCCTACAGCTACTGGGGCAAGAACGTCGATCCGCGTGTTCATCCGCAGAATCCCGAGCTCGTCGCCACCGCGATCGCTCCTGACTATGCGCTGGGGTCGCACGTCGCGGCGCTGGGCCTGTCGTTCGCGACCCAGGGCGGCTTCGGCGGCAGCTTCTCGCAGGGCGCCTTCATTGGGCAGCACGGCAGCTGGAACCGGCAGGACCTGTCTGGCTACAAGGTCGTTTGGGTGCCGTTCGCCAACGGACGCCCGAACGGCGAGCCCGTCGATTTCGTCACCGGCTTCCTGACCGCGGACGGACGCGCCCGCGGCCGCCCGGTGGGCGTGGTGTTCGATCCGGCGAAGCGCATCCTGCTGGTGGCCGACGACCTGTCCAACACCGTCTGGCGGATCGCGCCGCGTGCCGCTCCGGCAGCAGCAGCTCCGACCCCGGCTCAGTAACCGATCAGGTTCGGCAGCGCTTGCCAGACGATGGCGATCGCTGCCGTTCCCGCGCCCAGCGCCGCCAACTGGTCAGCGAGTCCCGAAGTCGCCTTCACGCGACGAACGGCGATGGCCAGCAGCACGAGCGACGCGATCAGACAGGCGACGCTGAACGCCAGCCCGCCCATCCGCCAGCCGAAGTCGTCGGCCGTTGCATAGACATCGGCTGCGCTCGCGATGGTGTAGACGCCGAAGAAATGGATCGTCCAAACGATCAGGCCGCCCAGCATCCAGATCCAGGCGCGCATCTCAGCTCCCCGGGAACAGGCGGGTCAGTAGCGTGGCGAACAGCCCCTGCCCGGCCGAATAGGCGACGAACAGGGCGATCAGCTGGAAGGTCGACGGCCGGCGCGCCTCCACATGGCCGAAGGCGAAACGCAGCATGGCGTAGACGGCCATCAGGGCGACGACGGCGACGAAGAAGCCATGCCATGACAGCAGGGCGAAGACCGTCGCCCCCTGCCCTGTCATCGAGGCCTGCAAGCCCGCGCCGATCCACGATTGCAGATCCAGATGCCACGCGAAGGCGAGCACTCCGGCGGCCAGCACCATCAGCGCTGTCGCGATGACCGGGCTGCGCGGCCGGTCCAGAGCCAGCGCCTTGCAGGATAGCCAGCCGAGCACAGCGGCGGCGGCGTTGCCTCCGACGACCAGCGCCAGCGAGATCTGATCCGGCGGAGCGATCCAGTCCTGCGGGTTGCGGCTCCACAGGAAGACGTAGCTGAAGCCCGCCAGAGCCGCGATCATCCCGGCGACGATCAGGGTGATGACCATGGCCCACCAGCCGTGGCTGGACGGGCCGCTCACATAGGTCGGCACGCGGATGCCGGCGCCGACATCGACCGTCTCGACGATGCGGGGCCGGTCCAGCATCCAGCACCAGTGGAAGATGCACCACACCGCCAGCACGCCACTGATGGCCGAGGCCCAGTAGGCCTGAATGGTCAGCAGAAGAAACGCGCCGGCGGTGAAGACGGCCGCCCAGACGTGCCAGCCCGACGGCACCGGCATGCGCTGCAGATACTGCGGCTCGGCGTTGAGGCTGGAGGTCACCAGGGTCTCGCGCTCGCCGGTCGGGGCGTTGGGCAGGAAGTAGCGGCCCTCATCGACTTCCCTGGCGAGGTTTTTCTGCTCCCAGATGGGATAGAGGCTCTTCACCACCGGGATCGACCGGGTCGAATAAAGGCCGGTCGGCAGCCACTCGAGGCCCGCGCCGCCGTGGATGTTGCCCGCATCCCTCGGCCCGAACGGGCGGAAGTTGCGCATCATGTCGATGATCCACAGCAGGATGCCCACCGCCGTGATCGCGCTGCCGACCGTGGCGATCAGATTGGGCAGTTCCAGACCCCGATCCGGCAGGAAGGTGAAGACCCGCCGCGGCATGCCCATCAGCCCGATCAGATGCATGGGAAGGAAGGTGATGTGGACGCCGGCGAACATCAGCCAGAACACCCACTTGCCCATCCGCTCGCTCAGCGGCCGGCTCGAGGACATCGGCAGCCAGTAGTAGATCGCCGCGAAGAAGGGGAAGACCATTCCTCCGATCAACACATAGTGCAGGTGGGCGACGATGAAATAGCTGTCGTGGGCCTGCCAGTCGAACGGCACCATGGCGACCATGACCCCGGACAGTCCGCCCATAACGAAGGTGATCAGCGCGCCGGTGACGAACAGACCCGGCGTCGAGAACCGCATCTTCCCCGCCGCCATGGTCGCGATCCAGGCGAAGACCTGGATGCCCGCCGGGATCGACACCGCCATCGACGCCGCCGAGAAATAGCTGGTCGAGATGGTCGGCATGCCCGTGGTGAACATGTGGTGGGCCCAGACGCCGAAGCTGATGAAGCCCGTCGCCAGCATGGCCAGCACAACGGCGTTGTGGCCGACCAGTGGCGTCCTCGCCATGACCGGGATGATGGTCGACATCGCTCCCGCCGCCGGCAGGAAGATGATGTAGACCTCCGGGTGGCCGAAGAACCAGAACAGGTGCTGCCACAGCAGTGGATCGCCACCCTTGAGCGGATCGAAGAAGGGCCAGCCGAAGACGCGCTCCAGCTCCATCAGGGTCGTGGCCAGGATCACCGACGGGAAGGCGATGATGATCATGCCGGCAAAGATCAGCATGGCCCAGGCGAAGATCGGCAGCTTGTCCAGCGTCATGCCCGGCGCGCGGTTGCGCAGCACGCCGACGATGATCTCGATCGCCCCGGCGATGGCCGAGATCTCGATGAAGCCGATGCCCAGCAGCCAGAAGTCGGCGTTAATGCCCGGTGAGAAGGCCATGGAGCTGAGCGGCGGATACATGAACCACCCGCCGTTCGGCGCCAGCCCGAAGAACAGAGAGGCGAAGAAGGCCAGCCCGCCGATCAGATAGGCCCAGAAGGCGTAGGCGCTCAGGCGCGGAAACGGCAGGTCGCGCGCGCCCAGCATCTGGGGCAGCAGCAGCACGCCCAGCGCCTCGACCGCCGGAACGGCGAACAGGAACATCATCATCGTGCCGTGCACGGTGAACAGCTGGTTGTAGGTCTCCGGCCCGAGGAAGCCGTTCATCGGCAGGGCCAGCTGGGTGCGCATCAGCAGCGCCAGCGTCCCCGCCAGCACGAAGAACAGCATGGCCGCGCCGATGTAGTAGACGCCGACGAAGTTGTTGTTGATGGCGGTGATCCACTGCCAGCCCTTGGGCGCGCACCAGATCTCGTCCAGCTGTTCCCGCTCACTCTCCGGCCGCGCCCCCTGCGTCGGGAAACGCTCATAAAGCGTGGTGTCGAACCCCGTTTCGCTCTTCACTTCAGGCTCTCGAGCCAGGCGGAGACATCGCGCAGTTCCTCGCCGGTCAGCACCGGATAGGCGGGCATGCGGTTGCCGGGCTTGATCGTCTGGCTGTCAGAGATCCAGCCGGCCATCGTGCCCTGATTGTTCGGCAGGATGCCCGCGCCCAGAGTGCGTCGCGAACCGACGTGGCTGAGATCCGGGCCGGCCAGACCATTGAACTCCGTCCCGGCCACCGTATGGCAGGCGCCGCAGCCGGCGCGCCGGAAGACATCCGCGCCGGGGGCCAGGCTGGTCGTCGTCAGGGCCGGCTGCGACTGCTTCTGCATCCATGTCTGGAAGGCCGCCGGGTCGTGCGCCACAACCACCAATCCCATCAGGGCGTGGGGTCCGCCGCAGTATTCGGCGCACTGGCCGCCATAGGCGCCCGGCTGGTCCGCCTGCAGGCGCAGGATGTTGCGGCGACCGGGGATCATGTCGACCTTGCCCGACAGGCGCGGCACCCAGAAGCTGTGAATGACGTCGGCCGAGTCAAGCTCGATCACCACCGTCTCGCCGACCGGGATGTGCACCTCGTTGGCGTCCTGGAAGCGCTCGCGCCCTTGGTCGTCCAGATAGGCCACGCGCCACCACCACATTTCGCCCGTCACCCGGATGCGCATCTCGCCCGGTTGCGGCTCCTGCGTCAGATGGCTGGTCAGGCCGAGGCCGTAGATCAGCAGGGCGGTCAGCACCACGACCGGGAAGGCAAAGCCGCCAATCCACACCAGCTTCTGTCCGCCCAGTTTCGCCCGCCACCGCCTCGGCCCGAACAGCGCGAGCGCCAGCGCGATCAGCACGATCAGCAGCACCGACCCGGCCATGGCGAACAGCACCCACGACAGGGTGTTCACCGGCCCGGCGAACGGCCCGGCCGGGTCCAGCGCGGGCGGCGGCCAGGTCGCCGTGCCGTCGAAGGAGTTCCGGCTACTCATGCAGGGTGTAGAGGTAGGCGGCCACGTTCCGCGCCTCGTCCTGCGTCAGCGGCATGACCGGCATGCCTGTGTCCGGGGCCATCGAGGGCGCATCGGTAATGAAGTCGACCAGAACCGCGGGTCGGTTCGGAAAACGTCCTGCGATCATGGGACTGTCGGCGAAACCTTTCAGCGAGGGTCCGCTGACGCCCTGCGGCCAGTCCACGCCCGGAATGACGTGACAGGCTCCGCAGCCGACGCGCTGCATGACCTCCAGCCCGGCATCCGCGTCCGCGCCGGCGATGGTTCGCGGCGGGTTCGTCTTGTCCGAACAGGCGCACAGCAGGATCGGCAGAAGCAGCGCGATCCACTTCACGACGTCTCCCGGTGACAGGTCTGCAGGCGCATTGATCCCCCTTGGCTCGCAGGGCTAACCCCTGCCCATGGTCAAGGTTCCGCACCTGCGAAGGTTCTGCGCCCGGATGCCGCAAGCGGAACCGTAACGGCAGGCCCGTGTTCGAACCGGGTGCGCCTCGTTCTCCCCCTCCTCCTGCTCGCCACGGCCGCCTGCACGCCGTCGACGAACGAGACCGGCGCGGCCTTCACCGAGACCGGCCAGATCATCGCCATGGGCGGTGGCGAAGGCGGGCCGGGAAACGCCTGCTTCAGCTGCCACGGGCTGGAGGGCGAAGGAGACGGCGTCAGCGTTCCGCGCCTCGCGGGCCTCGACGCCGGCTATCTGCAGAAGCAGATGGAGGACTACGCCAAGGATGTCCGGCAAGACCCGGTGATGACCCAGGTCGCCCGCTGGCTCGACGACCGGGATCGGCGCGCGGTGTCGGAGTACTATGCGTCCCTGCCCGTTCCTGTCGCCCCCGCTGTCGGCTCGGGTCCGGCCCCCGCGATCTACATGCAGGGCGCGCCCGGTCGGGGCATTCAAGCCTGCGCCTCCTGCCACGGAGTGGCTGGCGAAGGGATCGGTGCAGCCAATCCGGCCATCGCGGCCCAACCGGCGGCCTACATCATCGATCAGCTGGAGCGCTGGCGCACGGCGAAGCGTCGCAACGATCCACGCGGCGTCATGATCGACGCCGTCGCCAACCTCACCGACCCCGAGATAGAGGCCATAGCCGTCTGGCTAGAGCGCCAGCCCGCTTCTCCACCGCCCGATACCGGCGCTGCCAGCGTGTCCGACGGCGCGTCGGCAGCGGCAGGATCGGCAGCATCCCGTGGAATACGTCGTCCCGATCGATGATCTGATGTTTCAGCGCCCCGCCGACGTGCAGCGGGATCATCAGCAGCAGGCTGACCACCAGCCCCCAGTGAACCCACTCCGCGATAGCCTCGATCCGCCAGCGGGCGACGTTGTCCAGATCCTGCATCGGCAGCAGCGGCCAGGCGAACAGGCCGAGGAAGGTCAGGTCCTGCGCCCGCTCGGTGGCCGAGATCATCATCCAGCCGGACAGCGGCAGGCCGAACAGACAGGCGTAGAAGACGATGTGGGTGATCTGCGCGGCCACGCTCTCCCACCCCGGCTTGTCCGCATCGTTGATCGGGCCGGGCGCGAGCAACCGCCAGCTGAACCTACCCATGAACAGCACCAGCATCAGCACGCCGATCGCATAGTGCAGCTCATAGGCAGCGACCTTGTCTCCGCCGACGGGCAACCGACCCATCCACCAACCGACGCCCAGTTGGACGAAGACCAGCGCCGCCATGGTCCAGTGAAAGACGATGGCCACGGGAGAGTAGCGCCCCTCGTCATGGTGACCTGCCGCCCACTCCAGAATGTTGCCGATCAGCTTGTCGATCACGTCGCCTGATCCACCCGGGCGACAGGCCGGTCAGGACCGATCCAGCTTCCCAACCGCACCAGCGCCGCGATCAGATAGATGGCCGCCGCAGGGGCCCACATGATCAGTCCGGCCGCCTGCTGGTCTTCCAGCGGCGTCATGCCGAACGCGGCGGTCGTGAGCATATGCGGCGCATAAAGCGGCTGTTCGGCAAACGTCAGCAGCGCGCCGACGAAGCCCATGGCGACCATGGCGATCAGCAGATGTCCGACCGCCGACGGCGCCGAGGCGTTGCGCACGCCGACCCAGAACCAGACCGAGGACGCCAGCAGGCTGAGCTGCATCAGCCAGTAGACGCCGTCGTTCGACAGCGCAGCCGAATACAGTCCGGGCGCGTGCCAGCTCCAGAACACCACCGCCTGCACCGCCGTCGCGAGGGTCAGAGGCCCGACGCGCCGGACCGGCATCGCCCATGCGAGCAGAGGCGCGGCGACCGCGACCAGCAGGACATGATGCACCGTCCGCGCGGCGAACAGCGCCGAGCTCAGCGCGCACAGGGGCGAGACGAAGCCGACGAACAGGACGGCGATCGCCGCCAGGCCCGCGACTCGCTGCCCCCCGCGCAGCCGCCATCCGATCAGTACGGCGGCCAGCGCCAGCACCAACAGCAGGACAGGGTCGAGGTTCCAGCGCCAGTCCCCCGGCGCCGGAGCCGGCCCGCAGTAGGGTATCCAGACCGTCGTCATCCACGCTCCGGCAGGGCGTAGGCGATCACCCAGTCGCCGTTCGGCGTCTCCATGAAGTGATGGCCGCCGGCCATGATGACCAGATACTGGCGGCCGTTCTGCTCGTAGATGATCGGGTTGGCCTGACCGCCAGCCGGCAGGACGTCCTGCCAGACCGTCTCGCCGGTCTCGATATCGATGGCGCGAATCAGATCGTCGGTCGCCGCCGCGATGAAGATCAGGCCGCCGGCCGTAACCGCAGCGCCGCCGTTGTTCGGCGTGCCGATATCGATCGGCAGCATCGACGGTACGCCGAACGGCCCGTTCTTGCGCGCCGTGCCGAACGGACGGTCCCAGACGGTGCGGCCGGTGCGGATGTCGATGGCGCGGATGCCGCCGTACGGAGGCTGTTTGCACAGCATGCCCGTCGAGCCCATCCGCCAGCCGGCGTTGACGTCGATCGCATAAGGGACGCCTTGTTGCGGATCGCCTGCGCCCTCGGCTGCCGGCCCTTTCTGTTCGCGCGGATCGCCACGTGGGAACCAGCCACGTTCATCGGCCTCCTGGCGCGGCACCAGTCGGTTGAAGTTGGGCATGTCGTTGTAGTTGGCGATGATCCAGCCGCGCTGCGGATCCACCGCCACGCCGCCCCAGTCCGACCCGCCGTTGTAGCCCGGATACTGGATCCAGCGACGATCGGCCGTCGGCGGGGTGTAGGGCCCCTCGTAGTGCGCCTGCCGGAAGCCGATGCGGCAGACCATCTGGTCGATCGGAGACATCCCCCACATGTCCTTCTCGGTCAGCATCGGCTTGGCGAGGGTGTGGAACATGGAGAAGGGCTGCGTCCGCGACCGCTGCGCCGGCTCGACGCCGCCCTGCGGAACCGGACGCTCCTCGACGCGGGTCAGCGGCACGCCCGTACGACGGTTCAGAATGTAGAGATCGCCCTGTTTGCTCGGCAGCAGGATGGCCGGGGTCGTCCCCCCCGCCGTCGGGTAGTCGATCAGGGTCGCCTGAGAGCCCAGGTCATAGTCCCAGACATCCTTGTGCACCGTCTGGAAGGACCAGGCGACGCGGCCCGTCTCGACGTTCAGGGCCACCAGCGAGGTTGCGTACTGGTTCTCCGGCTCCGAGCGCTGGCTGCTGTAGTAGTCGGCCGCCGAGTTGCCCATTGGCAGATAGACCAGACCCAGCTGGTCGTCCCCCGTGGCCGTGGTCCACATGTTCGGCGTACCACGCGTATAGGTTTGGCCTTCCGGCGGCAGTCCGGTGATGTCGGGCCGGGTCATGTCCCACGCCCAGCGCAGCTGGCCGGTGACGGCGTCGAAGCCCTTGATCACGCCCGACGGCGCCTCTCGGTACTGACCGTCCAGCACCTGATGGCCGGTGACAACCACACCATTCACGATAGTCGGGGCCGAGGTGATCGAGACCATCCCCGGAATGACCTCGCCCATGCCCGTCTTGATATCGACCGAGCCGTTCGTACCGAAGTCGGCGCACGGACGACCCGTCCGGGCGTCGACGGCGATAAGCCGACCGTCCAGCGTGCCCTCGATGATCCGCGCGGCGCAGGGCGTCGCGGGAGCCGGCGTGGCGGGCGTCCGAACCGGCGCCGGAGAGGGCGTACCACCCGCGGCCGGCTGGGCCGCGGTGGAGGACACAGTCTCGTAGTAGGCCACGCCACGGCAGGCGGCGGTGTAGGGAATCCACTCGTCCGACACCTGCGGATCATACCGCCAGCGCTGCTGACCCGTCCGTGCATCCAGCGCGATCAGAACGTTGCGGGCGCTGCACAGATACAGGGTGTCGCCGACCTTCAGCGGCGTCGTCTCCGCGCCCCACTTCTCCTCCGGCAGGTCGCCGGTGCGATAGGTCCAGACGCGCTCCAGCTGCGCCACATTCTCGCGGTTGATCTGGGTCAGGGATGAGAAACGCTGTGCCCCATGCGTTCCGCCATAGGCCGGCCAGTCCGCGCCGGCCGTCTCGGCCGGGACGCCCGGCAAGGGGCCCTCGGCCAGCTGGACCGGAGCGGCCGCCTTGTTGGCCTGACCGACGATCACCGCGAAGATCACGGTCCCGACGGCGAACACGGCGCCCGCGATGCCGGCCAGCCGCCCCCCTCCCCGTCCGACCAGAACCGGCAGCGACAGGATCACTCCGACCAGCAGAACCGCCGGCGCCACGATCCGCGGCACCAGGGCCCAGCCGTTCAGTCCCACCTCCCACAGCGCCCACAGGAAGGTGAGCAAGAAGACGCCGATATAGATCCACGCCCCGAGCGGCTTCAGCCGCGCCATCATCATGCCCGAAGCGATCAGCCCCAGCCCAGCAAGCAGGTAGTAGAACGATCCGCCCAGCGCGATAAGATACCCGCCACCGATTACCAGCGGCACGCCAAGCAGCCCCACCAGCCCCGCGAAGATACGAACGACAACGGCCCCGGGGCCACGCCCGGATTGCGAACGCGCCATGAGCTTACTCCCAGCCAGCTTGACTGGTGGAAGGCTTCAGTCCGGTTCAGGTTCCGGAAAAGCCGGCGACAAGTTCGCTTCGGACTGACAGCACCGCCATACTCACCGATATGTCCTCGCATCTGCGCCCTCGCGGGGAGACGCCGCGTGCGGGCGATTCTAGGCCGACCGCTCTTTCGCCGTTGAGAATTCACTCCTGCCCCGGCCGTCCCTGAGCGGGTGAGCGATCTCGTGGACGTACTGGGCCGAACCTGACGCCGGCACCTGCTCGGCGGTGCGATCGCCAATCGAGTCCCAGCCGGCCTCAATGCGATCAGCGGCGTCGACGGAGTCGCCGACATAGATGCCGCGGGTCATGGTGATATGGGCCTGTTCGAATGCTCCGGCTCCGGCCAACAGCACGGTGCGGGTCGGGGCGTTCTCGCTGGCCAGGGCGACAACCCCCGGACTGACGAGACCCGAGGACAGCCCTTTCAGGTCCTCGTCCGAATACAGTCCCTCGGTCATCTGCGTGGCGGCGCTGGGCGCCAGGCAGTTGACGCGGATATCGAACTTGCCGCCCTCCAGCGCGAGGGTCTGCATCAGGCCAACCAGCGCCATCTTGGCCGCGCCATAGTTGGCTTGGCCGAAATTGCCGTACAGCCCGGACGATGAGGTGGTGAAGATCACCCGGCCGTAGCCCTGCGCGCGCATGTGCGGCCAGGCCGCCTTGGTCAGGTTGACCGAGCCGGTCAGATGGACGTTCAGCACCAGATCGAAATCGTCCAGATCCATGTTGGCGAAGGTTCGGTCGCGCAGAATACCCGCGTTGTTCACCAGAATATCGATCCGCCCCCAGCGCTCGACGATGCCGGCGACCATGGCGAAGACACCCGCGCGGTCCGTAACGCTGCAGGGCCAGGCGAGGGCTTCGCCCCCGGCCGCGCGGACTTCCTCGACCACAGCCTCGCAGGCGTCCGAAGACAGGTCGTTGACGACGACCCTGGCTCCGCGCGCGGCCAGCGCCAGCGCATGGCTGCGGCCCAGACCGCCGCCCGCGCCCGTGACGATCGCGACGCGGCCCGTGAGATCGATGGCCATGTTTCTCCCCCCGACTGGCGCGACCCTTTCCGGCCGCTTTTGACGCGAACATCTGTGCCCATGTTAGCCGCGAGGTCAATGTTCACTAGCCGACCGGTTAGGATTGACGAGAACAGGAATCGGTGGAACGGTGAGATGGACGACGCCGTCAGAGCGTCCGGGGAACCACCGAGGGAGGAAGACCATGGGGCGCAAGCTCTGGCTCACCACATCCGCCGCCGTCCTGTTGTGGGCTGGAGCCGCACAGGCCCAGAATGCGCAGCAGCCGGCCAACGACCAGGACTCCACGTCCCTGGGCGAGGTGGTCGTAACGGCGGAACGCCGCACCACCAACCTGCAGGAGACCGCCGTCGCGGCGACCGTCCTGTCGGGCGAGAGCCTCGACGATCGCGGCGTCTTCTCGCTGGAGCAACTGCAGTTCGTGGCCCCGTCGACCACGGTCCAGAACTTCGGTCAGGGCAACTTCTTCAACGTCCGCGGCATCGGCAAGTCCGAGCCGACGACGGCCATCGGCGTGGGTGTGACCACCTACCGCGACGGCGTCCCGGTCTTCCCCGGCTACTTCCAGACCGAGCCCTATTACGATATCGGCAGCGTCGAGCTTCTGCGCGGCCCGCAAGGCACCTTCGCCGGCACCAACGCGACCGGCGGCGCGGTGTTCATCACCTCCCGCAACCCCGACTTCTCGGGCGTGAACGGCTATGTGATGGGCCAGGTGGGCAACTACGACAATCTGAAGTTCCAGGGCGCGGTGAACGTGCCGCTGAGCGACACCCTGGCCGCCCGCTTCGCCGTGAACAGCGAACAGCGCGGAAGCTTCCACGAGATCACCGGCCCTTACCGCGGCAGCCCCGGCGAGGTGGAGTCCAACAGCGCACGCGCCAGCTTCCTGTGGACGCCGACCCCTGCCCTGCGCGTGCTGCTGAAGGGCGACTACAACAACCTCGACTTCGGCGGCTATCCGGCCGATCCGGCGCTGGCCACGAATGACCCGTTCAGGATCACCGCCAACGGGCCGCACTCCGGTCGCGACGAGACGGCCCGCGTCTCGCTGAACGTCAGCTATGTGCTCGACAACGGCATCACCCTGCGTTCGATCACGGGCTATCAGGACGGGATCAGCGAGTTCTCGACCGACCTCGACGGCACCAGCGCCCTGAACAACACCTTCTACGACCGCGTCGAGGAAGAAGTCTGGTCGCAGGAGTTCAACATCGTCTCGCCGGACAACCAGCGCCTCACCTGGCTGCTGGGGGCCTTCTGGCAATACGACGACGTCGTATTCCCGGTCACGACCTTCCCGCAGGGCGCCTATCACGTCGGCTTCCCCGAGGGCGTGGTCGACTACTACATCTTCGGCGAGACGCCGAAGGAGACGACCGCCGTCTTCGGCCAGATCAGCTACGACATCTCGGATCGCCTGCAGGTCCAGCTGGGCGCGCGGTGGTCCGAGTCCACCTCGACCAACGACGACGTCTATACGACCTATCCCGCCTTCGGCCTGATCCTGTTCCAGGACTCCGAGGTCACCGCCCGCAAGACCACCGGCAAGCTCAGCGTCAACTACAAGGTCAACGACGACAACTTCGTCTACGGCTTCGTCGCCACGGGCTTCAAGATGGGCGGGCTGAACGCGCCGAACTTCTACGTTCCACCGCGCAGCTTCGGCCCCGAGGACGTCGTCGATTACGAGATCGGCTGGAAGTCGACGATGCTCGGCGGCCGCCTGCGCACCCAGCTGGGCGCCTACTACATGGTCTACGAAGGCTTCCAGGTTGCGATCGGCGATCCGGAGTATCCGCTGTTCAGCTCGATCATGAACGTCGCGGACGACACGGTGCTGAAGGGCATCGAGGCATCGGCGCAGTTCCGCTCCAACGACTGGACCGTCGATGTCGGCGCGGCCATCTCGCAGTCCGAACTGGGCACCTTCTACGCGGCCGACCCGCGCGTGGCCCGCACCGGCCTGTGCAACGCCAACACCGGTCCGGCCAGCGCCAACTGCCTGAACCTGAGCGGCAACAGTCAGAGCTACGCGCCTGAGTTTACGTTCAATGTCGGTATCCAGCGGGACTTCCAGCTGTCGAACGGCGCGACCCTTTCGCCGCGCATCGACTACGCCCACATCGGCGAATCCTGGACGTCCATCTTCAACAAGCCGGCGCTGGGCGACCAACTCGAGGCGCGCAACCTCGTGAATCTGCACCTCGCCTACAAGACGGACGACTGGACGCTGGCGGCCTATGCGCTCAACGCGACCGACCAGACGTACATCGCCGCCGTCAATGCGGGGCTGCGTTACGCCGGCCCGCCGCGCCAGTTTGGCGTGAACCTGACGCGGACCTTCTAGGGGCGCGCGGAGGCGGCGGGCTCCCGGTCACCGCCTCCATCGCCCTTCGCCGGCCCGCCGGCTTCTGTAACCGCTTGGACGCTTCCTTCGGATGACTGCTTCCCAACCTGACCTGATGCAGGACTATGCGCTGACCGTGGACCGCTTCCTGGAGCACGGCGCCAAGTGGCACGGGTCGGCGCGGGTCATCACGGCGCGAGGAGATGCGGAAGACAGCCTCGGCTACGCCACGCTGCGCGACCGCGCCAACCGCCTGTCCGGCGCCCTGCTCGACTTGGGCCTGAACCCCGGCGACAGGATCGCGACCCTGGCCTGGAACACCCGCCACCACGTCGAGGTCTGGTACGCCGCCATGGGCGCGGGCATCGTCTGCCACACGCTGAACCCCCGCCTGACTCTGGCGCACATGATCAGCATGGTGCTGCAGGCGAACGATCGCGTTCTGGCTGTCGGCACAGGCCTGCGGGACATGGCCGACGCCCTGATGGCCGCCTGTCCATGCCTTGAGTATCTGATCCTCCTGGACGACGAGGAGGCGGAGGCCGGCGACAGCGTCAGCGGGCTGGAGACCCTGCTGGCGACCCGGGGCCGCGCCGTCGCTTGGGGCCAATTCGACGAGCTCACGCTGGCGGGCCTGTGCTTCACGTCCGGCACGACGGGTGCGCCCAAGGGCGTCGCCTATACGCACCGTTCGAACTACCTGCACACCCTGCGGGTCCTGCAGGCCGATTCCATGGCCCTGACCGCCAGCGACACCATCCTCGTCGCCGTGCCGATGTTCCACGCGAACGCCTGGGGCTTGCCGTTCGCGGCGCCGGCGGTCGGCGCCAGTCTCGTCCTGCCCGGCCGGGTGACGGACGGGGCCAGCCTGGCCAGCCTGATCAATCGCCACAACGTCACCGTCGCCGTCGGCGTGCCGACGGTCTGGCTGGGCCTGCTCGATCACCTCGATGCCTTCGGCGGCGAGACGAATAGCCTGCAGCGCATCATCATCGGCGGCTCAAGCTGTCCCGACAGCCTGCTGCGTCGGATGGAGGACCGGCTGGGAGCGACCGTGCAGACCAGCTGGGGCATGACCGAACTGTCGCCGCTGGGGGCCATCTCGCCCCGCGCCAATCGCCCCGGCGCAGCGAGGGGGTCGGGTCGTCCGCCCATGGGGCTGGACCTGCTGCTGACCGACGCCGACGGCGCGCCCCTGCCCGAGCAACGCAACGCCGTCGGCCATCTGAAGGTGAAGGGCCAGAGCGTCGTGAACCGCTACTTCGGCGCCGGGACGTCGGCCGTGGACGAGAACGGCTGGTTCGACACGGGCGATCTGGCGATCCTAGACGACGCCGGCAATCTGACGCTGGCCGGCCGATCCAAGGACCTGATCAAGTCCGGCGGCGAATGGATCAATCCGGTCGAGATCGAGGAAATCGTCGGCGCCCTGCCTTCCGTCGGCCTGGTGGCGGTGATCGGCCGGACGGATCCCAAATGGGGCGAGCGCCCCCTGATGGTCATCGAGCCCGCGCGCGGCGAGGAGATCGCGGACGCCGACCTGAAGGCGGCGCTGAAAGGTCAGATCGCCGACTGGTGGATCCCGGACCGCATCGTGCGGGTCGACGCCATGCCGCTGGCCGCCACCGGCAAGATCAACAAGACCCAGCTTCGCGCGACCTATGGGGGCGCATAGGATGGCCGCCGTCTCCATCATCGAGTCGGCGCAGCCTGAACAGGACGCGCCGGAACGCTCCGAGGTTCAGGCCATGACGACCCCGATCCGCAAGCCGCGCCGCAAGGCCGAACAGCGCGCCGAGAGCCTCGAGCAACTGCTGGACGCTGCCGAGGAGCTGTTCTCGCGCCACGGCTTCTACGGGGTGACGGTCCGGGACATCGCCGAGAAGGTCGGCGTCCACAAATCCCTGATCCACTACTACTTCGCCGACAAGCAGGAAGTCTTCGACAAGGTGATGGCCCGTCGCGCGCCGGTCACCAGCGGGCGTCGGATGGAGGCGCTGGACGCCTACGAAAAGGCCGCCGGCGGCAAGCCGACCGTCGAGGGGGCCCTGCGCGCCTTCCTCGACACCGACTTGGACACCTATTCGACCGGCGGCGACGGCTGGCGGCATTTCGGCGCCCTGAGCGCACAGATCAACAACACCCCGGTCTGGGGCGCCGAGGTGATGGACCGCCTCTACGACCCGGTCGTCCTGCGCCTGATCGGCCTGCTGAAGCAGGCGATGCCCGAGGCGGCCGAGGAAGACATCTTCTGGGGCTACCACTTCGTCACCGGCGCCCTGACGCTCAGCCTGGCCCGCACCGGTCGGATCGATCACCTGTCCGGCGGCAAGTGCAAATCGGACGACTTCGACGCCATCAAGGAGCGGATGGCGTCGTTCATGGCTCACGGCTTCATCGGCATCTGCCGCGACCGGGCCGCCGAGCGACGACGACTTTCCGGGGAATGACCCGGTTCATCCAACGATAGACGGGCCCAAGTCCGCATCACGAGGAAACGACCATGACTGATACGGCCATCCCGTCCGGCGGCGCCCCCGCCGCCCGTCCTCCGGTGGGGAGGAACGCCTGGGTCGCCCTGGGCGTCCTGTGGTTCATCTATGTGCTGAACTTCCTCGACCGGCAGCTGCTGTCGATCCTCGCCAAGCCGATCCAGGACTCGCTGAACATCACCGACGGCCAGCTGGGCCTGCTGGGTGGTCTGTATTTCGCGTTCTTCTACTGTTTCATCGCCATTCCCGTCGGCTGGCTGGCCGACCGGACAAACCGGGTCGCCGTGGTGTCGATCGCCTGCGGCATCTGGAGCGCGGCGACCGTCGCCTGCGGTTTGGCGAAGACCTTCCCCCAACTGGCCGTGGCGCGGATGACCGTCGGCTTCGGCGAGGCGGGCGGCGTGCCCCCGTCGTACGCCATCATCACCGACTACTTCCCGCCGCGTCGTCGAGGGCTGGCGCTCGGGCTCTACAATCTCGGACCTCCCATCGGCATGGCGCTGGGCGTCCTGTTCGGCGCGCGGATCGCCGCCGAGTTCGGCTGGCGCGAGGCCTTCATCGCCATCGGCGCCCTTGGCATTCTGGTGGCCATCGTCACCCCGCTGCTGGTCAGGGAACCGAAGCGCGGCGGGCTGGATGCTGCGACCGCAACCACTGGCGTCGCCAAGGCGCCTTTCTGGGCAACGGTCGGCGACTTCTTCCGCAACCCGACGCTGGTGCTGGCGGCGCTGGGCAGCGGCGTGACCCAGATCATCACCTACGGCTTCGGTAACTTCACCCCGCTGTATCTGCAGCGCGAGCTGGGCATGACGCCCGAGCAGCTGTCGATCTGGTTCGCCCTGATCGTCCTGTTCGGCATGGGCGGCGGCATCCTCGCCTCCGGCTTCCTGATCGACCGCTTCACGCGCCGCTCGAAGACGGCCTACGCCATGCTCCCGGCCATCTCCCTGATGGTCGCCCTGCCCTTCTACCTGGCCTTCCTCTGGGCCCCGAGCTGGCCGCTGGCGCTGCTGATCCTGCTGGGGCCGACGCTGATGAACTACTTCTATCTGTCCTCGTCGGTGGCTCTCGTTCAGGAAGAGGTCGCGCCGAACAAGCGGGTGCTGTCGGGCGCCCTTCTGCTGCTGGTCATGAACTTCATCGGCATGGCTGTCGGCCCGACCTGGGTGGGCTACGCCAGCGACCACTTCGGATCGCTGCGCACCGCGCTCTACACCCTCGCGCCCGTCTACCTGGTCGCCATCGGCATCTTCCTGGTGCTGGCGCGTCGGCTGGGTCGCGACAAGTCCCGTGCCGGAGACGTCGCATGAGCCGCGGCCTCCTTCGACTGACCGCCATCGCTGCAGCGACGGCAGCGCTGGCGGCCTGCGCCACGACGGCCTCCGCGCAGGTCCCGCCCGTGGTGAATGCGCCCGCCGGGAGCGTGCGCGGGACGACCGATGACGCGATCTCCGCCTTCAAGGGCATTCCGTTCGCCGCGCCGCCGGTCGGTGACATGCGTTGGCGGCCGCCGGCCCCGGCGGCGACATGGCAGGGCGTGCGCGACGCGACGCAGTTCGGCGCCGCCTGCATGCAGCCGACGCCGGTCATCCAGACCATCTATTCGGCCGACATCGGCCGGACGAGCGAGGACTGCCTGACCCTGAACGTCTGGACGCCGTCCATCACGGGCAAGGCTCCGGTGATGGTCTGGATCCACGGCGGTGCGCTAGTCACGGGCTCGAGCAAGGAGACGCTGTACGACGGCGCCCGACTGGCCCGCGAGGGCGTGGTGGTGGTCACGATCAACTACCGGCTCGGCGTGCTGGGCTGGCTGGCCCATCCGGATCTCAGCGCCGAAAGCCCGGTCGGCATTTCCGGCAACTACGGCCTGATGGATCAGGTCGCGGCGCTGGAATGGGTGAAGCGCAACATCGCGGCCTTCGGCGGCGATCCGGACAATGTCGCCATCGCCGGGGAATCCGCAGGCGGGCTCAGCGTGCTTTATCTGATGAGTTCGCCGCTGGCGCAGGGACTGTTCGACCGCGCCATCGCCCAGAGCGCCTACATGATCTCGACGCCCGAGCTGAAACAGGCGCGCTACGGCGCACCGGCCGCCGAGGCCGCAGGTTCGGCTCTGGCCCGCACCCTTCAGGCGCCCAGCCTGCGCGTTCTGCGCGGTATGGACGCCCAGGCCCTGACCGATCGCGCGGCGATGAGCGGATTCGCCACCTTCGGCGTCGTCGACGGCGTGGTCTTGCCGCGCCAGATCGTCGACGTCTTCGACCGTGGAGAACAGGCGAAGGTGCCCGTCCTCGCCGGCTTCAACAGCGGCGAAATCCGTTCCCTGCGCATGCTGGCGCCGCCTGTCCCTGCCGACGCAGCCGCGTACGAGCGAACCATCCGTGAGCGCTATGGCGATCTGGCCGACGCGTTCCTGCGGCTCTATCCGTCCGCAGACATGGAAGAGAGCATTCTCGCCGCCAGTCGCGACGCCCTCTACGGCTGGACCTCGGAGCGCATGGTCCGGTCGCAGACGCAGGCCGGCCAGCCCTCATTCCTCTACCTGTTCGATCACGGCTATCCGGCGACCGACGCCGCGCGCCTTCACGCCTTTCACGCCAGCGAACTGCCCTACATGTTCGGCACGCTGGACCGCACGCCGCCGCGATGGCCGGCCATTCCCGACACGCCGGGCGAAAGGCAACTATCCGACGCCTTGGTCCGCTACTGGGCCAGCTTCGTGCGTAGCGGGCGGCCGGTGGCGGATGACGCCGCAGCATGGTCACCCTACGGCGAGGCCCGCTCCGTTCTGGCCATCCGCGAGGCGCCGTCGTCCGAAACGCATCTCTACCCCGGCATGTTCGAGCTTCATGAGGCGGCGGTACAGAGACGCAAAGTCGCCGATCAGGCCTGGAACTGGAACGCCGGCCTCGCATCGCCCTCACTGGCCGAGGCGCAGTAGGGAGACCTGGGCCGAGATTTACAAAGTTTAACTTGCGGAGAGCGAGCGTCCGCCGCCTTTGGGCGCTCCATCTTCCGAGGCCAGCTTGACCGGTCAGTTTCCCCTCATCCTGAACCCGGCGCACCGGCCCGCCGCCTACGGCGATGTCTTCCGGCAGCACGGCCGGCTGCACATACCGAGCATCCTGACGCCCGATTCCAGCCAGGCGCTCTACCAGACCCTCGCCTCCGCCGAGGATTGGACCCGGTCCATCCATGTTCGCGAGGGCGAGGACCTGGATATCAGCGTGCGTGAACTGGAGGCCATGCCCGCCGACAGGCGCGCAGAGCTCGAGGCATCCCTCGTCGGGTCGAGCAGCGACAGCCTCCAGTACATCTTCGACACCGTCCGGATCTCCGCCGAGACAAGGGCCGGTCGGGCGATGAGCGAGCCGATGAAGGCGATCGCCCACTTCATCAACAGCGCCGCCTTCCTGGAATTCGTGGCGCAGGTGACCGGGGACGATCGTCTGGCCTTCGCCGACGTCATGGCCACGCGCTACCTGCCGGGACATTTCCTGACAGCCCACGGCGATGAAAACCCGCGCGAGCGGCGCCTGTACGCCTATGTGCTCAACATGACGCCGGTCTGGCGCGCTGACTGGGGCGGCGTGCTGATGTTCCTCGACAATGACGGCCACGTGGCCGAGGGCTATATCCCGGCCTTCAATGCCCTGAACCTGTTCTCGGTGCCCCAGACACACGCCGTCTCGATGGTGACCCGTCTGGCGCAGACGCCCCGGCTGTCCATCACCGGATGGCTGCACGCTCGCTGAACGGCAAATGTTCAAATGTGACCATCTTGCGACGCGACCTTACAGGACTGTAAGGTCAGCTTCATGGGGGCTACCGATTTCGATCCGAACTACGCCAAAGCGCCGCGCAGGATACGTAACCTTTTGCCGACGTCGCCAGGCGTGTCCGCCGAGCGTACGACATGGCAAGCGGGCGACACCTTCGCGACGGCGCGCCCTGAAGACGCCCTGACAACCCAGGTTGCCGAGGCCCTTCGCGCCCACGATCTGGAGCTCGACGGCGCCCTGATCCTGGTGCGGCACCGGTCCGGCGAGCGGGGCCTGCCCGTCTCGGACAGCGCGGCCGCCTTCCGATTCGCCATTGATCTCAGCGACTCTCCGCGCCCGCTCAACGGCGGCTTGCTGATGTTTGTGAGCGAGGACGGCCGGACGCACGGCTGGCGAGCCGAAATCGGCGCCCTGACGGTTTGGAACGGCGAGGACCCGGAGCTGACGGAGCTGGCGCCAGGCGCGCCGGACCGGCTGACCTTGGTGGGGCAGGCCAACCCGCTGCCCGCCCTTCCCTGAGGTCAGAGCGAAAGCCGCAGGCTGACGCCCGTCGTCCGCGGACGCAGCGGCGTCGTGGCCAGCGCTTGTGGCAGGCGGAACGGATCGCTGAACGAGAAGGTGTTGGCCTCGGTGTCGAGCGGGTTATCGACGAAGACCAGCGCGGTCCATGATGACAGGGACACGCCTGCTTCAATTCGGCCGGTGACATAATCGCCCATGCGATGACGACGTTCGGCGTCGAAGGTCAGCCGCGAGGGGCCCACATAGGTCAGTTGCCCGCTGGCGAAGGCCTGCAGTCCGCCAGAGTATCGCCGCGTCCAGCTCGCGTTCAGATTCGCCGAGGCCGAGGGTACTCCCGGCAACCCGGCATCTCCGCGCGAATTGAACTCCTCGCTGGGGCGGGTAATGCGTGGCTGGGCCAGCAGGGCGTTACCGCGGATCAGCAGTTCACTGGTGGCCTGCCATGCGGTTTCGATCTCGACCCCGCGGTTGGCGCCGTCGCCGACATTCACCGCATAGGCCAGACCGCTGGGCAGAAACTGGTCGCTCTGGATATCCCGCCAGTCAGCGACGAAGGCGGCGACCCGCACCTGCAACCTGTCGTCCAGCAGCAGCGCCTTGGCGCCGATTTCGTAGTTCCACAAGCTGTCGCCCTCGTAGTCCCGTGTGGGCCGCCCGGCGCCGCCCTCGAAATCCAGCCCTATCGGACCGGCGGTGTTGAACCCTCCGGTCCGGTGTCCTTGGGTGATTTGCGCATAGAGGCTGGTCCGATCGTCCCGCCGGTAGTCGAGCGCGAGCTTGGGCGAGAAGCCGGTCGTCCTGCGGCTGCCGTCGAAGGGGCGGGTCCAGCCGCGATGGCGGACCTCGGAGCGGGTCTCATAGTCGAACATGTACAGCCGCCCGCCAGCGGTCAGGGTCAGGTTCCCGGACAGGTCCCACGCCGTTTCCCCGAACAGCGCCAGTTCGAACAACTCGTCGTGGCGTCGCTCGACATAGACCTCGCTGCGCAACGGCCAGATCGCGGTAAGGTCGGTGCCGGACGAGGTGTCTCCCTTCGACGCGAAGACCCCGGCCGTCCAACGCTGCGCCGCGCCGGGCAGGGACGTCCAGGTTGCCTCGCCGATCAGAAGGTCGATGTCCTTGGCGTCGTCCAGCACGCCGATACGGGCGCGGGATCCGAAGGCCGGCAGGGCGGTGGATGCATCGTACCGGCTGGCGAAGCTGTGATCGATACGCGCGACGGTGACCTCCAGCCTTCCCCAGCCCCCCTGCCCGACCAGATTGCCGTAGAGCTGGTCGAAGTCGTTGGCGTGGGGCTCGCGGACCAGATTGGCGCGCCGCAGCCCCCCGAGGAAACGATATACGTAGTGGGTGTCGTTGGTATCGATCGACTGTCCGAGGACGCCCACGGTCGCCGTCCAGTCCGGGCCCAGCCGTAGGGAGCCCGACACACGGGCTCCGCGTCGCGACCCGTCGTTCACCCGACGAAGGTTCAGGCTGACGTCGTCGATGTATCCACCGAAGGTTTCGTCATAGACGACCGCCCGAATGGCTCCGGCTCCATCTCCGAACGGCAGGTTGGCGACCGCGGAGTAGTCGCTGCTGGGAACGCCGCGCGTGGTGGACCGGGTCGCCGCGAGGTCGAGCGACGGAGTCAGGTCGTCGGGACGCCGTGTGATGATCCTGACCACACCCCCGACTGGCCCCGTGCCGTAGAGCGAACCCTGGGGCCCGCGCAGGATTTCGACACGATCCAGATCGATCAGCTTCAGATCCGGGTCGGGCGC
The DNA here is from genome assembly GCF_039523815.1 of Brevundimonas kwangchunensis. Lineage (NCBI taxonomy): Bacteria > Pseudomonadati > Pseudomonadota > Alphaproteobacteria > Caulobacterales > Caulobacteraceae > Brevundimonas > Brevundimonas kwangchunensis. The sequence goes on along the minus strand of NZ_BAAAGA010000007.1, from coordinate 167,769 downwards.
GCTGTAGGTCAGCGGGACCTGATCGAGATAGAGGCCCACCGTCGACTGGGTCAGGCCGGTGAAAGCGCCGTCGGACATGCCCCGCAGCAGGATCTTGTTCCGCCCGGAGCCCAGATTGGTCACCATCATGCCGGCGACGAGATTGCTGAGCTCGCTGGTGTCGGCCGCGCCGGAGGCGACAATCTGCTGTCCCGTGACGGCTGTAACGGCGGTCGGGGCGGATCGGGGCGAGCTCGGGCGCCGTTCTGCGGTGACGATGACGTCGCCCAGCTCCATGACCTCGGCTTCGGCCGGCGGCGGCGGTGATGGAGCGATCGGCGGAGCAAGCCGCGCCGGGTCCACAGGTCGGACCGCAGGCGCCCGGGTGATCACGACGGCGCCTGACCGACCGACCCTGAACGTGCAACCCGAGCCGGCCAGCGTCCGCGTCAGGGCGAAGTCGAGCGTCATCGCGCCGCGTAGCCCGGGCGCGGTTCCACGGCACGCCGGCACGTCACCGCCGAGCGTGACCTGGTACTGCAGGGCGAGCCCCAGCAACGCGTCCTGCACGGGCTGGGCGGGCGTATTGAGATTGATCCGCCGGGCCTGGGCCAGAGCGGGTTGGCTGACCGCCACCCCTCCGATCACGAGGAGCGACGCTAGTCCGCGAGCGAGTCCTACGCCGAGCCTGCGCTCACGGCTGGACCTAGTCCGCCCCACGCGGGTTCAGAGCAACGGCAGCGCCGTTGTCGGACGCTTTTACCGGCAGAATATCCTCGATTTGATTCAGCATCGTCGTCTCGTCACCCAACTGGATGACGCCGGTATACCGCAGGGACAGGGTCGAGGGCGAGACCGTTACCGGCTTGTCGAGATAACGTGAGAGATCGTCAGCGATCTCGGCGACATTCGCATTCCGATAGACCAGCACGCCGTCCCGCCAAGCGGAGACGCGAGCGGGATCGACCCTTGAGAGCACCGGAGCGTTTTCGCCGGACTGATCGACACGGTCGCCCGCCGTCAGACGGAAGAGCCCCTCGCCTTTCGGCGTCACGGAGACCACGCCCCGCGCCACGCCGACGGAGAACCGCCCGTCATGGCTCAGGACGTTGAACGCCGTGCCCAGCACCCGCACGTCATGCCCGTCCGCCGAAACGATGAAGGGCCTGGACGCGTCATGGGCGACATCGAAGGCCGCCTCCCCGTCATCAAGGGTGATCTCACGACTGCCGCGCTTCATGTGCACCGTCATTTCCGAGTGACGGTTCAGGACGATCTGCGAACCGTCCTCGAGCTGAATCGTCCGCGGCTGATCACCGGCCTGATAGTGCTGCGCCGGATCGCCGATGAAGGACGTCCCTACGCCCACGGCAAGTGCGACCGCTGCGGCGGCCGCGAGCCCCGGATAGAGCCACGCCGCGCGACGCGGCTTGAACTGTGGTCGTTCGTCATTGGCCGGCGTGATCTCGATCGGCTCGTCGAGCTGCACCCAGAGCTGCTCGATACGGTCGTAGGCCAGACGATGAGCGTCATCCGCCTCGACCCAGTCGAGGAAGCCCAGCCAGTCAGCCTCCGACGCCTCGCCGTCATTCAGACGCACGAACCAGGCCCGGGCCTCCCTATCGATTTTCTCCGCCGCGTTCATGCGCGAGTCCGCCGTTTCTGCGCCGTGAACTGCGCCTGTCTCCTAGACGTCGCCGACGACGCGCCACCTCCACATTTCCGGAAGATCGTCATCTCGGTACCTTCGCGAACAGGATCCGTAAGGCGTCCATCATGTGTTTCTCGACCGAGCTGCGAGAGATCCCCATGCGGGTGGCGACCTCGGCGTAGCTGAGCCCTTCGAACTTGTGCATGCGGAAGATCCTGCGGGTCTTGTCCGGCAACGCTTCCATCGTCTTCAGCAGGACCGCAAGCCGTTCGCGACCAATCACGACATCATCCGCCGCCGGCGCATCCGCGATGTCCTCTCCGGCCCCGGTCGTCACGGTGACCTCGCGCCACGCGCCGTCCCGCGCCGCGCCGCGTCTGCTGGATCTCCAGCGATCCATCATCAGGTTGGAGGCCAGTCGATAGAGGTAGGCGTTGAGGTCCTTGACCTCCGTCCCGGGGTCGACCGCTATCACCTTCAGATAAAGGTCCTGCAGCAGATCCTCGACGTCGGCGGACGCCCCCGCGCGCGCCCTGAAGAACCGTCGCAAGGCGTCGCGCTGGGCGAGATAGCCGGGAATCAGCGGATGCGCAGCAGGCGCGGTCAAGCGTCGATGGCTCCTCTGTGACCCGACCGGAGCCGCACGAACGGGCTCTTACGAAGAAATCTGCTTCTGCCGTGCATATTTTCTTGAGGCAAGGCGCGCCGGGCGACGTCCGAGGAATGGGGGCAGGCTGAACACCCTTCCAGGCTTCCCCCGAACTCCTGGTAGTTCGGTCCGTCGCGGCAGCGGCGGACCGGGCGTCAAGAACCGCGTTGAGGCCGCCGCATGTATGATCTCTGGCGCGTGGGTTACGTGCGACGCCCGCTGACCCACGTGATGGGCGAGGCTCCCCTGCCCGCCGACGGGATCGTGTGGCTGCCGGAATCGCCGCGGACCTTCCAATACGTCGCCGACCCGTTCGGCATCGTCCGCGACGGCGTTCTGACTATCTTCGTCGAGGCGTTCGACTATCGCGTCCGGCGCGGCGACATCCGCTACTTCCAGTACGACAGCCAGGATCGCCTGATCGGCGAGGGCGTCGCGCTTCAGGAGCCGTGGCACCTCTCGTACCCCACCTTGATCGAAGACGGCGGCGAGCTGTTCATGCTGCCCGAGGGATACAAGAACGGCGAACTGACCCTGTATCGCTGCAAGCGCTTTCCGGATCAGTGGGAACCGGCCTGCACGCTTCTGGACCAGCCGGCGATCGACGCGACCGTCGTCCGCCACGACGGGCGCTGGTGGATGTTCCATGCCCTGCCTGGCGCCGACGACCGCGCGATGCGCGAGTTGCATGTCGCCTGGGCCGACAGTCTGACCGGGCCGTGGACGCCGCATGCCGCCAACCCGGTCAGAGAGGGCTTCCGCGACACCCGCCCGGGCGGCACGGCCTTCGTTTACGACGGGGCCGTCCATCTGCCAGTGCAGGACTGCGAAACGACCTACGGCGCCCGCGTCCGGCTTCTCCGCATCGACGAGCTGACGCCCGAGCGCTTCTCGGCGCAGGAAGTTCGCCGCTTCGAGCCCGAGGGACGACTGACCGGCTACGACCACGGCCTCCACACCCTCTCGGGCGACGCGAACGTCACCCTGATCGACGTGAAGAGCATCAACCAGTCCTCAGCCGAAGGCCTGATCAAGGCCCGGTACAAGCTGCGCCGCCTGTTCGGGCGCGCCGTGAGAAAGGCCGCCTGATATGCGTGTTGCCGTCGTGATGCCTGCGGGCTGCCGCATGGACGCCCACCGCTTCAACTCGATGGAGGCGGTCGCCACCGCGCTGAATCTCGAAAGCCGGTTCCGGGCCGAAACCGTCGTCATTTGCGACGAGGGCGCGGAAACGCCCGTTGCGGCGCGGATGCTTACCGTGCCGGCCGGACTGGGTCGCTCTGCACGACTGGAGGCGGTCGCTGATCGCCTGCGCCAGTTCGCACCGGATATCGTCGAGTATCACCAACAGCTCAAGGAATCCGCCAAACTGGCGCGGGCCGTGCCCGGCCCGATCAACGTCCTGTATCGCCACACCCGCATCAAACCGCCGCGCAACCCGATCGAGCGGTTCCGTTATCGGCAGCGTCTGGCGGCCTTCGATCATCTGCTCTTTGTCAGCAAAGCGGCCTGCGCCGAGTTTCGCGCCGACTACCCGCGCTTCGACGCCTCGGTCTCGGCCGTCTGCAACCCGGTCGATGTGAAGGCCTGGAGCGCGCCTGTCACCGAGCGCGAGCGCCTGATCCTGTTCGTCGGCCGGGCGCTCCCCGAAAAGGGGATGGACAGCTTCTGCGAGGCACTGGCGACGGTTCTGGAGCGCCGCCCGGACTGGCGCGGGGCTCTGGTGCTGGGCGAGTACGAACGCCATGAGGCTTGGGCCGCCCCTCATCTGCAGCAGCTTGACCGCTTCGGCGACCGGGTCGAGGTGCACCGCTCCGCCCCCCTGAGCGAAGTCATCGCGGTGACCCAACGCGCTGCGATCGCGGTGACGCCGTCGCGCGTGGCCGAAGCGCTCGGCCTGACGGCTCTGGAGGCGCACGCTGCGGGCGCTGCGCTTGTGTCGTCCGGTCGGGGCGGACTGCGGGAGGCCAGCGGGCCGAACGCGCTGTTCGTCGATCCGCCGGAAGCGTCCGGTCTGACCGAGGCCATCGATCGCCTCGTTTCCGACGGCAGCCTGCGCGAGCGCATGGCTAGGGCGGCCCGCAAGCAGGTGGCCGCCACCGGCACGCCGGCCGCACGGGCGCAGCAGCTCGACGACTTGCGTCTGGGACTCGTTTCAGGCCATCGGTGGACCGAAGCCCGGTCCGACCGGCGCACCCGGTTCCTTACGAGTTCGACGAAAGACATCCAGTGGGCGGACGCACGTTCCTGACGAAACTGTTCCTCGGCGCAGGCGCCGAGGCGAAGTTGCGGTCCCGGCGCTCTGCGGGAATCCGAGCCCTGCCTGATCGTCGCCTGCTCGCCGACGCGTACATTCCCGCCTTCGCAAAGGCGGGGGGGCGGATCCTGTGGATCGGCTGCCGCGCCTACACCGCTGAAGACTATCCGGCGCTGGAGGCGCACGGCGCCGAGGTCTGGACCACAGACATCGACCCTGACGCCGCCCGTTGGGGACGTGAAAGACGGCACCGCACCGGCGATGTCTGCACGATCGACGCGTTCTTCGGAGACCTGACTTTCGACGCCATCGTCTGCAATGGCGTGCTTGGCTTCGGCGTCGATGCTCCGGAGGCGCAAAGCAGGGCTCTCGCGGCCATGGCGGCGATCCTGCGGCCCGGCGGCCTGATGTTGCTGGGCTGGAACACGGACAAGATCGACGACCCGGTCGCCGCGCAGCGAACCATGCCGTGGTTCATCCCGGCGCCGTTCGCGGGCCAACCCGCCCGCGTCAGGTTCGACAGCGTCACCCATGTCTACGACAGCTTCCTCCGCACCGACGCCTGAGACGACGGCGGGGTCGGAACCCGTCTGCAGCGCTTAGCCCTCGGCGGCGCTCCGCACGACGGCGACCGGCCGCTCGGTGCCGGCCTCGGATCTGGTGAACTCTGTCGCGACAGCCAGCAGGGCCTCACGCTGGCGTGGCGACATGGCGACGAAGGCCTCGGCCAGCTGGCGTCCGCCCTTCATCGTCGCGATCGTCTCCACGGGGCCCGCCTGGTTCCCCTGCCCCGGAAACAGCGAGACGAGCGGAACGTTCAGCGTGTTGGCGACCCGTACGAGCATGGAGGCCGAAATCCGGTTCGTTCCCCGCTCATACTTCTGCACCTGCTGGAAGGTGACGCCGATAGCCTCTCCCAGTTGAGACTGGGTCACGCCGGCGGCTGTGCGTTCTTCACGAACGCGTGCGCCGACATGGCGGTCCACCGGATCGATGGCGTCTGGATCAAGGGGCATGGTCACCTGCTCTGGGGAATGCCCAAAGGTCGCGCGTTCGGCAACGCTTCGCAAGGGTGCGGGCTCACTGCTGTGACATCGGATGAAATTCTTCCCGCACGCTGGACGGTTCGCCGACAGCGCGTCAGTGTTGCCGAACGCCCGTGGGGAGGCGTGCTGGGCCGGCGTTTCAGCAACGGCGGCAGGGTAATGATGGCGTGACCCTCAGGGGCGGCCATCGGCGGGGAGTCAATGACGGAAAGGCTGACGCCGAGGGAAGTCGAGTGCGTTCGCCTTGCGGGCGCGGGCCTCTCGGACAAGGAAATCCGGAAGCATCTGGGCATGGGCAGCGAACGCACTGTGCAGGGCCACCTTGCGCGCGCCTATACCAAGCTGGGCGTGCATGACCGCCGCACCGCCGCGCGCCTGCTAGGTAATGATTACCCGGAATTGCCTGTACCTATTCCGCAGGCCGCCGAACCCGCCTCACCTGAACCGGCCAGCGCGGTCGGTTCCGATCCCGATGGCGGCCGGGCGGCGCCTCGATCCCTGTATGATCGATACGCGGCTCTGGGCCGGTGGCGACAGCCGCCGCGGTGGTTCGGGGGACGCAGCCTGCTGATCCTGACGACCGCCGGCCTGATCGTGATCGGTCTGGGCGGGGCGATGGCCCTGCTCCGCGCCGTCTTCGAGACCGTCGAACTGATCCAGTTCTGGCTCCGCTGACACTTTCGGAGCTATCGCCGTGACAAAGGATGCCAATGTTTTCGCAGGGCTGGTGGCCCAGGATCTGCGAGGACTCGAACACACGCTCGATGACGCCCTCGCCAGGGCGGGATCCATGTTGCTCACCCTGAGCGAAGGCCGCCGGCGCGTCGGCCTTGGCGCGAATGTGGGCCAGCATGCCTTGGTCAGCGTCGGGGACACCATCGCCGGGGTCATCGCCGCCCGCGGGGATCTGGTGAAGGCCCACGCCCGGTTCGCTCGCGACGCCGACGCCATGGGCATGGACTACACCACCATGGGTCCGCTCGAGGACAAGACCGGCGACGGCACCCCCGAGCAACCGCCCCGGCCGATCGGGCGACTGGCCGACGTCGCGAACGTCGCCTGAGCCCCGGAGCCCCATGCTGAATTTGATCGTTCTGGCGGCCAACGTCATCGCGCTGATCCTGATGGGATGGCGCGGCGACCGGCCGGAGCGGATCGCGGCGATCCTGATCGCGGCGACCGTTCTCAGCGAACCGTTCGCCCAGCACGTTCTGTTCGGCACCTGGCGGGTGGGAATCCTCGGGGTCAACGCACTTCTGCTGTGCGGACTCTGGATCCTCGCCGAGGTCTCGAATCGCTGGTGGCTCATTCTGGCCACCGCACTCCAGCTGCTGCTGGTCCTGAGCGCCCTGATGCCCCTGATGGCGACGAGTTTCGCCGTCGACACCGGCGTCGCGGTCCGTCTCGCGATCTGGGTCGGCATCAGCGCAGTTCTGTTTTTCAGCGTCTGGGAGGCCGAGGCCGCCAGACGGTTCGCGCGGGAGGCGCGAAACCCATGAGTCTTGAGTATCTCAACGTTTCCGGAGCCCTCGACAGCTGGCGCCGCTTCCATAGCGACCCCGAAGCCGACTGGGACGCATTCGAGGCCATCGAGGCCTACATTCTGAAGCGGGTTCCGCGTGACAGGGACGAAGCGGTCGCCATCCTCGAAGTCCTGATCACACAGGCCGGAGATCCGCGATCGGATGGTCTGGACCAGTTGGCCCTGACCCGTGTCCGCGATTTCGTCAGGAACCTTGATCAGGACATCGCGTCACGTCGAAAGGCCTGACGACCGTCGTTGCGGCTGCGGCGCAAAGGCGCTTGCGTCAGCAACGACAGCGCTTAGGGTCCCCACTTCCATTACGTCGGGGGTAATCCGTCCATGCGTCATCGTCTCGTCTCGCTCGCCGCCCTGCTCGCGGTCATCGCGCCCGCCGCGCCGGTTCTGGCCTTCAACCCGTCAGAATCGCCGGCGGCCGCAACCGCGCCGCAGACCGCAGAACTGCCGGCGGCTCCGGCGTCCGAGCTGATCTCGCAGGTCAACATCCCGTGGTCGCGCTTCACCCTCGACAACGGCCTGACCGTGCTGGTCCACGAGGACCGCAAGGCGCCGGTCGTGGCGGTGTCCATCTGGTACAACGTCGGCTCCAAGGACGAGCCGGCCGGCTCGACCGGCTTCGCCCACCTGTTCGAGCACCTGATGTTCGGCGGTTCGGAGAACTCGCCGCACAGCCACCTGCAGACGATGCGAGCGGTCGGCGCTACCAGCCTGAACGGCACGACGTGGTTCGACCGCACCAACTACTTCCAGACCGTCCCGACGCCGGGTCTCGAGCTGACCCTCTTCCTTGAAAGCGACCGGATGGGCCATCTGCTCGGCCAGGTCGGCCAGGAGGTCCTCGATCTGCAACGCGGCGTCGTCCAGAACGAGAAGCGCCAGGGCGACAACCAGCCCTACGGCCTGACCTACTACGCCACGCTGGAAGCCCTCTTCCCGGAAGGCCACCCCTACCGTCACTCGACCATCGGCTCGATGGCCGATCTGGACGCCGCCAGCCTCGAGACCGTCCGCAACTGGTTCCGTGAAAACTACGGCCCGAACAATGCCGTGCTAGTCCTGTCGGGCGACATCGACGAAGCCACCGCCCGCACCCTGACCCAGCGCTACTTCGGCCACATCCCGCGCGGCCCGCAGAACGTCCCGGCCGAAGCCGCCATCCCGACGCTTGCCGAGCCCGTCCGTCAGGTCCTGCATGACCGCGTGGCCAGCACCCGCGTCAGCCGCACCTGGACCACGCCGGGCCTGACCGATCCGGAATCCGTCGCCCTCAGCGTCGGCGCCTCGATCCTCGGCGGACTGGAAAGCTCGCGTCTGGACAACGCCCTGGTGCGCGGCGACCAGCTCGCCACCAGCGTCAGCGCCGGCAACTCGGTCTTCCAGCGCGTCGGCATGTTCTCCTACTCGGCCACGGTGAAACCGGGCGGCGACGCCGCGGCGGTCGAGGCCCGCATGGATGCGGTGCTCGCCGACCTGATCCAGAATGGCCCGACGCAGGCAGAGATCGACCGGGTCGTCACCCAGTACGCCTCGCGCGAGATCCAGGGCCTGGAGCAGGTCAACGGCAAGGCCTCGGCCCTGGCCGAAGGTCAGCTCTACGCCAACGACCCGAACTTCTACCGCACCCGTCTGGAAGCCTACGCGGCCGTGACCCCGGCGCAGGTGCAGGCGGCCATGAGCAAATGGCTGTCCCGCCCGGTCTATCAACAGGTCGTCGAGCCCGGCGAGCGTGAAGCCTATGTCGACGCCGCAGCGGCGCCGTCAGGCGCCACGCCGGTTCAGGCCCAGCCGATCGAGCGCGTCGCCCGCGATCCGCTCCCGGTCATGGGTGAGGTCCAGAACATCGACTTCCCGGCCGTCGAGCGCGCCACGCTCTCGAACGGCGTCGAGATCGTCTACGCCCACAGCGACACCGTCCCGGTGACCCGCGTGGCCATGACGTTCGACGCCGGCTACGCAGCCGACGCGGCAAATGCTCTGGGCACCCAGAGCTTCATGCTCGCCGTGATGGATCAGGGCACCACGACGCGCAACGCCCAGGCGCTCGCCGAGGAGCAGGAACGTCTCGGCGCCAGCGTCTCGCTGAACGCCTCGATGGACCGCACCGTCGCCAACCTGTCGTCGCTGACCGCCAACCTCGATTCGTCGCTGGCCCTGATGTCGGACGTCGTGCGCAACCCGGCCTTCGCGCCTTCGGAAATCGAGCGTCTGCGCGCCCAGCGCCTCGCCGGCCTCGCCAACGAGCGGACCCAGCCGCAGGGTCTGGCCAACCGCGCCCTGCCCCCGCTGATCTACGGCGCCGACAGCCCGTATGGCCGTTCGTTCAACGGCAGCGGCGACGAGGCGGTGATCACCGGCCTGACCCGCGAGAACCTCGTGGCCGCCCAGCAGGCGTGGATCCGTCCGGACAACGCCCGCATCTTCGTGGTGTCGGACCTGCCGCTGGCGGAAGTTCAGGCCAAGCTGAACGCCGCCTTCGGCGACTGGCGCGCCCCGTCGACCGCACGCGGGACCAAGGACTTCTCGCACGCCCTGCCGGCGACCACCGCGCGGATCGTCCTGATCGACCGCCCGCAGTCGCCGCAATCGCTGATCCTCGGCGGCCAGGTTCTGCCGGTCAGCGGTACGGACGACATCCTGGCGCTGAACAACGCCAACACGATCCTGGGCACTGACTTCCTGTCGCGGATCAACGCCGATCTGCGTGAAACGAAGGGCTGGTCATACGGCGTGCGCGGTACGATCAACCTGTTCGAACATCAGGCTCCGTATCTGGTGAACGCACCCGTGCAGGCGAACCGGACCGGCGAATCCATTGCCGCCCTGATCGCCCAGTACGAGCGCTTCCTCGGCCCGGACGGCGTGACGCCGACCGAGCTGGACAGCACGCTGAAGGGCGCGACCCGCAGCCTCGCCGGCAGCTACGAGACCTCGGGCGCCGTACTGGGCGCACTGATGAGCAACAGCATGTACGGCCGTCCGGACGACTATCAGGAGACCCTCGCCGGCCGCATCCGTGGCCTGACGGCGCAGCAGCTGGACGCCGCCGCCCGCGCGGCGATCGATCCGTCGCGGTTCGTCTGGGTCGTGGTTGGCGACGCCTCGGTCGTCCAGCCGCAACTGGAGGCCCTCGGCCTGCCGGTCGAGGTTCGCCCGGCCCAGTAACACCGGTCGCACGACAGATGTGCAGAACGACGCC
>NZ_BAAAGA010000007.1:79506-157415 GCF_039523815.1 Brevundimonas kwangchunensis | reverse complement strand
CATTGCCCCCGGCGTTCTTCGTCGTCACGGGACTGATACAGGCGCTGGCTAGGAAGCGCTTCTCCCGATAAGGCGCCGCTATGTCCCGTGTTCTGCTTTCCGCCGTTTCGGCGCTCGCCCTCACCGCCTGCGTTGCGCTCCCCTCGTTGGCTGCCAATGCCGACACCCTCGCCGCACCCGTCGTCGAGGCGCCTGCCCCCGCCGCCCCGCAGGCCGGCACGCCACACCTGATCGTGACGATCGCGGTCGACCAGTTGGGCTCGATCCTGTTCAACCAGTACCGCGGGCGTCTGACCGGCGGCCTGCACACCCTGTCGGAACAGGGCCGCGTCTATCAGAACGGCTATCAGGCCCACGCCTTGACCGAGACCTGCCCGGGCCACTCGACGATCCTGACCGGCGCCAATCCCGAGCGTACCGGTATCCCTGCCAACGACTGGACCGGTCGTACGGATGGTCAGGAGGTCTACTGCCTCGCCGCGCCGCAGAACACGCTCGCCCACGGCCGGAACACAGACAACGGCCCGGTCGGCCCGGACCAGATGCGCGTCGACACTCTCGGCGACTGGCTGCAGGCCCGCAGCCCCGACAGCCGCGTCTTCGCCGTCTCGGGCAAGGACCGGGGCGCCATCACCCTGGCCGGCCATCACGGCAAGCCCTTCTGGTACACGGTCGATTTCGGCTTCACGACCTATGTCGAGCCCGGCCAGACCGCCGCGGATCGCCTCGCCCCGGTCGCCGCCCTGAACGCCCGCATCGCCGCGCGACTCGCGGCCAATCCGGTCACCTGGACCTACACCAACGACGCCTGCCGCGCGCTGGAGGGGACGTGGACCGTCAGCGGCCAGACCTTCAACTCCACCCTGCCCCCGGCGAAGCTGGAGCTGGACACCTCACCCACGTTGGATGAACTGACGCTGGAGGCCGCGACCGAGCTTCTGGAGACCCAGCAACTGGGCCAGCGCGGCGTCGTCGACATGCTCGGCGTCAGCCTGTCCGCCACCGACCGCGTCGGCCACACCTTCGGCCAGCAGGGCCCGGAGATGTGCGAGCAGATGCACCGCATGGACACGGCCCTGGGCGCCTTCCTCGACAAGCTGGCGACCGTGCCCGGCGGCGTGGTTCTGGTGCTGACCGCCGACCATGGCGGCTCCGACTTCCCCGAGCGGATGCACGACAACGGCCATCCGCACGCCGGTCGCGTCAGCTCGACCCTGATGTCGGACCTCAACCGCACGCTCGCCGCGCAATTCCAGCTATCGACCCCGCCGCTGGCGTCGGGCGGCTCGGGCCTGATGGTCGTTGGTGAAGGCGGCGTGCCGCTGGCCAATGCCGACCTGCGCGCCCGGATCGTCGACGCGACCGTGGAGGCCGTGCGCGCCAATCCCCAAGTCGCCGGCGCCTGGTCCATCGAGGAGATCTGGGCCTCGCCCATGCCGGCCGTCGACAAGAGCCCGCAGGAGTACACCCTGCTGGAACGCGAACGTCTCAGCGCCGTCCCCGGCCGTTCGCCCGACATCCTGATCGCCTTCCAGCCCTCGCTGTCTCCGGGCCGTGGGCGGGTCGGCGCGACGATCGCCGGCCACGGCACGCCTTGGGACTATGACCGCCGCGTGCCGATCGTCTTCTGGTCGCCGGGCGTGACAGTCGGTCAGGAGCGCCCTCTGGCGATCCGCACCATCGACATCGCCCCGACCCTGGCCAATGTCATCGGCGTCCCGACGCCGGACACGGTGCAGGGCCGCTGCATCGATCTGGGCCTGTTCGAGGGCGCGCCCTCCTGCCCCGCCTCGCGCTGATCTCCTCGGTCTGACGCTCCACAAGCTGTGCTGAAACAGGCGTCGCCACGATGTCCGAAGGCGCTTGCATAAACGGACTTATCGCGGCAGGTTCGGTTACGAAAGTCAGGGAGAGATGCATGACCGTGGTGCCGCTGCCGCAACGCCCGATCCGGGGCCACGCCTCGTCCAGAGGCATCAGCATCCGCGAACTGTCGGCCCGGACGGGCTCCACCCTGCGCGCCCTCAGGCACTACGAAGACATGGGTCTGCTGACGGCGGGCCGGAACGCGCGCGGCGCCCGCTGCTATGACGCGGACCAGCGCCACGCCGCCAATCTGATCGCCGGCCTGCGACGCCTCGGCATGCCCCTGCGCGACATCCACACCGCCGTCGCCGCCGACCTGCCGCCCGGCGACCGCGCCGCCGTGGTCGCGCGCTTCCTGGCCGACGAGACGGACCGCGCAGCGGAGCGTTTGCAGGACCTCCGCCTGACACTTCTCGCGCTCGAGACTTCGGGGCTCGACAGCCTCGCCGATGCACCTTCTGTCCTGCCCGCCGAAGAGCGCCGCCATGCCCGCTGAGCGTCTGGCGGGACGCCACGTCCTGATCACCGGCGCCTCGTCCGGCATCGGCGAAAGCCTCGCCCGGCTAGCCGATCGCCATGGCGCGGCGGTTACCGTCGCCGCCCGTCGCGCAGACCGACTGGAAGCTCTGGTCGCGGAGATCAACCGCGCCGGCGGCAAGGCTTTCGCCGTCAGCATGGACGTCAGCGACGAGGCGTCCGTCGTAGCCGGCTTCGCCGCTGCCCAAGCGGCGCTCGGCCCGATCCATACCGTCTACGCCAACGCCGGTGTCGGCCTGCCGGGACTGGCGAAGGAGGCGCCGATCGCCGACTTCGACGCCATGTTCTCGGTCAACGTCCGGGGCGCCTACCTGACCGCCCGCGAGGGCGCACGCGCCATGGCCGCCAGCGGGGTCGCGGCGGCGACGCAGGGCCGGATCGTGATGATCGCCTCTATCGGCGCCATGACCCAGCTGCCGGGCCTTGTCGGCTACTGCGCCTCCAAGGCCGCCGTGGTGTCGATGGCGAAGTCGCTGGCTCGCGAATGGGCGCGCGAAGGGATCAACGTCAATGCGGTCTGCCCCGGTTATCTGGAGACCGAGATGAACTCCGGCTGGTTCTCCAGCGCGGGCGGCCAGAAGCAGATCGGCGGCTTCCCCCGCCGTCGCCTGATGCCCTCCGACGCATTGGACGCCACCCTGATGCTGTTGGGCTCGGACGAGTCCGCCGCCATTACCGGCGGGGTGTTCACCGTGGACGACGGACAGTCGCTTTGAGCGCGGGCGAAGCGACCGGCGTGCGGCCGGGGTTCGAGCTCGACGCAGTCACCCTGCGCGACTGGATGGCCGGACGGATCGACCTGTCCGACGCGCCGCTGGCGATCTCCCAGTTCTCGGGCGGCCAGTCGAACCCGACCTATCGGGTCCAGTCGGGCGACCGTATCTTCGTCCTGCGCCGCAAGCCGCCGGGGCCGCTGCTGAAGGGCGCGCACGACGTGCTGCGCGAAGCCCGCGTGATGGGCGCGCTGGGCGATGCCGGCTTCCCCGTCCCACGCATCCTCGGCGTCTGCGAGGAGCCCGACGTGGCCGGCACCGCCTTCTACGTCATGGAGCATGTCGAAGGCCGCATCGTCTGGGACCCGGCGACGGACCTTCAGGCGCCCTCGGATCGCCGGGCGGTCTTCGACGCGATGAACGCCACCCTGGCGCGGCTGCACAGCCTCGACGTCGAGGCCATTGGGTTGGGCGACTACGGCAAGCACGGCGGCTTCGTCGCCCGACAGACCGCCTTGTGGACCCGCCAGTACCAGGCTGACGAGGAAGCCGGGCGCAACACGGACATGGACCGGCTGGTGGACTGGCTGGCCACCCGTGACGGCCTGTCGGACGAGACCTCGGTCATCCACGGCGACTTCCGCATCGATAATCTGATCCTGCACCCGGACCAATCCGAGGTGGCGGCGGTGATCGACTGGGAGCTGTCCACGCTGGGCCATCCGCTGGCGGACTTCGCCTATCACCTGATGATGTACCGCCTGCCGGTGCATCTGGGCGGGCTGGCCGGGCGTGACCTGACGGCCATCGGCATCCCGTCCGAGGCGGATTATGTCGAGGCCTACCGCCTACGCACCGGCCGCGACGCCCTGCCCGATCTGGACGTCTTCGTCGCCTTCAACATGTTCCGGTTCGCCGCAATCATCCACGGCATCCGCGGGCGGGTGATCCGCGGCAACGCTGTCTCGCCCAAGGCCCGCAAGCGCGCCGACGAGTTTCCGGAGCTGGCCCGACTGGCCTGGGCGCAGGCACAGCGCGCCGGGGCCTGATCCTCAGGCCCGGATCACCCCGGCTCCGCCCTCGTACAGCCGCGCGACGTCCGCCGCCCGGCGGCGCAGCACCATGTTGCGGTTGATCGAGCCCTTGTCCGAGACCTCGTGCGCCTCGACTTCCGGAGGGGTGTCGAGGAAGGCCAGCCGCGCCAGCCGTTCGCTCTGGCCGCGATGTTCCGCGTTGTGCCGCGCCAGCCCCTCGCGCACCGCCTCGACCACGGCCTGATGGCCGACGTCGTCACCGCCCGACAGACGCCGCACGCCCTCCGGATCGGGCCAGGCCAGCACGCCCAGCTCCAGCTGCCCCTCGCCGCAGATCACCACGTCGCGGAACAGGCCCGGCGAGGCGCGCAGCAGCGAGTCCCGCAGTCGCCCCGCCGCCACGAAGGTGCCGTTGGCCAGTTTGAACTGCTCGGCGCGACGACCGGCGAAATACAGGCCCAGCTCCGGCTCGGTCCGGTCATGGAAGTCAGCCATGTCTTCCATGCGAAGGAAGCCGTCCTCGTCGAACACCGCCGCCGTGCGTTCGTCGTCATCGAAATAGCCCGGCGTCACGCTGGCTGCCTTGACCCGCACCTCATAGGCGCCGTCGCAGGGGACGAGCTTCAGCGACGCGCCCGGCACCGGCAGGCCGATGCCCACGCGCGTGCTCTCCCACCAGGTGTAGCTGATCGCCGAGCCGGTCTCGGTCGAGCCATAGCCGGACACGAACAGGAACCGCTGACCGGTCGTGGCGACCGCCAGCCGCTGCAGCCGGTCGTGCAGGGGCTGCGGCAGGCCCGCGCCGCCGAACAGCATGACCCGCAACTCGCTGAAGAAGGTCTTCCTCAGCCCGGCGTCCGCCTCCAGCGCATCGGCCAGCATGGCGTAGCCCGACGGCATGGTGCCGTAGAAGCGGACGGGGATCTCCTTCAGGTTCCTCAGCGTCGCCGCGAACCGATCCGGCGTCGGCCGCCCGTCGTCGATGTGAAGCGTCCCGCCCAACCAGGTGATGTTGGTCAGCAAGGACGAGCCGGCGATGTGGCTCCACGGCAGCCAGTCCAGCATCACCCCGCCCCAGTCGAAGGCGTCGCCCATGGCCTGCGCGCCGCTGGCGGTGTTGCCGGTCATCATGGCCTGGGTGTGGATCACCGCCTTGGGTCTGCCCGTCGACCCGGACGTCAGCAGGTAGCGGGCGGGCGCGGTCGGATCGAGCGTTTCGACGCGCTGGCCTATGCCTTCGAGGTCGGGCGCGCCCAGCACCTCACTCATCTCAACGACATTCCGCTCGAACGCCTCCGGCGCGGCGCTGACGATCACAGCGTCCGCCGGCGCGATCCCCTCGGCGGCGCGGGCGAACTCGGCGGTCTCGGCCACGATCACTGCCGGCTTCACCAGATCGACGACATAGCGCAGGCGCTCGTAGTCGGTGCTCAGCAGGGAGTAGTTGGTGCTGACCGAGCTGATCGGCACGCCCGCCGCCATCGCCCCGAACATCCATGCCGCATGGGCGGGCGAGTTGCCGGACAGGACGAGGATTGCCCGGCCCTCCGGGATCGCGCGCCGCAGCAGCCAGGCCGCGACCGAAGTCGCCTGCGCCCAGCCCTCGCCGTAGGTCAGGCCGGCCCAGCCCTCCCCGTCTCGCTCGGCGACCCAGCGCTTGTCGGGCTGCGAGCCGGCCAGATCGCGGAAGCGGCGCAGCAGGTTCTGCTCATGGGGCTCCAGCGGCGCCCGCGCCGACAGGATCAGAGTCCCGTCGGAACGCTCCTCGATCTCCAGCCCCACATCGCCGAACCGGATCGGCCGGCATGGCGCACGCGTGAAGTCTTCCAACTGATCGAGCACGTCGGTTTCCTCCTGTCCGGTTGTCCGGATCTGACGGCTACCCTAGGCTTTCGGAGCGACTTGCAAAACAGGATTTATCGCGCGAAGGACACGCGCGGTTCGGTGTGGGCGATTCACCGCAGGTGGTGCTATCAAGACCTCCGGGCAGGGACGAAAGAGGGCTCGTGGACCAGATTTCCACACGCGATCTGATCATGGGCAATCCGGTGGCCCGCGCCTTTGCGGTGACCGGCGACGCCTGGACCCAGCTCATCCTGCGCGAGGCGTTCTATGGCGCGCGCCGGTTCTCGCAGTGGCGCGACCGTCTCGGCATGCCGCGCAGCGTCCTGACCGACCGCCTGAACCGCCTCGTCGCCGCCGGCCTGCTGGAGCAGCGCGGGGCGAAGGACTCGGCGACCCGGCTGGAGTACCGCCTGACCGAGATGGGTCTGGACATGTTCGGCGTCGCCGTCATGCAGGGCCAGTGGGAACGCAAATGGGCGCGCTCGCCGCTCCAGGAGCGCTACGCCCTCGCCTTCTTCGACCGGCAGAGCGGCGAACGGGTCATGCCGGCGATCTTCGACCACGAGCGCGGCCATCCGGTCGATCCGAAACAGGTCCGCTGGGACGCCGGCGAAGGCCTGACCGCCATCGCACCGCCCACCTCGCGCCGCCGTCGCACCCAACCGATCGAGACCGACCGGGCGATCATCGACCGCTCCACCGACATCATGGGCGACTACTGGAGCTGGGCGGTGCTGGCCGCGGCCTTCTTCCGCCTCCGTCGCTTCGACGAGATCCACGAGGCGCTGGGCGTCGCCACCAACATCCTCGCCGACCGCCTGAACCGCATGGTCCTGCACGGCGTCCTGCAGAAGAAGCTCTACCAGAAGGCGCCGCCCCGGTTCGAATACCGGCTGACGCGCGCGGGTCTGGACCTGTTCCCGATGATCATGGCGATGCACGGCTGGAGCGAGCGCTGGCTCTGCCCGGACGGCGTGCCGCTGAAGCTGGTGGACGTGAAGACGGGCGAGCCGATCCATCCGATCGTCTGTGACCTGGCCACCGGCCAGCGTCTGGACCCCCGCAATATCCGCTGGGAGGTCGAGGCGGCGCCGGAAGATCCCGACGCCGCCTGATCCTGTCGTCAGAAGCTCTGGCTGATCGCTAGGCCGAAGGAGCGCGGAGCCCCGAACACGCTGAAGCCGATGCCCACGTTCTTGATGATGTGGGTCTGGTACTCGGTGTCCGTCAGGTTCTTGCCGTAGACCGACAGCTTCAGGCCCGACGGCGACTCCCACGAGGCGAAGGCGCTGACCAGCTCGTGCGCCGGCGACAGGACCTCGGGGTTGTTCGACGGGTCGAAGAAGAAGTCGTCGGTCCACTGATAGTCGGCCCGCATCGCCAGCGTGCCGCCCATCACGTCCCACTCACTGTCCACGTACAGGGTGTACTGGCTGTCCGGCGAACGCGGCAGGGCGTTGCCGTTGTAGGGCAGCACCAGAGCGCCCGACACCGCGTTCGAGGTGAAGCGCGCGTCCAGCGAGGTGTACGAGCCGCCGATCGTGACGTTGTTGCTCAGCGCCAGCGCCGTCTCGATCTCGAAGCCGTCGACCTCGGCCTGGGCGTTGGACGTGACCAGCGCCAGACCCAGCAGCTCGTAGACCTGCAGGTCGGTGTAATCGAGCTTGAAGGCGGCCGCGTTGAACCGCAGGCGGCCCATCAGCGTGGACTTGATGCCGATCTCGTAGTTGTCCAGCAGCTCCGATGACAGCGGGGTCAGGGCCTGAACGCCCGACTGCGCCGTCGACGGGAAGGAGCCCGCCTTGTAGCCACGGTCGTAACTGGCGTAGAGGCGCACGTTCTCGAACGGCTCGACCGCCAGCGCGATCTTCCAGCTCGGCTCGCTAAAGCTCTCGTCACCGGTGACGGTGTACGGCGCGCCGCCCGGCCCCAGCGGGATCCCGACCGGCGGATTGGCCCCGCCCTCGTTGTCGATCGCGACCTGATGGATCTCGCGATAATCGTGGGTCCAGCGCGCGCCGAGCGTCAGCTCCCAGATATCCGCGAACGGAATATTGGCCTGACCGAAGACCGCATAGCTGCGGTTGGTCGCATCCTGCAGGAAGGTGGTGTCGCCGCCGAACGACGGCGGGGCGATCGGCAGGGCCGCGCCGACGACGAAGCGCTCGCTGCGCTCGATCTCTTCGTTGAAGAAGTAGGCGCCGGCGACCCAGTTGATCGGCGAATCCGGCTTCGAGACCAGCCGGAACTCCTGGCTGAACTGCCGCGCGACCTCCGAAGCCTGGTCATCGACGATCAGGGGGAAGGCCGGGAACTGCAGGCCGCCCAGGTTGTCGCGCCACGAGTAGTCGTTGTCGCGATAGGAGGTCAGCGAGACGAAGTCGAAGTTATCGCCCTCGTGCTCGATACGGCCGGTCAGGCCGAAGTTGGTCCGTTCCTGATAGTTGTCCGCCGAGGAGAAGCTCTGGCGACGATCCAGACCGGCGCGCAGGGTGTTGATCAGGGCGACGAAGGCAGGGGCGGTGGCCGACGTCGTGACCGGGATGCGGGCATGGCCGTCCATGTCGTCCTCGGAATAGTCCCCGCTGACCAGATAGCTCCAGTTGCCTGCGTCCTTCAGGAACGACAGACGGCCGCCCCACGACGTCCCGCCCTCAAGGCTGCGCCCGGTGGGCACGTTCTCGGCATAGCCGTCGTTGGTGTTGTACCGCCCCGCGAAGCGGATCGCGGCGTCCTCGCCGATCTGGCGGTTGATGACGCCTTCCAGACCGTACTCCGAGAAGCTGCCGACGCGCGCCGTGATGCTGCCCTCGTCCGAGAACACCGGCCGGCGGGTGTAGATGTTCAGCGCGCCGCCCGAGGCGTTGCGACCGTACAGCGTCCCCTGCGGCCCGCGCAGGACCTCGACCCGTTCGATGTCGAGGAAGGCCAGGGCGCTGGCGCCCGAACGGCCGATCGAGACCTCGTCGATGGATACGCCGATCGACGGATCGCTGGCGGCCGAGTCGCTCGAGGTGCCGACGCCGCGGATGTAGAGCTGCGGCTCGCCAATGTTGAACTGGGTCAGGGTCACGCCCGGCGCCTTGGCGGCGATGTCCTGAATGCCGGTGGCCGCGGTGCGCTCCAGCGTCTCGGCGTTGAACGCCGTGATCGCGATCGGCACATCCTGCAGGCTCTGCTCGCGCCTCTGGGCGGTGACGATCACCTCGTCCAGGGTGGCCGCGGCAGGCTCTTGGGCCTGTTGCGCGAAGACCGGTGTTGCGAGCGCCGCGCCCAGCATGAGAGCCGCGGCGGACACAGTGGTGACGCTGACTGACTTCATTCCGAATTCCCTCCCCGGGATCAGCGGCCCTCGTTGATCGAAAGCTCGACTATGGAAGGTAGCTTGCGCCAACGGACCACATTTGCAAGTCTTTTTACGCAAGCATGGAGGGGATGTAATGCAGGGCATGTCGCTGGACGGACGGGTCGTTGTGGTCACCGGCGCGGGGCGTGGCCTGGGCCTCGCCTATGCGCTGGATCTGGCGGCGCGTGGCGCGAAGGTGGTGGTCAATACCCGCCCCCGCGCCTCGGGCCAGCCGGCCTCCGCTGAAGGCGTCGTCGAGCGAATCCGAAACGCCGGCGGCGAGGCCGTCGCCTGCCCTCTCGCAGTCGAGTCGGAGGACGCCGGCGAGCGCCTGCTGCAGGCGGCTCTGGACGCCTTCGGCCGCATCGACGGTCTGGTGAACAACGCCGGCGCGCCAGAGGCGAAGACCCTGCACAAGCAGACGCTGGCCGAGCTGCGCTCGGTGTTCGAGATCAACTATTTCGGCACCGTCAGCGCGACCCTGCCGATCTACCGGCACATGCGCGACCAGGGCGCGGGCCGCATCGTAATCACCACCTCGGCCGCTGGTCTGCATGGCGTGCATGGCATGGCGGCCTACTCCTCGTCCAAGGCCGCGCTGATCGGCCTGATGCGCGTCATGGCGCTGGAAGGCGCCTCGAAGGGTGTCCACGCCAACGCCGTCGCTCCCTACGCCCTGACCGGCATGACCGAGGGCTATGTGAGCGACGACATCGGCCGCGCCATGCCGCCGGAATACGTCGCGCCGGTCGTCAGCTGGTTGATGACCGAGGGCTGTCCGCTGAACGGCGAGACGCTCGTCGCCGGCGCTGGAAAGGTTCGGCGCGCAGTGCGGATCGAGGGCCCCGGCGTCCAGTTCGACCGGCCGGAGGACGTCACTCCCGACGATCTGATGGCGGCCCTCGGCCCCCTGATGTCGCTGGAGGACTGGAGCCTGCCTACGGACGGCAACGCCGCCTTCGACGCCTTCCTCGGATCCCGCCCCGCGACGGCCATCCGACTTTCGTGACTTGCGTTAAGAAACCCAACAGCGCAGATTGCCTGCCGGATTCCACGGAGGTCGACCATGGCTGACGACGCTGCCGTACTTCGCCGGACCGAGACCGGTGAACTCAGCGAACTCAATGCTCTGAACCCCTATCTTCAGGGCCTGTACGAACCTGTAGCGCGCGAAACCACCGCGCTGGAGCTGACGGTCATCGGTGAGATTCCGAAGGACCTGCACGGCGCCTTCGTCCGCAACGGGCCCAATCCCGCCCACGTCCCGGCCGGCCTGCACCACTGGTTCGACGGCGACGGCATGGTGCACGGCGTCTATTTCGAGAACGGCAAGGCCGAGTACCGGAACCGCTACGTCTGGACGTCTGACTACAGGGCCGAACAGAAGGGGCTGGAGATCGGCGCCGGCGGCGTGATGCTGCCCTCCGCCCGCGCCCGCGCCGACTCGGGCCGTGGCGATCTGGTCTACAAAGACACCGCCAATACCGACCTGGTCTTTCACAACGGCTCGCTGATGGCCCTGTGGTACATCTCCGGCAAGCCGGTGCGCGTAGACGCCCGCACGCTGGAGAGCATGGGCAACGAGGACTTCGGCGGCGCACTGCCCCGCCACGTCTCGGCCCATGGCAAGGTCGATCCGAAGACCGGCGAGTTCTGCTTCTTCGACTATTCGCTCTACGAGCCGTGGATGACGTTCGGCGTCGTCGACGCGCAGAACAACCTCACCAATTTCCAGAAGGTCGACCTGCCCGGACCGCGCCTGCCGCACGACATGGGCCTGACCGAGAACTACATCATCCTGCACGACCTGCCCGTGGTCTTCACCGAGGCCGGGCTGCGCAACTCGATGTGGCAGATCAAGGTCGCCGACCAGCCCGCGCGCTTCGGCGTCGTGCCCAAGAACGGCAAGGGCGATCAGGTCCGCTGGTTCGAGACCGACACCTGCTACATCTATCACGTCGCAAATGCCTGGGAGGACGGCGACGAGGTGGTCATGACCGCCTGCATGATGACGCCCAACGGCTATCCGCCGAACCCCGCCTACGGCCCCTACGCCTCGATGGTGAACGTGCTGGCGCTGAACGCCGTGCCGGTCGAGTGGCGGATGAACATGGTCACGGGCGAGGTGAAGAAACGCCAGCTCGACGACCGGATCGGCGAGTTCCCGGTGGTCAATCTGGAGTTCACCGGTCGCAAGACAAACTGGTCGTATCATGTTGAAATGTCGAAGCAGGAGCTCCAGCGCTTCGCGGGCCTGATCAAGTACGACCTTCGCACCGGCGCGGCGCAGACCCATCGCTTCGCTGACGGCGTGGGAGGGTCCGAACCCGCCTTCGCCCCCCGCATCGGCGCGGTCGACGAGGACGACGGCTACGTCATCGCCTTCACCACCGACGAGGCCACCGGCCGGTCGGAGGTGCAGATCCTCGCGGCCAAGGATTTCGAGGCCGGGCCCATCGCTCGCGTCCTGCTCCCCGCCCGCGTGCCCGCCGGCTTCCACGGGACCTGGGCGCCCGGCGACCGCATCTCGGCCTGAGGACCTCGCATGACCGCATACATCGTCGACGCCGTCCGCACGCCCCGCGCCAAGGCCCGCCCCGATGGCGGACTCGCCGCGCTGAAACCTCATGAACTGGTCGGCGGCCTGATCGACGCGCTGGACCAGCGCAACGGCGGCGCAGCGCGCAAGGCCGACGCCCTGATCCTCGGCGCGGTCGGACAGGTCGGCGCCCAGGGCGCGAACGTCGCGCTGGTGTCCAAGATGCACGCCGGCCTGCCGGACGACGCCTTCGCCTTCAGCCTGAACAACTACTGCGTCTCAGGCCTGACCGCGATCGGCCAGGCGGCCAACATGGTCGAGGCGGGCAATGCGAAGACGGCATTGGCCGGCGGGGTCGAGATGATGTCGCGCGTCCCTTTCATGGGCGACAGGGCCGACTATTACGAGGACGCCAGCTTCCCCCATCGCACCCGCTACATCCCCGTCGTTGTCGCCGCCGACCGGCTGGCCGAGGACATCGGCGTGTCGCGACAGGAGATGGACGAGGCCGCCCTTCGCTCGCAGCAACGCGCCGCCGCGGCCGAGGGCACGGCTCTGGTGAAGTCGCGCATTCCACTGAACGGTCTCGATCGGGAAGAGCCCGCCCGCGCCTCGACCACCGCCGAGAGTCTCGCCGCCATGGAGCCGGCCTTCGCGCCGCTGGGGGAACAGTATGCCGAGGCGCTGAACGGCCGGACCATCGACCACCGCCACACGGTCGCCCACGCCCCGCCCATGTGCGACGGCGCAGGCCTGTCTCTGGTCAGCGCCGCGGCCGAGGGCGCCCGCGCCCGCATCGTCGCCTACGCCGAGGCCGGCGGCGATCCCGAGGCCTCCTTGACCGCCGGCTTCACCGCCATGGATCGCGCGCTGGCGAAGGCCGGCATGACGCTCGACGACATGGACCGCATCGAGTTCATGGAGGCCTTCGCCGTCACCATCGTGAAGTTCACCCGCGAGCGGAAGGTCGACCTCGACAAGGTCAACGTCGGCGGCGGCCACATGGCGAAGGGTCACCCGATGGGCGCCACCGGGGCCATTCTTCTGTCGTCGCTGCTGGATGCGCTGGACGCAGCCGATGGCCGTTACGGCATCGTCGTGGCCGCGGGCGCCCAGGGCGTCGGCGCGGCCATGGTCGTCGAGCGGCTGGACCACTGAGCATGGACGGCGCTGGCCTCGACCGGAATGCGGAGCTGATCGCGCGCCACGCCGCGACGCTGGAGGCCGCCATCGACGCGGTGCGCACCCGTCGCGCCTGGAGCCCGTACAGCGACTCCCCGTCGACGAAGATCCACGGCGCCGACAAACCGCCGGCCGGCAAGACCGCGTTCGAGGCCCGACTGGGCACGACCATCGATCTGAACCAGCCCGGTCCGACCGGCGCGACGGTCGGCGAGGAGGTCTCGCCCTACACCGGCCAGCCGCTGGGCATCCGCTACGCCGTCCATGATCCCGACGCCCTCGTTGCCGGCGCCATGCGGGCGATGACCGGCTGGCGCGATACCGACTTCGAGCTGCGCATCGCCCTTTGCCTCGAGATGGCGCACCGTCTCTACGACCGCAATTTCGAGATGGCCCACGCCGTCATGCACGTCGCGGGGCAGAGCTACACCCAGGCCTTCAGCGGCTCGGGCCCCAATGCGCTGGATCGTGGCGTGGAGGCCCTCGCCTATGCCGCCAAGGCCATGCGCGACGTCGCCCCGACTGCCGACTACCACCGTCCGTTCGGCGCGGAGCAGGTGGCGCTGCGCAAGACCTACACGCTCGTCCCGCGCGGCGTCGGCCTGGTCATCTGCTGCGCCTCCTTCCCCACGTGGAACGCCTATCCCGCCATGTTCGCCAGTCTGGCGACGGGCAACCCGGTGATCGTCAAGCCGCACCCCATCGCCGTGCTGCCGATGGCCATCGTCGTCGAGACCTGCCGGCAGGTGCTGGCGGATCACGGCTTCGATCCGAACCTCGTGACCCTGGCGGTCGACACCCTCGCCGAGCCCGTCGCCGGTCGCTTCGTCGATCATCCCGACGTGCAGATCATCGATTTCACCGGCAGCCCCCGCTATGGCGGCCATCTGGAGCGCACGGTGACCGGCAAGCTGCTGTTCACCGAGACCGCCGGCGTTAACACGATCGTGGTCGACAGCGTCGCCGACTTGGACGCCGTCGCCCGCGCCATCGCCCGTTCGTCCAGCCTGTTCTCGGCCCAGATGTGCACCAGCCCGCAGACGGTCTACATCGCGCCGGACCTGTTCGAGCCCCTGTCGGCCGCCATCGTCGAACAGGTCGACGCCATCGCCGCCGACCCGGCGCAGGCTGCAGGCATCATGGGCGCCATTCAGGGGCAGGTCAGTCTCGACGTCGTCGCCGAAACCCGCAGGTCCGTCGAAGGGCTGGAAAGCGTCCGCGTCCTGCGCGAGGCCGCGCCCTACCCTCACCCACAGTTCCCCGACGCCCGCACCCTGACGCCGCTGGTCATCGCCATCGAGGGCGGCGACCGTCACGATCTCTACGCCGCGGAGCGCTTCGGCCCGGTCCTCTTCCTCGTCCGCCGTCCGGCCGACGAGGCGGTGATGGAGGCGACCTGGCTGGCAAAGACCCGCGGCTCGATCAGCTCGTACCTCTACTCGACCGACGAGGACTTCATCGACCGGTCGACCCCCGCCTACGAGGCCGCCGGGGCCAATCTGTCGATCAACCTGACCGGCGCGATGTGGATCAACTTCGCCGCCGCCTACAGCGACTATCACGTCACCGGCCTGAACCCGGCGGGCAACGCCTGCCTGGCCGATCTGGCCTTCGTGGCCTCGCGGTTCCGGATCGTCCAGCGGCGGCGGCCCATCGCGTGAGCCTCGACGTCTTCATCGCCGGCGCCTCCATGACCGCCTTCGGCAAGCGCCCCGCCGACAGCGTGAAGACGCTGACGGCCGAGGCCGTGACCGCCGTGCTGGCCGACGCCGGCGCGACGACAGGCGACATCGAGGCCGCCTGGTTCTCCAACACCCGCCAGCCCATGCTGGAGGGGCAGAACACCGTGCGCGGCCAGATCGCCCTGCGCCCGCTGGGCCTGACCGGCATCCCGGTCGTCAACGTCGAGAACGCCTGCGCCTCCGGCTCGACCGCCCTGCTGCAGGCGATCCACTGGCTCCGCGCCGGCGCGGGCGACATCGCCCTGGTCGTCGGCGCCGAGAAGATGGTCTTCCCGGATCGCCCGGAACAGGTCGCCGCCGCCTTCATGGGAGGGACCGACATCCACGATCGCGAGGGCGTGCTCGACTACATCCGCGCCATGGGCGGCGAGGCGCCGGAAGATGGCCGCAGCCTGTTCATGGACCTCTACGCCGCACAGGCCCGCGCCCACATGGCCCGCTTCGGCACGACGCAGGCGGACCTCGCCCGGCTGGCCGCCAAGAACCACACAGCCGCCGCGGGCAATCCCCGCTCCCAGTACCGGACGCCGATGACGGCCGGGCAGGTGCTGGCCGACAAGCCGATCGTCTTCCCCTTCACCCGCGCCATGTGCGCCCCCGTCAGCGACGGCGCCGCCGCCCTGATCGTCTGCTCGGCCAGAGGCCTGAAGCGTCTGAACGCCGAGGCTCGCGCCATTCGCATCCGAGGCTGCGCCCTGCTCAGCGCCAGCGACCGCGCGCCGAACGCCTTCGACCAGCACATCGGCCGCCGCGCCGCCGACGCCGCATTCGAACAGGCCGGCATCGCGCCCGCTGACATCGACCTCGCCGAGGTCCACGACGCCACCAGCTACGCCGAACTGCAGCAGATCGAGAACCTCGGCCTCGCCGAACCCGGCACGGTGGGTGCCCGCGCGGCGAAGGGCGACTTCGCCCTGGGCGGCCACACTCCCGTGAACCCTTCCGGCGGCCTCGTCGCCAAGGGACACCCGGTCGGCGCGACAGGGTTGGCCCAGCTGTTCGAACTGACCACTCAGCTGCGCGGCGAGGCCGGCAAGCGACAGGTGGAAGGCGCCCGCATCGCCGTGGCCGAGAACGGCGGCGGCTTCCTCGACGTCGAGGAGGCGGCGACGGTCGTCACCGTTCTGGAACGGAAGGCCGCATGAGCCATCCGATCCACGCGCTCTACGCCAACCTGTCCGCTAGGGCCGACCGCCCGGCCCTGTCCGACGGCGACACGGTCGTCACTCATGGCGAACTGATCGCCCTCGTCGAGCGCGCGGCCGCCGACCTCGCCGCGCGCGGCCTCGGCCCCCGCGATCGTATAGGCCTGTGCGCCGCCAACAGCTGGCGGCATGTCGTCGCCTATCTGGCCATCCTGCGCGCCGGCGCCGTCTGGACGCCCCTGAACCCGCGCAACGGCCCTTCCCTGAACGGCGAGTTCCAGCGCCGCGCCGGCCTGTCCCTGACGCTGCATGACGCGGCCTCGGTCGGCTCGCTCGGCTCGACCGCCCGCCCCCTGCCGCTGGAGGCGTGGCTAGATGGACTGGCGGACGGCGTCCCTCCACCGATCCACGACGATCCCGCCGCCCCCTTCGCCCTGAAGTTCACCGGCGGCTCGACCGGCGTGCCCAAGGGCGTGGTGCAGAGCCAGGCCAGCGGCGCGGCCGCCCTCGCCTCCCTATCGGCCTTCTACGACTTCACCGCCGACGACGTGAACCTGGCCGTCGCGCCCCTGACCCACGGCTCGTCCCACTACATCCTGCCGGTTCTGGCCGCCGGCGGCGCCCACGTCCTGCTGCCGACGCCCGACCGCGCCGCCATCCTGTCCGAGCTGAAGTCCCGCGTCAGCGTGACCTTCCTGCCGCCCACCCTGATCGCCCTGCTGATGGCCGAGGCGGACTTCGCGCCGGCCGACTTCCCGCGTCTGCGCCACGTCACCTATTCGGCCGCCCCTATGTCGCCCGCCCGGATCGAACAGGCCATCGCCCGCTTCGGCCCGGTGCTCTCCACCCTGTACGGCCAGACCGAGGCCCCCATGACGGTCACCGGCCTGTCGCCCGCCGAGATGACCGATCCGGCGCTGCGCGCCTCCGTCGGCCGCCTCTTCCCCGGCACGCCGGTCGCCGTCCTGACCGCCTCCGGCGTCGCCGGTCACGGCGAGGGCGAGGTGCTGGTCGGCGGCGATCTGGCCCGCACCGAATACCTCGATGCCCCCGAACTGACCGCCGCCTCGCGCCACGAGGGCTGGCTGAAGACCGGCGACCTCGGGCGACTGGACAAGGACGGCCTGCTGACCCTGATCGGCCGCTCGAAGGACCTGATCATCACCGGCGGCTACAACGTCTATCCGGCCGAGGTCGAGGCTGCCCTCACCGCCCATCCCGCCGTGCGTGAGGCCTGCGCCTTCGCACTGCCGGACGAGGTCTGGGGCGAGCGTCTGGAGGCCGCCGTCGCCGTGGACGCCCCGTTCGCGGATGACGCCGCCCTCAAGGCCTTCGTGCGCGACGCCATCGGCCCGGTGCGCACGCCCAAACGCCTGCACCTGATGCCCGCCCTGCCCCGCAATCCGGTCGGCAAGGTGGTCCGCGGCGATGTCCGCGACCTGCTCTATCCTGTCGACCCCCAACCCTTGGAGGCCCTGCGATGATCGTCATTCCGGAAACCCGCATCCGCGAGATGAAGGCGAAGGGCTGGTGGGGCGACACGACCCTGGACGACCTGTTCCTGAAGCATGTGAAGGCCCATCCGGACGCGGAGGCCCTGGTCGATCCGTTCAACGCTCCCGACTTCGTCGGCGGCACGGCCGAGCGCCTGACCTGGCGTCAGACCGCCGACGCCGTCGACCGCCTCGCCGCCGTCCTGCATGGCCACGGCATCCGCAAGGACGACGTCGTCGTCATCCAGCTGCCGAACATCGCCGAGCTGACGATCGCCTATCTCGCCTGCATCCGCCTGGGCGTCATCGCCAGCCCGGCGCCGGTCCAGTATCGCGAGCACGAGTTGGGCTACATCATCGGCAAGACCGACGCCGTCGCCGCCATCACCGCCGACCGCATCGGCAAGGTCATGCACGGCGAGATGATGGTCGGCCTCAAGGCGACCTGCCTGACGCTCAAGACCGTCTTCGTCCTAGGCCAGACCTGCCCCCCGGGCGCCGAGGATCTTGAGCGGCTGATGGACGGCGTCACCCGCGACCAGCACAAGGCGACGCAGAAGGCGGCGAAGGACGCCCGCGTCACCGCCGACGACATCTTCACCATCTGCTGGACCTCCGGCACCGAGGCCCAGCCCAAGGGCGTGCCGCGCAGCCACAACGAATGGATCATCATGGGCGACGGCGTGGTGGACGCCGCCGACCTGCCTCAGGGCGCCCGGCTGCTGAACCCGTTCCCGATGGTGAACATGGCCGGCATCTCGACCGCCTTCGCCGGCTGGCTGATCCTCGGCGGCGTCCTGATCCAGCATCAACCGTTCGACCTTCCGGTGCTGCTCAAGCAGATGCGCGACGAGAAGATCGACTACACTGTCGCCCCGCCCGCCGTGCTGAACCTGCTGCTCCAGAATGAGGCGATGCTTGAAGGTATCGACTTCAAGCGACTGAAATCCATCGGTTCCGGCTCCGCACCGTTATCCGAATGGATGGTCCGGACCTTCCACGAGAAATACGGCGTCCAGATCGTCAACTACTTCGGCTCCAACGAAGGCGCCTCCTTCCCCAGCGCTCTGAAGGACCTGCCCGAGGCCGCCGATCGCGCCGCCCTCTTCCCCCGCATGGCCGAGGGCTACCGCTGGGCGTGCAAGCTGCACGACCGCGTCTTCACCCGCCTGGTCGATCCCGAAACCGAGGAAGAGATCCGCGAGAACGGCCGTTCCGGAGAGCTGCGGGTCAAGGGTGCGACCATCTTCTCCGGCTACTGGCGCTCGCCCGAGATCAACGCCCGCGCCTTCGACGCAGACGGCTGGTTCCGCACCGGTGACCTGTTCGAGCTGGCCGGCGACCGCCAGCAGTTCATCCGCTTCGTCGGCCGGCTGAAGGACATCGTCATCCGCGGCGGCATGAACATCTCGTCCGAGGAGATTGAGAACCATC
Source organism: Brevundimonas kwangchunensis (assembly GCF_039523815.1). Lineage (NCBI taxonomy): Bacteria > Pseudomonadati > Pseudomonadota > Alphaproteobacteria > Caulobacterales > Caulobacteraceae > Brevundimonas > Brevundimonas kwangchunensis. The sequence goes on along the minus strand of NZ_BAAAGA010000007.1, from coordinate 138,539 downwards.
TGATGGCATTCCCCGCGATCGCCGAGGCCGCCGTGGTCGGCGCGCCCGACCCGAACCTCGGCGAGCGACTCGCCGCCTTCGTCGTCTTCCGTCCCGGCCAGACCGCGACGCTGGAACAGATCAACGCCTTCCTGACCGGCGACCGCCACGTCGCCGTCTACAAACAGATCGAGCGCCTCGAGGTGGTCGACGCCCTTCCCCGTAACCCTGTCGGCAAGATCCTCAAGCGGGACCTGCGGCAGGCCTTCTCCGAGACCGAGTCTGCATGAGCACCCCCTTCGACACCCTGCGCCTGCCCGTCTTCGCGGCGCCGATGTTCCTGATCAGCGGACCGGAACTGGTCATCGCGGCCTGCAAGGCGGGCGTCGGCGGTGCCTTCCCGACGCCCAACTGCCGGACGGTCGAGGATCTGGACCAGTGGATGGGCACGATCACCGATGCGCTGAAGCCCGGCGACGCGCCGTGGATCGCCAACATGATCACCCACTCCACCAACGCCCGTCTGGCCGAGGACCTGCGGCTGGTGGCGGAGTACAAGCCGCCGGTCGTGATCACAGCCCTGGGCTCGCCGAAGCCGGTCATGGAGACGGTGAAGAGCTATGGCGGTCTGGTCTTCGCCGACGTCGTCAACATGAAGCTGGCGAAGAAGGCTGCGGAAGCGGGTGTGGACGGTCTGGCCTGCGTCAGCGCGGGCGCCGGCGGACACACTGGCCATCTGTCGCCCTTCGCCTTCATCCACGCCGTGCGTGACTTCTTCGACGGCTACATCGCCGTCGGCGGCGGCGTGGGCGATGGCGCGGGCGTGGCCGGCGCGGTCGCTGCGGGCGCGGACTTCGTCTACATGGGCACCCGCTTCCTTGCCTCCGAGGAAAGCATGGCCCAGCCCGAGTACAAGCAGATGGTGGTCGAGGCCGGGCCGGACGATCTGGTCGTCTCCGCCGCCGTCACGGGCACTCCGGCGTCGTGGCTGCGCCCCAGCCTGATCAAGGCCGGTCAGGACCCCGACAACATGGGCGCCGCGCCAGACCGCAACTACACCTCGGGCGGCTCGACCAAGCGCTGGCGCGATATCTGGGCGGCCGGTCAGGGTCTGGAGGCCGTGCGCGCCGTCGAGCCGGTCTCGGCCATCGTTGACCAGCTGTCGTCCGAATACGACGCCGCCATCGCCCGCTTCCAGTCGAAGGTCGGCGACCGCACCCGACGCGGCGCGGCGGCGTGACCATCGTCTCGCCGGTCGACTTCGACCTCGACCCGACGGCGACCGGGCTGGAGTTGCTTCAGCGCTGGGCGGAAAAGGCCCGCACCGTGGGCGGCTATCCCCAGCGGCTGGCCGTCCGCCCGGTGGCGTTCGAGGAAGGGTTCGTCCGGCTGGAGCTCGATATCGATCCCGGCCACGCCAACTTCATGGGTCTGGTCCACGGCGGCGTCTCGGCCTCGCTGATCGACGTCGCCGGCGGCAGCGCAGTCATGACCATCCTGAAGCCGGGCCAGCACCTGCTGACCACCGACCTGTCGATGCGCTTCCTGAACGCCGCCCCGATCGATTGCACCCGCCTCGATACAGTCGGCCGCATCAGCTACCGCGACGATCGCAAGGTGGTGGTCGAGGCGACCGTGGCCACCGACACCGGACTGGTCATCGCCCAAGGCACGGTCGGGGTGTCGATCCGCTCGCCGCGCTGATCGCCCTGCCAGCGACGCGGTGCGACAGAATCTGACGCACCATCGTGTCAGGCTCGCCGGGTGATCAGGTCCGCCCCATCCGGCCGCGCCGCGAAATGTGCACTAAAGTGCAGTCAAAAAATTTGTGCGGGGGTGTCAGGTCCCGATCAGGAGGCTGACCGTCGTCGTGGTCGAGCCGCCGATGTTCAGGGTCTGCACGTTGCGCGCACCCTCGACCTGCATGTCGCCGGCCGTGCCCGTCGTCTGCTTGAAGGCGTCCAGCGCCATCCGCACCCCGGTCGCCCCGACCGGGTGGCCGCAGCCGATCAGACCGCCCGAGGGATTGATCGGCAAGCGACCGCCCTTCTCGATGTCCCCGGCCTCGATCGCCTTCCAGCTTTCGCCTGGCGCGGTCAGGCCCAGATGGTCGATGGCCATGTACTCGGTCATCGAGAAGCAGTCGTGGGTCTCCACCACGTCGATCTGCTCCAGCGAGACCCCGGCGCGGGCGCGGGCGTCCTCAATGGCGCGGCGGACCTGCGGGAAAACGTACTCCTGCCCCGCGCTGTTCTCGATCTTCTTGCGATAGCTGATCGGCGCCGAGCGATGCCCCCAGCCCTTGATCCGCGGCAGGCTCTCCAAGGGAATGCCCCGCGCCCTCGCATACTCGGCGGCGCGCTCGGCCGAGGCCAGCACGACCATGGCCGCGCCGTCGGTCACCTGACCGCAGTCCGACTTGCGGGTACGCCCCTCGATGACCGGATTGGCCTCGTCGTCGGTGCTGAAGCTCAGGTTGTTGAACGACCAGCCGCGCGTCTGGGCATTGGGGTTCACCTTCGCATTGGCGAAGTTGATCTCCGAGATCCGGCGCAGATACGCCTCGTCGATGCCATAGCGCTTGTCGTACTCGTCGGTCAGGTCGCTGAAGGCGCGTGGCCAGACATAGGTCGCATCGCCGAACTCGTGGCCGGTCCACGCCGCCGCGCCGAGGTGCTCGGCCGCCGTCTGGCCGGGCACATTGCGCATCAGCTCCAGTCCCAGCACCGCCGCCGTGCCGTAGCGTCCGGCCTCGATGTCCGCCGCGGCCGCCAGCAGGGCCACACTGCCCGAGGCGCAAGCCGCCTCGTGGCGCGAGGTTGGCAGGCCGTCGAAGTCGTCATGCGCCAAGGCGAAGAAGCCGCCCAGCATCCCCTGCCCCGCGAACAGGTCGCCGACAAAGTTGCCGACGTGGCCGACGTCGATGTCCTTTGGGTCGAGGCTGACCGAGGCCAGCCCCTCGCCCAGCGCCTGTGCGAAGCCGTCGGCGATCTCCATCCCCTCCCGCGCCCAGTTCTTCGAGAAGTCCGACTGCCAGCCGCCGAGGATGTAGGTCATGCGCTTTCGTCCTTAAGCCGCGGCCTGCGAGGCCAGCGTGGCCTGCGAGGCGCGGATGGTTTCGCCCTGGGCCCAGGTCGCGTGGGTGCCGCTGGAAATGCGGCCCGGCAGGATGATCCGCGCCACCGGCTCGTCGCCGGGCTTCTGTGCATCATAGATCACGCACTCCGACCGGTTCTCGATCATGTCGGTGACGAAGGTGATCAGGTAGCCGTCGTCCTCTTCGGTGGCTCCGATGCGGGGCGCGAAGCCGGGCTCCGAGCCATAACGCTCCGGGCCGAAGTCGAGCGTCCAGCTCTCGCCGGTGTCCATGTCGTGCTTCACCAGACCGGTGAACAGGAACCAGCCGGGCTTCGACACCGCGCTGTAGGCGTAGCGGTACTTCACCCCGGCGTACTGGTTGTTGATGATGCCGAACTCCAGCACCCGGTCGTCCAGCCGCTCCTCGGTCGTCTGGCCGGTCGCCAGGTTGAAGCGCCAGCGATGCAGCTTGGGCTCCAGCATGTTCTGGTCGAGGAAGGTCATGATCCGTTCATGACCGGGCCACGCGTCCGGGCTGGTCTTCGGCACCGGATTGTCCTGGAAGTAGCCGTCCATGACGATCTCGTCGCCGTCTTCCCAGGCGTTCAGGAAGTGCAGCACATAGGTGGCGTTCGACTCGAACCAGCGCACGTCCTTCTCGGTGCCATAGCGCGGCAGGATGCCGAAGCGCGACTTCATCTCCGGATGGAAGCGCGCGGCGTGGATGCCCTTGGGCAGCAGGTCTTCCTGCCAGAACAGAGGGAAGTCGTTCAGGATCGAATAGTTGGTCGTGAACGCCATGTCGTGCGGCAGGCGCGCGCCCGGCAGAGGCACCGGCGTGAAATGCTTCAGCTTGTTGTCCGGCCCGACGACGCCGTAGTGCATGTGCGGCGCGGTCTTCGAATAGTTGAAGAACAGCAGGTCGCCGGTCTTCTCGTCGACCTTGGGGTGGGCCGAGATGCCCTCGGGCGGGCACCAGTCGACGCTGGGCAGTTGCTCCATCGTGTAGGGGTCGAGGCGATAGCCCTCGCCGCACTGGTAGAAGGTCGACAGGATGGCCCCGGCGTGAACGATGACGTCGGTCGAGGACGAGTCCTTCAGCCCGCCGTGCGCGCCCCAGCCCGGACGCTGCGACAGCGACGGATGCTCGGCCAGCCCGGCCCACAGCGCATGGCCGGCCTCCTGCTCGGCGACAAAGCCCTTGGTGCGGACGAAGCGGTTGCGATAGGCGGCCTTGCCGTCCCGGAAGCTGATCGTGTGGATCATGCCGTCGCCGTCGAACGGGTGGTAGCGGCCGATCGGCTCGTGCACCGGGTTCTCGGTGTTGCGCACATAGACGCCGTCGATGTCGGTCGGGATCGTGCCGATCACCGGCATGTCCTCGGCAGTGTGCTCCTCGTGCTGCGGCGTCCATGCCCCCGTCATGTAGGGATGCCCGGACGGCTTCAGCGTCGCCTTGAAGGCGTTGGGGGCGGTTGTGTCCTGCAGGTCAGCGCGCGCCGCGCCGGTCGGTTCGAAACCCATGATCTCTCCTTGCGGACAACACTCTACTCCAGAGTGGGTTGCGTTAGAATACCATCCTTGTCGGCGAAGGCGAGGCCTTTTAGTATCAATTCGAAAGTGACGCCGATCACGGCGGATGCAGGAAGGAAAAGACCATGGCGGACCACACACCACCGGCGCTCGACTTCGACGGCCTGCGCCCGCCTAGCCCCTTCCTGACAGAGCGCCACGACGGCTGGCGCAGCCAGCTGCGCAGCTTCGTGGATACGCACATCGCGCCAAATCTGGCCGAGTGGGACGCCGCGTCGGACTTCCCTGACAGTCTGTATTTGGAGGCCGCGAAGGCCGGCATTCTCGGCATGGGCTTCCGCGAGGATCTGGGCGGCACGGGCGAGGACATCGACCTGTGGGATCGCATCATCTTCGCCGAGGAGTTCTTCCGCCTCGGCTCCGGCGTCGTCTTCGCCGACCTCGCCACCCCGTGGATCGCCCTCCCCCCGATCATCTCCGGCGGCACGCCGGAGATGCTGGACCGCGTGGCCAAGCCTGTGCTGGCCGGCCAGAAGAAGATCGCCTTCGCCGTCACCGAACCCGGCGGCGGCTCGGACGTCTCGGGCTTCACCACGACGGCCGAGCGCAAGGGCGACGTCTTCGTCGTCAACGGCGGCAAGACCCTGATCTCCGGCGCCATGAAGGCTGACTACCTGCTGACCGCCGTGCGCACCGGCGGGCCCGGCATGGGCGGCCTGTCCATGCTGCTGATCGAGACCGACCGCCCGGGCGTGACCCGCGGCCCGGTTCCCGGCCTGCAATGGTACAACCGCAACAACGGCTGGCTCGGCTTCGAGAACGTCGAGGTCCCCGTCACCAACCTGATCGGCGTTGAGAACCGCGGCTTCGCAGGCCTCGCCGGCCAGTTCAACATCGAGCGCTTCAGCGGCATCTCGGCCACCCTGGCCATGGCCCGCACCTGCATCGCCGAGGCAATCGCCTTCGCCCGCGAGCGCCAGACCTTCGGCAAGCGCCTGATCGACCACCAGTCGATGCGCCACAAGATCGTGGAGATGATCCAGCGCCTGAAGGCCGCCTACGCCTTCCTCGACATCCTCGTCTGGCGCTTCCAGCGCGGCGAGACCCCGGTCGCCGACCTGGCCCTGCTGAAGGTCCAGGCCACGACCACGCTGGAGCACTGCGCCCGCGAGAGCCTGCAGGTCCTCGGCGGCCGCGCCTACACCGGCGACAACCGCGTCGAGCGCATCTACCGCGAGGCCCGCATCTTCGTCATCGGCGGCGGCTCCGAAGAAATCCTTCGCGACCTCGCCGCCAAGCAGATGGGCTTCTGAGACCGGACAAAGAAAAGGCCCCGCCGATCGCTCGGCGGGGCCAGTTGTCAGGAGATCGCAGCCTCGTGAGGGATCAGAAGTTGCGACGAAGGGTGATCCCGTAGGTGCGGGGATCGCCGAGGAAGGCCGAGTAGCTGCCAGCCTGGAACGTGGCCGGGATCACGCGGCGATAGTAGTCCTTGTCGAAGACGTTGCGGGCCCACAGGTCCACCGCCCAGTCGCCGCCCTCGTTGCGCAGCGAGAAGCGCGCGTTGGCGACCGAGAAGCTGCCCTGCACGCGGTTCGGGTCGAACCCGCCGGTGAAGAACTCCGAGCTGTAGCGGTTGTCGATGTAGGCCACGCCGTACAGGTCGCCGGAGATCGGGAACTCGTAGGTCACCGAGCTCACGTTCACCCAGTCTGGCGACTGCTCCATCTCGCGGCCCGAGTAGGTCGAGTTGCCCGGGTCGTTCGGATAGTAGGCGTCGGTGTAGCTGAGGCCGTTGGTGATCGTCAGGCCGTCCAGCGGACGCCAGGTCACTTCCAGCTCGACGCCTTCCGAGACGGCCTCGGCGAGGCTGCGCACGACGAAGTTCACGCCGGTGTACTCGATCAGCTGGAAGCCCTCGAACGTCTGCTTGTAGGCCGCCAGGTTGGCGATCAGGCGACGGTCGAAGAACTCGGTCTTCAGGCCGATCTCATAGGCGTCCACCGTCTCTTCCGAGAAGGCCAGATCGCGGGCGTTTGGCGTCGCAGGCGTGGTGAAGCCGGCGCGGTCGAAGTTATAGCCGCCCGACTTGTAGCCACGCGAGTACGACACATAGCCGTTGATGTTGGGCGCGAATTGGTAGGCGATATTGAAGGTGCCGGTTATGGCGTCCTCGGTTCGCGAGTCCGTATCGCCCGCCGGGTTCATCCGCGTATCCCAGAAGGGCGCGCAGAAGCGGGTGACGCCGGGAGCATCGCCGGTGGCTCGGGCGCTGTCGCAGGCCGGGTTGAAGTTCTCGCCCCAGAAGTCGATCGACTTCTTGTTCTGGGTCCAGCGCAGGCCGGCCGTGACGCTGAGGGCGTCGGTTACATTGAAGATGTTGTGGGTGAAGAACGAGATGTCCTGCCCGCTCTGCTCGCCCACACCCCGCGCGCCGTCGCCCGGCGTGAAGGCCGCCAGAGTGGTGGCCTGGAACGTCGCCGCGCCGCCGTAGATCAGCGGGTAGTCGGCGCCCATGCGATAGGCGGAGTCGTTGCGGACGTCCTCGTCCGAGTAGTAGGCGCCGACCAGCCAGTCGAGCCGGCCCGTCGTGCCCTGCAGGCGGAACTCCTGAGTGAAGACGTCGAAGTTCTGATGCAGGCCGTCCGGAGCGAAGAAGCCCAGATCCGCGCCCGAATGGTCGAAGTCCTGCGAGCGAGAGGCTTCCCAGCTGCGATAGGCAGTCACCGAGGTCAGGCTGGCCCAGCCGAGATCCCAGTCCGCCTGGGCCGAGAAGCCCCAGTCGTCGATGTTCTCGGAGTTGACCCGTCCACGCGTCTTGGACGCCTGACGGTCGAACGGATTGGTCGAGGTGTAACCAACGTTGCCGCGCGCGGCGGACAGGCTGTTGACCAGACCATAGGTCGGCCCGGCGATGGCCAGCACCGCGATGCAGCAGTTCTCTTCGCGCTGCGTATAGTCGGCGCTGAACAGCCAGCTGAGATTTTCCGACGGCTCGTAACGCAGCTTGGCGCGGACGAACTGCCGGTCGAGGTTGTCCATCGTCTCCTGGCTGTTGGCGTCAGGATAGAAGCCGTCACGCGTTTCAGAGCTGGCCTCGACACGCACCGCGGCGTTGTCCGACAGCGGCACATTGATCGCGCCGGCGACCCGCATGTTCGAGAAGGCGCCGTAGGTACCCTCAAGGCGTCCGTCGATGCCCGAGAAGCTGGGGGCGCGGGTGACGATGTTGATCAGGCCCGACGAGGTGTTGCGGCCGAACAGGGTGCCTTGCGGTCCACGCAGAACCTCGATGCGCTCGAGATCGCCCAGCTCCGACAGGGCGACACCCGTCCGGGCGCGGGTCACGCCGTCGATCACCACGCCGACCGAGGACTCGAGGCCCGGATTGGTCGAGGTCGTGCCGATACCGCGGATGCGGATGGACGAGTCGGCGCCGCCGCCGGGCGTCTGGAACTGCACGCTGGGGGCTAGACCCGTCAGCTCGCGGATATCCGAAACGCCGGAGTTCTGGAGCTGCTCGGCGCCGATCGCGGTGACGGCGACCGGAACCTCGATCAGTCGCTCCTCGCGTTTGGTGGCCGTGACGATGACGTCGTCGATGCGGCTGGTTTCCTCCTGCGGAGCCCCGGCCGGTGCTTGCTGCGCAAAGGCCGGGGTCGCGGTCAGCGATGCGGCCAGGAGCAATGCGGATACGCTGATCGAACCTCGAATGTTCACGCCTTATCCTCCCATGAGCCCCCGTTTAGCCGAGGTGCTTCGTCACTAGGTGTAACTTGCGTATTGAGACTGTCAAATAGCTTTTGTAATCAGACCAACTTCCGTGCTTGAGTGCGACATGGCGGACATAAGGACCTGCCGGAACGGGCTCACACCTCTTCCGAGAACGGGTTCAGTCGGCTCACGGGCAGGAAATTAGAACGTATTTTTCGTATGTTATGTGATCACGACCTCTCGTCGGAGTTCGGATGCCCCGCCAGCAGCGGGATGACCGGCCGCGATCGGAGGAGCGCTCTCACAAACTCGTCATTTCCGACTCCCGCGACCGTCCGTCTCACTTTCACCTTGAGATTGATCCGAGCGGACTGACGGCCCATGACCGACCTGACGACCCCTGCCCCGCCCGTCCAGCAGACGCCCGTCCAGCCGCGGATATGGCCGCACCCCGCTTGGGGCTGGTTTGCGGTGGCGGCGCTGATGATCGCCTACACCTCGAGCTTCATCGACCGGCAGATCCTGAGCCTGCTGGTCGAGCCGATCCGCGCGGACCTGGGAATCAGTGACACCGAGTTCAGCCTGCTGGCCGGACTGGCCTTCTCGCTGTTCTACACCCTGATGGGCGTCCCTCTGGCGCGGCTGGCGGATCGCGGCAGCCGGCGGATGATCATCTTCGTCGGCATCGTCGTGTGGAGCGTGATGACGGTCGCCTGCGGCCTGGCCAACAGCTTCTGGGCCCTGTTCGCGGCGCGGGTCGGCGTCGGTATCGGCGAGGCGGCCCTGTCCCCGGCGGCCTACTCCATGATTTCGGACTACTTCCCGCCCCGCATGCGGGCGCGAGCGCTCGCGGTCTATTCCATGGGCCCGTACATCGGCGCGGGACTGGCGCTGATGATCGGTGGCGGCGTGATCGACATGATCGCCCGGCACGGCTCCCTCACCCTGCCCTTCGTCGGCGAACTGGCGCCATGGCAGCAGACCTTCGTGCTGGTCGGCCTGCCCGGCCTGCTGATCGCCGCCCTGTTCCTGATCGTTCGCGAGCCACCCAGGCACGGCCTCGTGAAGGCGGACAAGAACGCCGGCGTGCTGAAGTTCATGTGGGCGCGGAAGAAGACCTTTTACGCCATGATCATGGGCTTCTCGATCTTCGGCATCGCGGGCATTTCCTACCTCGCATGGATCCCCGCGGTCCTGATCCGTCAACATGAGTGGACGGCGTCGCAGGTCGGCTTCACCTACGGGGCCGTGCTGCTGCTGGCCGCCACGCCCGGCGTTCTGGTCGGCGGCTGGCTCAGCGACTGGCTGTCGGCGCGTGGCCGCAAGGATGCGCCGCTCTATGCCGCGATCATCGGCCTGATCGGCTGTATTCCCTTCGCCATCGCGACGCCCCTGTTCGCCGACGTCAATCTGACCATCGCCTCGCTGGCGGGCTTCAGCTTCTTCGCGGGCGTCATGAACAGCCTGCCTGCCACCTCGCTGCAGTCGGTCGCGCCGAACCAGTTCCGGGCGCAGGTCACCGCCATCTACTTCCTGATCGGCAACCTGATCTCCCTGGCGGGCGGCCCGACCATCGTGGCGGCGATCAGCGACACCCTGCTGGGCGGCTCGCAGAAGATCGGCCTGTCGCTGGCCATCGTCAGCGGCGTCTGCATCACCGTCGCCACCCTGATCCTGATCAAGACCCTGCCCCACTTCCGCGCCAGCGTGGACGAGGCCGAGGAATGGCAAGGAGGTCACCAGTGAGCGGTCTGAAGCTCCCGTGGTTCGATCCGAAGCCGCCTACGGCCGACGAATGCGTCATTCCGCGCCTGATCGACCGGTTTGCGGCCGAGACGCCCGACAAGACCTTCATCCGGTATGAGACGGGCGAAACCTGGAGCTGGTCGGCGACCCGAACAAAGGCGCGCGAGACAGCGGCGGCCTTGCAGGCTCTGGGCGTCAGGAAGGCCGACATCGTCGCGGCCTGGGCGCCCAACTCCGCCGCGCTGGTTCGCTCGTGGTTCGGCGCCAACTACGCCGGCGCGGCCCTGGCCCCGATCAACACCAGCTTCCGCGGCAAGCTGCTGGAGCACGCAATCGCCAAATGTCAGGCGAAGATCCTGATCGTGCATCCGGATCTGGTCGAGCGCCTGCAGGGACTGTCCCTCGGTGCCGTCGAGACCCTGATCCTCACAGGTGAAGCCAAAGGCCCCATCGACCTCGGCGTCCGCATTCTGCCCGCTTCGACACTGGCCGGTGACGCCCCGGCCTATGTAAAGGTCGACTCCGACCCGTGGGACATGCCGGTCGTCATCTTCACCTCCGGCACTACCGGGCCGTCGAAGGCGGTGATGACCTCCTATGTGCAGGAATGGACCACCGGCAAGGTCACCTACGGCTACATGCACGGCGACGACCGGATGCTGGTCAACCTGCCGATGTTCCACGTCGGCGGCATCGCGGCGATTACCGCCGCTGTAGCGTGTGGCGGCTCCGTCGCCCTGTTCGAAGCCTTCGACACCCGGCGCTTCTGGGACGTGATCCGCGAGACGGAATCGACCGTCTGCAGCGGCTTGATCGGCGCCCTGACAGCCTTCCTGATGAAGGAGCCGCCGAAGGCTGACGACAGGGACAATCCCCTTCGGATGGTCACCCTCGCGCCGATCACCGAAGACACGGTCGCTCTCGCCGACCGGTTCGGGTTCGACTACATCTCCGGCTTCAACATGACCGAGGTCTCCGGCCCGCTGATCTGCGCGGTGAACGAGACGGTGATGCGCAGCTGCGGACGCGCGCGAGAAGGAATGGAGTGCCGGATCGTCGACGCTTTCGACAACGAGGTCCCGCATGGCGAGCCGGGCGAACTGGTGATCCGCGCGGACAATCCCTGGACGCTGAGCCACGGTTATCTGGGCGATCCGGAGGCCACGGCCGCCGCGTGGCGCAACGGCTGGTTCCACACCGGCGATCTGATGCGGCGGGACGAGGAAGGCTGCTTCTTCTTCATCGACCGCAAGAAGGACGCGATCCGTAGGCGCGGCGAGAACATGTCCTCGCTGGAGATCGAGATCGAGGTCTGTGGCCATCCGGCGGTGCGCGAGGCGGCCGCCTATGGCGTCGATCTGCCGGGCGGCGAGCAGGAGGTGATGGTCGCCGTGGCCCCCGTGCCGGGCGCGACGATCGATCCGAAGGAACTGGTCGAGTACCTGATCCCGCGCATGACCCACTTCATGGTGCCCCGCTATGTGAGGGTCGAGGCCGAGCTTCCCAAGACGCCCACGAACAAGATCCAGAAGACAGGTCTGAGGGCCGAGGGCGTGACGCCGGAGACCTTCGATCGCGAGGCCGCCGGTCTGGTTGTACGTCGGCAGAAACTCACAACCGCTTGAATCTCGTTCGGCGAGGTCGCAAAGACAGGCGATGGCTTCACAGGGCGCGCCGAAAACCCGTTTGGTTCCGAAGAGTTCGCTCAACCGCGCGCTGAACGCGCTGGGCGATCGCTGGAGCCTGCTGGTCGTTCAGGAAGCCTTCTTGGGCGCGACCCGGTTCGAGGAGTTCCACGAACGGCTGGGCGGCGCGCGCAGCACTCTGTCCAGCCGCCTGCAGGCGCTGGAGCGCAACGGCATCCTCGAGAAGCGGCCGTTCAAGGACGACGCCGCGCGGATGGCCTATCACCTGACGAAGCGCGGGCTGGATCTGTTCGACAGCATGATCCTGATGTGGGGCTGGGGCGTGCGCTGGGGCGTGGCGGGCCGTCGGGCTCCCACCGTCTTCATTCACCAGACCTGTGGCAAGCCCATGCTGCCCGAGGTGCTGTGCGGCGACTGCGGCGAGCCCATGACCCTGCACAGCTGCAGCTTCGTGCCCGGCCCGGGTCAGGGCATGGAAAAGCTTCCGACGCAGCGGATGCACCGCCGCCGCCAGCCGACCGATGCCTCGCCCACGCTAGAGGTCGTAGACCTGCTAGGCGACCGCTGGACCGGGCTTGTCGTCAGCGTCCAGTATTTCGGCATCCATCGCTTCGACGAGATGCAGAACATGCTGGGCATCGCGTCCAACATCCTGACGGATCGCCTGCGCACGCTGGAGCAGTCCGGCATCTTCGAGCGTCGCCTCTACGAGATCACCCCGCCCCGCTACGAGTACCGGCTGACCAAGAAGGGGCTGGATCTGTATCCGCACGCCCTGACCATGCTGGCTTGGGCGGAGACCTGGCTGAAGGACAAGGCGGGGCCGCCGGTGCGTATCCGGCACAAGTGCGGCGCGGCGCTGAACAGTCGAGTGTCCTGCAGCTGCTGCAAGCAGCCCCTGACCATGGCCGATGTGCTGCTGAAACCTGGCAAGGGCCACACGATCACTTGATCACCCAAGCGTGAAAGTCCGCGTTTGAAAGCGTCACTCAGGTCGCTTGCATAAACAAACTTATCATCCTAGCGTTCGATCAACGATACGAACGGGAGGATGCCATGAGCGAGAAGATGAAGGTGGTCGAGGCGATGATGGCGGCGTGGAAACGTCGTGACGTCGAGGGCTTCATCGCCACCCTGTCCGACGACATCGAATACCACTGGCACCCGACCAAACGTCCGGCCATCGGCAAGGACAAGATGCGGAAATTCCTCTCGAACTACGAAGCCGGTTTCGACCAGCAGGAGTGGCGTATCGTGCACATCGCCGAAAACGACGACATCCTGTTCGTCGAGGGCATGGAGGTGCTGGTTGACCGTTCGACTGGCGTGAAGATGGACAATCCTTTCGTCCAGATCTTCGAGATCCGCGACGGCCTGATCCGCCGCATGCGCGACTACTATGACACCTCGCAGGTGCACGCCCCGGCCAAGCCCGAAACCGCGCAGGCGGCCTCGGCGTGACGGCTCCGATCGAGCGTCTGCGGGCGCTGATGGAAGTGTCGAAGACGCGCGACAAGCCCGCCTTCCTCGCCTTCTTCGACCCCGCGATCGAGTACCACTACCATGTCGGCACCCGACCCCTGATCGGGGTGGAGTGGGTCGACAAATTCATCAGCCGCTACTGGGCTAACCACTCGGACACCGAGTGGGTGCTGACGAACTGGGCGCAGAACGATACCCAGGTCCTGACCGAAGGCCGCGAGGATTACGTCAACGCCGACGGTGTGAAGGTGTCCCACCCCTATATGGGCATCATCGAGTTCGGCCCGGACGGCCGGATCGTCGCCTGGCGCGACTATTTCCAGATGAAGGACCCGGCGGCGACGGGTTGAGGCCTCAGGCCTCGACCCGCTCCGCCCTCAGCGCACTGCGACGCACCTTGCCGGCGTCGTCGCGCAGGCGCTCGGTCGTGGCCTCGAAGCTGCGCGGCTGCTTGTAGCGGGCGATCCGCTCGGCGAGGAAGGCCGCCAGCCCAGCCTCGTCCACCACGCCGTCCGGAGTCTCGACGATGGCATGGATGCGCTGCCCCAGATCGGCGTCCGGCAGGCCGATGACCACGCTGCACAGCACGCCCGGATAGGCATCGATCGCCGCCTCGACCTCGGCCGGATAGACGTTGGCCCCGCCCGACAGGATCATGTCCACGCGACGGTCAGCGAGGAACAGATAGCCGTCGGCGTCCACCCGCCCCATGTCGCCCAGAGTCTCGAACTCCCCCACCGCCTTCGGCTCGGCGCCGAGATACCGGTAGGTCGTCCCCTGCCCTCGCAGCGGCCGGAAGAAGATCTCGCCGACCTCATCGACGTCGCAGGGCGCGCCGTCCGGCCGCAGCACCTGCATCTCGTAGCCGGGCAGGATGCGGCCGACAGAGCCGGGCTTCTGCAGCCACTGCACGCCGTTGATGCCGGTGCCGCCCATGGCCTCGGTGCCGGTGTAGAGCTCCCACACCGTCTCGGCGCCGACCCAGTCGATCCAGGCCTGCTTCAGCCACGGCGGACACGGCGCGGCGATGTGCATGACGGCGTCCAGCGACGAGACGTCGTATTTCGCCTTCACCTCGTCCGGCAGGGACCAGATGCGGTGCATCATGGTCGGCACCTGGAACAGCCAGCGCACCTTCGTCTCGTCGATCAGGCGCAGGGCCTCCTCGGCGTCGAAGCGGGGCATCAGCACGACGTGCAGGCCCCAGCCCATGGCGAAGCAGGTCATGCCGAAGGGCGCCGCGTGATAGAGCGGCCCCGGGTTCATCAGCACATCGTCAGGCAGCATGCCCAGCAGCGGCTTGTCCGGGTCAGCCACCCCCGGCGCCATGTCGACGATGACCTTGGGCCGGCCGGTGCTGCCGCCCGAGGCGATGGCCTTCAGGTGCGGCGCGACCTTCTCGGGCAAAGGGCTGTCGTCCTCGGCCGAGTCGAAGGTTTCCAATTCCGCCAGCGCCGGCCAGTCACCCGCCTTCGCCGCCTCGTTGATGACCACCAGCCGGGGCTTCAGAAGGTCGAGAATGCCCACCAGCTCGACCGCCGGCAGCTTGTGCGACAGCGGGGCCGGCGTGGCGCCCAGCGCCCAGGTCGCGAAGGCCAGCTCGAGGAAGGCCGGGCTGTTCGGCAGGGCGATGCCAACGAAGTCGCCGGCCGTCACCCCCGCCTTCTGTAGCACCCTTGCTCGCCGGTTCACCCGCGACGCCAGCTCGCGCCGGGTCAGGGTCTTCCCCTCGAACGTCAGGGCCGGGCGATCCGGATCGCGCGCCGCATGGATATCCAGAAGCGCGCCCATGGCCCGGGGGATCATCTCCCCGATCCCCGGGGTGGACATGGTGCGAGGGTTGGACGGACGCTTCACACGACCTCCGGGGCTGCCTTCCCCGCCGGCTTGGGCGGCCAGGGAACAAGGGAACTCGTCCGGGCGATGTAATCAGCATATCCCGGCCGTTGATAGGTCAGACGCTTCTCGTACGACGGGCCGCCGCTGTATTTCACGAACATCACCACCAGCAGCAGCGGGCCGACGATCGAGACGATGCCGAGCGTGCCCGTCTCCGCCGCAATGGCCCACAGGCCGAACCAGACGCACAGATCGCCGAAATAGTTGGGGTGACGAGTGTAGCGCCACAGGCCGCTCGACAGGACCTTGCCCTCGTTGGCCTTGTTCGCCTTGAACCGCACCAGCTGGAAGTCGGCCAGGCTCTCGAACAGGATACCGAAGACCACCAGCCCGGCGCCGATCCAGCCCAGCGTGCCGATGGCGACCGGCGTGGCGGACATCTGGCCTAGTTGAACCGGCATGCTGACGACCCAAAGGATGGGGGCCTGGAACATGAAGACGAGGCGCCAGGCGGCAACCGGATAGCTCCAGCCCTTGGCCTCCTGTGCCCGGCTCAGCATCTTCACATAGCGGCGGTCGGGCCCGTGAGAGCGCCAGCGCCAGAGGATGTACAGGCCCAGTCGAAGGCCCCAGAGCCCGGAGAGGACCAGCAGCAACTGCATCCGCTCCGCCGAGCCCTCGGCCTGAAAGAAGGTCGTCACGGCCATGAAGGCCAACCCCAGCGCCCACCAGGCATCGACGAAGGTGACATCCTTGATGGCGCAACCGATGGCCCAGAGGATGACGAAGGACGCGATGCAGATCCCGAGGTTCACCCCGAGTATGGTCGCGATCTCCTGGATTGGCGGCATGGTCTTCCTCCCCCTTGTGTGACCTCGACGCCTAGCGCCCGGTCGATGGTTCCTTGACGTGGACGGCCTTGGCCATCTGTCGCTCCAGCCCCTTGGGATCGCGGGCCTTGGCGGCGCGCATCTCGATGGCGAAGCGGTCGGTATCGATTTCGTCCGTGCCGCGGGTGATGCCGCGCATGGCGGCGCGAGCGACATCCTCGGGCGCTTCCTTGGCGCCCTTCACATGGGCGGCCATGCGGGTGTCGACCGAGCCGACGATCAGCGAGGTGACCGTCGTCCCCTGCCCCGCCAGCTCGGCGCGAATGCAGGTCCCGGCGGCGCGCATGGCGAATTTGGACGGGCTGTACCCGCCCATGTTCGGCGCGGCGAGAATGCCGCCGACCGACAGGACGTTCAGGATCGCTCCGCCGCCATTCGATTTCAGCACCGGCGCGAAGGCCCGAGCCATGGCCAGCGGGCCGAAATAGTTGACCTCCATCTCGTTGCGCGCGGCCGACATGTCCGCCGCGCCGATGAGGAGTTCGTTGTGGAAGGCGCCGGCGTTGTTCACCACCACGGACACGTCGGGACAAGCTGCGGCCGCTGCCGCGATCTGCCCGTGGTCGGTGACGTCCAGGGCGATCGCCTGGACCTTGCCGGGGAACTGCTCTTCCAGATGGCGCGCCGAGGCCGGGTCGCGCGCGCCAGCGTAGACCTTGGCCGCCCCTTCCTCGATCAGTACGCGGACGAAGGCTTCACCGATGCCGCGATTGGCGCCGGTGACGATGGCGACACAGCCCTGAACCTCCATGACGGCGACCTCAGGCTGCGGTGTAGATGATGTCGTCGGGCTTCTTCGCGCCCCGACGCAACAGGGAGGGATCGTTGGTGATCGCTCCGCGCGCCCAGGTTTCCGAGATCTCGTGCTCCTCGTTCCATTCCCAGCACATGGTGCGGCGCAGGATCCGCCATTCGTTCCCGCGCTTTTCCATCTGGTCGACGCAGCGAGCCAGGGTGCGGGTGTCGAACAGCTCGCCCTTCACCTTCAGGCGCGAGGCGGTGAGGATGTAGCATTCGGCGGTCGCCGTGGTGGCGCTCTTCAGCTCCACGACCATGTTCATCGCCAGATGGTTCATCAGGCCGGCCTTGGGCAGCCGCTCCTTGACGACCGCCACCCACTCCGACGCCGGGCCGTTGAAGGTGCCGCCGTGGTCTTCCCAGCCGTCGGGCCAGTAGGTGCGTTCCACCAGTTCCGGATCACCGCGATCGCAGCCACGCAAGAAGAGCAGCAGCACCTCCTCGATCGCCTTCTTGTCGAGCAGCGCCTGAACCTCGGGGTCGCGGTCCGCCATCCTGTATCCTCCGGTCGTTCTTTTTAGTCTTTGATTGAAAGTGACATGACTTGCGTTAACGGGCAAGTCGATGAAGTCAGAGCCGCAGCAGGCCCGGCGATGCGGCAACCACCCGCGGAATGGCCTCACGGACCATGGCGGCGACGGCGAACTGCTCGGGCTTGGTGCGCACGCCGTCAGGGGCCGTGTCCACCAGATCCATCGCCATCTTCAGCCCCGGCAGACCATCGATCTCGACCTCCCAATGCGGCTTGCCGGCAAAGGCCGGGTCGGTCGGATCCATGATCCAGTTGACCTCATGGGTGATGCGGCGCTGGCCGTTCACGACGCCGTGGACGCGCCAGGTCGTGGCCGCGACCGTCCCCTTGGCGATCTCGCCGGCCGCCACAGCGAGGTCGTGCCCCGCCAGCCGCAGCTGGTGGTCCGACTCATAGCCATCGAGCGTCAGACCGATGCGCTGGGCCAACCCCTCCACGCTCTGGGCGAACATGGCGTCGAAGGTCTGCGCCAGAGGCCCTGACTTCAGATCGACCTGATCCGGAGACGCTCCGAAGCCCAGCGCGCCGAACACGTAGTCGGGATTGGGAACCGACGTGCAATCAATGATTTCCCGGGTCGCGATGTTGCGATGCTCGAGGCACAGTGCGACCGCGTTGGCCGCCATCCGCTCGGCCACCCAGCCCGGGTTCACGCCGGTCCCGGCCAAGGTCACGCCGCCCTTGATGGCGCTGGCGGTCATCTGTTCGGCGAATACGTCGCCCAGCGCGCGCGGCTCGAAGTAGTTGTTGATCGAGATGACGTTCTTGCCGGCCTCCAGCAGGTCCCGGACGTCCGCGTCATGACCGTCGTACGGCGCTGACAGCATCGGACAGTGCAACACCACATCGGCTTCGAGCGCGAGGATCTCGGCCTTGTCACGCGTCGCCTTCACGCCTGTTTCCGGGCGGCGGGCGATCTCTCCCGCGTCCCGGCCGGCCTTGGCGTCGCCATAGACGAACAGGCCGACCAGCTTGAAGCGCGGGTCGTCCAGAACGGCCCTCAGACAGGCCTTTCCCATAGAGCCCGTGGCCCACTGGATGACCCGGATCGGTCTGCTCATGCCGCACTCCCCGCCCCCATCGAACCTCCAGCGATACTCTGAAAGTCCAGAAACGCAAGCCTGTTGCCAAGCCACGCCCGATCACTAGTATGTTTACGCAAGTTTCGGACTCATCGCGTTGGGGAGATGACGGATGGCAGAGCCGCCTTGGTTCCAAGCCCTTGTGAAATCAATGAATTTCTATGGCCGTTTCGCGCCGTCCTTCACCCGTGTCGGCTACATCGCGCGCGGGCTCCCCTTCAAGCCGGTGAAGGCGGACTACTCAGGCCAGACCTGGCTGGTGACCGGCGCAACGGGCGGGCTGGGCCGCGCCGCGGCGCTGAAGGGCGTGCGCAAGGGTGCGCGTGTGCTGGCTGTCGGTCGAAACCCCGCCGCGCTGGCGTCTCTTGAGGCCGAGGCGGCAGGCGCGCCGGGCACGTTCGTTCCGATCCGGTGCGACCTGTCGTCGATGGCGGCGGTCAACGCAATGGCCGCCAGCGATGAACTGGGCGGTGCCCCCATCGACGTGCTGGTCAACAACGTCGGCCTGCTGATGCGCGAGTATCAGGCGACCGCCGAAGGGTTCGAGACGTCCTACGCCACCAACCTGCTGGGCCACTACATCCTGACGGAGCGGCTGCATGAGCTGGGCCGCCTCGCATCGGGCGCGGCCGTGATCAACGTCGTCTCGGGCGGCCTCTACAATCTGCCCCTGACCAAATCGATGCTGAATATCCCGCCCGAGAAGTTCAACGGCTTCGCCGCCTATGCCGCGCACAAGCGGGCGCAGGTCGCGCTGGCGGATCACTGGCGGACGGCCTTCGCGGACGTAGGGGCGAAGACCTATGCGGTCCATCCCGGCTGGGCCGATACGGCAGGGGTGAAGACCTCCCTGCCGAAGTTCCGGCGCATCCTCGCGCCGATCCTCCGCAACGACGCCGAGGGCGCGGACACTATCGACTGGCTGGCCGCCACGCGCCCGGCCGAGGTCGTCGACGAGATCTGGTTCGACCGCAAACCGCGCACGGCCCACGCCTATCCCCACACGCGGCAGACGCGGACGACGCCGGCGGATGTGCTGGCTTTCCTCGAGCGGGATCGTCAAGCCGTACCGGCCTGAGGCCCTACAGCTTCACGAACGGCTGGAAGACCCGCATCCAGCCGCCCAGCTGAATCTCGCCATCGAGGGCGGCGACGCAGAGACAGGGCTCCTTCGAGACCACACGAGGCTGGTGCAGGACATCCTCGTCCGCCTCCTCGAAGTCGCCGGCCTCGTAGCGCACCTCGTCGGTGGCGTAAGCGCCGGAGATGACGCAGGTCAGTTCCGCGCCCTCGTGGGTGTGCTTCGGCGTGGACTGGCCGGGCGCGATACGCAGCAGGATGAGGCGGGTCGCTCCTTCGCGCGGCGCCTCGATGTGGCGCACCTCGACCCCCGGCCCGGCCCAGCGCCACTTGCCCAGCGGCAGACGACGCAGCGGCTCGGGCAGCTCCGGCATGTCGTTCAGCGGCGGCGGCGCGACAGCCTCACCGGCGTCCACGTCGATGCGGGCGAGCGTGCGACTCAGGGCGTCGCCCCCCATCGAAGCGGGCTCCAGATCGTCCAGCACCTGACCGCCGACCTGCTGCAGCCGCTTGACCCAACGATCGGCGTCCGGCCGCATGGCCAGATGGGTGGCGACAACCACGGCCTCCGGCGGGCTCAGGGTCCCGGCGACATAGGCCAGCAGTCGTTCCTCTGATGGAGAGTGGCGAAGAGTCATGCGAGGCCCTCCCCGCTGGACGGCTGAAGAATGACGCGCAGCTTGATCATGGCTTTCCGGATGCGGGATTTCACCGTGCCGAGGGGCAGGCCCAGGCGTTCGGCGATTTCCGAGTGAGGTTGGTCGAGGAAGAAGGACAGGCGGAGGACCTCCGCTTGGTCCGGGTTCAGGGATTTCATGGCGTGCCGGACGCGCTCAGCGTCTTCGGCGCCTTCAAGCAACTGGTCCGGGCGCTCGGGGTCTTCCGGCCTCGGGGCCAGCTCCAGCTGGGGCGCGCGGGCCTCGCGGCGCAGGGCGTCGAGGCGGCGGTTACGGGCGATGGTGAAGATCCAGGTCGCGGCCCCGGCGCGGGCGCCGTCGAACAGGTCGGCCTTGCGCCAGACCGTCAGCATGGCGTCCTGGGCGAACTCCTCGGCCGCCGCATCGGTCGCGCCGGAGCGCATCAGATAGGCCTTCAGCCGTGGCGCGAAGTGGGCGAACAGCGCCGCAAAGGCCTCGCGGTCGCGATCGACAGCGATCGCGACGATGAGCCGATCAAGATCCTCACGCCCTGAACTCATGCGAGCGGGGCGGACCATCGAGCCGACAGGGGACGCTGTGACTGAGCCATGCATTGCACCTGATACGCCTTGTGCCCCCATCCGGATCATTCGTCATCCGGATTGCGTTGCGCTGCGTATCAGGAGGACCAAACCTCCAGGTCGCCTGAGTTGAACAGCCGCATGCCCCCATCCTCTGAACAGTCCCGCCTTCGCATTGCCGTGGTGGGTTCTGGCGTATCGGCCCTGTCGTGCGCCTGGCTGCTCGGGCAGCGGCACGGCGTGACGGTGTATGAGCGCGAGGACCGTCTGGGCGGGCATTCCAACACCGTTGACGCGCGGACCACCGAGGGCGAGGTGGCGGTGGACACCGGCTTCATCGTCTTCAACGCCGCGACCTATCCGAACCTGTGCGCCCTGTTCGACCACCTGGGCGTGGCGTCGCGCGAGACGGACATGTCCTTCGCCGTATCGCTGGACGACGGGAAGTTCGAGTACGCCGCCCCCGCCCTGTTCGCCCAGCGCCGCAACATCTTCCGCCCGCGCTTCTGGAAGATGCTGGCCGAGCTGGTGCGCTTCTATCGCCGTGCGCCGCTGGACATCGGCAAGATGACCGACCCGGACATGAGCTTGGGCGACTATCTGACTTCGCAAGGCTTCGGCGAGGCGTTCCGGAACGACCATCTGCTGCCGATGGCGGCGGCGATCTGGTCGTCACCCGCGCATACGCTGAACGACTACCCGGCCGAGGCCTTCATCCGCTTCTGCGCCAACCACGGCCTGCTGAAGTTCGTCGGCCGGCCGCTGTGGCGCACAGTCGAGGGCGGCAGCCGGGTCTATGTCCAGAAGCTGGCGCAGTCGCTGAACGGCGTCCGTCTCGCCCGACCGGTGATGCGGGTGGAACGCACCGGCAACGGCGTGATCGTGCATGACGCCAAAGGCGGCGCCGAGCGGTTCGATCACGTCGTCATCGGCGCCCACGCCGATCAGGCGCTGGCCATGCTGGATCAGCCGACTGCGGAGGAACGCCGCCTGCTGGGCGCCTTCAGGTACAGCCGCAACCTGACCCTTCTGCACTCGGACGAAGGCTTGATGCCGAAGCGGCGGCGGGCCTGGGCCAGCTGGAACTACATGGGCACCGAACAGGGGTTGTGCGTCAGCTACTGGATGAACAAGCTGCAGGGCCTGCCCGGACAGGATCTGTTCGTGACCCTGAACCCGCCGCGGCCGCCGCGGCCCGATACCCTGCTGCGCACCGAGACCTATGAGCATCCGATCTTCGACAACGCGGCGGTGGCGGCGCAGAAGCAGCTATGGAGCCTGCAGGGACAGGGCGGCGTCTGGTTCTGCGGCGCGCATTTTGGCGCGGGATTCCATGAGGATGGGCTGCAATCCGGCCTCGCCGTGGCAGAACAGCTAGGCGGGCTGCGCCGGCCCTGGAGCGTCGCGGACGAGAGCGGTCGCATCCATCTGACCCCGGCGGAGGCGGTCAAGGAGCTGGCCGCGTGACGGAGGCCGGCTGCCTTTACAGGGGCGAGGTCGCGCATGCCCGCCTGCGGCCGAAGGCGCACCGGTTCCGCTATCGTGTGTTCTGGATGCTCCTGGATATCGACCGGCTGGCCGAGGCGGCGGCGGGGACGCGGCTGTTCTCGCTGAGCCGGTTCAACCTGCTCTCCTTCCGACCGTCCGACCACGGCGAAACGCCCGGAATGCCGCTGCGACAGCAGATCGAGGCGAAGCTGGAGGCCGTCGGCGTGGCGCTGGATGGCGGAATGATCCGCCTACTGACGATGCCGCGCGTGCTGGGCTACGCCTTCAACCCGATCAGCCTGTATTACTGCCACGGGGCCGACGGGCGGCTGGCGGCCATGGTCTATGAGGTGACCAGCACCTTCGGGGAGCGCCGGTCCTACGTCCTGCCGGTCGAGCCGGACGCGCCCGGAGAGCGGTTCAGGCAGGGGTGCGACAAGAGCCTGCATGTGTCGCCGTTCATGAAGATGGACATGGACTACGAGTTCACCGGCGGGCCGCCGGGGGAGCGGATGACGCTGAAGATCGATGGATATGACGCGGACGGACTGTTGATCGCGACGGCCATGAGCGGGGAACGCAAGCCATTGACGGATCGAGAAATTCTTCGCGCCGCGATCGCCCTGCCCTTCTCGACGCTGAAGGTGACGCTAGGCATCCACTGGGAGGCGCTGAGGCTGTGGCTGAAGGGCGTGCCGCCGGTGCCGGGGCCGTCGAAGGCGGCTTGAATGCCGGCCCGGGAGGTGGTCTGACCGGGCATGGACACCGAAAATCCGACCGGCTGGCGCTTCTGGATCGACCGGGGCGGGACGTTCACCGACATTGTCGCGCGGGCGCCGGACGGGGCGCTGACTACGCGTAAGCTGTTGTCCGATAACCCGGAACAGTATGCGGACGCGGCCGTGGAGGGCATCCGCAGGACGCTGCAGGCCAAGCCGGGACCGTTGCCGACGGGCCTAATCGAGGCGGTGCGGATGGGGACGACGGTGGCGACCAATGCCCTGCTGGAGCGCAAGGGCGAGCCGACGATCCTGGCCATCACTCAAGGCTTTGGAGATGCTCTGAAAATCGGCTGGCAGAGCCGGCCCGAACTGTTCGCCCGACACATCAGACTGACCGATCAGCTGTACGATCGGGTCATCGAAATCGACGAGCGGGTGCGTGTTGATGGATCTGTGGATAAGTCGGTGGATAGCGACGCCGTCCGCGCCGCTCTCGAGTCGGCGCGCGAGGCCGGTTTCCGATCGGTCGCGATCGCCCTGGTTCATGGTTGGCGGTTTTCGGACCATGAGCGGCAGGTGGCGGAGATCGCGCGCGAGGTCGGGTTCGAGCAGATCTCGGTCAGCCACGAGGTCGGGGCGCTGATCAAGCTGGTCGGCCGGGGCGACACCACGGTTGCAGACGCCTACCTTTCGCCGATCCTGCGGGCCTATGTGGACCGGGTCGGGGCGGACCTGGGCGAGGCGACACCGCTGATGTTCATGCAGTCCAGCGGCGGGCTGACGGCGGCGGACGCCTTCCGGGGCAAGGATGCGATCCTGTCGGGGCCGGCGGGCGGTGTTGTCGGGATGGCCGAAACCGCCAAGGCGGCAGGGTTCGAGCGGGTCATCGGCTTCGACATGGGCGGGACGTCCACGGACGTGTCCCACTTCGCCGGGGAGTATGAGCGGACGTCGGACGCGGTGGTCGCGGGAGTCCGGTTGCGGGCGCCGATGCTGTCGATCCATACGGTGGCGGCGGGCGGCGGGTCGATCTGCCGGTTCGACGGGGCGCGGTTGAGGGTCGGGCCGGAGTCGGCGGGCGCCGTGCCGGGGCCGAAGGCCTACCGCCGTGGTGGGCCGCTGACGGTGACCGACTGCAATGTCATGCTGGGCAAGCTGCGGCCGGAGTTCTTCCCGCCGGTGTTCGGGCCGAGGGCGGATCAGCCGCTGGACGTCGAGGCGGTGCGGGACGCCTTCGCGGCGCTGGCGGCCGAGGTCGGCGGGACGACGCCGGAGGCGCTGGCCGAGGGCTTCGTGACCATTGCGGTCCAGAACATGGCCGAGGCGATCAAGTCGATCTCGATCCAGCGCGGATACGACGTGACCCGCTATGTCCTGAACTGCTTCGGCGGCGCGGGCGGGCAGCATGCCTGTCTGGTGGCCGATGCGCTGGGGATGACCAAGGTGCTGCTGCACCCCTTCGCGGGCGTGCTGTCAGCCTATGGCATGGGGCTGGCCGAGGTGCGGTCGATCCGGCAGGCGACGGCGGCGAGCCCGCTGGAGGCTGCGGGCGACGCGGCGCTGGCCGAGCGGGTCGAGGCGCTGGGGCGGCAGGCGGGCGAGGATCTGGCCGCGCAGGGCTTCACCCCCGACCAGATCACCCTGACGGCGCGGGCCGAGATCAAGTTCGCGGGCTCGGACACGCCCCTGACCGTGCCGTTCGGCCCGGCGGCGCAGATGCAGGCGGACTTCGAGGCGCTGCATCGGCGGCGGTTCGGCTTCTTCGCCGACGGCAAGGCGCTGGTGGTCGAGACGCTGGAGGTCGAGGCGGCGGGCGTGTCCGACCGGCTGGAGAGCGCCGCGGCGCCGGGCGTGGGCGAGGCCCCCTCGCCTGTCGCCAGCGAGGCCTTCTGGATGGCGGGCCAGCACCACGACGCCCCGATCTGGCGGCGGAACGACCTGTCGCCCGGCCACACGGTCGACGGGCCGACGGTCATTCTGGAGGACACGGGCACCACCGTGGTCGAGCCCGGCTGGCGCGCGTCTGTCGATCCGGCGCTGAACCTGATCCTGGAACGGGTCATCCCCCTGCCCGCCCGCACGGCGGTGGGCACCGAGGCCGATCCGATCCTGCTGGAGGTGTTCAACAGCCGCTTCATGGCTTGCGCCGAACAGATGGGCGAGGCGCTGAGGGCCACGGCCTATTCGGTGAACATCAAGGAGCGGCTGGACTTCAGCTGCGCCATCTTCGACGCGACCGGCGCCCTGATCGCCAATGCGCCGCACATCCCGGTGCATCTGGGCTCGATGGGCGAGAGCATCCGCACGGTGATCGCCTCGCGCGGCGGGGCGGCCGACGGCCGGGGCATGAAGCCCGGCGACGTTTACATGCTGAACGCGCCCTATAACGGCGGGACCCACCTGCCGGACATCACCGTCATCATGCCGGTGTTTCTGGACGGCGAGGCGGCGCCGCGCTTCTTCGTGGCCGCGCGGGGGCACCATGCGGACGTGGGCGGGATCACCCCGGGCTCCATGCCGCCGACCTCGCGCACGGTCGACGAGGAAGGCGTGCTGATCGACGACTTCCTGCTGGTGGACGCCGGCGCACTGAGGGACGCCGAGACCCGCGCCCTGTTCGCCTCGGGCCCGCATCCGTCGCGCAACGTCGATCAGAACATGGCCGACCTGAAGGCCCAGATCGCGTCCTGCGCCCGCGGCGCGGACGAGCTGGCGCGGATGACGGCAGAGTTCGGACAGGCGGCGGTCATCGCCTACATGGGCCATGTGCAGGACAATGCCGAGGAGGCCGTCCGACGCGCCATCGCGGCGCTGAAGCCGGGCGCCTTCGCGCTGGAGATGGACGACGGCGCGGTCATCCGTGTGCGCATCGACGTCGATCCGCAGACCCGCAGCGCCGTGGTCGATTTCACCGGCACCAGCGAGCAGCGGCCGAACAACTTCAACGCCCCGCTGTCGATCACGCGGGCGGCGACCCTGTACGTCTTCCGGACGCTGGTGGACGACGCCATCCCGTTGAACGAGGGCTGTCTGAAGCCCATCGAGCTGATTGTGCCGGACGGATCGATGTTGAGGCCGCGCTATCCGGCCGCCGTGGTGGCCGGCAATGTCGAAACCAGTCAGGCGGTGGTCGACACCCTGTACGGCGCGCTGGGCGTACTGGCGGCCAGCCAGGGAACGATGAACAACTTCACCTTCGGCGACGCGACCCGGCAGTACTACGAGACCATCGCCGGCGGCTCGGGCGCCGGGCCAGGCTTCGACGGCGCTTCGGCCGTCCAGACCCACATGACCAACAGCCGCCTGACAGATCCGGAGGTGCTGGAGACCCGCTTCCCGGTGCTGCTGGAGGAATTCTCGATCCGTCGCGGGTCAGGGGGCGCGGGCGCCAGCACCGGCGGCGACGGCGCGGTGCGGCGGGTGCGGTTCCTGGAGCCCATGACGGCGGCGATCCTGTCGAACCGGAGACGCACGGCGCCGTTTGGGGCCGCGGGCGGTCAACCGGGCGCGTCGGGCGTCAACCGGATCGAGCGGGCGGATGGGACGGTGGAGCCGCTGGATGCGACGGCCGAGGTGCAGATGGCGGTCGGCGACGTGTTCGTGATCGAGACGCCGGGTGGGGGTGGATACGGTAAGAGGTGAGCCTTCTCCCCTTGCGAGAGAAGGGAAAGGACGATGCCATGCCCCGACCGCTGATCATTCACACATGGGAGTGGGTCCCGGAAGGCCCGCGGGGGTTCGTGCGGGATGTGCGGCTCAGGTGGGCGGCTCAGGAGGCTGGCCTTCCGTATGAGGTGCAGACGGTGCCGTTCGAGGATCGGGGGCCGGCGCACCTGGAGCGGCAGCCGTTCGGGCAGGTTCCGTTCCTGACTGACGGCGAGATCACCCTGTTCGAGAGCGGGGCCTGTCTGCTGCATCTGGCGAGGAAGAGCGAGGTGCTGTTGCCGCGTGATCCGGTCGGCGAGGCGCAGGCGCTGCAGTGGTTCTTCGCGGCGCTGAACTCGATGGAGATGGTCAGCGTGCCGTGGTGGTTCCTGGAGGTTACCGGGGCGAAGGAGAACGGGCTGACCGGCTGGCTGGACTCGCGGCTGGCGCATCTGGAGGCGGTGCTGGCGAAACGGGAGTGGCTGGCGGCCGGTCGGTTCACGGTGGCTGATCTGATCATGGCGGATGTGCTGCGGGTGCCCAAGGTGCGGGCGCACGGGCGCTATCCGGCGCTGGAGGCCTATGTGGCGCGGGTGACGGCGCGGCCTGCGTTCGTGAAGGCGCGGGACGACCAGGTGGCGGGGTTCGCGGCGGCGGATGGGGGACGGGGTTAGGTCCTCCACCAAACTCCTCCACCATGCTTGGCCTGGTTCCCCCACACCTTCGGTGGAGAGGTGAGCGGATACAGGTTCACCTCTCCACGCAGTGGGGAGGTGGCTCGGCGCGCTCGCGCGGCGAGATGGAGGGGTCTTTCGCTCCCAACCAAACAGCGCAACTGTCTCCCCCGAACGGAGGGGACGCCGATGCTGGTGCTTCTGGGAATACTGGTCGTCGTCGCGGGGTTCATCGCGCGGATCAATCCGCTGGTGGTGATCCTGGTCGCGGCGATCGTGACGGGGGTGCTGGCGGCCGTCGGCAGCGGCGTGGATGCGCAGGCGCTGTTCGAGGCGGGCGTGGCGACGCTGACCCGGTTCGGGGACGCCTTCAACGACAACCGCTATTTCCACATCACCTGGCTGATCCTGCCGGTGATCGGGGTGCTGGAGCGCGCGGGTCTGCAGGAGCGGGCGCGGATGCTGATCGCCAGGGTCAGGGCGGCGACGGCCGGGCGGCTGCTGCTGGTCTATCTGTTCGTGCGCCAGGCCACCTCGGCGCTGGGACTGACGTCGCTGGGCGGGCATCCGCAGATGGTGCGGCCGCTGGTGGCGCCGATGGCCGAGGGGGCGGCGGAGGCCGAGTACGGTCCCCTGCCCGACCAGGCGCGGTTCCGGATCCGGGGGATGTCGGCGGCGACCGACAACATCGGCCTGTTCTTCGGCGAGGACATCTTCATCGCCATCGGCTCGATCGTGCTGATGGTCGGCTTCCTCGAGCAGGCGGGGATCAAGGTCGAGGCGCTGGAGATCTCGCTGTGGGCCATCCCCACCGCCATCGTCGCCTTCGCGGTGCACGGGCTGAGGCTGTGGTGGTTCGACCGGGCGGTGAGGCGTGATCTGGCTGCGGGCGTGGAGGCCGCCCAATGATCACCCTGCAGCACGCCTATATCGTCGTCGGCCTGATGTTCCTGGCCTTCGCCGTCTTCACCGCGACGGACCGGGCGCATCCGACGCGGATCCGAAACACCCTGTTCTGGGGGCTGATCGCGGCCTCAATGCTGTTCGGCGACCTGCTGGGCGGGCTGGGCAACGGCCTGCTGGTCGTGGCGCTGGTGATCGTCGGGGCGGTCGGCGGCAAGATGGCCGTGGGCCAGCCTGCGACGACGTCGCTGGAGGAACGGCGCGAGGCGGCGGAGCGGCGCGGCAACGCCCTGTTCGTGCCGGCTCTGATCATTCCGCTGGTGGCCGTGGGCGGGACCCTGCTGGCCAAGCACACGGCGCCGGGGGCGTGGCTGATCTCGTCGACCCAGACGACCCTGATCGCGCTCGGCCTTGGCTGTCTGATCGCTCTCTTCGCCGCCATGGCCTGGTTCCGCCCGCCGGTGCTGGCGCCGGTGCAGGAGGGCCGCCGGCTGATGGACGCCATCGGCTGGGCGACCCTGCTGCCGCAGATGCTGGCCTCGCTGGGCGCGGTCTTCCTGGCGGCGGACGTGGGCGGGGTGGTCGGCGAACTGGTCAGTCAGGCCGTGCCGCTGACGACGCCGCTGCTGGCGGTGATCGCCTACTGTCTGGGCATGGCCCTGTTCACCATCGTCATGGGCAATGCCTTCGCGGCCTTCCCGGTGATGACGGCGGCGATCGGCCTTCCGATCGTGGTCCACCAGTTCGACGGCAATCCGGCCATCGTCTGCGCCATCGGCATGCTGGCGGGCTTCTGCGGGACGCTGATGACGCCAATGGCGGCCAACTTCAACGTGGTGCCGGCCAACCTGCTGGAGTTGCCGGACCGGGATGCGGCGCTGAACGGGGTGATCCGGGCGCAGATCCCGACGGCGCTGATCATGCTCGGGGCCAATATCGTGCTGATGTACCTGTTGGCTTTCCGGTTCTGATCTGATGACGACACCCCTGCCCCATTCGCTGGACGCCGCCACAGCCTCGCGTTTCGCCTCGGCGGCGCTGGAACATGTGACGCGCGAGTATCCGAACAAGCTGGATCACGTGATGACCGGCAAGCGGGACGTGAAGGGGCCGCGGGAGTTGCATCCGATCTTCTTCGGCAGCTTCGACTGGCACTCATGCGTGCACGGCTGGTGGACCCTGTTCACCCTGCTGCGGCTGTATCCGGACAATCCGGAGGCGCCGCGGATCTGGGCGCTGGCGAACGAGCTCTTCACGCCCGAGAACGTGGCGGCCGAGGTCGACTATCTGGCCCAGCCGTCGAGCCGGGGGTTCGAGCGGCCCTATGGCTGGGGCTGGCTGCTGATGCTGCAGGCGGAGCTGGACCGGCACGACAGCGAGGGCGGGCGCAGGCGCGCGGCGACGCTGCGACCGCTGGCGCTGGCGTTCGCGGAGCGGTTCCACGCCTTTCTGCCGCTGGCCGCCTATCCGGTGCGGGTCGGGACCCATTACAACACCGCCTTCGCGCTGAGGCTGACGCTGGACTGGGCGGACGACAACGATCCGAAGCTGGCGGCCCTGTGCCGGGAGAAGGCGCTGGCCTGGCATGCGGACGACCGGGACTGTCAGGCGTGGGAGCCATCGCAGGACGAGTTCCTGTCGCCGGCCCTGATGGAGGCGGCCCTGATGCGGCGGGTGATGGAGCCCGGAGCCTTCCGCAACTGGTTCAACGCCTTCCTTCCGAAGATCGGATCGCAGAAGCCGGCGCCCCTGTTCACCCCCGCCAGCGTCAGCGACCGGTCGGACGGCAAGATCGCGCATCTGGACGGTCTGAACCTCAGCCGGGCATGGTGCTGGCGCGAGATCGCCGCGGCTCTGCCCGAGGGCGACATTCGTGCTGCGATCGCGAACAAGGCGGCCGCGACACATCTGGACGCCGCCCTGCCGCATGTCACCGGCGATTACATGGGCGAGCACTGGCTGGCGAGCTTCGCACTTCTCGCTTTACGAGCCTGACGGGCGAAAAAATCTCAACTTGCGGCTGCAAGTAACGGAAATTACTATTTCCCTTGCAACGCCATGCGTGTGGGAACATTGATTCACCCGATCGGGGCGTGACCATGTTCGAAGCACTGCGCTGTAAAATGAAGGGCCATCAGTTCGTGGACAGCCGGAGCCAGCCCGGCATGATCACCTGTGTGCGCTGCAAATACCGCGAGCCGTTCACGAGCCTGAAGGGCCCGGCCGGAGCGGCGCCCGTCCAGACGCCTCCGCGCGACTGATCCCTCAGACCAGCCGGCTCTGCACCACGGCCGCGGCGATGAAGCCGGCGAACAGCGGGTGCGGGGCGAACGGACGGCTCTTCAGCTCCGGGTGATACTGCACGCCGATGAACCACGGATGGTCCGGACGCTCGACCGTCTCGGGCAGGACGCCGTCGGGCGACAGGCCGGCGAACACGAGCCCGCCCTTCTCCTCGATCGCCTCGCGGTAGTTGATGTTGACCTCATAGCGGTGTCGGTGGCGCTCGCTGATGGTCGTCGACCCGTACATTTCCGCGATCTTCGAGCCGTCCCTCAGCGTGGACTCATAGGCGCCCAGACGCATGGTGCCGCCCAGATCGCCGCCCTGCTGGCGCAGGACCCGCTGATTGCCCTGGGTCCATTCGGTCATCAGGCCGACGACCGGCTCCGAGGTGGGGCCGAACTCGGTGGAGGAGGCCTTGGGATAGCCGGCAAGGTTCCGCGCGGCCTCGATCACCGCCATCTGCATGCCGAAGCAGATGCCGAAGTAGGGAATATTGCGCTCGCGGGCGAAGCGGGCCGCCTCGATCTTGCCCTCGGAGCCCCGCTCGCCGAAGCCGCCGGGGACCAGAATGGCGTGGGCGCCTTGCAGGCGCGCGTTGCAGGCGTCGCTGTCGCCCTCGAAGGTCTCGGCCTCGACCCAGTCGATGTTGACCTTGACCCGATTGGCCACGCCGCCGTGGTGCAGGGCCTCGATCAGGGATTTGTAGGCGTCCTTGAGGACCGTGTACTTGCCGACCACGGCCACGGTGACCTCGCCGTCCGGGTTCAGGCGGCGGTCGACGATCTCGGTCCAGCGGGAAAGGTCCGGCGCGGGGGCGTCGGTGATGCCGAAGTGGGCCAGAACCTCGGAGTCCAGACCCTCGCGGTGATAGTCCAACGGCACGGCATAGATGTCGGCCGAGTCCATCGCCTGGATGACGCCGCTTTCGCGCACGTTGCAGAACAGGCCGATCTTGCGCTTCTCGTCGGCCGGGATGGGCTGTTCGCAGCGGCACAGCAGGATATCCGGCTGGATGCCGATGGAGCGGAGCTCCTTGACCGAGTGCTGGGTCGGCTTGGTCTTCATCTCCCCGGCCGTCTTGATGAACGGCAGCAGGGTCAGGTGGACGAAACAGGACTGGCCGCGCGGCAGGTCCTGGCCCAGCTGGCGGATGGCTTCGAAGAAGGGCAGGCCCTCGATGTCGCCGACAGTGCCGCCGATCTCGACCAGCACGAAGTCGACGTCCTGGCCGTCGTCGGTCAGGGCCTGCGACAGGCAGAAGGATTTGATCTGGTCGGTGACGTGCGGGATCACCTGCACGGTCGCGCCCAGATAGTCGCCGCGGCGCTCCTTCTCGAGGATGGTCGAGTAGATGCGGCCGGTGGTGATGTTGTCGGACTTCGCCGCCGAGACGCCGGTGAAGCGCTCGTAGTGCCCGAGGTCGAGGTCGGTCTCGGCCCCGTCGTCGGTCACGAAGACCTCGCCGTGCTGATACGGGCTCATCGTGCCCGGATCGACGTTCAGATAGGGGTCGAGCTTACGAAGGCGAACCTTGTAGCCGCGCGCTTGCAGAAGCGCGCCGAGAGCGGCGGAAGCGAGGCCTTTTCCCAATGAGGAAACCACGCCGCCAGTGATGAACACGTAACGGGCCATGGGGGGTCACCTTACCGCTGATTCGAGCGGCGTACTGCGAAGACTTTGAGGGCGGGAGAGGAAGGCGGGGATAAGGTCCCCGCCCACTGTTACTGGGCCGGAGCCGGAGCCGGCTGGGCCGGCGCGGCGGCAGGAGCCGACGACATGCCCGACAGGCTCGATTCGAGATCCTGCAGCGACGGAGCCGCCGGCTGGGCCGGGGCAGCCGGGTCCTGCGCCGGAGCCTGCTGCTGCGAGGCCGACGGCGGCGGGGCGGCCAGATCGCCGATGGCGTCCTGGTTCACGATCGAACGGCTCGAGCGCTCGACATTGCCCAGGATGGTCAGGCCGATGGCGCACAGGAAGAACAGGGTGGCCAGGATCCAGGTGGTCTTGGTCAGCAGGTTGCCCGCGCCGCGCGCGGTCAGCATGCCCGACGGGCCGCCGCCCATGCCCAGCGCGCCGCCTTCCGAGCGCTGGATCAAGATCACGCCCGCGAGCGCGATCGAAATGAGGATCATGGCGACGAGAAGAATGGTCTGGAGCATGGCAGCCGATATGTGTGGCGCGAAGGCGCGCCGATCAAGCGGCGGGCTCTATCATTGTTGGGGCAACGGGGGAAGCGGGGCTGAGTGGTTGGTGATGAGTGGTTAGTGGTTGCAGCGTCGCAGCCGGCGGATATCCGGGACACAGCGTGGCCGCATCAGCCACTAACCACCAATCACTAATCACTCGCGGCCCGTCAGGCCGCCTGGATGATGCCCAGGAAGTCCGCGGCTTTCAGCGAGGCGCCGCCGACGAGGGCGCCGCCGACTTCCGGCACGGCGAGAATGTCGCGGGCGTTGTCCGGCTTGACCGAGCCGCCATACAGGATGGGCGGATGGGCCGCGGCCAGGCCGAGACGCTCGATCATGGCCGAGCGGACAGCGCGGTGGACTTCCTCGATCTGCTCCAGCGTCGGCGTCAGGCCGGTGCCGATGGCCCAGACGGGCTCGTAGGCGACGGCGAAGTCGCGGCCGGTCAGGGCCAGCGGCAACGAGTGGACGACCTGGCGGCGGACCACCTCGACCGCCCTGCCCGCCTCACGCTCCTGCAGGGTCTCGCCGACGCAGATGATGGGCGAAAGGCCGGCCTCAAGCGCTGCTTCGGCCTTGGCGGCGACGAGGGCATCGGTCTCACCATGGCCCTGACGGCGCTCGGAATGGCCAAGGATGACGAGGGTCGCGCCTGCGTCTCTCAACATCGCGGCGGAGATGTCGCCGGTGAAGGCCCCGGACGTCTCGGCGCGGCAGTCCTGCCCGCCGACCTCGATCTTCGAGCCCGCGACGGCGGCCAGACGCCCGACCAGGGTGGCGGGCGGACACAGGGCGACGCGGCAATCGACGCCTGATTCCAGCTCGCGCTTTAGGATTTCCACCTCGGCCAGATTCGCGGCCACGCCGTTCATTTTCCAGTTGCCGGCGATCAACTTCACGGATTGTTTCATGCGGGCCTGTCTAGGCGGATGCGCGGCTCAAGCCAAGCCATCGCACCGGGCATGTGACAGTTCGCGAACCGCCATCATCTTGCCGTGCGCCCCGCACAAGCCCTATAGGCCGAAGCGGCTACCTTCGCCGCCAAACCGTCCCGGGACCGCCCATGCTCACCGCCTTCCGCAAATTCGCCAAATCCAAGTGGGCGATCGGCCTCCTCGGCCTGCTGGCCGTCGGCCTGCTGGTCACGGGCGGCACGCAGATGGACGTGTTGGGCAGCCTGGGTCCGAAGCATGTGATCTCGGCCGGCGACCGCAGCGTCAACGGTCCGGAGTTCCGGGCCGACATGGAGCGCATCCGCGAGGGCGCCCAGCAACAGGCCGGACGTTCGCTGTCGTTCGAGGAACTGATCGGCGACGGCGGTCTGGTCCAGTATCTGCGCCAGCGCTCCGAGCAGCTCGGCTTCATGGACTGGGCCTGGAAAGCCGGCATCCGTCCGGGCAAGGAACTGGTCCTGCGCCAGATCCGTCAGGCGCCGGGCTTCTTCGACCAGGTGACCGGCCGCTTCAGCCAGACCCAATACGAAACGACCCTGGCCCAGAACAACGCCACGCCCGAACTGTTCGAGCGCCAGCTGCGTGACGACATCATCACCCGCCACTACGGCTCGGCGCTCGGCGCGGGCCTGCGTCTGCCCAACGTGTACGGCGCCGTGTTCGCCAACCAGGCGCTCGAAACCCGCAACGCCCGCTGGTTCAGCGTGACCCAGGCGATGGCCGGCACGGCTCCGGCGCCGACCGACGCCCAGCTGACGACCTTCATGCAACAGAACGCCGCCCAGCTGCGCCTGCCGGAGTTCCGCAGCGCCAGCGTGGTTCTGTTCGACGCCCCCGCCGACGCCCAGGCCGCGATCACCGAGGCCCGCATCGAGGAGCGCTTCAACTTCCGTCGTGACGCCCTGTCGCAGCCCGAGCGCCGCACCTTCGTGACGCTGACTGCCTCGACCAAGGCCGCCGCCGACCGCATCGCCGACGCCCTGCGCGCCGGCCAGACGGCACAGGCCGTGGGCTCCGCCAACAACATCCAGCCGGCGACCTACGACAGCACGCCGCGCAGCGCCGTCAGCGACGCCGCCATCGGCAACGCCGTCTTCGCCATGCAGCCCAACACGGTGTCAGAGCCCATTCAGGCCCAGGTCGGCTTCGTGGTCGCCCAGCTGAGCGCCGTCGTTCCGGGCCGCCCGGCGACCCTGGCCGACGTGCGCGATCAGGTGATCCAGGAGCTGCGCTCCGAGGACGTCCGCGCCGCCGTCTATCGCCGCGTCGAGGCCTATGAGAAGGCCCGCGCCGAGGGCAAGGACCTGAACGCCGCCGTCACCCAGGCTGGCGGACGCATCATCAACGTTCCCGCCGTGACGCAGGACGGCCGGACCCAGCAAGGCGGGCAGGTTAACCTGCCGCCGCAACTGCTGCAAAGCATGTGGGCGCTGACGCGTGGCGCCGAGAGCGAAGTGGTCGATGCCGGTCAGGGCCAGTATTTCGTGGTCCGTCTGGACAATGTGATCGCCCCCGCCCTGCCCTCGCTGTCCGATCCGGCCATCCGCACGGCGCTGGCCCGCAACTGGGTCGCCCGCGAGAACGTGCGTCTGCTGACCACCCGCACCGACGCGCTGGCCGCCCGCCTGCGTCGTGGCGACGACATCGCCGCCGTCGCCGCCTCGGTCGGCGCCACCGTCCAGACCGCCGCCAACCTGACCCGTCAGGACCAGTCGCATGGTCAGGGCGTGACCGCCGGCGTCTTCACCAGCGGCCGCAACGAGGTCTTCTCGCAGCAGAACACCGAGAACAGCTTCGTGCTGGGCCGGACGGACAGCATCAACGCCCCGTCGGCGACCCTGGCCGCCCCGGTCGCCGAGCAGTTCCGCGAGCGCATGACACCGGACACCATCGGCGCCCTCGGTCAGTCCGCCATCCAGACGGCCGCGACCCGTTCGAAGGCGACCTATGACGAGGCGCAGGCGCGTCTGGCCCTCGGCCTGGCCGCCACGGCGACCCCGGCCGCGCCGGGCGCCTCCGGCGGAGCCGCTCCGGCGGCTCCCGCCCCCGCGCAATGATCCCGGAGGCGAGCGACCCCGTCTTCGCCGCCTTCTCGCAGGGTTGGGCCGCCGGTCGGCCCCAGGTGGTCGTTCGCCGGCTGGTGGATGATCTGGAGACCCCGGTCTCGGCCTTCCTGAAGGTCGGCCAAGGTCGGCCCTATGCCTTCCTGCTGGAGTCCGTCGAAGGCGGCGCCGTCAACGGCCGTTATTCGATCATCACGCGCGAACCCGACGTCGTCTGGCGCTGCCGTAACCGCAAGCCGGAGCTGGCCTGGGGTTCGGACATCCAGGCGGAACGCTATGTCGCCGACGGCGAGGACCCGCTGGCGTCGCTGCGCGCGCTGATGGCCGCTTCGCGGCTGGACCTGCCCGAGGACCTGCCGCCGATGGCCGCGGGCCTGTTCGGGGTGTTCGGCTACGACATGGTCCGGTTGCTGGAGCCGCTGGGCGAACCCAATGCCGATCCGCTGGACTTGCCGGACGCCGTGCTGACCCGGCCGTCGGTCGTGGGCATCTTCGACTCGGTGAAGCACGAGATCGTGCTGGTCGCTCCGGCGTGGCTGGACAGCGAAGACGATGCGGAGGCCGCCTTCGCCCGGGCCGAGACCCAGCTGAACCTGTTCGAGCGAGACCTGCGCTCGCCCCTGCCCGTTCTGCCGGAGCCTGTGTACTCGGAAGGCCCCGAGTTCGTGTCACCGGTCGACGAGGCCGGGTTCGGCGAGATGGTGGCGAAAGCCAAGGACTACATCGCCGCCGGCGACATCTTCCAGGTCGTGCTGAGCCACCGCTTTTCGGCGCCGACGGACACCGATCCGTTCGCCTTCTACCGCGCCCTGCGCCGCCAGAACCCCTCGCCGTATCTGTTCTTCCTGAACTTCGGCGACTTCCAGCTGGCCGGTTCCAGCCCCGAGATTCTCGTGCGGCTGAAGGACGGTCGCGTGACCATCCGTCCGCTGGCCGGCACCCGTCCGCGTGGTGAGACGCCGGAGGCCGACCGGGCGCTGGAGGAAGAGTTGCTGGCCGATCCCAAGGAACGGGCCGAGCACCTGATGCTGCTGGACCTGGGCCGCAACGACGTAGGCCGGGTCTCCGCGCCGGGCACCGTCGAGGTGCGCGAGAGTTTCCGGGTCGAACGCTACAGCTCGGTCATGCACATCGTGTCAGAGGTTCAGGGCGACGCCGATCCGAAGCTGGACGCGGTCGACACCCTGCTGGCCGCCCTGCCCGCCGGCACCCTGTCCGGCGCACCCAAGGTGCGGGCGATGGAGATCATCGACGAGCTGGAGAGCGTGAAGCGCGGCGTCGGCTATGGCGGCGGCGTGGGCTACATCTCGGCCGGTGGGGAGGCGGACATCTGCATCGTGCTGCGCACCGCCCTGTTCAGCGATGGCCAGATCCACGTGCAGGCGGGCGCCGGCGTGGTGGCGGACAGCGATCCGGCGGCCGAGTATGCCGAGACAAAGGCCAAGGCCCGCGCGCCGATGAACGCCGCCGGGGAATCCTGGCGCTATCCGTTCGGAAACAGGGGCTGAGCCACAGCCGGTTCCTCGAACCGGACGCCCGGCCCCAGAACCATCACTCCGGCCATCAGCACGGCCGCCGATGCGGCCATGGCGGCAGCGCCCAGCACCGACCACGGACTGACGGCCACAACAGGATCAGCCAGCAGGACCTTCGCTTTGTCGATCTGAGCCTTCGCCACTCGCCCTCTCCCGATCCGGACTGTCCCAATTCGGGGCGGAATGGTTAACGCAGACTTACCGTCGTCGTCGCCTTGGCGCGGCGGAGCCCAGCCCCTAGAACCTCAGCCATGATCCTCGTCGTCGATAACTACGACAGCTTCACCTACAACCTCGTCCACTACCTCGCGGAGTTGGGCGCGGAGACGCACGTGGTGCGCAACGACGACCTGACGGCGGCCGAGGCGTGGGCGTTGAAGCCCGAGGCCGTGCTGCTGTCGCCCGGTCCGTGCTCGCCGAACGAGGCCGGGATCTGCCTGGAACTGCTGGCTACCGCGCCGCTGGACATGCCGATCTTCGGCGTCTGTCTGGGTCATCAGGCGATGGGACAGGCCTTCGGCGGCGACGTGATCCGCGCCAAGGCCCTGATGCACGGCAAGACCTCGCCGATCGAGCATGAGGGCAAGAGCGTCTTCGCCGGCCTGCCCTCGCCCTTCACGGCCACACGCTATCACTCGCTGGCGGTGAAGCGGGAGACCCTGCCGGACGTGCTGGAGGTCACCGCCTGGACCGCCGACGGCGAGATCATGGGTCTGGCGCACAGGACGCGCCCGATCCACGGCGTGCAGTTCCACCCGGAATCCATCGCCACCGAACACGGCCACGACCTGCTGGCCAACTTCCTCGATCTGGCGGGCGTGAAGCGCCGGGTGATGGTCTGATGCCTGTGCCTGTCCGCTCATCCCCGCGAAGGCGGGGATCCAGTGCATGCAATGATGCAGCACAGGCGCTTCGCAGCGCGCTCCGGGTAGGCCGTGCCCGGACGTTCCCGTCGCACTGGGTCCCCGCCTTCGCGGGGATGAGCGGAGGGAAGACGTGACCGACGTCAAATCCCTGCTGGCCGCGCTGGTCGACGGCAAGGTGCTGTCGGACGCCGATGCGCACGCCTTCTTCGCCGCCTGTCTGCGCGGCGAGCCGACCCCGGCGCAGGTGGCCGCCGCCGTGACCGCCTTGCGCATTCGCGGCGAAACGGTCGGCGAGATCGCCGCCTTCGCCACCGCCATGCGCGAGGCGGCGGTGACGCTGGAGCATCCGTGGGACGTCATCGACACCTGCGGCACCGGCGGCGACGGGCAGCACACCTTCAACATCTCGACTGCGGCCGCTCTTGTGCTGGCCGGGGCGGGGCTGAAGGTGGCCAAGCACGGCAACCGGGCGCTGAGCTCGAAGTCAGGATCGTCGGACGTGCTGTCGGTGCTGGGCGTCAACCTTCAGGCCAGCCAGAAGCAGCAACTGCGCGCGCTGGAGACGGCGGGCATCGCCTTCCTGTTCGCGCCTTCCTATCACGGGGCCATGCGCCACGTCGGACCGGTGCGGGCCGAGATCGGCTTCCGCACAGTGTTCAACCTGCTGGGGCCGCTATCGAACCCGGCGCGAGCGCGGCGGCAGGTGATGGGGGTCTATGATCCCCGTCTGCTGGAGCCGCTGGCCGAGGTGCTGGGCCGGCTGGGCGCGGTGCGCGCCTGGACCGTGCATGGACAGGGGCTGGACGAGTTGACCACCACCGGTCCGACCGAGGTGGCCGAGTGGAAGGACGGGTCGGTGCGCCGGTTCACCGTGACGCCCGAGGAGGCCGGCCTGCCGCGCGCCTCGCTGGACGCGATCCGCGGCGGCGACGCCGAGACGAACGCCGCGGCCCTGACCGCCCTGCTGGACGGACAGGCCGGCGCCTATCGCGATATCGTGCTGCTGAACGCAGCGGCGGCGCTGGTGGTGGCGGATCGGGCGGAGACGCTGGCGGAGGGCGCAGCTCTGGCCGCCGCCGTGATCGACGACGGACGCGCCGCACAGGCTCTCGCCGGGCTGGTCGCCGCCACCAACACGCCGATCGAGGAAGAGGAAACCGCATGACCGACGTGCTGGAGCGGATCGCGGCCTACAAGCGTGAGGATGTGGCGGCGCGGAAGGCCGCCGTGCCGCAGGACGCCGTCGAGGCCCGTGCTCGCGAAGCCTCGGCTCCGCGCGGGTTCCGGGCCGCGCTGGATCTGCATGTCGTGGAGACGGGCCGCCCCGCCCTGATCGCCGAGATCAAGAAGGCCAGCCCGTCCAAGGGGTTGATCCGGCCTGACTTCGACCCGCCGGCGCTGGCCAGGGCGTATGAGCGCGGCGGGGCGACCTGTCTGTCGGTGCTGACCGACGGGCCGAGCTTCCAGGGCGACGACGCCTATCTGGCCGCCGCCCGCGAGGCGGTCGCACTGCCCTGCCTGCGCAAGGACTTCCTCGTCGACCCATGGCAGGTGGCCGAGAGCCGGGCTCTGGGCGCGGACTGCATCCTGATCATCCTGGCGATGATCGACGACGCGCTGGCGGCCGAACTGCTGGCCGAAGCCGAGCGCTTCGGCATGGACGCCCTGATCGAGACCCACGACGAGGCCGAGATGGCCCGCGCGTGCAAGCTGGGCGGCGATCTGGTGGGCATCAACAACCGCTCGCTGCGGACCTTCGAGGTCGATCTGGGCGTGACGGAGCTGCTGTCGATCCTGAGCCCCGTGCGCGCGCTGCTGGTGGCCGAGAGCGGGATCTTCACGCCGGAGGACGTGCAGCGGGTCTCCGACGCCCATGCGCAGGCCGTGCTGGTCGGCGAAAGCCTGATGCGCCAGGACGACGTGGAAGCGGCGACGCGGGCGTTGATGGCGGTCTGACGGCTCGCTAACCGGTCCTTAACCGGAACACCTCAGGAACGGATTGTGGACGTTTGCGGTTTGTTCCGCTAGCGTTCCCGAAACGGGATTCGCCTCGAGGTCTCCATGCTCACGCGCAAACAGCACGAACTGCTGATGTTCATTCACGAACGGATTCAGGAGACCGGCGTGTCTCCGTCGTTCGACGAGATGAAGGAGGCGCTGGATCTGGCGTCCAAGTCGGGCATCCACCGGCTGATCACGGCGCTGGAGGAGCGGGGCTTCATCCGCCGCCTGGCCCACCGCGCGCGGGCGCTTGAGGTGACCAAACTGCCGGAGCAGGCGACGCAGGGCGCGCCGCGCGGCCATTCGGGCTTCAAGCCGGGCGTGATCGAGGGCGGCGGGCGTCCGAAGGTCGCCGAACCGGCCAACGACACGCGCGAACTGTCGCTGATGGGCAAGATCGCGGCGGGCACGCCGATCGACGCCATCGAGCACGAAACGGCCCGCTATCCGGTGCCGGAAGCCATGCTGGGCGCGGGCGAGCACTATCTTCTGGAGATCGAGGGCGACTCGATGATCGAAGCCGGCATCCTCAACGGCGACATGGTCATCATCAAATCGACCGAGAACGTGAACTCGGGCGAGATCGTCGTGGCATTGGTCGAGGGCGAGCAGGCGACGCTGAAGCGGCTGCGCAAGAAGGGTCAGTCGATCGCCCTGGAGCCCGCCAACCGCAACTACGAGACCAAGATCTACGGCGCCGATCAGGTAGCCGTGCAGGGCAAGCTGGTCGGACTCATCCGCCGGTATCACTAAGGCCGGCGTCGCCGTATCGGCTCCACGGCCGATCGCCGCGCACTTCCGACACCCACAGGGCCCGCCAGCGGTTCGCCGTTGCGGGCCCTTCGCGTTTCAGCTCCACCGCCCCGCCGCGAGCGAAGTCGACGCCATCGAGGACGAGGCGGGCCGAGCAGGCCTGCGGCAGGTCGCTGACCGGTGCGCGGACGGCGATCACGGGCGCGGACTGGCACAGGGCGGCCAGCTGATCCTCTGACGGCGCGCGACGGCCCCACCACAGGGCGACGGGGCCGGCCTGGGGCGTCGCGGGGGCGCAGGAGAAGCGGGTGCAGCTCCAGTCGTTCGGATCGCGCTCCACCGCCAGCACGCCGCGGCGGCGGGACCAGACGTCGACGGCAAACTGGCGCACGCCGGGGCGGACGACGGTGGCCTCACGGTCAGAGACGAAGGCGGCCTGGGTTCCGCCCTCCCCGATCCAGAGGTCCGGCGGCGCGGGGCGCGGCCACAGCAGGACGGCGCAGGCGAAGGGCAGGCCCAGCCAGCGCAACGGCCCTCGCCAGAGGCAGCAGAACAGCACGCCGAGAAAGGCCACCGGCAGGGCGGCGGCGGGGGCGCTGGCCACCGTCTGCACCGCGCCCGGCAAGGCCGCGACCCATTCGCCGACGGCCAGCAGCACGCCGATGCCCTGCGCGGCGATCCAGAGGAAGGGCGCGCCGAGGCCCAGAGGCTCCAGCACGGCGCCGAGCGCCAGCGCCGGCATGATGATGAAGTCGGACACCGGCGCGGTCGCGAGATTGGCGATCAGGCCGTACATGGCCGTGCGGTTGAAATGCTGCATGGCGAAGGGGCCGGTGGCCGCGCCGGCGACGAGGCTGGCCAGCACCGCGGCCCCGACCCAGGCGCCGGTGCGCTGGACGGCGAGAATGGCCAGAGGCGCGGAGATCTCGCGCGGACGACGGGGCCAGGCCTCGACGAGGGCCACGAGAGCGGCCGTGGCGGCGAATGACATCTGGAAGCCCGGGGTGACGAT
Source organism: Brevundimonas kwangchunensis (assembly GCF_039523815.1). Classification (NCBI taxonomy): domain Bacteria; kingdom Pseudomonadati; phylum Pseudomonadota; class Alphaproteobacteria; order Caulobacterales; family Caulobacteraceae; genus Brevundimonas; species Brevundimonas kwangchunensis. The sequence goes on along the minus strand of NZ_BAAAGA010000007.1, from coordinate 96,834 downwards.
GGCCTCGGGCTGGAGCAGCAGGACGACGACCGCGGCGACGGCCAGGGCGTGCATGGTGATGGCCTGCCGGTCCAGCAGGATGGCCAGGAAGGCGATGGAGGCGGTGACGGCCGCCCGCTCGGCCGGCGGCGGGGAGCCTGACAGGATCAGATAGCCGCCGACCGCGATCAGCCCACCCACGGCGGCGATCTTCTTGCCCGGCGCGCGCAGGGCCAGCCACGGCCAGCAGGCGACCAACAGCCGGATCAGGAAGAAGCTGAAGCCGCCGACCACGGCCATGTGCAGACCCGAGATGGACAGGATGTGCGCCAGACCGGAGTCGCGCATCACCTCCATCTCCTCGGGATCGAGCCAGGCCTCGTGGCCCGTGGTCATGGCCGCGGCGACGCCGCCGGCCCGCTCGCCCTGCCGGGCCACGATCCGTTGGGCGAGGTCGTAGCGAAGCGCATTCACCGCCATGACGAATCGCAGGGTCCACGGCGCCGGCTCCAGCCAGGCCGGGCGGGTGTCACCGAGGGCGAAGGCGACCCCGCCCATGCGCTGGAAATACGCGCCACGACCAAAGTCGTAGGCGCCCGGCGCGGCCGGGGACGGCGGCGGGTTCAGGATGGCGAACAGGCGGATCGACTGTCCCGGTTCCGGCGCCTCGCCCCGCACGGTGGCGCGCAGGCGGACGGGCGTTTCCTCCGGCGAGAGCCCCCGGATGCGCACCGGTGCGAGGATGATCCGCGCGCCGGCCGCGCCCGGACTGTCGACATCCACGACCCAGCCCTCGATCACCGTCGGCGCCGTCATCGCCGGGGCGATCGGGGCGGAAACCGCCACGGCGCGGGCCTTGGCCGCCACGAGGCCGAGCGCGAAGCAAGCGACCAGCATCAGGGCCAGCCGCAGCGGTCGATGCACATGCAGCGCTCTGGCGGCGAGCCACAGGCCGACCGCAACGATGGCCACAACCGCCAGAGGCCAGAGCGCCGGTTCGGTCTTCAGCGCGAAATAGGTCGCGCAGCCGCCGCCGAATGCCACCGGCGTCCAGAGCCGCCAGCGGAGCTCCTGAGCCTCGATCTGGGTCCGGACGAAGGCCCGGATCCGCGCCGCCGGGGTGGGCTTTGCCGCGTGCGGGGGTATAAGGACGGCCCGATCGGACACGCCTGAAATGACCTCGCCTTCCTCCCCCAGCTCCGAAGTCGTCACACGCTTCGCCCCCTCGCCTACCGGCTACCTGCACATAGGAGGCGCGCGGACCGCGCTTTTCAACTTCCTGTTTGCACGCCGATACAACGGGAAGTTTCTCGTCCGCATCGAGGACACCGACCGGGAGCGCTCGACCGACGCCGCCGTGAAGGCGATTTTCGACGGCATGAGCTGGCTGGAGCTGTTCGCCGACGAGGAGCCGGTGTTCCAGTTCTCGCGCGCCGAGCGTCACCGCGAGGTGGCCAACCAGCTGCTGGAGAGCGGTCACGCCTATCGCGACTTCCTGACCGCCGAGGAGACCGGCGTGCTGCGCGACGAGGCCAAGGCCGGCAATACGCAGTTCGTCTCGCCCTGGCGCGACCGCGAGCCTGGCGTCGACGATCTGTCGAAGCCGCATACGGTGCGTTTCCGTCGCCCGCTGGATACGGCGGTGGTGGTCGATGACGCCGTGCAGGGCACGGTGCGCTGGGATTCCGCCGCGCTGGACGATCTGGTCATCCTGCGCTCGGACGGGGCGCCGACCTATAATCTGGCCGTGGTGGTGGACGACCACGACATGGGTGTGACCCACGTCATCCGCGGCGACGACCACCTGAACAACGCCGCCCGGCAGGCGCTGATCTATGACGCCTTGGGCTGGACCCGCCCGACCTTCGCGCACATCCCCCTGATCCACGGCCCGGACGGCGCCAAGCTGTCCAAGCGCCATGGCGCGCAGGCGGTGCACGAGTATGCCGAGATGGGCTATCTGCCCGAGGCAATGCGTAACTATCTGACCCGTCTGGGCTGGGCGCATGGCGACGACGAGCTGTTCTCGGACGAACAGGCGCGCCAGTGGTTCGATCTGGACGGCGTGGGCAAGGCCCCGGCCCGGCTGGACTTCGACAAGCTGGCCCACGTCAACAGCCATTGGATCCGGCTGGCGGACGACGACCGCCTGGCCAAGATGACCCTGGACGCGCACCTGTCGCGCGGCCACACGCTCGGCCCCGACGACGAGGCGCGCCTGCAGCGAGCCATGCCGTTCGTGAAGGACCGGGCCAAGACGACGCTCGAACTGGCCGACCAGACGGCCTTCGCGCTCAAGACCCGCCCGCTGGCGATCGACGACAAGGGCCGCGGCCTGCTGTCGGGCGAGAGCGGCGAGCGGATCGGCCGCCTGCGGGATCGGCTGAAACTGTTCGGCAGCTGGGACGTCTTCGCCCTGGACGCCGAACTCAAGGCCTTCGCCGAGGAAGAGGGCGTGGGCTTCGGAAAGATCGGTCCGGCGGTGCGTACAGCGCTGACCGGCGGGGCTGCATCACCTGACATCGCGAAAACGTTGGCGGCTTTGGGGCGAGAAGAAGCCTTGGGGCGCTTGGATGATGCGCTGCAACAGACTATCTGACTTTCACACGAAACGCGGTCCGTCGCCTCCCCGCGCGAGGCCGCAGATGACAAGGGGCTGATATGACTGAACAAGCCAAACCCGCCGGCACGGCGACCCTCACCTACGGCGACAAGACCGTAGATCTGCCGGTACTGGCGGGCTCGACCGGCCCCGATGTCATCGACATCCGCAAACTGTACGCCGGCACCGACGCCTTCACCTTCGATCCGGGCTTCACCTCGACGGCCGCCTGTGAATCGGCGCTGACCTTCATCGACGGCGACGAAGGCATCCTGCTGCACCGCGGCTATCCGATCGACCAGCTGGCGTCCAAGTCGAACTTCGTCGAGGTCTGCCACCTGCTGCTGCACGGCGAGCTGCCGACCGCGGCGCAGTACGAGGCGTTCGAGAACTCGATCACCATGCACACCATGCTGCATGCCCAGTTCGACCGCTTCTTCGAGGGCTTCCGCCGCGACGCCCACCCGATGGCGATCATGGTCGGCACGGTCGGCGCCCTGTCGGCCTTCTATCACGACAGCCTGGACATCCATGATCCGGTCCAGCGCAACATCTCGGCCATTCGCCTGATCGCCAAGATGCCGACGATCGCGGCCCGCGCGTACAAGTACCACATCGGCCAGCCGTTCATCTCGCCGCGCAACGACCTGTCGTACGCCGAGAACTTCCTGCGCATGTGCTTCGCCGTGCCGGCCGAGGACTATCAGGTCGATCCGGCCCTGGTTCGCGCCATGGACCGCATCTTCACCCTGCACGCCGACCACGAGCAGAACGCCTCGACCTCGACCGTCCGTCTGGCCGGCTCGTCGGGCGCCAACCCGTTCGCCTGTATCGCCGCCGGCATCGCCTGCCTGTGGGGCCCGTCGCACGGCGGCGCCAACGAGGAGGCGCTGAACATGCTCCAGGAGATCGGCACCCCGGACAAGATCCCGGAGTTCATCCAGGGCGTGAAGGACCGCAAGTACAAGCTGATGGGCTTCGGCCACCGCGTGTACAAGAACTACGACCCGCGCGCGAAGGTCATGCAGCAGTCGGCCTACGAGGTTCTGGCCGCCACGGGCCGCGAGAACGACCCGCTGTTCGTCGTCGCCAAGGAGCTGGAGAAGGTCGCGCTGAACGACGAATACTTCACCTCGCGCAAGCTGTTCCCGAACGTGGACTTCTACTCGGGCATCACCCTGTCGGCGATGGGCTTCCCGACCTCGATGTTCACCGTGCTGTTCGCCCTGGCCCGCACCGTCGGCTGGATCGCCCAGTGGCAGGAAATGATGGCCGACCCGGGCCAGAAGATCGGCCGCCCGCGTCAGCTGTACACCGGCCCGACGCAGCGCGACTATGTTTCGATCGACCAGCGCGGCTGATCGAAGACCACAGGCTGAAACGCGAAACGCCGGGGCGAAAGCTCCGGCGTTTTTTGTTGGGGATTGGTCAGTTCCCTTCAAGGCGTTCCAGCGCCCGCCGTAGTTGCCGAACAAGTCCGGCCCGCCCTCCCCGCACCATGAGCCAAGGAAGCACGACCATCTTGCCCAACTCGTTATGGATCTGGATCGTACCAATCGCCGCAGACATTTCCGATGGCCACCAGCGCCCACGCACAACGGTCTTGTAGCCTGCGAACTTGAGCATGCGGATCTCGTCGGAACGTATTCTGTAAAGCGCTCGCTCGGACAGGGCATGAACCAACTGAACAAGAGCGCCGAACAGCGCCAGAGAACACACGCTCGAGATGAATACCTTGGTAGCAGGCAGACCGTACAAGACCTGAATGGCCCGGCCGCCGCTCTCAGGCGCCTGATAGGCGATTGTGTAGAAAAGGACGCCAGCGGAAACCAGGACGCACACCACGACCTTCCAGACGGAGAACTGGACGTCGATCCAAGCCCTTCGCTCCATGAGGGCGGCTTCAGGTGTGCTCGAAGAGCTTTCCACTGACATAGCCTCCAGAAAATGCCTGCTCAGGCTATCCCGATGGTCGCCGACGGCAAGCCGTGGCCCAGGGCAATTCGCGTGATACGAAAAACGCCGGAGCTTTCGCCCCGGCGTTTCCCTAATCAGATCAGCGGTGAGGCTGATTAGATCGTTTGCAGTTGAACGGCCGATTCCTTGCCGCTGCGGCGATCGCGTTCCAGCTCGAACGAAACCTTCTGGTTGTCGTCCAGGCCGCGCAGGCCAGCGGCCTCGACAGCGCTGATGTGGACGAAGACGTCCTTGCCGCCGTCATCCGGCTGGATGAAGCCGTAACCCTTGGTGCCGTTGAACCATTTAACAGTGCCGGTAGCCATTTCCTGAACTCCGTTGGCGTCGGCCCATGGAACGATTTCCCTGGGCCTGTCGGGTCTATGGAAACGGAAAACCTCAATGCGTCGCAGAGAAGATGGCGTTACGCAGAGATATCGACCGGCTCCCTATGACGGCAGAATGCGGCGGCCGCAAGTCATTCGTTTGCGACAGACTTCCGCGAGATGAGGTGCAGGTCGCGGAAACGGGCGATCAGATCGTCGAGGTCGCGGTGGATGTGGGTCAGCCCGATGGCCGCCGCGCCGCGCGCCAGATCGCCGTCCTCGCCGCCCAGTTTCAGGGCCGGATCGGGGTCGCCGAGCATGTCGGTCGCCTCGCCGCGCGACAGGGCTTCCAGACGGATCACAGCGCCGCGCGAAGCCATCTCCCACGGACCGAGCCGGTCCATCGCGGCCGGAGCCTGGAAGCCGCGCCCAAGGATGACGATGTCGCTTCGCACCCGCCAGAAGGTCCGCACCAGCGCCCCGCGGTCGGCGGTTTCCTTCTGGGCGCCGGGCAGATCGATGACGCTGGCGGCCGCCTGACCCAGCCCGTCCAGCCGCTTCTTGAGGTCGGCGTGGCGACGCGAGAGCTCTGCGCCGTCGGCAGCCTCTCCCTGCATGACCAGATCGAGCAGGGCCGCGGCCTTGCCCGCCGCCTCGCGCGCCTGAAGGCTGAAGGTCTGGCGGGCATGGCGTGGAAACAGCAGCAGGATGGCGATGACGCCGACGCCGCTGCCGACGAGAATCTCCATGACCCGGTCCAGAGCCAGTTGGGCCGGCCCTTCGGGGCCTGCGCCGCCGGCGATGACGATGGCCGCCGTCACCGGCGCGATCTTCAGCCACGGACGCCCCGTTGCGAAGAAAGCAAGGCCTGCGGTGGCCATGGCGAGGGTCGCCATCATCCAGTTCACGCCCTCGGGCCGGACGAAGGCCACCAGCCCGCCGACGACAGCTCCGGCCAGGGTGCCGATCGCCCGGTCGCGGGCCACGGTTAGCACGCCGCCGCCGACGCTGGTCTGGATGACCACGATGGCGGAGATCACGCTCCAGTAGGGATGCGGCAGGCGCAGGGCCGTTGCGAAATAGAAGGCGACGACGGCGCCAACGGCGATCTGAAGGGCGGCGCGGACCTCGGCGGCCCGTCGAGGGCTGAGCATCCGCGCCATGGTCAGGTCCGGGCCGCCGCCCTGCCCGCGATCACCCGCAGCACGGCGTCGGCGGAGATTTCGGAGGGGTCGCGTCCGCCGCGGCCCATCAGGTCCAGGGCCGCCGTCTGGCGGTCGGCCTGTTCGCGACGCGCGGCCGGGTCGGACAACAGCCGGCGAGCCTCGGCGACAAATTTCTCGGGCGTGGCGTCGGTCTGGATCAGCTCGCGGGCGATCTCGGCGTCGGCGGCGTGGTTGAACAGGGTCGCGTACTTGCCGGTGAAGAACGGCTTCATGATCGCATAGCTGAGCGGCTGGAAGCGGTAGCCGATGATCATGGGCGCGCCGGCCAGCGCCAGTTCGGTCGAGACCGTGCCGGAGGTCGCCAGGGCGACGGTGGCGGCCTTCATCGCGTCGTACTTCTCGGCCTCGGAGACCAGATGCACGCGGAAGGGCCAGGTGGCGACGCGGCCGGCGACGTCGTCGGCCACGGTGCCGGCGGCGATGACGGCGATCTCGAGCGCGGGGTTCTCCTGCTTGAGCCGCGCGACCGCGCCCTCGAACACCGGCGTCATCAGGCGGATCTCGGACGGGCGGCTGCCCGGCAGGACCAGCAGCAGGTCGGCGTCCGGCGCAATGCCGCGGCGAGCGCGGAAGGCGGCCGGGTCGGCCCCCGACATGTCGACGTGCAGGGCCTGGGAGCCGACGACGGTCGTGGCCAGCCCCTCCTTCTCGAACCAGGGGGCGTCGAAGCTGTATAGGGCCAGCAGGTGGTCGACCGAGGCCGCCAGCGTCTTCGCCCGACCGGGGCGCGAGGCCCAGACCTGCGGGCCGACGTATTTGATCAACGGGACGCCCGGCAGCGCCTCTTTCAGCGCCTTGGCCACCCGGATGGTGAAACCCCAGCTGTCGATCAGGACCACTGCGTCCGGCTTCTCGGCCACGGCCTGCGCGACGGTGTCTGCGACCCGGCGTTTGACCAGACCGTAGGCCTTCAGGCCCTCCAGCCAGCCGAGGATGGACAGTTCGGCGATGTCGAACGGGCTGGCGACGCCCTCGGCGGCCATCTTCGGCCCGCCGACGCCGACGAAGACGACGTCCGCGCCCAGCCGGGCCTTCAACGCCTTCGCCAGACCGGCGCCCAGCGCGTCGCCCGAAGCCTCGGCGGCGACCAGCATGATCTTCAGCGGCCGGCTCATCGGGTCTCGCCCCAGACGAACAGGCCCAGCCGATCGGCGGCTTCCACCAGCGCCGCCCGGTCTATCAGGATCAGCTTGCCAGAGACCCCGCCCACGCCGGCCAGACCGGCGGCGGCGGCCATCTCTATGGTGCGCGCGCCCATGACCGGCATGTCGACCCGCAGGTCCTGAATGGGCTTGGGCGCCTTGCCCAGCGCGCCCTTGCGGTCGGAGGCCGAGCCGCGCAGGTCAGCCGGCAGGCCGGCGACGCGCATCAGCATGGCGTCGGTGCCCTCCTGCGCCTCGACCGCCAGCACGAGGCCGTCGCAGACGACGGCGCCCTGGCCGATATCCAGCTCGCCGGACTTCTCGGCGACGTGCAGCGCCTTCTTGAGGTCGGCGAGCTGGCTCTCCGTGGGGTGCACCCTGCCCAGCGCGCCGGCCGGCAGTGTCTCGCCGCCCAGGATGTCGTCCGCGCCTTCCACGGCGAAGCCTTCGGCCTCGAACACCGACAGGATCTTCCGCAGCAGGGCGTCGTCGCCCTTGGTCGCCGCCGCGATGATGCCGGGCAGGACGGTCGCGCCCTTGAAGTCGGGTTTCAGGGTCTTGAAGTCCGGGCGGCTGACGGTGCCGGCAAGGCAGACGGCCTGACAGCCGGCCTTCTTCATGGCCGTCAGCACCTTGCCGATCTCGGCCATGCCGGCGTCGATGCCGGGATAGTGGGCCAGATGCGGGTCGGCGAAGCCGGCGAGGCGGACGATGAAGACCGGGCGCCCCTCGGCCTCGCAACGCGCCGCGACCGACAGGGGCAGAGCTCCGCCGCCGGCGATAAGGCCCAGCTTGCCGCTCATTTTTCTGGAAGCGCGACCGGGCGCCGGGTGTCTTCACGGATGAAGGCGATAATCTCCTGGATCTCGGGCAGGTCGGCATAGGCCTCGGCAGCCTTGTCCAGACGCTCCGAGAACAGGCCCTCGGCCTCGAAGATGTCGCGGTAGGCGGCCAGCAGGCGACGCACCGCATCCTTGCCGTAGCCCTTCCGCTTCAGCCCGATCAGGTTCAGCCCGTGCAGGCGGACGTGGTTCCCCCAGGCCGAGCCGTAGGGAATGATGTCCCGCGTGACCGCCGACAGGCCGCCGACGATGGCGCCCTGCCCCACCCGGCCGAACTGGTGCACCGCCGCCAGACCGCCGAGGAAAACCTTGTCGCCGACGCGGACGTGACCGCCCAGGGTGGCGTTGTTGGCGAAGGTGACATTGCTGCCGACGATGCAGTCGTGGCCGATGTGGGCGCCGGTCATGAACAGGCAGTTGTCGCCGATGGTGGTCAGCTTGCGGTCGCCCGGCGTGCCCCGGTTGAAGGTCGAGTGTTCGCGGATGGTGTTGCCCGCGCCGATCTCCAGCGCCACCGGCTCGCCCTTGTAGCCGCCGTGCTGCGGATCGCCGCCCATGACGCAGAAGGGGTGGATGGTGGTGCCGGCGCCGACCGTGGTGTCCTGCTGGATCACGACATGGCTGGCGACGCGGACGCCCTCGGACAGGACGACGTTCGGGCCGACGATGCTCCACGGCCCGATCTCGACGCCGTCGGCCAGTCGGACGCTGGCGTCGACCTGGGCTGTGGGATGGATGGCCATGTCAGGTCGCCGGCTGGTCCACGGTCACGACCATGGCCATGAACTCGGCCTCGGCCGCCAGCTTGCCGTCGATGAAGGTCTCGCCGCGGAACTTGTAGGCGTCGCCGCGGGCGCGGGTCACCTTGACCTCCATGCGCAGCTGGTCGCCCGGGCGCGCCGGCTTGCGGAAGCGCACGCCGTCGATGGACATGAACATGATGACCTTGTCGGCCACCGCAACGTCCATGGTCTTGGACATCAGCAGAGCGCCGGTCTGGGCCATGGCCTCGACGATCAGCACGCCCGGCATGACCGGATCGATCGGGAAGTGGCCCGGGAAGAAGGGCTCGTTGTGGGTGACGTTCTTGATGCCGGTGATCGAGGTGGCCGGCACGAAGTCCTCGGCCTTGTCGACGAGCAGGAAGGGATAACGGTGCGGCAGGCGCCGCATCACCTCGGCGTAGTCGATGTTGCCCGTATCCTCGGCCATGGGCCTACTCCTTGTCGTCTCTCTTCTTCGCTGCCTGTTTGGACACCCAGACGGTTTCACGCAAGAATTGACGAATGGGTTTCGCGGGATAACCCGACCATGTCTCGCCCGGCGGGATGTCCGCCAGCAGGCCTGCGCCGCCTGCGACCCGGGCTCCGGCGCCGATCTTCAGGTGGTCGCCGATGCCGGCCTTGCCGCCGAAGATGACCCCGTCGCCGACGACGACCGAGCCGGAAATGCCGGTGTGGGCGGCGATCAGGCAGTTGCGGCCGATGACGCAGTTGTGGGCGATCATGACCAGATTATCGATCTTGGTGTTCTCGCCGATGACGGTGTCGTCATAGGCGCCGCGGTCGATGCAGGTGTTGGCGCCGACCGTGACGTTGTCCTGGATGATCACCCGGCCCAGCTGGGGCACGTCGATCGGGCCGGTGCGGCCGCCGGCGGCGCCGAAGCCGGCCTCGCCGATGCGAACGCCGGCGTAGAGCTTCACCCGGTCGCCGATCAGGGCAAAGCCGACTGTGACGTTGGAGCCGATCACGCAATCGCGGCCGATCTGGACGCCCGACGCGATCACGGTGTTGGCGCCGATGCGCGAGCCACGGCCGATGCGAACGCCCTGCCCCAGCACGACGCCCGGTTCGATGACGACGCTATCGTCCTCGGCGGCTTCGGCGGAAGTGATGGCGGTCAGGGGGATGGAGCGATGCAGTAGCATCGAGGCCTCGGCCCAACTGGCCTGCGGCGTTGGCGAAACCAGCACGGAGGCGTCGGCCGGAGCATGGTCAGCAGCGGCGGCCGGCACGATCACGCAGCCGGCGGCGGTGTCCTTGAGAGCCTGGACGAACTTGCGGTCGCCCATGAAGGCGACATCGCCGGATCCGGCGGATCCGAGAGGTGCGACGGCGGAGACCTTCCGGTCTCCGCCGCGCAGGACTTCGGCTCCGATCCGCTGCGCCAGCGCCGCGACGTCCAGCGCGGGCAGGCTTTCGAAAAAGCGCGGATCGGGCATCAACGACTTACTGCTGCGCCGGCAGCGGCATACGGTTGAAGGCCGGCAGGGTCGGCAGGGCCTGGTTGAGGCGCTGCAGGATCAGATCGGTCACGTCCATGGCCGGGTTGCCGATGAAGACCGAGCTGCGGTCCAGCAGGATGCTGCAGCTGCGCTCCTGATAGACGGCGGCGATGATCGGGCTGGCGGCGTTGCCGATGGTCTGCGTCTGCATGGCTTCGGTGTAGCGCAGCTCCTGCTCGCGGGTCTGCTCCAGCTGCTGGGCTTCTTCCAGACGCTGCTGCCAGGCGCGGCGACGGCTGCCGTCCGGATCGGCGGCTTGGCCGCCCTGCTGCAGTTGCTGGGCTTCGCTCTGGATGTTGGCGGCGTAGGGCTGCAGTTCGCCGCGCACTTCCTCGGCGAGGCGTTGCAGGCCGGTTTGCAGGGCCTGGCCGGCGGTCGACTGGGCCAGTACGCGCTGCGGGTTGTAGATGCACAGACCGGCGATGGCCGGGCCGTGGTTGACGGTCGGCTGGGCCGGGGCGTTCTGTGCCGAAGCAGCGCCGGCGATGAGGATGGCGGCGGCGAAAGCGCCGATGGCGAGGAGTTTCATGGTCAGGCCTTGCAGTGCGGGACTTGGTTCCGCGATCAGAATTGGGTGGAGGTGGAGAAGCGGAAGCTTTCGGTCTTGTCGTAATCTTCCTGACCGAGAACCTTGCTGATGTCGAAGCGGATTGGCCCCATCGGCGAGCGCCAGTGGATGCTTACGCCGGCGGAAGCGCGCAGGGCCAGGTCATCGATGATGCTCGAGTCAGGCAGACCGGTCGAGGTGACCGTGTAGCGGTCGTCCAGAACGCCCAGCGTACCCACGTCGGTGAATAGCGAGGTCCGGATGCCGTATTCTTCCGGCAGATAGTTCGGAACCGTCAGCTCCAGCGAGCCGATGACGTAGAAGTTGCCGCCCAGGGCGTCGGTCGTGGTCAGGTCGCGCGGCCCCATGCCGGCGGTCTCGAAGCCGCGGAAGCTGTTGCCGCCCTTGAAGAAGCGGTCGTTGATCCGGATCGGATCACCGCCCCAGCCCGACACATAGCCGGTCGAGGCCGTCGCCGTGACGACCCAGGCGGGCGAGATGCCCCAATAGGCCGAGATGTCGGCTTCGGTCTTGATGTAGTTCACGTCGCCGCCGATGCCGGCGAAGTCCTGACGCAGCGAGCCGGTCCAGCCGCGGGTCGGACGCACCGGATCGTTCCGGCGATCGACCAGCAGGGTGTAGCCCGCCGACGAGTTGATGAAAGAACCGACCTGATCGCACAGGGCGGTCGAGCCGCTGCCGTTAGTGCCGCAGTAGTTCGACGGAACGATGATCTCGTCCGACTTCAGGAAGTAGCGCGTGCTGAGCAGGGTGAAGCCGTTCAGCGGGTAGGACAGACGCACGCCGCCGCCGGTCGAGCGGTAGTCGTACGACGAGTACTCCGACAGATCGTAGCGCGAGTGGAAGGCGTCGAAGCCGGCGCGCAGGTCGCGGCCGAGGAATTTCGGCTCGGTGAAGCGGAAGTCGATCTGCTGACGCAGCGAACCCCACTCCAGACGGGCGACCACGTTCTGGCCGCGGCCGCGGAAGTTCCGCTCGGTGATGCCCAGGTTCAGCACGAAGGAGTCGACCGAGCTGAAGCCGGCGCCGACGGACAGTTCGCCGGTCGGCTGTTCGGTCACGGTGACATTGACCACCGAACGATCCGGGGCCGAGCCACGGGCCTCCTCGACGGTCACGTCCTTGAAGAAGCCCAGACCACGCAGGTTGTTGCGCGAACGCTCCAGCAGGGTGCGGTTGAAGGCATCGCCCTCGCTCAGCATCATCTCGCGACGGATGACGTTGTCCAGGGTGCGGGTGTTGCCCACGACGTTGATGCGATCGACATAGACCCGCTGGCCTTCGCGGACGCGGAAGGTGACGTCCACCGTGTCCGTCTCGGGATTGGCGGTGTACTCGGGATCGATCTCGACGAAGGCGTAGCCGGCCGAACCGGCCGCGAACGTCAGGGCGTCGACGGCCGACTCGATCTTGTCGCTCTCGTACAGGTCGCCCGAGCGGATCGGCAGCAGTGCGCGCAGGAAGTCGGCGTTCAGGCGGTCGTTCTCGGTGACCACAGTGACTTCGCCGAAGTTGTACCGATCACCCTCGTCCACCGTGAAGGTGATGGCGAAGGCGCTGTCGTCCGGCGACAGCTCACTGATACCCGAAACGACGCGGAAATCGTAGTAGCCGCGGTTGGTGTAGAATTTCCGCAGTTGCTCGCGGTCGTAGTCCAGACGGTTCGGGTCGTAGTTGTCGGTCGAGCTGAACAGGCGCCACCACTGGCTCTGCTTGGTGACCATGACCTCGCGCAGGTCATTGTCCGAGAAGGCGCTGTTGCCGAGGAAGGTGATCGAGCGCACGCCGGTCTCGGGGCCTTCGGTGATCTCGAAGACGACGTCGACGCGGTTCTGGTCCAGCTGAACGATCTTCGGCGTCACGGTGGCGGCGATACGGCCCGACAGGCGGTACAGTTCGACGATCTTGCCGACGTCTTCCTGGATGCGGGCGCGGGTGTAGATGCCACGCGGCTTGAGCGTGACTTCCTCGTTCAGCTTGTCGTCGCCGATGGCGCTGTTCCCCTCGAACACCACCTGGTTGATGATCGGGTTCTCGACGATCTCGACGATCAGATCGCCGTTGGGCTGCACGCCCAGTTGCACGTCGGCGAACAGCTGGGTGCGGACGAGGGTACGGACCGCGACGTCCAGCACCGCGGCGTCGATCGTGTCGCCCGGCTGGATCGGCAGATAGGACAGGACCGTCGTCTGATCGATGCGCTGGTTGCCGCGCACGAGGATGCGGTTGATCGTGGCGCGTTGTGCCTGGGCGGCTTCCTGGGCCTCGGCGGGCGCGGCGATCGGCTCCCCGGGCTGGATGGCCGGGGCGGTCTGGGCCAGCGCCGGACCGGCAAGGCCGGCAGCCATGGCGAGGGCCAGGAGGCTCGGGCTCAGGGTCCGGGCGAAACGGAGGGCGGACGCGTCGTTTTGAATCATTCGGGAAACCATCGGGGGCTGGCGTCGGCTCATCATGCGAGCCCGCCGAGGAATTTGAACAGGCTCAGCTTCTGCAGGTCGTTCCAGGTTGCGAACAACATCAATCCAGCCAGCAAAGCAAGACCGACCCTGTAGCCGAGCTCCTGAACACGAGCGGGGACTGGCCGGCGCGCCACAGCCTCATAGCCGTAGAACACCAGATGCCCCCCATCGAGAACGGGAATCGGAAGCAGATTAACAATACCCATTCCGATCGAAACTATGGCGGCGAACTGAAGAAGATGCAGCGCGACGTTGGCGGCGACCAGTCCGACGGGGGCCTCGACCGAGGCTGCGGCGTTGGTGATGCCGCCCGCGGCGCGCGCGATGCCGACCGGACCGTTCAGCAGATCGCCGGATTCCTTGCCCACGAAGATGCGGCCCAGGTAGCGGAAGGTGCTGCCGACGATCAGGTTCATCCGCTCGACGCCCTTCCCGGCTGCTTCCAGCGGATTCAGGCGGTTGTAGTGATAATCCTGCGGCAGCGGCCTCAATTCCAGCCCTATGCGGGCCACGCGAATGCGGCCCGCGATGGGGTCGTTCTCGAAACGACGCTCCGGCGTGGCGGTCAGCGTCAGGATCTGCGTCCCGCGCTCGACCGTGAAGATCAGCGCGTCGCCGGCGCTGAGCATGACGTGATTGGTCACCGTCTCGGCCTCGGACACCGCGCGGCCGTTGAGCGCGGTGATCAGGTCGCCGCGCTGGAAACCGGCCTGCGCCGCCGGGGAACCCGCCACGACGTTATAGACGCGTGGGCCGACGACCTGTTCGCCGATCACGCTGAACAGTACCGTCAGCAGGGCGATCGCCAGCAGGAAGTTGGCGACCGGACCGGCCGCCACGATCAGCGCGCGCTGCCAGACCGGCTTGAAATGGAAATAGTCGCGCTCGGCGCCCGGGCCGTGCTCGGCGATCACGCGCGACTTCAGCTCGGCCAGACCGGCCTGATCCGGCACGCTGGAGGCGTCCAGATCGCCGGAGAATTTCACATAGCCGCCCAGCGGAAGCCAGGCGATGCGCCATTCGACGCCACGCTTGTCGGTCCGGCTGACGATCGTCTTGCCGAAGCCGATCGAGAACCGGTCGATCTTCACGCCAAAGGCGCGCGCGACCCAGAAATGGCCCAGTTCGTGGATCGTGACGATGAACGTCAGGACCAGCAGGAACGGCACGATGTAGATCAGCGCCTGGCCGAGAAAGCCCATCATTCCGCCAAGGGTCCCCTACGCCTGTCTCAGGCCGCTGCCGCGAAGCCCTGGACGATCGATTCAGCCGCCCGCCGCGCCTGCGCGTCCACGGCCAGAGCCGCGTCGCATGCACTGTCGGAACAGGAATCCACCCCCGGGGCGGTCACGCGCGACAAGGTGTCGGCGACGACTGCGGCAATATTGAGAAACGCCAGACGCCGGTCAAGGAAGGCCAGCGCCGCCACCTCGTTGGCCGCGTTGAACACGATGGGCGCCGAGCCGCCGGCCTGCAACGCCTGACGGGCCAGTCCGAGCAACGGGAAGCGGGCCTCGTCGGGCGCCTCGAACGTCAGCCTGCCCAGCGCGGCGAGGTCCAGCTTCGGCGCGGGCCAGGCGATCCGGTCGGGCCAGGCCAGGGCGCAGGCGATCGGCGTCTTCATGTCCGGTGGACCCATCTGGGCCAGGGTCGAGCCGTCGACGTACTCGACGAGGCTGTGAATGATAGATTCCGGGTGCACCACCACGTCGATCCGCTCGGCCGGGGTGTCGAACAGATAGGCCGCCTCGATCATCTCAAGGCCCTTGTTGGCCATGGTGGCGCTGTCGACCGAGATTTTGGCGCCCATGCTCCAGTTCGGGTGGACGACGGCCTGTTCGGGCGTGATCGCGGCCATGGCGGCCTTGGGCGTGGTGCGGAACGGGCCGCCGGAGGCGGTCAGCACCAGCCTGGCCACCTGTTCGGGCGCGCCGTGCGGGAAGACCTGGAAGATGGCCGAATGCTCGGAATCGACCGGCAGCAGCCGTCCGCCGGCCCGCTTGACCCGTTCGATCAGCGACGGGCCGCAGCAGACGAGGCTTTCCTTGTTGGCCAGGGCCAGCGTCGCGCCCGTCCCGGCGGCGGCCCAGGCGGAGCGCAGACCGGCAGAGCCGACGATGGAGGCCATGACCCAGTCGGCGGGGCGTTGCGCGGCCTCGACGATCGCCTCGTGCCCGGCGGCGGCCTCGACCCCCGTGCCGGCGAGGGCGTCGCGCAGTTCGTTCAGGCGGGCCGGATCGGCGGTGACGGCGACCTTCGGCTTCCAGCGGCGGGCCTGTTCGGCCAGACGGGCGATATTGGCGCCGCCGGTCAGGGCCTCGACCTCGAAGGCCCCTGCCCCGCTCGCCTCGGTCTGGGCCATCAGGTCCAGCGTCGAGCAGCCGACCGATCCGGTCGACCCCAGCACGGTGATGCGGCGGCGGATCATCCCGCGCGCTCCGCCATCAGCATGATCAAACGGCCGCAGGCGACCACGACGGCCGCAAACATCAGGCCGTCCACGCGATCCAGCAGACCGCCGTGGCCCGGGATCAGATTGCCGGCGTCCTTCACGCCATAGCGGCGCTTCAGGGCGGATTCCCACAGATCGCCGGCCATGGTGGCGATGGCGGTGGCCAGACCGAGGACCGCGCCCCAGACGATGCCGAGCCCCATGTCGAACAAGGTCGCCATCAGGGCGCCGGCGACCATGCCGGCCGTCAGTCCGCCGATGAAGCCGGACCAGGTCTTGTTGGGCGAGAAGCGCGGCCACAGCTTGGGGCCACCAACCGTCGAGCCGACCAGATAGGCCATGATGTCCGACGACCAGGCGATGACGAAGGCGAAGACGGTCCAGTACAGGCCGACATCGCTGGAGCCGTCGCGCAGCCAGATCAGCAGCACCGCCGGCCAGCCGAGGTAGAGAACGCCATAGGAGGCGTCGAGCGCCTCCTGCCCCCGGCTGCGGGCGAACAGGCCGGCGGCGACGGCGCAGAAGACCAGCATCACCAGCGACAGGGACAGTTGCTCGATGTGTGCCGCGATCATCGCCGCGAACAGGCCGAACGCCACCGCCCCGGCCATGACACGCCAGGCCTTCTGGGCGCTCATCATCGCCCACTCTACGGCCAACAGGGCGCAGGCGGCCATCATCAGGCCGAGGAACCAGACGCCCCCGGCCCAGATGCCGAGCACGGCCGCCGGCGCCAGCACCAGCGCCGACGCCGCCCGGATTCCGATTTCCCCGGCCTTGACCGCCATCAGGCCACCGCGTCGGCCGGACGGCCGCCGTAGCGACGATCGCGCTGCCTGTATTGCGCGACCACGTCAGCGAGGGCTTCCGGCCCGTAGTCGGGCCAGAGGATGTCCTGGTAGACGAACTCGGCGTAGGCGGCTTCCCACAGCAGGAAGTTCGACAGCCGGCGCTCGCCCGAAGTGCGCACGATCACGTCCACCGGTGGGCCGCCCGCGGTCGACAGGCCGGCGCCGAGCGACTCCTCGTCCAGCGGGCCGACGACCTCTCCAGCCTGCAGTTTCTCGACGTAGGCCCGCGCGGCATCGACGATGTCGGCCCGGCCGCCGTAGTTGAAGGCGACCTGCAGCAGGAATTTGGAGTTATGGCCGGTCTGGACCTCGGCCCGGTCGGCGATGTCTGCGATGTCTTTCGGCAGCCCCTCGCGGCGGCCCAGAACCCGCAGACGCACGCCGGCCTTCTCGAGGCGCTTCAGGTCGCTGGCCACATAGCTGCGGACCAGACCCATGAGGTCCGAGACTTCCTCGGTCGAGCGGTTCCAGTTCTCGGTCGAGAAGCCAAACACAGTCAGGCAGCTGATGCCCAGCTTCGGGGCGGCCTCGATGGTGCGTTTCAGGGCCTGGACGCCCTCGCGGTGGCCGACCGCCCGGGGCAGGCCGCGCGCCGCCGCCCAGCGCCCGTTGCCGTCCATGATGATGGCGACATGCAG
>NZ_BAAAGA010000007.1:72613-79483 GCF_039523815.1 Brevundimonas kwangchunensis | reverse complement strand
CTGGCGTTGGAAGAAACGGCGCTCATGTCCCGATATCCTAACGGCAGATCGCCGTCAGACCTGCATGATTTCCACTTCCTTGACCTTCAGCGCCTCGTCGATGCGCTTGATGGCCGCATCCGTGTCCTTCTGGACCTCGGTCTCCATCTTCTTCTGTTCGTCCTGGCTGATGTCGCCGGCCTTCTCGGCCTTCTTCAGGTCGTCGTTGGCGTCGCGGCGGACGTTGCGCACCGCGATCTTCTGCTGCTCGCTATACTTGCCGGCCAGCTTGGCCAGGTCCTTGCGGCGCTCTTCCGTCAGCGGCGGAACCGGGATGCGCAGGGTCTGGCCGTCCACGATCGGGTTCAGGCCCAGGCCGGCGGCGCGGATGGCCTTCTCGACCGACACGACCATGCCCTTGTCCCAGACGCTGACCGAGATCATGCGCGGCTCCGGCACGCTGATGGCGGCGACGGCGTTCAGCGGTGAGGTCGAGCCATAGGCCTCGACCTGCACCGGATCCAGGATGCCGGCGTTGGCGCGGCCGGTGCGCAGGCCGTTGAACTCTTCCTTCAGGGCGCCGACCGCCTTGTCCATGCGGTCGCGGTAGGTCTTCAGATCGGGCTTCGCCATGGTCGTTTCTCTCGTCTTCTTATGGTGTTGTCAGGCGGCCTTGCCGTCGGTGTTGATCACGGTGAACGCGCCCTGGCCCGCCAGGGTCCGGCGGAACGAGCCTTCCTCGCGGATGGAGAAGACCACGATCGGAATGCCGGAGTCACGCATCAGGGCCACGGCCGAGGCGTCCATGACCTTCAGATCCTTGGCCAGCACGTCGTGGTAGCTGAGGGTGTCGTAGCGGGTGGCGGTCGCGTCCTTCTTGGGGTCGGCGGTGTAGACGCCGTCCACGCTGGTGCCCTTCAGCAGGGCGTCGCAGCCCATTTCGGCGGCGCGCAGGGCGGCGCCCGAGTCGGTCGTGAAGAACGGGGCGCCCACGCCGGCGGCGAAGATCACCACGCGGCCCTTCTCGAGATGGCGCAGGGCGCGGCGGCGCACATAGGGCTCGGCCACGGCGTTCATGGTCAGGGCGCTCTGCACCCGGGTCTGGACGCCAATCTTCTCCAGCGCCGCCTGCATGGCGAGGGCGTTCATCACCGTCGCCAGCATGCCCATGTAGTCGGCCGAGGCGCGGTCCATGTCGCCCGCCGCCTTCGACAGGCCACGGAAGATGTTGCCGCCGCCGATGACCAGGCAGATCTCGACGCCCTCGCGGGCCACGTCAGCCACGGCCTTGGCGACCTCAGCCACGGTCTTCATGTCGATGCCATAGCCCTGATCGCCCATCAGCACCTCGCCCGAGACCTTGAGCAGGACGCGCTTGTAGCGGAACTCGGACGAAACGTCGGGCATGGGACAGACCTTGGGCGCGGGGGATTCGGCTCCTTATAGGCAGGGGGCGCGCGGGTTCAAAGTCCTCGCACGGAAAGTCAGGCGACGTGGGCCAGCGCCTTCGCGATCGCCGCCTCGGCCAGCGGGCGCATCACGGCATAGCCCTGCGCGCCCGGATGCAGGCCGTCGCGGGTGTAGGCCATGTCCATGCCGCCCTGCCCGTCGGAGAGGGCCGGGCCGTAGTCCACCTCAACCAGCCCGCGCTCGGCCGCGACCGAGGCCAGCCAGCCGTTCAGCTCGACGATCCGGGCCTGAGGGTCGACCACGCCGGGCGACCAAGGCAGGCCGTTGATCGGTGTCAGCCGGGCCAGAACGACCTCAATGCCGTGGGCCGTGGCCAGATCGAGCATGGCGAGGATGTTGTTCCGGTAGTCGCCCGGCGTCGTCGGGCCGGTGTTGCCGGCGATGTCGTTCACCCCGCACATCAGGTGGACGACCTTCGGCTTCAGGGCGATCACGTCGGGCATGAAGCGCAGCAGGATTTGCGGGCTGGTCTGGCCGCTGATGCCCCGGTTCACGACGACGCCCTCGAACAGGTCCGGCTGGGCGATGCGCCACATCTCGGTGATGGAGTCGCCGATGAAGACCACGTCCGTCCGCTGGCCCGCCCGCGCGGCGTTGGCGTCGCGATAGTGACTGAAAGCAGGCCAATCCCGGGCCTTCAGGGCCAGCTTCTGCGCCTCGCGCTGCGCCATGCGCTCGGGATCGCGGATCTTCGCGATGATGACCGGATCCATCTCGCCCTCGGCCATGTAGGCGCGGGCGAAGGCGACAGCCTCGTCGTCTGGTCTCCCGCCCTGCCCCGACAGGCTGTCGACCATGCCGACCGGCTCGACCGCGTCGCTCATTGCGCCTCTCTCCATGCTGCCGTCCGCGCCACGGCATTCTCGCGCAGCGAGGCGTAGAACAGGCCGTAGTCCTGCAGGTGATAGCTGCCCGCCAGCCGGGTCAGGTGATCGCTGTACCCGGCTCCGGCCGTGTCCGGCAGGGACACCTCCAGCATGCCGTCGTGACAGCGTGCGCCGGTCAGACCGGGATCGAGCGCCGGCAGGGTCGTGCGGGCCTCCGGGTAAGGCGTCTGCGGGAAGGACAGGCTGCCGGCGTTGTCGGCTGCGGGCGTCGGCGTGTCGTGGCTCCCTGCCCGCCAGGTCAGAGGATTGACGCACAGAGCCGGGGCCTGTCCCTCGGACTTCATCGCCCCGCGCCACCAGTAGGTCTTGTCGTTGATGATGATGCGCGACAGTGCGCTGCCGATCTTCGAGGCGTTCCAGCTGACGACACAGCCGGTCTCACTGGCGCTATCGCAGACCGGCAGGCCGACCTTGCCGAAGTCCGCCGGGACATAGCCGCCGATCAGATACGCCGCGACCAGCCGGCCCTGCAGAGGTGTGCCCAGCACCTCCTCCTGCATCAGGCGGATGGCGTGCATCGTACCCTGACTGTGCGAGGCGACGATGAAGGGCCGGCCGTCGTTGTGGTCGGCGATGAACACGCGGAAGGCGGCGGCAATGTCGCCATAGGCCAGCGCCACGGCCTCCGCTTCGCCCAGCGCGCTCAGCGTCGCCTGCCGGTAGCGAGGGGCATACAGGCGGCAGCAACCGTTGAAGACGCTGAGCTGGGCCAGCAGCACCGGCGCGTTCAGCGGCGCGGCCTCGCCCGAGGCATCCCAGCGGGCGTTCCAGACGTTCCGGTCGGTCGTCGTGGTCGGGTGGATGAAGAAGACGTCGGCCGGCGCAGTCGCCTCGTCTATCGCCGTCAGGCCCGACGGGACCGACCGCTCCAGCCCGTCACGGCCCGGAAACGCCAGCCAGGCGGCGGTCTGGCGATAGTCCGGAGCCGGCGGGGCCGCGCTGGCGGAGAAATCCGCACGCGGACCTCCGCCGCAGCCGGCCAGCGCAAGCGTTGTCGCGGCCATGATGGCCAAGTCGCGCAGTCGCATGGTTCCTCCCCGCGGCGCTATTTTGCGCAGGGTGGGCCGGGCGATGAGCGCAAGTCAAGACACTCACACGCGAGTGAGCGTCTTGAGTCTTACAGGCGCAGGATGATGGTCTCGACGATCGGACGGCGATCCCAGACCGACTGGCTGGCCTTCTTGAGGGCGCGGGCGACGGCCTGTTCGACCACCATCTCGTCCTCCAGCGCATCGCCCTTCAGACCACGCACGACCTGCTCGACCCGCTCGGCCAAGGTGTCGAGGATGTCGCCCAGCGGGCTGTCCTCGTCGCCGGGCAGGCCGAGGCCGCGGACGTCGATGTCCGAGACGATCTTGCCGCGCTTGTCCATCGCGAAGCTGACGATCAGGACGCCGTTGGAGGCCGCATGGCGACGCTCGCGCAGGGCCTCGCCCGCCTCCTCGACCAGCATGCCGCCATCGACGAACAGGCGGCCCGAGGGGACCTCGTCGATGATCGCCGCCGGTCCAGGGGCCAGACGCACCATGTCGCCGTTGCGCGGGGTGACCGCCTCGGGCACCTGCATGTCCTTCGCCAGCTGGGCGTGCTCGGCGAGGTGACGGCGCATGCCGTGGGTCGGCACGGCGATCTTCGGCCGCGCCCAGCGGTACATCTCGCGCAGTTCCTCACGGCACGGGTGACCCGAGACGTGGATGCCCGGATGGTCCTTGTCCGTGTAGATGCGCACCCCGCGATCCGACAGCGTGTCCTGCAGCCGGCCGATGGCCAGCTCGTTGCCAGGGATGACCCGCGACGAGAAGATGCAGTGGTCGCCCGGCCCCAGCTTGATGAAGGGGTGATTACCCTCGGCGACGCGCGAAAGGGCGGCGCGGCTTTCGCCTTGGCTGCCGGTGCACAGGTACAGGATCTCGTCCGCGGGCCAATGCTTGGCCTGCTCTTCCGACAGGAAGGGCTGCAGGTCCGACAGCATGCCGACCGACTTGGCGGCGGCGGTGATGCGGTGCATCGAGCGGCCGGCCAGCACCACGCGACGCCCGGCCGCCTCGGCGGCGCGGATGACGCTGTCCATCCGGGCGACGTTCGAGGCGAAGCAGCCCACCGCCACCCTGCCCTTCAGCCCCCCGATCAACTCGGCCAGCGCGGTCTTCACATCGCCTTCGGAGCCCGCCACGCCTTCCTGGAAGACGTTGGTCGAGTCGCAGACCATGGCCAGCACGCCCTCGTCGCCGAGGCGCTTGATGGTGTCTACGTCGGTGCGCTCGCCCACGATCGGGTCGTTGTCGATCTTCCAGTCGCCGGTGTGCAGCACTGTGCCCAGAGGCGTCTTGATCGCCAGACCGTTCGGCTCGGCGATCGAGTGGGTGATGGTCACCATCTCGATCTGGAACGGTCCCAGATCGATAGTCCCGCCCAGCGGCACCTCGTGGAGGGTCACGCGGTCCAGCAGGCCGGCGTCCCGCAGCTTCTCGCGGATCAGGAAGGCGGTGAACGGCGTGGCGTACAGCGGCGCCTTGATGCGCGGCCACAGCCAGCCCAGCGCGCCGATGTGGTCCTCGTGCGCATGGGTCAGCACGATGCCGAGGATGTCCTCGCCCTCGAGATAGGTCGGATCGGGCACGATCACGTCCACGCCGGGCGTCGAGTTGTCGCCGAAGGTCACGCCGACGTCGACGACCACCCACTGACGATTGTCCGCCGGGCCGTAGCCGTAGGCGTTCAGGTTCATGCCGATCTCGTTGGACCCGCCCAGCGGCAGGAAGACGAGTTCGTTGTCTTTGGATTTGCTCATTACGCCTTCAGATGGCTGTTCCGCCGCCAGATCTCCAGCAAGCCGCGGATGGTCAGGTCCGGATCGAACCGGTCGATGCTGTCGGTGGCGCCCTCGAACAGGGAGACCACGCCCCCCGTGCCGATGACGGTCATGGGCTTGCCCCACTCGGCCTTGATGCGGGCCACCAGCCCCTCGATCAGGGCGATGTAGCCCCAGAACACGCCGGATTGCATGTTCGAGACGGTGTCCTTGCCGATCACCTTGTCCGGCTTCTGGATGGCGATGCGGGGCAACATTGCGGCGGCCTCGTGCAGGGCCTGCAGGCTGAGGTTCACGCCCGGGGCGATGATGCCGCCCTCGAAGGCGCCGTCGGCGGCGATGACGTCGAAGGTCGTGGCCGTGCCGCTGTCGATTACGATCAGGTCGCCGGGATACATCAGGTGGGCGCCCAGCGCGTTGACCAGCCGGTCCGCGCCCGCCTCGCTGGGCTTCAGGATCCGCGCCGTCGCGCCCAGCCGGACCTCGGGGTCGCCGATCACCAGCGGCTCGACCGACAGATAGCGGCGCGACAGGTTGCGCAGGTTGAAGATCGACTGCGGCACCACGGACGAGATGATGCAGCCGTCCAGCGCCTTCAGCTCCAGTCCGCGCATGGTCAGCAGCTGGCTCAGCCAGACGGCGTACTCATCGGCCGTGCGGGTGCTCTCGGTCGCGGTGCGCCACTGCGCGATCCAGTCCGCGCCGTCATGCACCGCGAACAGCGTATTGGTGTTGCCCTGCTCGATCGCCAGCAGCATCAGCGGTCCCCTCTCCCGCAGTCGTCACCCTCGGGCTTGACCCGAGGGCCGGACGTTTCGCCCGCCTGTGCGGACGGGCGGACGCACAGCTCGTCCCTGCATCCGATCCTCGGGTCAAACCCGAGGATGACGGGTGTGGAGTAGTGATGGATCATCGCGCTTCGCCAAAGAAGACATCCCCGGCGGAAATCAGCCTCAGGCTTCCGTCGGCCAGCCTCAGTTTCAACGCCCCGTCCGGCGCGACGCCCTCGGCCCGGCCCTCAAGCGTCTCGTGACCCAGCCGGGCGACGGCAGGACCGTCCAGCCCCGGGGTGCGCGCGGCCCAGGCGTCGAGGATGGGCTGGAAGCCCAGCGTCTCCCAGCGTTCCAGCCAGATGTCGAAGGCCTCGGCCAGCTCTTCCGCCGCCCGCTCGACCGTCGGCGGGGCGACGTGGTCGGCCGACAGATGGTGAGACAGGGCGGTGGCGGGGCGCTCGGTGCCCTCGGGGGCCTCGGCGAGGTTCACGCCGATGCCGACGGCCAGCCACAGGCCGCCGTTCGCATGGACGCCGGACTCGACCAGGATCCCGCAGGTCTTGGTCCCGGCCAGCATCACGTCATTGGGCCATTTGATCGTCACGACCGACGGAGGCGCATAGCGGTCCAGCAGGTCGGCCACGGCGAGGGCAGCGATGAAGGTCACCTGAGCCGCCTCGGCCGGCGGCTTGCGGGTGGTGGTCAGCAGGGTGCTGAACAGATTGCCCATCTCGCCTTCCCAAGCGCGACCGCGACGGCCGCGCCCCGCGGTCTGGCGGCGCGCGGCGATCCACAGCGGGCCGGTCTCGCCGGCTTCGGCCCGTCGCCGGGCCTCCGCATTGGTGGAGTCAGTCTGGTCGAGAAGGATGACGGGGGCAGCGGTTAGACATTCCTCCCCCATCGGGGGAGGGGGACCATGCGAAGCATGGTGGAGGGGGCAATCGCCGCC
>NZ_BAAAGA010000007.1:54270-72584 GCF_039523815.1 Brevundimonas kwangchunensis | reverse complement strand
CAACGCGGTCCCCCTCCCCCGCTGGGGGAGGAATAAGGGGCGAGCATGATCACCCCGCGCCGAAGCCGACAGCAGCAGCCGCGGCCAGAGGCTCAAGCCAAGGCAGGGCCACGATCACAAGCGGGAACGAGAAGGCCGCGCAGGCGAAGGCGATGGTCTTCGCCTCGACCGGAGCCTTGTCGGTCGCCGCCGTGCCTTCCGGCGCCGGATCGAACCACATCACCTTGATGATGCGCAGGTAGTAGAAGCCGGCCACGACCGAGGCGACCAGACCGGCGGCGCCGGCCATCCAGTAGCCCGCGTCGGCGGCGGCGCCGAAGACGGCCCACTTGCCCCAGAAGCCCGACAGCGGCGGCATGCCCAACACCGACAGCGACAGCACCGTCAGGGCGATGGTCGTCAGCGGACGCTCCTTGCGCAGACCGGCCAGGTCGGAGATCGTGCGCATCGGCTTGCCGTTGCGGCTCAGCGACAGCAGCAGGGCGAAGAAGCCGAACTGATCGATGACGTACAGCGTCATGAACAGCAGCATGGCCTGCACGCCCAGCGTCGTGCCGGCGGCGATGGCCAGCAGGGCATAGCCGATGTTGGCGATCGACGAATAGGCCAGCAGGCGCTGGATGTCTTTCTGGACCAGACCGCCAAAGGCGCCGACCGCGAACGAGATCAGCGAGATCAGGATCAGGACCTGCGCCCACTGGTCGTGCGAGTTGGCGAAGGCGCCTTCAAGCGTACGGGCGATCAGCACCATGGCTGCGACCTTGGGAGCCGTGGCGAACAGGGCCACGACGGGGGTCGGGGCGCCCTCGTAGACGTCCGGCGTCCACATGTGGAACGGCGCGGCCGAGATCTTGAACGCCAGACCGCAGATCAGGAACACAAGACCGAAGATCAGGCCGACGGACTCGTTGGCGGCGGCATAGGCGGCGATGTCCTCGAAACGCATCGAGCCGGTGAAGCCGTAGATTAGGCTGGCGCCGTACAGCAGTAGGCCCGACGACAGGGCGCCCAGCACGAAATACTTCAGGCCCGCTTCCGAGGCCTTCAGGTTGTCGCGGTGGAAGGCGGCGAGGACGTACAGGGCCAGCGAGTGCAGCTCGATGCCGACGTACAGGCTGATCAGGTCGCCCGACGAGGCCATCATGCCCATACCGGCCGAGGCCAGCACGATCAGGATCGGATACTCGAACTTGGCGATGCGCGTGCGGCGCATCCAGCCGTCGCCCAGGATGATGGCCACGGCGCTGGACAGGAAGATCAGCGCCTTGCCGTAGACGGCCAGCGGGTCGGCGATATAGGCGCCGTTGAACGCCTGCCCCAGCGGACCGGTGACGGTCACGGCGGTGGCGGCGATCAGCAGGATCACCGACAGCCAGGACACGACGCGCGCGCTGTTGTCGCCCGAGAAGGCGCCGACCATCAGCAGGACCAGGCCGCCGACGGCGAGCGTGATCTCGGGGGCCGAGAGCTGCAGAGCGGAAATCAGATCAGGCATCATGGTCTCAGCCACCGATCGCGAGTTGATAGGCGGACGTCAGGGCGTGAACCGAGGCGTTGGTGTAGTCGAGCACCAGATTGGGCTGAACGCCCAGCAGCAGGGTGCCGACGATCAGCGGGACGAACAGCGCCAGCTCGCGCTTGTCGATGTCCGTGATGTCCTTGAGCTTCGGATTGGTGATCTCGCCGAACATGACGTTGCGGTACAGCGTCAGGGCGTAGATGGCCGAGAAGATCACGCCGGTGGCCGCGAAGAAGGCGGTCCAGGTCGACACCTGATAGATGCCGGCCATGGTCAGGATCTCGCCGATGAAGCCCGAGGTGCCCGGCAGGCCGACGTTGGCCATGGTGAACATCAGGAAGATGGCGGCGAACCACGGCATCCGGCTGGTCAGACCGCCGTAGAAGGCGATCTCGCGGGTGTGCATCCGGTCATAGACCACTCCGACGCAGAGGAAGAGCGCGCCCGAGATCAGGCCGTGGCTCAGCATCTGGAAGACCGCACCCTGCACGCCCTGATCGTTGCCGGCGAAGATGCCCATGGTCACGAAGCCCATGTGCGCGACCGACGAATAGGCGATCAGCTTCTTGATGTCGGTCTGACGGAAGGCGACCAGCGAGGTGTAGACGATGGCGATGGCCGACAGGGCCCAGACCAGCGGAGCGAAGGTCTGCGAGGCCTGCGGGAACATCGGCAGGTTGAACAGGATGAAGCCGTAGCCGCCGAGCTTCAGCAGGATGCCGGCCAGGATGACCGAACCCGCCGTCGGCGCCTGCACGTGGGCGTCGGGCAGCCAGGTGTGCACCGGCCACATCGGCATCTTCACCGCGAACGAGGCGAAGAAGGCGAGCCAGAGCAAGGGCTGGGCCTGCGGCGAGAAGGCGAACTCCTTCAGCGCCGGAATGCTGGTGGTGCCGGCGGTGTGCGCCATCCACAGCATGGCCAGCAGCATCAAGACCGACCCCAGCAGGGTGTAGAGGAAGAACTTGTACGCCGCGTAGATCCGGTTCTGACCGCCCCACACCCCGATGATGATGAACATCGGAACCAGGGTGCCTTCGAAGAAGATGTAGAACAGGAACAGGTCCAGCGACGTGAACACGCCGATGACCAGCGTCTCCAGAACCAGGAAGGCGATCATGTAGTCGACGACACGGTCCTTGATCGTGTTCCAGCTGGCCAGGATGCAGATCGGCATCAGGAAGGCGGTCAGCAGGACGAACAGGATCGAGATGCCGTCCACGCCCAGATGATACTGGGCGCCGGCGAACCAGTTGAAGCGCTCGACGAACTGATAGGCAGGGGTCGACGGATCAAAACCGGCGACCAGCACGACGGACACGGCCAGAACGGCCAGGGTCGTGCCCATGGCGATCCAGCGCGCGGCGTTGTCGACCGAACCCTTCGAGGTCAGGCGCGCCGCCAGCAGCAGGGCCGCACCCACCAGAGGCAGGAAGGTGACGACGCTCAGGATGTAGGGGATCTGGGGCAAGATCAGGCTCCCCACGAGTAGATGGCGAAGGCGAGGAAGCCGGCGAGACCGAGCAGCATCACGAAGGCATAGAAGTAGACATAACCGGACTGGAAGCGGCCTAGACCGCCGGCGAACTTACGCGACAGCCAGGCCATGCCGTTCGGCCCGCCCCCGTCGATGATCTTCTCGTCGCCGACCTTCCAGAACAGGTCGCCCACCGCCTTGGCGCCGCGGACGAACACGAACTGGTACAGCTCGTCGAAGTACCACTTGTTGTACAGGAAGGCGTGGATGACGCTGCCGCGCTCGGCCATCCGACGCGCCATGCCTTCCTTGACCACATAGATCCAGAAGGCGGCGAAGGTGCCGATCAGGGTCAGGATCAGCGGCGACCACTTCACCCAGGTCGGAACGCCGTGGGCTTCGTGCAGGACGTGGTTGGCCGGGGCGGTGAAGATGGCGCCGCGCCAGAACTCGTTCTCGTGGTGGCCGGTGAAGAACGGCTCGAACACCATGCCGGCGAAGATCGCGCCGACCGACAGCACCAGCAGCGGCACGATCATGACCCAGGGGCTCTCGTGCGGCTTCAGCGGGCCGTGGTGATGGTGATCGTCGTGGGCGTGATCGTCGTGCGCATGGTCGTCGGCGATCGGCTCCGAATGGGTCTCGATCTGCGCGTGCGAGGCATGGTCGTCGTGGTGATCATGCGCATGCGCGTGGCCGTCCTCTTCCTTCCACACAGGCTTGTTGTGGAAGGTCATGAACACCAGACGCCACGAGTAGTAGGCGGTCAGGCCGGCGGCGAAGATGCCGACGAAGAAGGCGAACAGGCCGATCGGCGAGTGGTTCGAGGCCGCGGCCGCAAAGGCGCTCTCGATCACGATATCCTTCGAGTAGAAGCCCGCCAGGCCGCCGATGCCGGGGATGCCCAGGCCGGTGATGGCGATCGTGCCGATGGTCATGACGGCATAGGTGATCGGCAGCAGCTTCCACAGGCCGCCCATCTTCCGCATGTCCTGCTCGTGGTGCATGCCGTGGATCACCGAACCGGCGCCCAGGAACAGCAGGGCCTTGAAGAAGGCGTGCGTGAACAGGTGGAACATGGCCGCCTCATAGGCGCCCACGCCCGCGGCGAAGAACATGTAGCCGAGCTGCGAACAGGTCGAATAGGCGATGACTCGCTTGATGTCGTTCTGGGCCAGGCCGACGGTGGCGGCGAACAGGGCCGTCACCGCGCCGATGATGGCGACGATCTGGCCGGCGACCGGCGCATACTCGAAGATCGGGCTCAGCAGGCAGACCATGTAGACGCCGGCGGTCACCATGGTGGCCGCGTGGATCAGGGCCGACACCGGGGTGGGGCCTTCCATGGCGTCCGGCAGCCAGGTGTGCAGGAAGAACTGCGCCGACTTGCCCATCGCGCCGATGAACAGGAGGAAGGCGGCCAGGTCGAGCGCCGACCAGGTGTGGCCCAGGAACTCCCAGCCCGTGTTGGCGCGGTCGGCGATCATCGGGAACAGCTCGGCGAACTGGATCGTGCCGAACATCCAGAAGACGGTGAAGATGCCCAGGGCGAAGCCGAAGTCGCCGACGCGGTTGACCACGAAGGCCTTGATGGCGGCGGCCGAGGCGCTGGGCTTCTTGTACCAGAAGCCGATCAGCAGATAGGAGGCCAGGCCCACGCCTTCCCAGCCGAAGAACAGCTGCATGAAGTCGGCGGCGGTGACCAGCGCCAGCATGGCGAAGGTGAACAGCGACAGGTAGGCGAAGAACCGCGGCTTGTCCGGGTCCTCGGCCATGTAACCCCAGGAATACAGGTGCACGAGCGACGAGACGCTGGTCACCACGACCAGCATGGTCGCCGACAGGGCGTCGATGCGGATCGACCAGTTCGAGATGAAGTCGCCGACGTGGATGAACGGCGCGACCGTGACCGTGAACGGCGCCAGATGGCCCCAGGTCCACTGGCTGAACACGGTCCAGGCGACGAAGCAGGAGAAGAACAGCAGGCCGGTCGTGATGGACTGCGAGACGACATTGCCCAGCCGGCGGCCGGACAGGCCGACGATCGCCGCGCCAAGCAGCGGGGCGAAGACGCCGAGAGTGACGAGGAGCTCGAGGTTCACGATCAGCCCTTCATGACCGAGGCGTCGTCCACGGCGATGTCGCCGCGGTTACGGAAGAACGTCACCAGGATGGCCAGACCCACGGCGGCCTCGGCGGCCGCGACGGTGAGGACGAACATGGCCATGATCTGCCCGGACACCTCGTTGAGGTAGCTGGAGAAGGCGACGAAGTTGATGTTGACCGCCAGCAGGATCAGCTCGACCGACATCAGGATGATGATGACGTTCTTGCGGTTCACGAAGATCCCGAAGACTCCGATGGTGAACAGGATGGCGGCGACCGCCAGATAGTGGTGCAGGGTGACGACCATCAGACCAGATCCTCGGGGGTGACGCCGGCGCCGGTCGTGACCGACTTCACTTCCATGGCCTTCTTCGCGTCGCGACCGACCTGATCGGCGACGTTCTGGCGCTTGATGCCCGGCTTGTGGCGCAGGGTCAGGACGATGGCGCCGATCATCGCGATCAGCAGCACGATGCCCGCCGCCTGGAAGAAGTAGACGTAGTCCGTGTAGAGCACGCGGCCGATCGTCTCGATGTTGCTGGCGTCCGCCGTGGCCACCATCGGACCGGTCGTCTCGGCCGCCGCGCCGCCCGAGGCGACGCTCAGCGAGATCACGATCATTTCGGCCAGCAGCACGCCCGCCACGATCATCGCCAGCGGCAGGTAGCGGGCATAGCCCTCGCGCAGCTTCACGAAGTCGACGTCCAGCATCATGACGACGAACAGGAACAGCACCGCCACCGCGCCGACGTAGACGACGACCAGCAGCATGGCGAGGAACTCCGCGCCGAGCAGGACGAACAGACCCGCCGCCGAGAAGAAGGCGAGGATCAGGAACAGGACGCTGTGCACGGGGTTGCGCGCGGTCACGACCAGAAGGGCGCTCACCACGGCGACCGTCGCCAGCAGATAGAAGGCAATGCCTTGCAACATCGGAGGCCAAAGCCCCTTTCGGTTATGGGCGGCGACCCCTCGCGGAATCGCCCTCCCCGTTCAGCGTTTGCGCCTTAACGGTAAGGCGCGTCGAGTTCCAGATTCTTCGCCAGCAGCCGCTCCCAGCGGTCGCCGTTCGAAAGCAGGCGGTCCTTGTCGTACAGCAGCTCTTCGCGCGTCTCGGTCGAGAACTCGATGTTCGGTCCTTCGACGATCGCGTCCACCGGGCAGGCCTCCTGGCACAGGCCGCAGTAGATGCACTTCACCATGTCGATGTCGTAGCGCGTCGTGCGACGGCTGCCGTCCGCGCGCGGCTCGGCCTCGATGGTGATGGCCTGCGCCGGGCAAATGGCCTCGCAGAGCTTGCACGCGATGCAGCGCTCCTCGCCGTTCGCATAGCGACGCAGGGCGTGCTCGCCCCGGAAGCGCGGCGACTTCGGGTTCCGCTCGAACGGATAGTTCACCGTCATCTTCGGACGGGCCATGTACTTCAGCGTCAGTCCTACCGCGCCGATCACGTCGATCAGCAGGGCGCCCTTCGCGGCCTGGACGATACGGTTCATCATTGTTGCGCACCTCCGGCACGCGGGCACTCGCGAGCGTAACGCTCGCTCTGTTTATCCATCGCCTCGCAGCGGCGCAGGCGCTCGGCCTGCTCGCGCTCGATGCGTTCCTGCCGCTGCTGCCACTGATAGGCGGACACCGGCAGGGGGTCGTAGGGCTGGCTGGCGCAGGCCGACAGGGCCGCGGCCGCCAGAAGCAGGGTCAGGGTCGCGGCGCGCATCACAGGTTCCGCTCCGCCCGTTGGCAGCCTTCACGGCGACGACGCTGGTCCTCGCGCGAACCGGTGCGTGGCTCGACGTAGCAATCCGGATGATTGCGGGAGGCGCGCTGACGCTCGCCCTCGGCGCGATCCATCCGGCCCATCGGCGAGCTCACCTCGGGCTGGATCGGCTCGAACACCGTGTTGCAGGCGCCGGCGGCCAGGGCCGTCAGCATCACGCCGGTCAGGGTCAGGCTGCGGATCATTCGCCCCATCCGTAGACGCGCGAGGCGACCCGCCAGCCCGACACGGCCACCACGGCCACCAGCGAGGTCGGCAGGAAGATCTTCCAGCCCAGACGCATCAGCTGGTCATAGCGGTAGCGGGGCACAAAGCCCTTCACCATGGCGAACATGATGAACCACAGGACGATCTTGGTGAAGAAGGTCAGCAGGTAGATCGTGTACTCGATCCACGCCGGCAGGGCGTCCAGCCAGGCCTGCGGCACGCCGGGATTCCAGCCGCCGAAGAACAGGATGGAGATCATCGCGCACATGAAGACGATGTTCACGTACTCGCCCATCATGAAGAGCAGGTACGGGGTCGAGCTGTATTCCACCTGATAGCCGGCCACGAGTTCCGACTCCGCCTCGGGCAGGTCGAACGGCGGGCGGTTGGTCTCGGCCAGGGCCGAGACGAAGAAGACGATCATCATCGGGAACATCACGATGATGGTGGGCCAGGTGGCGCCGCCGCCGCCGAACACGAACCAGTTCCAGATGCCGCCCTGCTGGGCCTCTACGATGGCCGACAGGTTCATCGTGCCGGCCAGCAGGATCACGGTGATGATCACCAGACCGATCGAGACTTCGTAGGACACCATCTGCGCCGCCGAGCGCAGGGCGCCGAGGAACGGGTATTTCGAGTTGGACGCCCAGCCGCCCATGATGATGCCGTAGACGCCCAGCGAGCTGATCGCGAGCACGTACAGAATGCCGATGTTCAGGTCCGAGATGACCCAGCCCGGCGCGAACGGAATGACCGCCCAGACCATGAAGGCCGTGATCACGGTGATGATCGGCGCCAGCAGGAAGACCGCCTTGTCCGAACCGGCCGGGACGACGATTTCCTTCAGCACGAACTTGATCATGTCCGCGAAGGACTGAAGCAGGCCGAACGGGCCGACGACGTTCGGGCCCTTGCGCATCTGGATGCCGGCCCAGACCTTGCGGTCGGCCAGCAGCAGGAAGGCCACGGCGACCAGAACGCCGACGGTGACGAGCAGGATCGCGCCGACAGTGGCGAGGGTCCAGCCGAGAGGAGTGGTCCAGAAATCCATGGGGACTTACTCCGCCGCCATCGCGACCGGGGCGATCCGCTGGGCGGACAGCTCGGCCATCGTCACGCTGGCGCGCGCGATCGGGTTGTTGAGATACGGGTCGCGGACCGACGAGGCGAAGGCCACGTCGCCCAGATCGCCCTTCTTGCCCAGCGAGGCGACGTCGAACGCCGCCGGGGCCGGCAGGTAATCGATGCGGCCGAAGGTCGGCACATCGGCCATCAGCTTCGAGCGCAGGGCGTCGAGGGTGTCGTACGGCAGGGTCTGGGCGACCAGACCCGACAGGGCGCGCAGGATGGCCCAGTCTTCCTTGGCGTCGCCCTTGGGGAACACCACGCGGTCGGCCATCTGAACCCGGCCCTCGGTGTTGACGTACAGGCCCGACTTCTCGGTGTAGGCCGCGCCCGGCAGGATCACGTCCGCGCCGTGGGCGCCACGGTCGCCGTGGCTGCCGAGGTAGATCTTGAAGGCCTTGGTCGCCGAGGCGTCGATCTCGTCAGCGCCCAGCAGGAACAGCACGTCCAGCGCGTCCTTCTTGACCATGTCGACGGCCGACAGACCGCCCTCGCCCGGCACAAAACCCATGTCCAGGCCGGCGACGCGCGAGGCGGCCGAGTGCAGGACGTTGAAGCCGTTCCAGCCATCCGCGATCACGCCGACCTTGTTCGCCAGCGCGCCCAGGGCGTTCAGCACGGCCGGACCGGTGTCGCCCGACAGGGCGCCCGAGCCGACGATGATCGCCGGACGCTCGGCCTTCGTCAGGAAGTCGACGGCGGCCTTGGGCAGCTTGCCCAGGGTTTTCGAACCGGCGCCCAGCCAGCTGTAGTCGAACGTCAGGTTCGCCTGCTCGCCGATCAGGCCGATCTCGGTCTTGCCGGCCAGCCAGGTCTTGCGCAGACGGGCGTTCAGCAGCGGAGCCTCAACGCGCGGGTTGGCGCCCACGATCAGGATGGCGTCAGCGTTTTCAATGCCTTGCAGGCCGCTGTTGAACAGCCAGCCCTCGCGCGGGCCATAGCCCAGCGCCGAGCCGTCCTGACGGCAGTCGGTGTTGGCCGAGCCCAGGGCGCGGAACAGGTCCAGCGCGGCCTTCATCGACTCGGCGTCCTGCAGGTCACCGGCGACGACGCCGATCTTCTCGGGCTTCGAGGTGGCCAGCTTCTCGGCGACGACGCCGAGAGCTTCCTGCCACGAGGCGGCCTTCAGCTTGCCGTCGGCGCCGCGCACGAAGGGGCGATCCAGACGCTGGCGTTGCAGGCCGTCGACGGCGTAGCGGCTGATGTCCGACAGCCACTCCTCGTTGATGCCCTCGTTCACGCGCGGAAGGATGCGCATGACCTCGGCGCCCTTCGCGTCGGCGCGGATGTTCGAGCCCAGCGCGTCCATGACGTCGATGGTCTCGGTCTTCTTCAGCTCCCACGGGCGGTAGTGGTACTGCCACGGGCGGTGCGTCAGGGCGCCCACCGGGCACAGGTCGTTGACGTTGCCCGACAGCTCGCTGTCGATGTTCTTTTCCAGATAGGTCGTGATCTCGGCGCTCTCGCCGCGCGAGATCATGCCGATGTCCGGCACGCCGGCGACCTCGGTGATGAAGCGGACGCAACGGGTGCACTGGATGCACCGCGTCATGAACGTCTTCACGGTCGGGCCCATGTTCTTTTCTTCGACCGCGCGCTTGTTCTCGCTGTAGCGCGAACCGTCGCGGCCGTAGCCGACCGACTGGTCCTGCAGGTCGCACTCGCCGCCCTGGTCGCAGATCGGGCAGTCCAGCGGGTGGTTGATGAGCAGGAACTCCATCACCCCTTCGCGGGCCTTCTTCACCATCGGCGTGTCGGTGAAGATCTCCTGCCCCTCGGCGGCCGGCAGGGCGCATGAGGCCTGCGGCTTCGGCGGTCCGGGCTTCACCTCGACCAGGCACATGCGGCAGTTGCCGGCGATCGACAGCCGCTCGTGATAGCAGAAGCGCGGGATCTCATGCCCGGCGCGCTCGGCGACCTGGAGCACCGTCATGCCGGGCTCGAACTCGGTTTCTACGCCGTTGACCTTGGCGACGGGCATCAGCGGGCCTCTTGCTCAGCAGCCACGGTGTAATCGTCCGTGGTGTTCGTCCCATCCGGGAGCGTCGTGTTGATGGTGATCTTTTCGCCGTCGAGGACGAAACGGGTCACCGGGTCGCCGGACTGGTTCATCCAGCGGTTCTGTTCGGGGGTCGGCGAGTCGACCTGTTTCCAGGTCAGCCGGTCGTTCTCGGTGCGGCACTGGGCCCGACGGCGACCGCCGTCGACCGGCGCGCGCCACGAGGCGTTGATGACCTTGCCCTCGACGCCGTCGATCTGGATCGCGTCCAGAGCCTGCCCGTGGATGTTGGCCAGACCCGCGCGGCAGACGCGGCGCAGGTCCGCGGCCGTCAGCACGACCGGCGCGGACGGGCGGGCGTCCGAGGTCGGCGTATCCGTGGACGCAGGCGCGTCTCCACGTTCGCCGCAGGCGGCGAGAGCCAGAAGAGCCAGCATCGGGACGACGGTCAGGCGCATCGTCACTCCGCTGCGATCGCGTGGCCGACGAAGTTCGCGCGGCGGCTGCGGTAGGTGGCGATGCGGTCCTCGATCTCGTGACGGAAGTGACGGATCAGGCCCTGCACCGGCCAGGCGGCGGCGTCGCCCAAGGCACAGATGGTGTGGCCCTCGACCTGACCGGCGACGTCCAGCAGCAGGTCGATCTCCGACGGATCGGCCTCGCCCACGGCCATCCGCTCCAGCACGCGCCACATCCAGCCGGTGCCTTCGCGGCACGGCGTGCACTGACCGCAGCTCTCGTGCTTGAAGAAGTAGCTGATGCGGGCGATCGCCTTCACGATGTCGGTGGACTCGTCCATCACCGTCACGCCGGCGGTGCCCAGCGACGAGCGCAGCTCGCGCATCGAGTCGAAGTCCATCAGGGCGACCTCGGCCTGCTCGCGCGTGATCACCGGGCAGGACGCGCCGCCGGGGATGATGGCTTTCAGATTGCCCCAGCCGCCGCGCACGCCGCCGCCGTGATCCTCGATCAGCTGGCGCAGCGGCATCGACATGGCCTCTTCGACCACGCACGGCGTGTTGATGTGTCCGGCCAGCGACATCAGCTTGGTGCCGGTGTTGTTCGGGCGACCGAAGCTGGCGAACCAGTCCGCGCCGCGGCGCAGGATGGTGCCGACCACGGCGATCGACTCGACGTTGTTCACGGTCGTCGGGCAGCCATAGAGACCCGCGCCGGCCGGGAACGGCGGCTTCAGGCGCGGCTGGCCCTTCTTGCCTTCCAGCGACTCCAGCAGGGCCGTCTCTTCACCGCAGATGTACGCGCCGGCGCCGTGGTGGATGTAGACGTCGAAGTCCCAGCCGTGGACGTTGTTCTTGCCGATCAGCTTCGCCTCGTAGGCTTGCTTGACCGCGGCCTCCATGCGCTCGCGCTCGAGCACGTATTCGCCGCGCAGGTAGATGTAGCAGGCGTGGGCCTGCATCGCGAAGCTGGCGATCAGGCAGCCTTCGATCAGCAGCTGCGGATCGTGGCGCATGATCTCGCGATCCTTGCAGGTCGCGGGCTCGGACTCGTCGGCGTTGACCACCAGGTAGTGCGGACGATCCTTCACTTCCTTGGGCATGAAGGACCACTTCAGACCTGTCGAGAAGCCGGCGCCGCCGCGACCGCGCAGGCCCGAGTTCTTGACGTTCGTGATGATCCAGTCCCGACCGAGGTCGAGCATGTCCTTCGTCGCGTTCCACGCGCCGCGCTTCTTCGCGCCCTCGAGGCCCCAGTCCTGGAGACCGTAGAGGTTGGTGAAGATGCGATCCTTGTCTTCGAGAATGCCGACCATGGTCAGTTCAGATCTCCGCGGCGGTTGTCCGCCTCGCTCAGTTTCTTCCGTCCCCAAAGGACGATGCCCAGGCCGACCGCGGCGATAATCGCGCCGACCAAGGCCAGAATTTCCAGATCAGGCCCGAACAGGTCCGCCAGACCGGCGACCGCGAGACCAAAGCCGATGACGATGTCCGCGACGCCGCCCCAGATGACGATCCGCCACGTATCGGCGGGACTGACTTGTTTCGCCATCACAGCCCCTCCTTCAGACGCCGGCGGTGATGCCGGGTGCGCAGGAAGGTGGCGGCCACGAAGAAGGCCCAGCCCGCCGCCACGGCGGCATACGCCACCACGATGCCCGCCTGGTTCGGGGCCAGCCAGTCCACGCGGGTCGCCACGATGTACCCGGCGCCCAGCAGGATCAAGGCGACGCCGGCGAGGCGGAAGGGCCGTCCCACGGCCTTCAGCTCGGCCCGGTAGGTCGCGCGTCCTTCGCTGGTTTCCAGGTCGGGCAGGCTCATGCCGCGGTCCCCTTGACCTTCGAACCCATCAGCCAGCCTGCGCCTAGGCCGGCGGCCAGCATCGGGAGGACGGCCCAGATCGAGGCCGGCCACCAGCCCTGCGACGAGCCGGCCGAATTGACGACGATGGCCAGCAACAGGGCCCCGTACATCGCCATCCGGTTCAGTTTTCGTCCCAGGAGCGGTCTCATGCCGTCACCGGATCCGAGTTCGGCAGCTTCTTGATCGGCTTGGCGGCCGAGCCGTCATACAGCTTCGGATCGGTCAGGGTGCGCGCACCGCCTTCTGGCTCTGAGGTATGACGACCGACGCGCGAGCCCGGCTTGGGCGTCTTGCCGGCGGCGAAATCGTCGATGATCTGGGCCAGGTTGTCCGGCGTCAGGTCCTCGAAATAGTAGTCGTTGATCATGGCCATCGGCGCATTGGCGCAGGCGCCGAGGCACTCGACCTCTTCCCAGGTGAAGCGTCCGTCGGCGCTGAGCGTCTGCTTGGGCCCGATCTTCTTCTTGCAGACATCCATCAGGTCGTTGGCGCCGCGCAGCATGCAAGGGGTGGTGCCGCACACCTGGATCAGGGCCGAGGTCCCGACGGGCTCCAGCATGAACATGGTGTAGAAGGTCGCGACCTCCAGCACCCGGATGTAGGGCATCGACAGCAGCTCGGCGATCGCGCGGATCGCGGGCTCCGAGACCCAGCCTTCCTGCTTCTGCACGAGCCACAGCACCGGGATCACCGCCGACTGCTGGCGACCTTCCGGATATTTGGCGATCCACCAGTCGCACTTGGTCTTGGTCGCCTTCGAGAAGGCGAACGAGGCCGGCTGTTCCTTGGCGAGACGACGAACGCTCATCGGTCCACTTCTCCGAAAACGATGTCGAGCGAGCCGAGGATGGCGGACACGTCGGCCAGCTGGTGGCCGCGGTTCATCCAGTCCATCGCCTGCAGGTGACGGAAGCCCGGGGCCGACAGCTTGACCCGGTACGGCTTGTTGGTGCCGTCCGACACCAGATAGACGCCGAACTCGCCCTTGGGCGCCTCGACCGAGGCGTAGACCTCGCCTTCCGGCGTGCGGAAGCCTTCGGTGTAGAGCTTGAAGTGGTGGATCAGCGACTCCATCGAGCGCTTCATCTCACCCCGACGCGGCGGGACGATCTTGTTGTCCTCGACCATGACCGGCTCGCCCGGGCAGTTGCGCAGCTTGTGCACGCACTGCTCCATGATCCGCACCGACTGCTTCATCTCCTCGATGCGGCAGAGGTAGCGGTCCCAGCAGTCGCCGTTCTTGCCGACCGGGACGTCGAATTCCATCTCGGCGTAGCACTCGTAGGGCTGCGACTTGCGCAGGTCCCACGGAATGTCCGAGCCGCGCAGCATCACGCCGGTGAAGCCCCAGTCCAGGGCCTCCTGCTTGGACACCACGCCGATGTCGACGTTGCGCTGCTTGAAGATGCGGTTCTCGGTGACGAGGGACTCGATGTCCTTCAGCGCCGCCGGGAAGGTCCCGCACCAGCGGCCGATGTCGTCGATCAGGTCGCTGGGCAGGTCCTGGTGGACGCCGCCCGGACGGAAGTAGTTGGCGTGCAGACGAGCGCCGCAGGCGCGCTCGTAGAACACCATCAGCTTCTCGCGCTCCTCGTGACCCCACAGCGGCGGGGTCAGGGCGCCGACATCCATCGCCTGCATCGTCGTGTTCAGCAGGTGGTTCAGGATGCGGCCGATTTCCGAGTACAGCACGCGGATCAGCTGGGCGCGGTAAGGCGCCTCGATCTCGAGCAGCTTCTCGATGGCCAGACAGAAGGCGTGCTCCTGGTTCATCGGCGCGACGTAGTCGAGACGATCCAGGTACGGCACGTTCTGCAGATAGGTCCGCGCTTCCATCAGCTTTTCGGTGCCGCGGTGCAGCAGGCCGATGTGCGGATCCACACGGGTGACGATCTCGCCGTCCAGCTCCAGCACCAGACGCAGCACCCCGTGCGCGGCCGGGTGTTGCGGGCCGAAGTTGATCGTGAACTTACGGTCTTCCATGGCGCGCGCGTGCGCGGTCAGGCCGTCGTCGTGATCGTCGAAGACGTCGGTCGCGCCGGCGACGGCGGCGATGTTCTGTGCGTCAGCCATCAGCCCTTGCTCCCCGCCTTTTCGTCACCCGGCAGGACGGTCGTCGGATACTCCGCGCCCTCCCACGGGGACAGGAAGTCGAACTGACGGAATTCCTGCGTCAGCTTGACGGGTTCGTAGACCACGCGCTTCTGCTCCTCGTCGTACCGGACCTCGACATAGCCGGTCATCGGGAAGTCCTTGCGCAGGGGGTGCCCCTGGAAGCCGTAGTCGGTCAGGAGCCGGCGCAGGTCCGGGTGACCCGAGAACAGCATGCCGTACATGTCGAACGCCTCGCGCTCGAACCAGCCGGCCGACGGATAGATCTCGACCACGCTGGGAACCGGCTGCAGCTCGTCGGTCGCCACCTTCACGCGGATACGGGCGTTCCGGGTCATCGACAGCAGGTGATAGACGACCTCGAACCGCTCCTCGCGATCCGGATAGTCCGCGCCGCACACGTCCAGCAGCTGCTGGAAGCCGAAGCGGGTCTTCAATGCCGTCATCACGCCCGGCAGCGCCTCACGCGAGACGACCAGCGTCAGCTCGCCGAACGCGACATGCGCCTGCACGCCCAGCTCGGCCACCATCTCGGCGCCCAGCGGCGTCAGCGCGGTCTCGAGCGCCTGTTGCTTCACAAGAGAGCTCATCGGTCGATGGTCCCCGTGCGGCGGATCTTCTTCTGCAACTGTAGCAGGCCGTACAGCAGGGCCTCGGCCGTCGGCGGGCAGCCCGGGACATAGACGTCCACCGGCACCACGCGATCGCAACCGCGCACGACACTATAGCTATAGTGGTAATACCCGCCGCCGTTGGCGCAGCTGCCCATCGAGACGACGTAGCGAGGGTCCGGCATCTGGTCGTAGACCTTGCGCAGGGCCGGAGCCATCTTGTTGGTCAGGGTGCCTGCGACAATCATCAGGTCCGACTGGCGCGGGCTGCCGCGCGGAGCCATGCCGAAGCGCTCCAGGTCGAAGCGCGGCATCGACAGCTGGATCATCTCCACGGCGCAGCAGGCCAGACCGAACGACATCCACATCAGCGAACCCGTCCGGGCCCAGGTGATCACGTCGTCCAGCGAGGTCGTCAGGAAGCCGCGTTCGCCCAGCTCGGTGTTCACCTGCTCGAAGAACTTGTCGTGGATCTTCGGGTCGTAACCCTCGACCATCGAGCGCGCGCCCTGGCCGAACGCGACCGGCGAGCTGGCGCCCGGGCCGACGGGCGAGGCGCCCGAATTGCCCATGCCGATCAGCGGGACGTTGTTGGTCGTCACTGCCATTCCAGCGCGCCCTTCTTCCACTCGTAGATAAAGCCGATGGTCAGGACGCCGAGGAAGATCATCATCGACCAGAAGGCGAAGACCATCGCGCCCTGCGACAGGTCGAACATCGACACCGCCCACGGGAACAGGAAGGCCACTTCCAGATCGAAGATGATGAACAGGATCGACACCAGGTAGAACCGCACGTCGAACTTCATCCGCGCGTCGTCGAAGGCGTTGAACCCGCACTCGTAGGCCGACAGCTTTTCAGAGTCGGGATTCGTCGGCGCCATCGTCCAGGCGGCGATCATGAACACCAGGCTGATGACGGCCGCGATCCCGAGAAAGATCACGATCGGCAGATATTCGAGAAGGAATGCATTCATCCGGAAGGACCTCGTCCGCCACAGAGGGAGGGGCGGATTCGGCGCTTTCTAGCCCCGGAACCCCGAGGGTTCAAACCCATATGGGAAAAGGTTTTTCTTGCGAACGGTTCGCAGCTTTGCGGGCGACTTGTCGCAGGGCTGACGGCTTGTCGCAGGCGACCTATTCACGCCCTTATGCACCTTTGCTCAGCCGTCGGACGGGAAAGACGAAATGGCCATCGGCGCGAAGGTGCTCAACGCGGTTGAGAGGATCGGCAACAAGCTGCCGGACCCTGTCTTCCTCTTCCTCTGGCTGATCCTCGGCCTGGTCGCGCTCAGCCTGGTCGGCTCGGGCCTCGGCTGGTCGGCGGTCAATCCGGTCACCGGAGAGCTGATGCAGGCCCAGAGCCTGTTGTCGAAGGAGAACCTCGAGAAGCTGATCCTCGGCATGCCCAGGACGCTGGCCGACTTCCCGCCCTTGGCCATCGTCATCACCATTATCTACGGCGCGTCGGTCGCCGAGCGCAGCGGCCTGTTCGCCACCGCCATTCGCGGGGCGCTGCTGAACGCCCCCCGGGCGATCCTGACGCCGGTCGTGGTGCTGACCGGCATGATGTCCCACCACGCGTCGGACGCAGGCTATGTGGTGGTGATCCCGCTGGCGGCCCTGATCTTTGCCGCCGCCGGTCGCCATCCGCTCGCAGGCCTCGCAGCCGGGTTCGCCGCCGTGTCGGGCGGCTATGCCGGCAACCTATTCCCGGGCTCACAGGACGCCCTGATCCTCGGCATCACCGAGCCGGCCGCCCGACTGATCGATCCCGCCTACTCGGTGAACATCGCCGGGAACTGGTTCTTCATCATCGGCGTCGTGCTCGTCTTCACCCCCATCGTCTGGTTCCTGACGGACAAGGTGATCGAACCGCGTCTGGGCAAGTGGGCCCCTGTCCCCGGCTTCAATGCGCCCGCGGCCGAAGAGAAGACCCCGCTGACGCCCGAACAGAAGAAGGGCCTGGCCTGGGCCGGCCTGTCGATCCTCGGCATGATCGCCCTGTGGACCCTGCTGGTCTTCATCCCCGGCTCGCCGCTGGTCGATCCCGACGCAGGCGAGGGCCAGACGTTCAACCCGCTCTATCGTTCGCTGATCGCCTTCTTCGCCATCACCTTCTTCGTGGCGGGCGGCGCCTATGGCGCGGGCGCCGGCACGGTGAAATCGCACCGCGACATGGTGCGGATGATGGGCGAGGGCCTGTCCCAACTGGCGCCCTATATCGTGCTGGCCTTCTTCGCCGCCCACTTCGTGGCCATGATCAACTGGTCCGGCCTGGGCCCGATCCTGGCGGTCAATGCCGCAGCGGTGCTGAAGGAGATCGCCCTGCCCGCTCCGATCCTGCTGATCGCCGTGGTGCTGGTGTCCTGCTTCTTCGACCTGTTCATCGGCTCGGCCTCGGCCAAGTGGTCGGCCTTGGCGCCCATCGTGGTGCCGATGTTCATGCTGCTGGGAATCAGCCCCGAAATGACGACCGCCGCCTACCGGATGGGCGACTCTGTCACCAACATCGCCACGCCGCTGATGAGCTACTTCCCGCTGATTCTGACCTTCGCCCAGCGCTGGGACCCGAGGTTCGGACTCGGCTCGCTGATGTCGATCATGCTGCCCTACGCCGGAGCCTTCCTGGTCGCCGGTCTGCTGATGGTCGCGGCCTGGGTGGCGTTCAACCTGCCGCTGGGGCCGGGCGTGGGCGTGCACTACACGCCGCCCGCGCCCATGGAGGCGTCGCAGCTGCCGTCGGAAGGCGGGATTACGGGCCTGCCCACCCCGCCGGAAGCGGCTGCAATTGCGGGTCCGGGGGTCGCCAAACGCTGATCTGAATTTTTCCTTGTTCGATCCGCTTGACGCGCCCGGCGAGCCCGCCTAAACGACGCCCCTCGCCGCGGCGCACCAGCGCTTCGGCCGGGAAACGCGGGTGTAGCTCAGTTGGTTAGAGTGCCGGCCTGTCACGCCGGAGGTCGCGGGTTCGAGCCCCGTCACTCGCGCCACTTTCTTCCGAAAGTGGCGCACCTCGTTTCCCTCCATCGGTATCGATGAAAACAAAACGGCCGCTCCT
>NZ_BAAAGA010000007.1:25008-54251 GCF_039523815.1 Brevundimonas kwangchunensis | reverse complement strand
GTCTTTGCGCTGATGGCGGCGGGAGACCTACTCCCGCCCGCGCACCAGACTGTTCTGCACCCGGCGGCCCAGCGGATCGCGCGAGGACCAGGTGTCGCCGATGTCGGCCTCGATCATCGTCGTACAGAAGCGCGGGATCAGCATGTTCGGCCGCATGTTGGTCAGGCAGACCCGCTCGCCCTGCACCGCCCAGCGCGCGGCCAGACGGCGACCGTCCGAAAACTGCGCCGAGTAGCTGCCGTCAGGATTGAACCAGTGCTTGACCCAGCCACCGTCCGGATAGCGTGAGATCACCGTGTTGCCGAAGGCGGAATTCATGTCGGCCTTGCCAGGCCCGGCCGTCAGACAGGCGACGGCAAACGTCGCAACCGCGATCATGCGCAGCATGCGTACCCCTCATTAATACCCTTCCCGAGACGGACATTAACGAAGCGTAACGTTCTGCCAACCCCAAACGTAAGCCACACGAATAGTTGACTAATCCACGGGGTCTTCTATATGCGGCCCACTGTTTCGGGACAGGAAGGCGAATTCGCGCCGCCCGCTCGCCCAGGGAAGGGCGGTTCCGCAACGTCGCAGACGACCCGATGCGCGGGGCGTCCTTCTTTCCAGTCCCAAGGATTCATGACCGAATTTTCGCAACTGGGCCTTTCGCCCACGACCCTGCAAGCGGTCGCCGATACCGGCTACACGACCGCCACCCCCATTCAGGCCGCCGCCATCCCCGTCGCCCTCGCCGGCCGGGACGTTCTGGGCATCGCCCAGACCGGCACGGGCAAGACCGCCGCCTTCACCCTGCCGATGGTCGATCGCCTCGCCTCGGGCCGCGCCCGCGCCCGGATGCCGCGCGCCCTGGTGCTGGCCCCGACCCGCGAACTGGCGGACCAGGTCGCCGAGAGCTTCGCCAAGTACGCCAAGGGCACGCGCCTGAGCTGGGCGCTGCTGATCGGCGGCGTTTCGATGGGCGACCAGGTGGCCATCCTGAACAAGGGCGTCGATGTTCTGATCGCCACGCCGGGCCGCCTGCTGGACCTGTTCGAGCGCGGCAAGATGCTGCTCACCGGCGTCGAACTGATGGTCATCGATGAAGCCGACCGCATGCTCGACATGGGCTTCATCCCGGACATCGAGCGCATCTTCAAGCTGACGCCGCCGCGCCGCCAGACCCTGTTCTTCTCGGCCACCATGCCGCCCGAGATCACCCGTCTGACCACGCAGTTCCTCAAGGATCCGACCCGGATCGAGGCCTCGCGTCCGGCCATGACGGCCGACACCATCACCCAGTACATCGTCCGTATCCCGACCTCGGACCCCAAGGCCAAGCGCACCGCCCTGCGCGCCCTGGTCGCCCGTGAGGACGTGCGCAACGGCATCGTCTTCTGCAATCGCAAGTCGGAAGTCGACATCGTCGCCAAGTCCTTGAAGACGCATGGCTTCGACGCTGCACCGATCCACGGCGATCTCGATCAGTCGCTACGGATGAAGACGCTTGCCGACTTCCGCTCGGGCGCATTGAAGATCCTGGTGGCCTCCGATGTCGCCGCGCGCGGTCTGGACATCCCGGACGTCAGCCACGTCTTCAACTACGACGTCTCGCACC
Organism: Brevundimonas kwangchunensis; assembly: GCF_039523815.1. Taxonomy (NCBI): domain Bacteria; kingdom Pseudomonadati; phylum Pseudomonadota; class Alphaproteobacteria; order Caulobacterales; family Caulobacteraceae; genus Brevundimonas; species Brevundimonas kwangchunensis. The sequence continues at coordinate 52,651 of NZ_BAAAGA010000007.1, read as the reverse complement.
ACGCCGACGACTATGTGCACCGCATCGGCCGCACGGGTCGCGCCGGCAAGCTGGGTCAAGCCTTCATGATCGTCACCCCGGCCGACGACAAGTCGCTGGATAAGGTGCTGAAGCTGATCAAGAAGGACCCGGTCGAACTGTCGCTGGACGGCATCGACTTCGCGGCCATCAAGGACCAGCCGCGCCGCGACAGCGGTCGTGCCGACAAGGGCCGTGGTGGACGCAGCGAGCGCTCGGGCCGTGGACGTGGGCGTTCGGAGCCGCGCACCGAGGACGTCGAAGCCGCAGCCGTCGAGGCCGAGGCCGCGCCCGTGCCCGCCTCGGACGACGCCGCGCCGTCGCGCCGCTCGCGCAGCCGTCGCTCCGCCAAACCGGCCGAGGCCGCCGTCGAAACCACCGCCGCCGAAACGCCGGTGACCGAGACCGTCGCCGAACCCGCGAAAGCCCCGCGCGACGCAGGCCGCAATCGCGGTGGTCGCAAGCCGGAAGCAAAGGCCGAGGCCCCTGCCCCGGTCTCGAACGGTCGCCCGTTCGGCGATGCGGACGTCCCCGCCTTCCTGCGACGTCCGGTGAAGCTGCCGAACTGAGTTCGTCGATTCAGCGGCCACGCTTAACCGGCCGTTACCCTTCGCCGGGGCAGTCTATTCGCCGCTACAGACCGTCCCACCGGGCCGGTGTTCGGGGACAGACTATATGACGGCGTCGGTCGACACCGCACTCAGGGGGCCTGAAGCCTTCTCGCTCTCTCGGCGCGTGATCGACGAGATGGAGACGGCCGGCGTCTGGCCGACTCCGCTGAACTTCGAACTGTGGCTGCACTATCTGGGTGACCCCGAGGGCGCGCTCGGCCGCGAGATCCGCCGCATCCTCGATGCGCAGGAGCCCTTCACCGAAGGAACGGCCGACATGCTGGCCGCCGAATATCTGCCGCGTGGACGCCTGACCGAAGAGATCCGCGACGCCGGCCGCGTGCTGGATCGCGAACTGCACAGTATCTCGGAAGCCATCGCCAAGGCCCACCGCTCTCAGACTGCCTACGGTCAGACCCTGGACAAGGCCTCGGCCCGCATGGACGGCGTCGAGGGCGGCGAACAGCTTCAGACCATCGTCACGGGTCTGACCGCCGCCACCCGCAAGATCCAGCGCGAGAACGAGTCGCTGGAGAAGCGCCTTGAGGTCTCGACCCGCGAGGTCGCCCGCCTGCGCGAGCATCTGGAACAGGTCCGCCGTGACGCCCTGACCGACGCCCTGACCAACCTGGCCAACCGTAAGGCCTTCGACGAGCAACTGACCGCCGCCTGCGAGGCCGCGGACGCCGAGGGCGAGGCCCTGACGCTGGCGGTGCTCGATATCGACCACTTCAAGCGCTTCAACGACAACTGGGGTCACCAGACCGGCGATCAGGTGCTCCGCTACGTCGCCAGCGTGATCGGCCGCGTCGCCGGCGCGCCGCGTATGGCCGCCCGCTTCGGCGGCGAGGAGTTCGCCATGATCTTCCCGCGCGAACGGGTCGATCAGGTCAAGACCGCGCTGGAGGCCATCCGCCGCGAGATCGCCTCGCGCTCGCTGCGTCGTCGCTCGACCAATGACGATCTGGGCGTGGTGACCATCTCGGCCGGCTTCGCGATCCGCCGTCCGGACGAGTCGCCGACGCTGCTGCTGGAACGGGCCGATACGGCGCTCTACGCCTCGAAGCGCGCGGGCCGGAACCGAATTTCCTCGGCCGAGGACCTGCAACAGGCCGCCTGACCCGTTGGCGCCCACTGAAAACCGTCCATAGTCAGACCATGCGCAGCTTCGCTTTCGCCGTCGCCTACTGGTCGCTCTCGATCCTGTACACGCTCGCGGCCGTCGTCGCGGCCATCCTGCCCGGTCGCGGCGCGACCGGCTGGATCATCCGCCGCTACGTCCACCGCATGGTTCAGGCCATGCGCGTGCTGGCGGGCATCCGCATCCAGTATCGCGGCGAGGATCGCCTGCCGACCGGCGCCTTCATCATCGCGTCCAAGCACCAGAGTTGGGGCGACGGCTTCGCGACCTACGACCGGTTCAAGGACCTGGCCTTCGTCACCGGCGACCATCTGGAGAAATTTCCGCTGCTCGGCACGGTGCTGCGCAAGCTGGGAGCCATCGTCGTCAACAACTGCGGCGGCCGCGCCGCCCGCGACGCGCTCAAGCACCGCACCGCCGACGCCCATGCCGAGGGTCGCAAGATCCTGATCTATCCGGAAGGCAATCTGGCGAAGGTCGGCGAGAAATACCGCTATCGCTCGGGCGTCTGGCACATGTACCGCGACTTCGACATGCCGGTCGTGCCGGTGGCCACCAACCTGGGCCTGTTCTGGCCGCAGGAGGAGTTCCGGAAAACCCCCGGCCTCGCCACGCTGGAGTTCCTCGACCCCATCCCCACCGGCCTGCCCAAGGACGAGTTCCTCGCCCGGCTGGAAGCCGCCGTCGAGGGCCACACCGCCGAACTGATCGCCGAAGCCACCGGAAATCCGGTCACGCCCGCCGTGCAGGTGCCGACGCCGGATGAGGTGAGGAAGGCTGAGGCCGCCGCGAAGGCGGCCTGACGCTCCTACGCAGCCGGAATGACCGCGCCATCGTACTTCTGCGCGATGAAGTCCTTCACCGCCTGGCTGCGCAGGGCCGTGGCCAACGCCTGAATGCGCGGGTCGTTCTGGTTCTCGCGACGCGAGACCAGATAGTTGATGTAGGGGCTGTCGGCGCCCTCCAGCTGAAGGGCGTCGGTGCGCGGCTTCAGCCCGGCATCCAGCGCGTAGTTGGTGTTGATCACCGCGGCGTCGACCTGCGGCAGGATACGCGGGATGGTCGCCGCCTCGACCTCGCGGAAGACGAGGTTCTTCGGGTTGGCCGTGATGTCGCGCACGGTCTGTAGCGGGTTCTGGCCGTCGCGCAGGATGATCAGGCCGGCGGCCTGCAGCAGCAGCAGCGAACGTCCGGTATTCGAGGCGTCGTTCGGCAGGATCACCTCGGCGCCGCTCGGCAGGGCCGAGATCGAGCGGTGCTTGCGCGAATAGATGCCCAGCGGCTCGACGTGGACGCCGGCCACGGTCACCAGGCTGGTCCCACGGGCGGCGTTGAACTCGTCGAGATAGGGCTTGGTCTGGAAATAGTTCACGTCCAGCCGGCTCTCGGCGACCTGCACGTTCGGCTGGACGTAGTCGTTGAAGACCTTGATCTCGATCGGCACGCCCTCGGCGGCGAGGATCGGCTTGATGTGCTCGAGGATCTCGGCGTGCGGCACGGCCGTGGCGCCGACCAGCAGCGGGCCATCGGTCGAGCCCGCCTTCTCGCCGCCCGCGCCACAGGCGGCGAGGGTCAGGGCGACAGCGGACAGAAGAAGCGAACGACGGAGCATGGGAGGGCCTTTCGGGGGAGCGATCAGCGGTGGGAAACGGAGGCGACCAGGCGGTCGCCGATCATTTGCAGAACCTGTACGAGGATCAGCAGCAGGACGACGGTGACGACCATGACATCGGTCTGGAAGCGCTGGTAGCCGAAGCGGACGGCGAGGTCGCCCAGCCCGCCTGCGCCGACAACGCCAGCCATGGCGGTGTAGCTGACCAAGGCGATGGCGGTGACCGTCGCGCCGGCGATCACGCCCGGCAGGGCCTCGGGCAGCAGGGCGCGGGTGACGATCTGGAAGGTCGAGCCGCCCATCGCCTGCGTCGCCTCGACCACGCCCTTGTCCACCTCGCGCAGGGCCGTCTCGACCAGACGCGCATAGAAGGGCGCCGCGCCGACGACCAGCGGCGGGATGGCCCCGGCCACGCCCAGCGACGTCCCGACCAGAAGCACCGTCACCGGCAGCATCACGATCAGCAGGATGATGAAGGGCACCGACCGCAGGACGTTGACGACGAACGACAGCACGGCGTTCAGCACCGGATTGGCCGCCAGCCGCCCTTTGCCCGACAGATACAGCAGCACGCCCAGCGGCACGCCGAGGATGATGGTGAGCACCAGCGACCCGCCCAGCATCAACAGGGTGTCGACAGTCGCGCGGCCGATTTCGGGCCAATCGATGTTCTGGGCCACGTTATCGAACATCAGGCGGCCTCCACCCGGACGCCCCGGTCCGTCAGTTGGGCGATCGCGGCCCCGGCGTCGCCGCCGGTGAAGGCGACGACCAGCTGGCCGTAGGGCTCGCCGCGGATGCGGCTGATGCGGCCCGACAGGATGGAATAGTCTACGCCCACCGAGCGCGCGACGCGGCTCAGCTCGGGCTCATAGGTCGAGGCGCCGCGGAAGGTCAGCCTGGCCAGCTTCGCGCCGACAGGCACGACTGAGGCGTCAAACGCCTCCTCCCCCTCGGCCAGCATGGCGCGGGTGACGGGGTGCTGCGGATGCAGGAAGACGTCCGCCGTCGCGCCCTGCTCGACCAGCCGGCCATCTTTGAGCACCGCCACGCGGTCGCAGACCCGGCGCACCACCTCCATCTGGTGGGTGATCAGCACGATGGTCAGGCCCAGCTCGCGGTTCAGCTGATCCAGCAGGGTCAGGATGTCCTCGGTCGTCTCGGGGTCCAGCGCGCTGGTCGCCTCGTCGCACAGCAGGACCGAAGGCCCGCAGGCCAGCGCCCGGGCGATGCCCACCCGCTGCTTCTGCCCGCCCGACAACTGGGCCGGATGCTTGTTGGCGTGCTCGGCCAGCCCCAGCCGGTCCAGCAGCTCGCTCGTGCGCGCCTTCACCTCGGCGTCCGGCCGACCTTCCAGCCGCAGCGGGAAAGCGACGTTGTCGAAGATGGTCTTGGCGTTCAGCAGGTTGAAATGCTGGAAGATCATGCCGATCCGCCGCCTCGCCGCGCGCAGCTCGGCCGGGTTCAGGGCGGTGATCTCCTGCCCGTCGACGAACACCTTGCCGGCGTCCGGCGTCTCCAGCCGGTTGATCGTGCGGATCAGGGTCGACTTGCCGGCGCCCGAGCGTCCGACCACGCCGAACACCTCGCCCTTGCCGATCTTCAAATCGACGGCGTCCAGCGCCGTCCGCTCGCCCGCCGCGCTGCGATAGCGCCGGGTCACCCCTTCCAGCCGGATCATCTTCAGTCTTCCGCGCTGGTCCGGGGGACGATGGTGACACTCTCGCCGCAGCCACAGGCATCCGTCTCGTTCGGATTGCGGAAGGTGAACTTCGCCGCCAGCTTCGTCGTCTCGAAGTCGATCTCGGTGCCGATCAGGAACAGCACCGCCTTCGGCTCGATCAGCAGGGTCGCGCCCTTGTCCTCGACCACCTCGTCCAGCGGATCGATGCTGTCGGCGAAGGCGAAGGTGTATTCCTGCCCCGCGCAGCCGCCGTTCTTGATGCCGACGCGCAGGCCCGCGACCGGGCGCTCCGAGGCGGCGACCAGCTCGCGCACGCGCTCGGCGGCGGCGTCTGTGAGCGTCACCACCTTGGGGCGGGGACGGCGCGGACGGGTCGTGGTCTGAAGCTCGCTCATGGGGTCGTCCTCAGAACATGTTCAGGGCGAGCTTGGCCTCGTCGCTCATCTTCGACGAGTCCCACGGCGGATCGAACACCAGCTCGGCCTTGGCCGACCGCACGCCGTCCACCTTCTCGACCGCCGTCTCGACCCAGCCCGGCATCTCGCCGGCCACCGGGCAACCCGGCGCTGTCAGGGTCATCTCGATGGCCACATCGCGGTCGTCCGACAGGTCGACCTTGTAGATCAGGCCCAGCTCGTAGATGTCGACCGGGATCTCGGGGTCATAGACCGACTTCAGGGCGGCGATGATGTCGTCCGTCAGGCGATCGATCTCGGCCTGTTCCAAGGCGGCCTTCTGCGGCGCGTCCCAGGCGGCGGCGAACGCGTCCTCATCGGGCTTGTGTGCGGCGTCGGACGTCATGCGAAGAACTCACGGGCCTTGATCAGGGCGTCGACGAAGGCGTCGGCGTCCTCTGTGGTGTTATATAGGGCGAAGCTGGCCCGCGCGCTCGACGTCAGGCCAAATCGTTTCGCCAGCGGCTCGGCGCAGTGCAGGCCGGCCCGCACGGCGACGCCATAGCGATCCATCACCTGGGCGATGTCGTGGGCGTGGGCGCCCTCGACGGTGAAGGTCAGGATCGCGCCCTTCCCTTCCGCCTCGCCGATCACCTTCAGCCAGTTCACGCCGTCCAGACGCGCGCGGGCGTGGTCGTAGACCCCCCGCTCATGCGCCGTGATCGCGGCTTTGTCGTACTGGCTCAGCCAGTCGATCGCGGCGCCCAGGCCGATGGCCTCGAGGATCGGCGGCGTGCCGGCCTCGAACCGGTGCGGCGGCTTCGCATAGGTCACCGTCTCCTCGGTGACCGTCTCGATCATCTCGCCCCCGCCCTGATACGGCGGCAGGGCGTCCAGCGCCTCGGTCGTGCCGTACAGGGCGCCGATGCCCGTCGGGCCGTAGAGCTTATGGCCGGTGAAGGCGTAGAAGTCGCAGCCGATGCCCTGCACGTCCGCATCGCCGTGCACCGCACCCTGACAGCCGTCGATCAGCACCTTCGCGCCGACCGAGTGAGCCATGCGGGTGATCTCGGCGACCGGATTGAGGGTGCCCAGCACGTTCGACATGTGGGTCACTGCGACGATCCTCGTCTTCGGCCCCAACAGCTCGGCATAGGCCGCCATGTCCAGCGACCCGTCGTCCAGCACCGGAATCCACTTCAGCACCGCCCCGCGCCGCTCGCGCAGCAGATGCCACGGCACGATGTTGGAGTGGTGCTCCATCTGGCTGACTATGATCTCGTCGCCCGGCTGGATCGACAGGCCGAGGCCAGCCGCCGCCAGGTTGATCGCCTCGGTCCCGCCCTTGGTCCAGACGATGTTGTTCGGGCTCTCCGCGTTCAGGAACCGCGCCACGCTCTCGCGGGCGGCCTCGAAGGCCTCGGTCGTCTCATTGGCCAGGGTATGCAGGCCGCGATGGACGTTGGCGTAACTGCCCTCCATCGCCGCCGTCAGGGCGTCGATCACCGCCCGCGGCTTCTGCGCCGAGGCGGCCGAGTCCAGATAGACCAGCGGCTTGCCGTTCACCGACCGCGACAGGATCGGAAACTGCGCCCGCGCGGCGTACACATCAAAAGTTCCTCCCCCACCGGGGGAGGGGGATCGCGAAGCGGTGGAGGGGGCGGCGATCACAGGCGCTGTCCCAGCCATTCCCGCACCACCTCTCTCGCGCCTTCGTGTTCGATGCGGTCCACCACCTCGATCAGGAAGGCCTCGGTCAGCAGCGCCCGGGCCTCGTCGGCCGGAATGCCGCGCTGCTGCATGTAGAACAGGGCGTTCTCGTCGAGATTGCCCACCGTGTTGCCGTGCGCGCACTGCACGTCGTCGGCGTAGATGATCAGCTCGGGCTTGGCGTCGATCTCGCCGCGCTCGCCGAGGATCAGGGCCTGATGCTGCATGCGCGCGTCGGTGCCGTCGGCGCCGCGCTCGACCACGATCTTGCCCTGGAAGACGCCGCGCGCGGTGTCACGCACCACGCCCTTGGTCAGCTGGCTGGTCAGACCGTCGGCGGCGACATGCTGCACCACCGTCGTCAGATCCGCCTGCCGGCCGCCCGACAGGGCATAGAGGCCGTCCAGACGCACGTCGGCGCCTTGGGCGAAATGCAGGACCTGCGTCTCCAGCCGCTGCAGCTTGGCGCCGGTGGCGACGATGGTCTGGCGATAGCGACCGCCGGCCTCGACCCGCACCTGGGCCTGGCTGATCGAGATCGCGTCCTCGGGCTCATCGACCAGTACGATGCGCGTCACCTCGGCGTCGTGGGCGACGTCCAGCTCCAGCGTGTTATGGGAGACATAGGCCGAGCCCGAGCCTTCATGCGTCTCCAGCAGCAGCAGCTTCGCCCCCGCCCGCGCCGAGATGCGTGCGGTCGTGCCGTGGCCGGTGCCAGTCGCCTTGGAGATGTAGCGCAGGCGCAGGGTCTGCTCACCCGACGCCATCAGGGTACTCACGCCCACGGCCCGGCCGTTGACGAAGACCATGGGCTCGCCGCCCAGCGCCTCGAACGGCCCACCCCCGACCATGGGCACGGCGGCCGACGGCGAAGGCTCCGGCGCCTCGCGCAGGTACTTCCGCAGGTCCGAATACTTCCACGCCTCGACCCGCCGCGACGGGAAGCTGGACGCGTCCTTCAGATCGATCTTGGGCAGCAGGGCGTTCATCGTGATCCTCCCCCGGCGCTCCGCTGGGGGGAGGATGTCAGGCAGGCTCATCACGCCGCCTCGCTCACATAGCGGTCGTAGCCCTCGGCCTCGAGCTGCAGCGCCAGCTCCGGCCCGCCCGAGGCGACGATGCGGCCCGCGGCCAGCACATGCACCCGGTCCGGTTTGATATAGTCCAGCAGGCGCTGGTAGTGGGTGATCACCAGCATGGACCGCTCCGGCGACCGCAAGGCGTTGACGCCTTCCGACACGATGCGCAGGGCGTCGATGTCCAGTCCCGAGTCCGTCTCGTCGAGGATCAGCAGAGACGGCTCCAGCAGCGCCATCTGCAGGATCTCCATCCGCTTCTTCTCGCCGCCCGAGAAGCCGACGTTCAGCGGCCGCTTCAGCATTTCGAAATTCATCTTCAACCGCTCGGACGCGGCTCGGACCAGCTTCAGGAAGGCAGGGGCCGAGACCTCCTCCTCGCCGCGCGCGCGCTTCTGGGCGTTCAGGGCGGTGCGGATAAAGGTCATCGCCGGCACGCCGGGGATCTCCAGCGGATACTGGAACGACAGGAAGACGCCCTTCGCCGCGCGCTCGGCCGGGTCCAGCGCCAGCAGGTCGTCGCCGTTCCACGACGCCGTCCCTTTGGTCGCCTCATAGCCCGGACGTCCCGACAGGGCGTAGCCCAGCGTCGACTTGCCGGCCCCGTTCGGCCCCATGACGGCGTGCACCTCGCCCGCCGGCACTTCGAGCGTCAGCCCCTTGAGGATCGGCTTGTCGCCGACGGAGACGTGCAGATTGTTGATCTTCAGCATTGTTTTTCTTTTTGATTTACCCGACTGAGCCTTCAAGGCTGATCGCCACCAGCTTCTGGGCTTCCACCGCGAACTCCATCGGCAGTTGCTGCAGCACGTCGCGGACGAAGCCGTTGACCAGAAGGGCCACGGCCTCTTCCTGCGATAGCCCCCGCTGCTGGGCATAGAACATCTGGTCGTCGCTCAAGCGGGTCGTCGTCGCCTCGTGCTCCAGCTGGGCCGAGCCGTTGCGGGCCTCGATGTAGGGGATGGTGTGCGAGCCGCACTCCTTGCCGATGAGCAAGGAGTCGCACTGGGTGAAGTTGCGAACGCCGGTCGCCTTCGGGTGCACCGAGACCAGACCGCGATAGGTCGAGTCCGATTTGCCCGCCGACACCGCCTTGGCGATGATCCGGCTCTTCGAGTTCTTGCCCAGATGGATCATCTTGGTGCCGGTGTCGGCCTGCTGATGTCCGTTGGTGATGGCGATCGAATAGAACTCACCCGAGCTCTCCTCGCCCTTGAGGATGCAGGACGGGTATTTCCAGGTGACGGCCGAGCCGGTCTCGACCTGGGTCCAGGACACCTTCGACCGGTCGCCGCGGCAGTCCGCGCGCTTGGTGACGAAGTTGTAGATGCCGCCCTTGCCCTCGGCGTCGCCGGGGTACCAGTTCTGGACCGTCGAGTATTTCACCTCGGCGTCGTCCAGCGCCACGATCTCGACCACGGCCGCGTGCAGCTGGTTCTCGTCGCGCATCGGGGCGGTGCAGCCCTCCAGATACGAGACGTAGCTGCCCTTGTCGGCGATGATCAGGGTGCGCTCGAACTGGCCGGTCTGGCTGGCGTTGATGCGGAAATAGGTCGACAGCTCCATCGGGCAGCGGACGCCCGGCGGAATGTAGACGAACGAGCCGTCCGAGAAGACCGCGCTGTTCAGGGCGGCGAAATAGTTGTCCGAGACCGGCACGACCGAGCCCAGATACTGGCGCACCAGATCGGGGTGTTCGCGCAGGGCCTCGGAGATCGGCATGAAGATCACACCGGCCTTGGCCAGCTCGGCCTTGAAGGTCGTGACCACGCTGACGCTGTCGAACACGGCGTCCACGGCCACCTTGGGCGCGCCCTGCACGCCGGCCAGCACCTCCTGCTCCTTCAGCGGGATGCCGAGCTTGCGGTAGACCTCCAGCAGCTCCGGATCGACCTCGTCGAGGGACTTAGGCCCCTCCTTGATCTTCGGTGCGGCGTAGTAGTGCAGGTCCTGATAGTCGACCGGCGTGTACTTCACCGCCGCCCAGGTCGGCTCCTCCATCGCAAGCCAGCGCTCATAGGCGGCCAGCCGCCATTCCAGCATCCACTCCGGCTCGCCCTTCTTCTCCGAGATGAAGCGCACGATGTCGGCGTTCAGGCCCTTGGGCGCGAACTCCTGCTCGATGTCCGAGGTGAAGCCGTGCGCATACTTCTCCAGCGCGGCGACGGCATCGACAGTTTCCTTAACGGCGGCCATGACTTACGCGACTTCCTTCGCGCGAGCGGCAAGACGCTCGCGATACTTGGCATAGGCGCCCACCCATGCGTCTGCGAACCGGATCCAGTCGCTCTCGACCGTCCCCCAGCCGCCGGAAATGCGGATGCCGCCGGTGGCCAGAGCCACGCGACCGGTCGCCAGAATGGCGCGCGACGGCTTGGTCTTGCCCGACGAACAGGCGCTGCCGGCCGAGACCATCAGGCCCAGCAGGTCCAGCGCAATCAGCTGCTGCGGGCTCTCCCAGTCCGGCACCGCCATGAACAGGGTGTTGGGCAGACGCGGCGCGCCCTCGCCGATGATCGTCGCGCCCGCCGCCTTCACCTTCGCCTGCGCCACATCGCGCCAGGCGGCGTGCGGCAAGCTGTCGACCAGCGAGTCGCGCCAGTGGACGCTGGCGGTCGCCGCGTTCAGATCGCGCGCGGCGCATTCGGCCGACACGCCGAAACCGGTGATGCCCGGGACATTCTCGGTGCCCGCGCGAAGGCCCCGTTCCTGCCCCGCGCCGTGGACGATACGAACGGCTTCGCGACCCTCGGCCATGACCAGGGCGCCGACCCCCTGCGGTCCGCCCAGCTTGTGCGCCGACAGGGTCAGGCTGTCCGCCATCAGCATGCGGATATCGACCGGGATCTTGCCCGCCGACTGTATGGCGTCGACGTGCAGCCAGCCGCCGGCCGAGCGCGTCAGCCGCGCGGCCTCCTCGATCGGCTGGATCGCGCCGCTTTCATTGTTCGCATGATGGATCGCCACCACCGCCTTGCCGGGCTTGGCCAGCAGTTCGCGCAGGGTGTCCAGTCGCACCACGCCGTGCTCGTCGACCGGCAGCATCGCCACCGGCTTGCCGGACGCGATCGCGGCCTCGGCCACGCAGGGGTGTTCGGTCGCGCAGACGATCAGCCGCTCGCAGCCGGCCGCAAGGGCGCTGAGGATCGCCTGGGCGTTGGATTCCGTGCCGCCGGACGAGAAGATGACCGCCGTCGGATCGGCGCCGACCAGCTCGGCCACCTGCGCCCGGGCGGTCTCGACACGGGCCCGCGCCCTACGGCCGGCCGCATGTACCGCTGACGGATTGCCGTTGTCAGCCAAGGCCTTGGCCATGGCTTCCTGAACTTCAGGACGAACCAGACCCGAGGCGTTGTAGTCCAGATAGATGCTCATGCCGCGGCCTCCATGCCGGACGCTGCCGCCGTGCGGCGCCGCGCGCCCGTGCGGTTCAACACCACGTCCTCCAGCGACACGCCCGACAGATAGGCGTGGATCTCGGCGCCGAGGTCTTCCCAGAGATTGTGGGTGATGCAGCGCTCGCCGCCCATCATGCAGCCACGCGGGGTGCCGTGGGCCACGCAGCGCGTCGCCCGGATCGGCTCGTCCACCGCCAGCACGATCTCGGCCACCACCGTCTCATGGGCCGCCTTGGCCAGACGGTAGCCGCCGCCGGGACCGCGCACGCTCTGGACCAGCCCGCTCTTGCGCAGGCGCGCGAACAGCTGCTCCAGATAGCTCAGCGAGATCTCCTGACGCGCCGCGATTTCGGCCAGCGAGACGGCCCGGGACTCGCCCGTCTGGCCGCGCCCGTTCTTCGCCAGATCGGCCATCGCCATGACGGCGTATCGTCCCTTGGTCGAAAGACGCATCGCACACCTCAAAAATCGCGCGCTTTTCGAGGGTCCTGTGCTAGAACCCGCGCCTTCGCAAAGGCGTCGGCACGCAGGGCGGACTTAGAAAGTCCTACCCCCGTGGTCAAGTATTACGCAGGTGCGAAACGACAGTTGAACACGGGAATTCGCTCCGCCCATGCCTGAAGTCATCCTGCCTGGCGCATCCGGTCGCATCGAGGGCCGCTACTCGCCGGGCAAGCGTCCGAACGCTCCGATCGCCCTGATCCTGCACCCGCACCCCAAGGCGGGCGGGCACATGAACAACCCGGTGGCGGTCACCCTGTACCAGCTGTTCGTCAAGCGCGGCTTCGCGACCCTGCGCTACAACAGCCGGGGCGTGGGCAAGTCGCAGGGCGAGTTCGACTCGGGCATCGGCGAGCTGGCAGACGCCGCGACGGCTCTGGACTGGCTGCAGGCAAACAACCCGGCCGCCACCCAGACCTGGGTCGCCGGCTATCAGTTCGGCGCCTACATCGGCATGCAGCTGCTGATGCGACGCCCAGAGACGGACGGCTTCATCTCGGTCTCGCCGCCGTCGAACATGTACGACTTCAGCTTCCTGGCCCCCTGCCCGGCCTCGGGCCTGTTCCTGCACGGCACGGCCGACAGCATCGTTCCGCCGATCGAGGTCGAGCGCGTCGTCAACAAGCTGCGCACCCAGAAGGGCATCGTCATCGACTACGAGCTGGAGGAAGGCGCGAGCCACTTCTGGCAGGACCACATGCCCGCCGTCGAACGCCGCGTCGGCGCCTACCTCGACAAGCGTCTGGAAGAGAAGCCGGCCTGATCCGTTCTTTTCTGCTGAAAGATCGAACGCCGTCGGGTCCGCCCGGCGGCGTTTTCTGTTTCAGTGGTCCCCTTCGGCCGCCGCCACAGCCGCGGGCCGGTGCGCGCGCACGCACCACAGGACACTGACCACCATCATCGCCATGGCCACGATCTCGATCACCGTCGGCCAGCGGCTCTCCCACAGATAGCCGTAGGCGAAGGCGAACAGGGTCTCGAACACGATCATCTGGCCCAGCATCGACAGCGGCAACAGCCGGCTGGCCTGGTTCCAGAACGCGTTGCCCACAATGGAGGCGAAGATGGCGACCCCCATACTGGCCGCCGCCAGCCGGGCCCACTGGTCGGTCGTCTGCCCATTGGCCTCGACCACGGCCGGGATCGCCAGCAGCAGGGCGAAGCCGCCCGTCACCACGCCGGTCAGCAGGGACCAGTCCTGCGCGCTGACCTGCGGCAGGCGCGCCATCCAGCGGCTGTTGCCGATCGCATAGGCGGACCAGCTCAGCAGCGCGGCCAGACCGCACGCCAGACCGATCAGGACCTGACTGACGTCGCGGTTCAGCGCCTCGCGCGACAGGCTCTCCCAGCCGATCAGGACCACAGCTACTGCTGCCAACAGGATCGGCGGCCCCACCTTGCGCAGCGGCGGCGCATCGGGGTCCTTCAGCCCCCACACCGCCACGGCGACCGGCACCATGCCCACGATCAGCGCCGAGGCCGCCACGCCGGCGAAATGCACGCTGACCACCAGGAACAGGTAGTAGACGATGTTCCCCGCCAGGCTCAGCCACGCCAGACCGCGCCACGCCTTCGCATCCAGCAGCGGCGCGACCTTGTTCCAGCGCGGCGCCAGCAGGGCCGCCGCCAGCACGCCATAGGCCAGATATCGCCCGGCGCTCAGCAGCATGGGCGAGGCGTCCGGCGCGAACTTCGGCGCGAGGAAGACCATGCCCCACAGAGCCCCGGTCGCCACCCCGCATCCGACCCCGATCAGTCGGTTCGTGGAGAGGCTCATCGGTAGATCAGGAACGGCTCGCGCGTCGTCAGCCAGGCCTGCTCGTCCGCTTCGGCGATGCGGTCCAGATCGGCTGTGGTCGCGTTCGGGTCATCGACCCACTCGCGCAGGTCCGGCCCGCCGTTGATAACGTCGATCGGCAGCTTCCCGAAGGCGTATTCGTAGGGGAAGTCCCGCCACAGGTCGTAGTCCGGATACAGCCGCCGGATCGCCTTGAAGCCCAGCGCCTGCACGCGCCACGGCCTGAAGGCGTGATGGTCGTACATCGGATCGTCGACGTGGATCTGCACGCCCGAACACAGCTTGCCGACATGTTTGTGGAAGGTCGGCTCGAACCACATGTCGCGCAGCACGCAGCCGCCCAGCCACTCCGGCCCGAAGCTCTGCATCTCCGAGATCACCGCCTTCGCGTCGATGTCCGGCGCACCGAACAGCTCCAGCGGCCGCGTCGTGCCCCGCCCCTCCGACAGGGTCGCGCCCTCCAGCATCACCGTGCCGGCATAGGCCCGCGCCATGCTCAGGTTCGGCGCATTCGGGCTGGGATTGACCCAGCTGCGCTGACCCAGCGGCCAGCCGTAGCCTGGTGCCTCCTCGGGCTTCCAGCCTTGCATCTCGATGACGCGATAGTCGACGTCCAGCTTGAAGTGATCGATGAACCACAGACCCAGCTCGCCCATGGTCAGCCCGTGCCGCATCGGCATCGGCCCCGCCCCGACGAAGCTCTCCCAGCCAGCGCGCAGGAGCGTCCCCTCCACCGGCCGCCCGGCCGGGTTGGGCCGGTCAAGCACCCAGACCGTCTTGCCGTGCTGCGCCGCCGCTTCCAGCACGTACAGCAGGGTCGTCACATAGGTGTAGATCCGGCACCCGAGGTCCTGCAGGTCCACCAGCAGGACGTCGAACGTCGCCATCCACTCGTCCTTGGGCCGCCGCACCTCGCCATACAGGCTGAAGACGGGGAAGCCGTGGACCGGGTCCCGGTAGTCCGGGCTCTCCATCATGTTGTCCTGCAGGTCGCCCTTCATCCCGTGCTGCGGGCCGAAGGCGGCGGTCAGGGTCATGTCGGGGTGCGCCGCCAGCGCGTCCACCGCATGGGTCAGCTCCGCCGTCACCGACGCCGGATGCGCCAGCAGCGCCACTCGCCGGCCCTTCAGCGGCGCGCTCAGCGCGGGTTCGGACAGCAGGCGGTCGAGACCGAACTTCATGGAAGCTCCAGAACGAAGGAGTCGGGATGATGGAAGTCCGGCTTATCCGAAGGATGGGCCAGCGCCCAATAGGAGATGTCTCCGACCTTCGTCTCGATGACGGCGGACAGGGCGATGCGCCACGGCACGGACTGGCCGCTCATCACCCGATCCAGATCGAAGGTCGCGCCGATCGTCAGCGCGCCCTCTTCCACGTTCCGGCGGAAGTCACGAACCTCGACGCCGGGATGGGCATACATCCCTTCCCGATAGCCGGAGAACTCGTAGGCGGCCCAGTAGCCTGCGGGCGACTGGTTCAGCTCGCAGTAGCCGCCGCCATCCTTTCGGATGAAGGCCTCAAAGCATGTGCTCCGCCACAACTCGTCGGCACGCGAAGGCCGAACGCGCTCGGGCACGACGATCTGCGAGACATCGCCTGTGACCAGAAAGCGAAGGTCGATCCCCTCGGCCCTCGGCCGCAGGATCTCGACCGCGATCTCGATGTCGGGACCGGGCGTCTTCGGGTGCGGTTTCAGGGCGACCAGCATCCCTCACCGATACCCCGCCCTTGACGCCGGTCAACCGCTGCGGCTACCCAGCGCCTCATGTTCGCCCGCGCCACCGCCACCGGCCTGTATTACCGCCCCTCGTACTGACGAGCGGCCCGCGAACCCCTGCGCCGCATCTGCCGGCGCGCAATCCTCACGAGACGCCCGCCGGCTTCCCTGCTAACGGAGCCCGCCATGAGCGATCAGAACTTCAAGTCCGACTTCCTGCGCACCCTTCAGGAGCGCGGCTACATCCACCAGATCACCCACCCGGTGGAACTGGACGAGGCGGCGTCGAGCGGCGTGGTGACGGCCTACATCGGCTTCGACGCGACCGCGCCATCGCTGCACGTCGGCAGCCTGATCCAGATCATGATGCTGCGCCGCCTCCAGCAGGCGGGCCACAAGCCGGTCGTCCTGATGGGCGGCGGCACGACCCGCGTCGGCGACCCGACGGGCAAGGACGCCTCGCGCCCACAGCTCACCGACGAGATCATTCAGGCCAACATCGACGGCATCAAACAGGTCTTCGCCAAATTCCTGACCTTCGGAGACGGCCCGACCGACGCCGTGATGGTCGACAATGACGAATGGCTGTCGACGTTCGGCTACATCCAGTTCCTGCGCGACTTCGGCACCCACTTCACCGTCAACCGGATGCTGGCGTTCGACTCGGTCAAGCTGCGCCTCGAGCGCGAGCAGCCGATGACCTTCCTCGAGTTCAACTACATGCTGATGCAGTCGGTGGACTTCCTGGAGCTGAACCGCGCCCGCAACGTGACGCTGCAGATGGGCGGCTCGGACCAGTGGGGGAACATCACCTCGGGCGTCGATCTGGTGCGCCGCGTGGACCAGAAGGCCGCCTTCGGCCTGACCACGCCGCTGCTGACCACGGCCTCGGGCGGCAAGATGGGCAAGACGGCCCAGGGCGCCATCTGGCTGAACGCCGACGCCCTGAGCCCCTACGACTACTGGCAGTTCTGGCGGAACGCCGACGACGCGGACGTGGGCAAGTTCCTGCGCCTGTTCACTGACCTCTCGATGGCCGAGATCGCCGCGCTGGAGGCTCTGGAAGGCGCGCAGATCAACGACGCCAAGAAAGCGCTGGCCGACGCAGCGACCACCATGCTGCACGGGGCGGAAGCCGCCGCGACCGCGCGCGCCGCGGCCGAGAGCGCCTTCGAGAAGGGTGAACTGTCAGAGGACCTACCCACGGTAGAGTTCGACTGGGCTGGCTCCGAGAACCATACTTTGCGCACCGCGGCAGCGATCGTGTTTGCGTCCGGCCTTGTTTCTTCTCTCTCCGATGCGAGGCGTCAGATCGCCGGCGGAGGGATACGGATCAATGGCGTCAAGATCACCGATGACCGGATGACATTCTCCAGAGATGGCGCTGTCGCCGACGGAACCTTCAAGGTCCAGTTCGGCAAAAAGAAAATCGTTCTTGTTCGGCCCATCTAACAGTAGCCGTCACCCTCGGGCTTGACCCGAGGGCCGGACGTTCAACGGACTGTGCCTCATCCCTATCGCACTGGCCGACCAGCGGCCGATCCTCGGGTCAAGCCCGAGGATGACGGAGATCAGCGAATGACCGACATCACCGAAGGCTCCAAAGCCCCCGCGTTCGACATGGAAACCGCCGCCGGCGAGCGCGTCACCCTCGCCGGCCTCAAGGGCCGCAAGGTCGTGGTCTTCTTCTATCCGAAGGCCGACACGCCCGGCTGCACGACCGAAAGCCAGGACTTCTCGGCCCTTATCGACCAATTCGAAGCGGCCAACACCACGGTCATCGGCGTCTCGCGCGATCCGGTAAGGAAGCTGCAGAAGTTCCAGGCGAAGCACGACCTCAAGGTCGTCCTCGCCTCGGACGAGCCGGGCGACGTCACCGAAGGCTGGGGCGTCTGGGTGATGAAGAAGCTCTATGGCCGCGAGTATATGGGCATCGAGCGCGCCACCTTCCTGATCGACGAACAGGGCGTGGTTCGCCGCGCATGGCGCAAGGTCGCGGTAAAGAGACACGCCGCCGAAGTGCTCGAAGCTGTCCAGTCGCTCTGAAGCCGGATCATTCGAGAACAGCGGCGCTGTGCTCAAGTGAGGTCATCGTTGCGTTACGCCTCTCAGGCGAAATAAGCCCGCGAATACCGGCCGTCTTCGCCTGAAACCGCGCAAGCGTGGTTAACAAAGCGTGAAGAGACTTGCCGCCGGCGCCCGCGCGTGGCTCATGTCCTGCCGAACGTGGGGGCGCGTGAGTATGGCAGACCAGGAAAACGAGACCCGACCGACCTTGATCGGCCGCTGGTTCCCGACCCGGTACCTCTACCTGCGGGACGGCGACGAGGTTCGCGCTTGGGCCCTGACGCCGGTCAAACAGATCCTCGGTGTGACTGGCGCCTTCGTGGCCGGCGCCTGGATCCTCGCCTCCTCCGGCGCCCTGACCCTCGATCTGATCCATCTGAACAATGCCGACAGCGACGTGGTGCGCGCCCGCGCCGAGGCCCAGCGCCTGAATGCCGACCTTCAGGCCCGTCTGGACAGCGCCGTCGTCCGCATGTCGGCCACCACCGGTTCGCTGGACGAGATGGCGCAGATGGTCGAGCGTCGCCACGCCGCCCTGACCCGCGTCATGGGCATGTTCCAGGGCGTCGAGGGCGCACAGGCCGCGCTGGCCCCTGCCCCGGCGCTGAACCCGGACACGTCGAACCCGGTGCAGCGCATCGTCGCCATCCGCATGGATCAGGAGCGGTTGATCGCCCGCGCCGAAGAGGTCGCCCAGACCCGCGCCGAGCGCCTGCGCCTGGCCTTCCGTCTCGCCGGCCTGAACCCGGCCGCGTACTCGCCGAGCGACGCCGGCCTCGGCGGTCCGCTGGTCGAGGCCCGTGATCCGCGCGCCCTGGGCGCCGTTCTGGACGTGGACGAGGCCTTCGCCCTGCGCATCCGCAACGCCGCCGACAACCTGACCGACATGCGCGCCCTGGCCGACGCCGCCGAGGGCGTGCCCTTCCGTCGCCCGACCAGCGCCCGCACTACTTCGGGCTATGGCGTGCGGTTCGATCCGTTCAACGGCCGCCCGGCCCTGCATCAGGGCCAGGACTTCGCCGCGCCCCTGAACACCCCGATCCTCGCCACTGCGCCGGGCGTCGTCTCTTTTGTCGGCGTTCGTTCAGGGTATGGAAACGTCGTCGAGATAGACCATGGCCGCGGTTTCAAGACCCGTTTCGCCCATCTGAACTCCATGGCGGTGCAAGCCGGCCAGCGGATCGCGCTTGGCCAGCGCATCGGCGCCATGGGGACCACCGGACGCTCCACCGGCGTTCATCTGCACTACGAGGTGTGGGTGAACGGCCGCCCGCAAAACCCCGCCCGCTTTATGAGAGCCGGAGACCAACTTGTTCAACAAGACTAAATCCCCCGCCCCGACCCCCGCTCCGCGTTCCGACAGTGGGTCGTCCATTCCGCCGCTGCCGGATCTTCCGGCTCCGGGCGGCGCGCCTGCGCCCGCCGCCGCGGCTCCGCGCCCGGCCGCCCCGGCCGTAGCCCAGCGCGGCCTGTCGACCCTCTCCTCGGACCTGCAGTTCGAAGGCAACATCGGCGGCTCGGGCGATCTGCAGATCGACGGCGCCATCAAGGGCGACGTGCGCGTTGGTCGCCTGATCGTCGGCGAGACCGGCGCGGTCGAAGGCGATGTCTCGGCCGACTACATCGAGGTCCGCGGCCGCGTCGTCGGCGGCGTCTCGGGCAAACAGGTCAAGCTGATCGCCACTGCCTACGTCGACGGCGACATCACCGCCGAACAGCTGTCGATCGACATCGGCGCCTACTTCCAGGGTCGCGTCCTGCAGGGTCGCCGCGAGGCTCCGGCCCCGACCGCCCCGGCCCCGGCCCCGCGCCCGGCCGCGCCGCAGCCGGCTCCGGCGCCCGAACCGGCGCCGCACATCATCGACATGAAGCCGCCGGTCGTTTGATCGACGCACGCGCTGAAAAGCAAAAGGCCCCGGAGCGATCCGGGGCCTTTTCTCTTACTCGACCGTCGACCCACGCGTTTCGCCGACCCGGGCGGCCAGCGCGGCCCCCATGAAGTCGTCCAGATCGCCGTCGAGGACCCCTTGGGTGTCGGAGGTTTCGACGTTGGTCCGCAGATCCTTCACCATCTGGTACGGCTGAAGCACGTACGAGCGGATCTGGTGACCCCAGCCGATGTCGGTCTTGGCGTCGGCCAGCGCCTGGGCGGCGGCCTCGCGCTTCTGCAGCTCAAGTTCGTACAGGCGCGCCCGCAGCATCTTCCACGCCTGTTCGCGGTTCTGGTGCTGCGACCGGCCGGCCTGACAGGCCACGACGGTGTTGGTCGGAACGTGGGTCAGACGCACGGCCGAATCCGTCTTGTTGATGTGCTGACCGCCCGCGCCCGAGGCCCGGTAGGTGTCGGTGCGCACATCCGACGGGTTGATGTCGATCTCGATGGCGTCGTCCACCACCGGCGAGACACCGATCGAGGCGAACGAGGTGTGCCGCTTGGCCGCCGCGTCGTACGGGCTGATGCGGACCAGACGGTGCACGCCCGATTCGGACTTCAGCCAGCCATAGGCATTGGGGCCCTTCACCTGGATGGTGGCGGACTTGATGCCGGCCTGTTCGCCGCCTTCTTCCGCCTCGATCTCGACCTCATAGCCGTGCGCCTTGGCCCAGCGGCTGTACATGCGCAGCAGCATGCCGGCCCAGTCGTTGGACTCGGTGCCGCCGGCTCCGGAGTTCACTTCCAGATAGGCGTCGTTGCCGTCGGCCTCGCCGGACAGCAGGGCTTCCAGCTCGGCGCGCGCGGCGCGGTCCTTGATGGCCTTCAGGTCCGCGCGAGCGCCCTCGAGAGCCTCCTCGTCGCCTTCCTCGTCCGCCATCTCGGCCAGCATGATCCCGTCCTCGAGACCCTGCTCCATCTCCTTGACGGTGTTGACCTGCGCTTCCAGCCGCGAGCGATCGCGGCTGACGGCCTGGGCCTCGTCGGGATTGTCCCACAGCGTCGGGTCCTCGACCCGCGCGTTCAGCTCATCGAGCTTTCTTAGAGCGACATCCCAGTCAAAGACGCCTCCTGAGCAGAGCGATGCTCTGCTCGATGTCGGCCTTCATGGCCTCGACATCCGGTCTCATCGCGAACTCCTGCGACATGAAAGGAAACGGCGCGCCGGGGTCGGCGCGCCGCGTTAAGGGGTTACCTAGAGCGTCAGTAGAGTCCGCTCAAGTCCTCGGCCGGCTCCTTCTTGGGCGGAGGCGGCGTCGTGACCGGCGGCGGCGCGGCGGTCGGCGGCAGGCCGGCGGCCTCCTCCTGTTCGCGGCGGATGACGTCGTTGTAGTTCTGCGGACCTTCCGGAACCGGAGCCACCGGAGCCTGCTCTTCCTCGCGTCGACGCTCGGTGCCGGGGCGGAAGGCTTCCTCGATGCCGTTCACGGTGCGGTAGATGGCATTGCGCGGACGCACGAACGGACGAGCCGGACGCTCTCGCAGGGCGACCTGCATGAACTCGGTGAACACCGGCACGGCGGTCGAGGCGCCGGCCTCGCCGGAACCCAGCGAGCGGTTGTCGTCGAAGCCGATGAAGACCCCCACCACGATGTCGGACGAGAAGCCCACGAACCAGGCCGAGCGGTACTCGTTGGTCGTACCGGTCTTGCCGCCGACCCAGCGGCCGAGGCCGCGGGCGCTGGCGGCGGTGCCGCGCTGGACCACGCCTTCCAGCATGGAGCTGACCTGATAGGCGGTGATCGGGTCGATCACCTGCTCGCCGCGGGCTTCCAGCCGGGGCGACTCCTGCCCGCTGAACGGCCGGCCACACTCGCGGCAGCGGCGATCGTCGGCGCGGAAGATGGTTTCGCCGTCGCGGTCCTGCACCATCTCGATCAGGTACGGATTGATCCGCCGTCCGCCGTTGATGAAGGCCGCATAGGCCGCGGTCAGGCGATAGGGCGTCGTCTCGCCCGCGCCCAGCGACACCGACAGGTTGGGCTGCATCGTGCCCACGCCCATCTTCTCGGCCAGCGACACGACATTGGTCATGCCGATGTCCTGCGCCAGACGCACGGTCATGACGTTGCGCGACAGCTCCAGACCGCGACGCAGGGTCTGCGGCCCATAGTACTGCCGGCTGTAGTTCTCCGGGCTCCAGCGCGTGCCGTTCGGACCACCGGCGAAGCTGATCGGGGCGTCCAGCACGATCGAGGCCGGAGTGTAGTCGCCCTCCAGCGCCGCCGCATAGACGAACGGCTTGAAGGCCGAACCCGGCTGGCGGTTCGCCTGGGTGGCCCGGTTGAAGCTGGACAAGGCGTAGGAATAGCCGCCGACCATGGCCAGCACCCGGCCCGACTGCGGCTCGATCGCCACCAGAGCGCCGTTCACCTGCGGCACTTGTTTCAGCGCATACTGGCCGTTGCGCGGCTCGACGAAGATCAGGTCCCCGCGGCGCAGCTGGCGGTTGGCGTTGGCCCATGCGGCGTCGGCGGTCAGCAGGGTCTCGGTGCGGTCGTCCCGTGCGGAGCGGACGCGGACGGTGTTGCCGGACACGCTCTCGACGGCCGCGGCTTCCCAGCTGCGGCGCTCCGGCGGGCGGGTCTCTTCCAGAGCCCGCTCCTGCCAGCCGTCGGCGAAGTCGGTCGTGCCCCAGGGCCCGCGCCAGCCGTGGCGGCGGTCATAGTTCTCGAGCCCGCGCATCAGGGCGTCGCGCGCCGCCGACTGCAGAGACGGGTCCAGCGTGGTGCGGATGTAGTAGCCGCCGCGGTTCACGCGCTCGGCGTCGAAGCGGGCGATGGCCTGACGGCGCGCCTCCTCGACGAAGAAGTCGGCGTCGGCGTACTGCGCCCGGCGCGGCGCGTCCTGCGTCGCCAGCGGCGTGGCCAGCGCGGTCTGCAGCTGGGCCTCGGTCAGGAACCCGTTCTCCTCCATCTCGCGCAGCACCCAGTCGCGACGCCCCTGCGCCGCCGCCGGATGGCGTTTCGGATGGTAGTTGTTCGGCCCCTTCGGCAGGGCCGCCAGGAAGGCCGCCTCGGCCGGCGTCAGTTGCTCCAGCGACTTGCCGAAATAGTTGTAGGCCGCCGCGGCCACGCCATACGAGCGATAGCCGAGGAATATCTCGTTCAGATACAGCTCGAGGATCTGCTGCTTGGTCAGGCTGGCTTCCAGGCGGTTGGCCAGGATCGCCTCCTTCACCTTGCGGTTCAGGCTGGATTCGTTGGTCAGCAGAACGTTCTTGGCCACCTGCTGGGTAATCGTCGATCCGCCTTCCAGACGCCGGCCAGAGACTGCGTTGAAGACGTTCTTGAACATCGCCCGGCCGAGACCCGACACGTCGATGCCGCCGTGCTCGAAGAAGTTACGGTCCTCGGCGGCGAGGAAGGCCTGGATCACCGGCAGCGGGATCTGGTCGTAGGGCACATAGATCCGCCGCTCGTCCGAGAACTCCCCGATCAGGGTGCCGTCGCCGGCGTAGACCCGCGTCGCCGTCGCCGGGCGATAGTCCGCCAGCTCCGAGGCGTCCGGCAGGTCGTGGAACAGCCACGCCGCATAGATCGTCACGACCAGGCCCGCGACGGTGATTCCGCCCAGCAGCGCCACGCCGGCCCAGACGAACCACCGCTCGGCGATGTTCAGGCCCTTGATGTCGGAAAATCGCTTTAGCGGCATTCAGCCGGTTTAGCCCGCGTCGCAGCGGTTCGCCAGTGCGACCGTTCAGGCCGCTGCGCGACGCTCCATCTCCTGTCGCGCGGCGGCCACGACATCGGCGTCCATGTCCCCCTGTCCGGCCATCCATCGCAGGTAATCGGCCGGGATCGACGCCCACGGCTGGCCGCGATGCTTGCCGAACGGAACCTTGTCCATCCGCCGCGGCTCGGCGGTCCAGCCGATCATCTGCTCGACCGTGGCCTCCTTCAGCAGATCCATCAGCAGATGGGCCGTCACCCAGGCGTCCGGCCCCGCCCGGTGCGCCGGATTGGCCAGCGCCGGATCGAGGTCCAGCCCGCGCCAGTAGCGCAGCACCTGATTGGAATGCCCCGGCGCCTGCGGCCAGACCTGTTTGGCCGAGCGCACGGTGCAGATCCACGGAACCCCGCCCACCGCCGTATCCGCGATGAACGACCGCTCGAACCGCGCCGCATGGGCCACCATCACATCCGCCCGCTCGGCGAACATCTCGCGCAGAGCGTACTCGTCGCAATGCGGGTCGTCCGGGCTGAAGTGCGCGGGCGTCAGGTGATGCACCGCCATGGCGTGGAACGAGATCTCGCCCCGCGGCCGAAACAGTTTCGACACCGGCGGCATCGCCCGCCAGCCGCCCTGCCCGTCCTCGACCACATCCACGAACCCCACCTCGATAATCTCCGAGGCCCGGTCCCCGCCGGTGGTTTCAAGATCGACGACACGAAGGCGCATGGACGGAAGATAGGGCGCGGCACGGCGATTGGCGAGCGGCGCCATTCGAGAGCTTCACCGCAACATTACTCAACAATAACATTGACTTGAGGCCGGACCCGAAAACACCTTCACACGCGAACGCCACAGCTTTTCCTCCCCTCGAAGGCGAACCGCGATGACCACCGACGCCGGCCCTGTCCGCTGCGGGCTACGCACCTCGATCAGGACGATGGACGGCGTCATCTATCTCCACGTCGACTGGATCGACTGGGACAGCGGCTTCCGCGATACCGGCCTGAAGGTCGGCGACCACATCCTCTCCGTGGACGGCGTCGCAGTTATCGAGACCGCGGAGGACGGCGCCCACAACCGCCAGGTCGGACGCGATCAGGAGGCGACCGACTGGCAGGCGAAGGGCGCCGCCGACGGCCAGCCGGTGAAGCTGTCCATCCGTCGCCGTCGCATCCCCGGCGTCGGCTGGGAAAAGCTCGACATCGACGGCAAGGCCCGCGCCGAGCGCAGCTACACCAGCCCCGACGGCCGCCGCCTGATCGGCGACGCCGGCCCCGAGCGACTGGCGAAGGACGACTTCGCCGACAGCTGGGCCAGCTGGATCGAGCGCCGGATGTACATCTGGGAGCGTCAGGTCGGCGACGACGGCATCTGGAGCGGCTCGGCCGACACCCGCATGGCCCTGAAGGAGCATCTGGCGGACGAGGCGCGGGTCAAATTCCTGGAGCAACGCTACCCCGGCCCCTTCTCCCGCGCCGTCGCCTCGGACTGGAAGGCGATCCGGGATCTGCTGGCCGGCCGCTCATACACGGTCGATCCCGAGGAGCTGCGGTTCCGCGAGGAAGAGGACAAGATCGTCGAACAGGCCACGGCCGCGGCCAAGGCCGCCTGGGCCGACTTCTGCGAGCGGCACAAGGCCGACATCATCGAGCCGCCCGGCCCCCTCTCCATCGTGAACGGCGGCATCGAACACCTCGCCGGCAAGCTGCTGCTCCTGCCGCCGTCCGCGCCCGACAACTGGATCACCGACGTCGGCGTGCCGTTCGTGGCCTGGAACCTGAACAAGGGCTGGGTCGTCACCCCGCTGCAGTCACCCAATTTCGACCGGGCCTGGCGCGCGCAGATGCGATACCGCCACAACGTCGCCCCCGGCCTGAACGACGCGGTCTCCATCATCGGCCGCATCCTGCCCGAAATGCGCATGATCCGGCCCAACGACGATGCCGGCGCCGTCATCTCTGTCGAGGTCGAGCCGATCGCGGCGATGTTCGGCGACGACGAGATCGCCATGTTCGCCGAGCTGGGCGGCGACGATCCGGAGGTCAGCTTCGCCGGCGAAAGCGACATCCGCGCCCTGCCCATCCCGGCGGTCGCTGACGACGCTACGCCCGCACAGGTGATGGAAGCCCTCTTCGACGCCCTGCACGCCCGCGACGACAAGACCTGGCTGTCCCTGTTCGCCGATTGGCAGGTGCTCGTCGAGGACGGTTGGCATTTCTACAATCCGTACGATCCCTATCCGGAGATGCGGCGTGAGCCGGATTGGGTGGCGTCGCGGCGCCTGGCGCTCGACAAGGTCGCGGCTCTGCGCGTCGCGTGGGTCGATGACCCGGTCGACATCACCCCGCACCAGTTCCCCGGAATGCCCAAGATCGAACGGGTGCAGGTCGAGATCGATCACGCCGCCGAGTTCGACGGCGAGTATCGCAGCTTCAACTCGACCGAAGTGAACCGCCAATGGCGCCTCGGGCGCCTCAGCGGCGGCCCATGGCGCGTCATCAGCTTCCAGGGGATTTGACCATGCCGGTATTCGAAGCGCGACTGGTCGAAATCAAGGGGACGCTCGACGCTCCGAACGTGCTCGACGTCGTGACGAAGATCAAACTCAAGGACAAGGTCGATCTGATCAAACGGATCCACGACGACCTCTTCGTCCAGATCATCAACCTCATCTCCGACCGAAGCCGGCTGGCGGACAAGGCCGGATTCGACGCGACATGGGTCGCCTTCATCGACGCTTCCCGAAAGCGGCTCGCGGACGTCTTCAATACCGAACCGACGGCCCAGACGCTTCCGCCGCCCTGGAACACCTGGTGGAAGCAGGTTCAATGGCAGGAGGACGAATGCCTCAAGACCGCCCTGCTGACCGACTGGAGAGGACACTTCATCCAGATCGTGGCTTTCCAGACCAACATGTCGAAACTCATCGGCGAGATGGACGACAAATGGAAACAGCTTCAGGCCGACAGCGACGGCCTTGTCGAGCCCGGCAAGAAGGCGGTCGACCTCATGACGAAGTCGGTCAACCAGTCGATCGATAACCTCAGCTCGTTCAGAAAGATGGCCTCCGAGGTCATTATCACCGTCAAATCGAAGTCGAAATCCGCGCAGGCAGAGGCCGCCACCAAGGTCGGCGACATCATCCTCAAGGACCAGAAGTCCGAGTGGAAGCGGCGCGTCACCGAAGTCGCTGCGGAGACCATCGGCGGCGCCGCCAAGGCTACGGTCGGCGTTGCGGCCGCCGGGCTGGGGGTCCTGTTCGACAAGGCGACAGCGAGCGCGGCCGAAAACGCGAAAAACTTTCTCGAAGGGATCGAGAAATACCGCAGCCTGATGAACAGTACGGGCTTCGTCATCGGCATGTTCAACACCAACCGCCAGCTCGTGCAGAAATATCGCGCGGAGCAGAACCTGCCGCGGATCACGGCTGCGAAAAGCTCGGCGGAGGCGACCCTCGCGCAACGCACGACCTTCCTCAGCCACAATGGCTTCAGTGTCGGTTCCGGGGTGGACGCCCAAGCCCTTGCCAACCGGCTGATGAAATTCGTCAACGACTTCTACGGCTACTGCGTCAATGTCGAGAGCGACTTCATGAGCCGGTTCAAGGGTGTGTTCGAAGCCGAGAAGAGCGGCCTCACGATCGAGGCCCTGACCGACAAGGCCCTGTTCGATAAATACCTGTTCGACACCCTCTATCGCATCAGCATCAAGGATTCCGCGAAGCAGCTGGCCCAGTTGCCCGAGGAATTCCGGCAGTTGGTTTCCACAACAGACCCCTCAAGCCAATTCGACAGCCTGCCTGAAGAGGTGCGGTTGATCTGGTTGGACAAGTCGAAGGAGTTTCAGCAGGAAATTCAACGCATCTTCGATGACATGCTGAAATCCTACCTGACCCGGTATGTGAACTCCCAAGGCGCGCTGGAAGCCCTGACTCTCGAGGCCCCTGGCAAGCTCAATCGGGATTACCTGACGGCCATGATCACCAACTGATCGTCTCCGCCGCGCATACCCCTCCACCATGCTCCGCATGGTCCCCCTCCCCAGCTTCGCTGGAGAGGTGAGCATCGATGCTCTCACCTCCCCACCGAGGGTGGGGAGGTGGCCCGGCGCGCTCGCGCGCAGGGACGGAGGGGTCCGAACACCGCTGACTATTTTCCGATTGTCAGCCATCCCCCGCGCCCCAACCCGCTGAAATCCCTCACCTTCTCAAAAAAGTAGCGTTACGAAGCGTCCTGACCAAGGCCCCGCCCCATACTCTTGCCCATCCCGTCGCACGGGGAGGCGCAGAGGCCTTGCGTGATCTGGCG
>NZ_BAAAGA010000007.1:0-24933 GCF_039523815.1 Brevundimonas kwangchunensis | reverse complement strand
GCCTGTCGCAAGCAGGTCCCGCCCGCCGGAGGCGCTGCGGTAAGGCGTTAAGAGCGCCACCTGACGCAAGCTCCCGGATAATCCTCACGCGGGGCGTCCAGCTTCGTCGAAACGGTATTTTCCATCTGCTCCGGGCGAGGCCCGGACGCTCCGCCGCCTTCCCGACCTGCCGCGTTGTCGCGGCGGGGCGAGACCGCATGATTTCGGCATCCCGAGGGAGAGAGAGCCTGATGACCCTGCCCAGACTTCGCCGCCCGCCCCCGCCGCCCCCGGCGGAGTACATCACGTCCGAGCAGGCGGAATGGGTCGTGGCCCATCTCCTGTTTCAGGCGTGGAAACAGGACGTCCACGCCGAAACCTGGAGACTTGTGTACGCCGAAGGAAAACGGGGAGCCGGCCCCGCCGAGTTCGCGAGAGGCGCCCTGTCCCTGATCGCAAAGGGCGTGGAGCCGCCGCCGGGCGTGATCGTCACCGAGGACTGGATCGAGGAGCCGCCGCGACCGCGCCCCGCCAGTTTGACAGGCCTCTGGAGGTGATCGCCTACGGCTGCCCGGCCCCGTTCGCATCCGCCATCTGCACCACGCCGTTCGGCGCCTGGAAATAGCGGTCGATGCCCTCGGCG
This sequence comes from Brevundimonas kwangchunensis, assembly GCF_039523815.1. NCBI lineage: Bacteria > Pseudomonadati > Pseudomonadota > Alphaproteobacteria > Caulobacterales > Caulobacteraceae > Brevundimonas > Brevundimonas kwangchunensis. The sequence continues at coordinate 24,311 of NZ_BAAAGA010000007.1, read as the reverse complement.
ACGGCGCGCATCAAGCGGCGGCGCTGGCGCGGATCGTTGAGCAGGCGCTCGTCCTCGGGATTGGTGATGAAGCCCATCTCCAGCAGCACCGCCGGCACATCGGGGGCCAGCAGCACGGCCAGGCCGGCGTCGCGGTGGCTGCGGCGCAGCATCGGATGGTTCGAGCCCTCAAGCTCGGTCAGCAGGGTGCGGGCCAGCACCGCCGAGCGGTTCTGGGTCGCGCGCTGGGTCATGTCCAGCAGGATGCGATCCACCGACGGGTCGCGGCCCGGCAGGTTCAGGTTGCGGTGCCAGTTTTCGCCGCGCGTGAACTCGCGCACCGCCCGGCCCGCGCCCTGTTCCGACAGGGTGTAGACCGAGGCGCCGCGCGTGGCCGGGTCCGATCCGGCGTCAGCGTGCAGGGAGATGAACAGGTCGGCTCCGGCCTGACGGGCGATGGCTACGCGGCGGTACAGGTCGACATAGGTGTTGCTGTCGCGGACCAGACGCACGCGATAGCGGCCCGAGCGCTCCAGCTCCTGCTTCAGCGCCAAAGCCGCGGCCAGGGTGATCTCGCTCTCGTTGACGTGGGCGCCGCGGGCGCCGGGGTCGCGGCCGCCGTGGCCGGCGTCGATCACCACCAGCGGACGCTCGGCCGGGCGCGGCGGTGCGGCGCGGTTGGCAGGGCGGGATGCAGTCGGGGCACGGCCGGTGGCCTTCAGGTCCACGACATAGCGGTAGTGGGTCACGCCATCGCCGGGCGGCAGGATGAAGCGGCGTTCGATCTCGGCGCTGGAGGCGAGGTCCAGTTCAACCCGGGCGGCTGCGCCCGAACCGGCGACGCGGTAGCCGCGGACCAGGCCAAGCCCCTGCCCCGACATGCCGCGCGGCGGCTGCACGCCCGACAGGGCCAGCACCACGCGGCCATCGTCGCCCGACCGGATCACCTGCCCGCGCGAGGTCCGGTCCAGATCGACCACCACCCGCGTGCGCTCGGCATCGCCGCCGAAACGGACCCGCATCACCTCGCCCATGGCGCCGGAGGCCAGCCCTCTACCGGCCGCCAGCACGGCCACGCAGAAGACGACAAAGGCCACGGCCGTCATCGCCCACTCGCGAATGCCCCAATGCGACAGTCGGTTACGCACAAATCCGCTCATTCTGACGGAACACCCACCTTATGGTTGGGCGCACCATGGCCGAATGTGGTCGACAACGGGTTAAGGCCGTTGCGGCTTTTAATTCACGAACGCGACAGCTATGTTTGTTGCGCTCGCGAAACGATCGCGCCCTCCCGCTTGCCGGGAACCGGGACGCGCACTCCTCGCGGCGCTGCTTTCACTGATCCGAGGATCGGCCGGCCGAAGGGCTGACGATTCGAAGAGACGGGCCCGTGACGCCGCCTTCTGAGGCGCGGGCTGGCCCAGAGACCGACTGAACCGAATGGGCGTGACCCCCGGCCTTTCCCTGTCGTCCGCATGGACGCCGAACGATCGCGACGCAGCTCGTCGCGACGGCGGGATCGCGCCTGACGCCCCCCTCCACATTTTACGGCGAGCCGCCCCGCCCGTCAGCCTTGCGCTGACCGGCCCGGCCAGAGCGCGCCAGAGAGAGACTTTTGATGTCAAAGACCATGTTGATCGATGCGGCGCACGCGGAAGAAACCCGCGTCGCCATCGTCGAGGGCCGTCAGGTCGAGGAATTCGACTTTGAATCCCGCGCGAAGCGCCAGCTTCGCGGAAACATCTATCTCGCCAAGGTCACCCGCGTAGAGCCCAGCCTGCAGGCGGCCTTCGTCGAGTACGGCGGCAACCGTCACGGCTTCCTCGCCTTCAACGAGATCCACCCGGACTACTACCAGATCCCGGTCGCCGACCGCGAAGCCATCATGGCGGAAGCGCACTCGGACGACGACGATCACGATGATCTGGGCCGTGAGAGCGACGACGGCGATCACGAGGGCGGCCTCGCCGACGAGGAGCGCCTGAAGCGTCGCCTGATGCGCCGCTACAAGATCCAGGACGTCATCAAGCGTCGCCAGATCCTGCTGGTTCAGGTCGTCAAGGACGAGCGCGGCGGCAAGGGCGCGGCCCTGACCACCTGGCTGTCGCTGGCCGGCCGCTACTGCGTCCTGATGCCGAACACCGGCAAGGGCGGCGGCATCAGCCGCAAGATCACCCAGGCCACGGACCGCAAGCGCCTGAAGGCCGCCGCGGCCTCACTGGCCGTGCCGCAGGGCATGGGCCTGATCATCCGCACCGCGGGCGCCAAGCGCACCAAGGCCGAGATCAAGCGCGACTACGAGTATCTGCTGCGCCTGTGGGAAACGATCCGCGAGACCACCCTGCGCTCCAACGCGCCGGCGATGATCTATGAGGAGGAGAACCTCGTCCGTCGCGCCGTCCGCGACATGTTCGACAAGGACTTCGACGGCATCCAGGTCGAGGGCGTGCAGGGCTTCAAGGAAGCGCGCGACTTCATGCGGGTGCTGATGCCCTCGCAGTCGAAGAAGGTTCACCTGTACCAGGGCGCCCGTCCGCTGTTCGCATCGAACGGCATCGAGGAAACCCTCAGCCAGATCCACCAGCCGACCGTCGCCCTGAAGTCGGGCGGCTACCTGGTGATCAACCAGACCGAGGCGCTGGTCGCCATCGACGTCAACTCGGGCCGCGCCACCAAGGAACGGAACGTCGAGGCCACGGCCTTCAAGACGAACATGGAAGCGGCCGTCGAGGCCGCCCGCCAGCTGCGCCTGCGCGACCTCGCCGGCCTGATCGTCATCGACTTCATCGACATGGAGGAGTCGAAGAACAACCGCGCCGTCGAGAAGGCGCTGAAGGACGCGCTGGCCAAGGACCGCGCCCGCATCCAGATGGGCCGCATCTCGGGCTTCGGCCTGATGGAGATCAGCCGTCAGCGCCGCCGCCTCGGCGTGATCGAGGGCGCGACCGAGGTCTGCCCGCACTGCCAGGGTGCGGGCCGCGTCCGCTCGGCCGAGAGCGCCGCGCTGGTCACCCTGCGCGCCGTCGACGTCGAGGCCGGCAAAAACGGCGCGGGTTCGGTGAACCTGCGCGTCTGCACCGCGGTCGCCCTCTACATCCTGAACCACAAGCGCGACTATCTGCAGAGCCTGCTGATCCAGCGCGGCCTGAACGTCGTCATCCTGATCGACGACACCCTCGGCCAGGGCGAAAGCACCATCGAGCGCACCGAGACCAACGAGGACTTCACCCCGCCGGAAGGCGCCGAGCCATTCATCGACCTCGACGACGATTTCGACGACAGCGCCTTCGCCGATGAGGAAGAGGACGACGAGGAAATCTTCGACGACGAGGACGCCGAAGATCTCGACCGCGAGGATTCGGACGACGACGAGGGCCGCGAGCGCTCGGAACGTCACGACAGCGAAGGCCGCGGACGTGGCCGCCGCCGTCGCCGCGGCGGTCGTCGCGACGAGGAAAGCCCGGTCGAGGCCGCTTCGGATGACGAGGACGATGGCGAGGGCGGCCGCCGCCGCCGCCGCGGACGTCGTGGCGGACGCCGGGTCCGTGAGGACGGTGGCGATCGTGACGCCTTCTTCTGGGTTCGCGGCCGCACGCCGTCGCTGGACGATCCGTACGTCTGGTTCGACCCGATCAATCCGGAACGCGCCCCGCGCACCGAAGCCTCTGCGGCCACCTCGGACAGCGATGTCGACGAGGTCGTCGGTGAACGTCCCGAGGGCGAACTTGGCGGTGAGCGCGGCGGCCGTTCGCGCCGTCGTCGCGGACGTGGCCGTGGCCGGGATCGCGGTTCGGACGCCGGCCTGACCCACGAGGTCAAGGTCGAAACCCGCGCCACCAACGAAGGCATGCCGCCGGACGGCTCGCCCGACACGCCGATGGCCGTGATGGTCGAGGATGAAGTCGAAGCGGCTCCGGTCGTGATCGAGGAGCCCAAGCGTCGCCGCGTGCGTCGCAAGGCGTCCGCCTCGGCCACGACAGCGTCGGACGAGGCTCCGGTCTCGACGGTCGAGTCGAACGAGGCTGAGGCAGACGGCGAAGCGGCGCTTCTCGACGTAACTCCGGCTGAGGCCGTTGTCGAACGCGAAGCCGCTGCCGCCCCCGCTCCGGAGCCGAAACCGGCTCCGGTCGTGGAAGCCGTCCCGGCTCCCGAGCCGGAGATCGACGTCGCCGCGATGATCGCCGAGGATCCGAACCAGATCGTCGCACCGCCCGAAAAGCCCAAGCGTGGATGGTGGCGCCGCTGAAAGGCCGCGATTAGATTGTGAGGATCGGCAAGGACGGGGGCGTCCGGGGTTGAGGAGTTCGTCTTGAACTGGCTGTCTCGAAACGCCGTCCGTATTGCGGGGGCCATCAGCGCCGTCAGCCTCGCGCTGACGGCCGCCTCGCCCGCCTCCGCCCAGAGCGCTGTCCGCGACACCGAGATCGAGACGATCATTCACGAATGGTCGGCTCCGGTCTTTACGGCCATGGGGCTGGATCCTGACGAGGTCGAGATCCTGCTGATAAACGAGGCGGATCTGAACGCCTTCGCGACCCGCGGCCGGATCATGGGTCTGAACACCGGCCTGATCCTGCGCACGCGCAATCCGAACGAACTGCTGGGCGTGATCGCGCACGAAGGCGCCCACATCAAGAACCGCCACACCCTGCGTGATGGCGCCCAGAACGCTGGCATGCAGCCGATGCTGATGACCATGGCGCTGGGCGCTCTGGCCATCGCCGCCGGCGCGCCCGATGCCGGCGCTGTCCTGCTGGGCAACAGCCAGTACTTCGGCACGCTCAGCGCCCTGCGCTACATGACCCACCAGGAAGGCGAGGCTGACAGCACGGGCGCTCGCGCCTTGGAACGGGCAGGCGAGTCCGGCCGGGGCCTGCTGACCTTCTTCGAGAATTTCCGCTCGCAGGAGGTCTTTTCGGACGCCCGGCGCTACCCGTATTTCCGCAGCCACCCGCTATCCTCGGCCCGGATAGAGAACATTCGCCGGCTGGTCAGCGAGCAATCCAACTATGGCAAGACCGACAGCCCCGAGCGGATGGCCCAGCACGCGCTGATACGCGCCAAGATCCACGCCTTCCTCGACGCGCCGAACACGACGCTGCGCACCTATCCGGAGACCGATGTCTCCCTCCCCGGCCGCTATGCCCGCGCCATCGCCTGGTACCGTGACGGCCAGACAGATCGCGCGCTGGCCGCGGTCGATGAACTTCTCGGCGAGCAGCCCGAGAACCCGTATTTCTGGGAGCTCAAGGGCCAGATCCTGTTCGAGGAAGGCCGCCCCGGCGACGCTATCGCGGCGCACCAGCGCTCGGTCGAAATCCTGCCGATGGCGCCGTTGCTGCGCATCAACCTGGCCCACGCGCTCATCGAGACGCAGGAACCGGCCCGGCTGGATCAGGCCATCGACCAGCTCAAGCGCGCCACGGCGCTGGAGCGCGAGAACAGCATGGGCTGGCGTCTGTTGAGCCAGGCCTACGCCAGCAAGGGTATGGAAGGCGAAGCGCGTCTGGCCTCGGCCGAGATGTATTTCGCCTTGGGCGCACGCCAGCAGGCTACACAGTTCGCCTTGCGAGCCCGCGACATGCTGCAACCCGGCTCCGCCGAGTGGACCCGCGCGATGGACATCGTCTTCGCGTCAGGCGCCACCCAAGACGATCTGGACGATCTCGACCGCCGCAACCAGCGCAATCGCCCGGTCATCGCCGCCCCCGCTTCCAGCTGACTTCCGTATCGAGACCCGTATGACCGAAACGCCCGAAACCGGCTCCGAACCCGCGCGCGCCAAAGGCATCCTCGAAGGCCCGCGCGTCGCCCAGGCTGCGCTGGCCGCTGCCGCGGTCGCGCTCGTTGTCTCGGTCGTCCCGTGGTTCACCGGCGGCGCGTCCGATGCCCAGATTCGCCGATATCTGCTCGAGCATCCCGAGATGCTGCAGGAGATGAGCGCGGCGCTGCAGGTCAAGGCGGACAACGACCGTACAGCGGCTGTGAACCAGCGCGCGGCAGCCAACCCGCAGTTGCTTGCGGTCGATGCCCGCGATCCGGCGTTCGGGCCGGCCGACGCCAAGGTCACGGTTATCGAGTTCTTCGATTTCCGCTGCCCCGGCTGCAAGGCGACCGCGCCGGAAGTCCTGCGCCTGATGCAGGCGCACCCCGACGTGCGCTTCGTCTTCAAGGACTGGCCGATCCTCGACCGCCCGGGCGAGGATGCTTCGCACATGGCCGCCCGCGCCGCCCAGGCTGCCCACCGTCAGGGCAAATACCTGCCGGTCTTCCGCGCCATGATGGCCGAACCGGCGCTGGATGAGGCCGCGATCGCCCGCATCCTGACCGAGAACGGCGTCTCCCTGCCGCAAGCGCAGGAAGCCATGGCCAGCGCCGACGTCGCCCGCCACCTCAGCGACATCCACACCGCCGCAGCCGCCCTCAGCCTGTCCGGCACGCCGACCTTCTTCATCAACGGCAAGGCCAGCCCCAGCATTCAGCCGTCCGACATCGACCGCGCCATTCGCGAGGCCAAGGGCTAGGTCGATCCGTCCTGCCGTCAGGCCAGCTTCAGGTCCATCGCGCCGCCGATCCACTCGACGGCGGCGTTGTGACGGGCGGCCTCGGCCGCAGACGCATTGCCCAACACCGCCTCGACCTCGGCCAGAACGAAGTAGCTGTAGGGATCGCTCGGCCAGTCCTCGAGCAACTCGTCGATCTTGTCCCTGGCCGCCGCCGCATCGCCGCTCATCAGCAGGGCGGCAGCAAGACTTCGCCGTGTCGGGAACCACAGGGCGGGCGGGTCGCCGCCCTCTTCCTGCTGCCCCTGAATCTCCGCAGCGCGTGTGAAGGCCGCGACAGCAGCGCCTGCATTGCCTTCTACCATGGCTGCACGGCCTTCCAGCACCCGTTGCAGCACCTCGGTGAAGTCGCCCCGTTCCTTGGCCATCGGGCCTGCCTTGAACGCGTCGCTCTCGCGAAGGGACTTGATCGCCTCGGCCTCGGCGCGGATGGCGGCGGCGTCGCCGGCGCGGGCGGCGGCCTCCCCCCGGGCGTAGCGCCAGCTGATCCGCAGCATCGGATGGGTCTCGGGCGGCTCGCGCAGGGCCGCCACCTGCGCGGTCGAGCCGAAGCGGCCGTAGATGGCGTAGGCGTTGTTGGTGACGATCTGCCGCCAGACATTGGTCGCGGGCGTATCCGGGTAGGTGGCCAGGAACCAGTCGGCCAGCTTCAGCCCCTCCTCCGAGCCGCCAGCCATCAGGGCGCCGCCCATGCCGAAATGGATGTTGTGGCCGTGCAACGGCATGGCCTTCACACCCCCCGGCGGGCTGGCGAGGCTGGCGTAGCGCAGGTCCAGCGCCACGGCGTTGACGTTGGACATCATCGCATCGCGATAGCGGCCCACCCGGTAGAAGGTGTGCGACGGCATGTGCACCAGATGGCTGGCGCCGGGCGCCAGCGCGGCCAGCCGCTCGCCGTAGGGGATCGCCTTGTGCGGATCATCCGACCATTCGGTCAGGTGGATATAGAGGTGAATATTGCCGGGGTCGTTCGGCGCCAACACCAAGGCCTGCTCCAGAACTTCCATCGCGCGGGTGATGCCGGGATCGGCCGCCTTGCCCTCGTCATCCCACCATCGGTCGGCCTTTAACATCCATGCGTCAGCGGTGATGGCCGCCAGCACCACATTGTCTGGATTGCGGTTCAGCAGCGTGTCCATCCGCTCGGCGAAACGGCGCGACCGCGTGGCCTTGCTGCCGGAGTAGCGCTGGATCAGCGCGTCGATCATCTGCTTCTGCAACGGCGTCGCATCGCGCCCCAGCCGCCGGGCCTCGCGCGCCACCCGCAGGGCGGCGTTCTGCGCCTCATCCGTATTGCCGCCGCCGTTCAGGTTTGGGCCCATGGCCCAGGCTTCGCCCCAAGCGCACATCCCGCAGGTCGGATCGAGCAGTCGCGCCTTGCGGAAAGCCCGGACAGACTCGGAGTGCTCGAACGCCCAGCGCAGCCGCACGCCGTGGTCGAACCAGGCCTGTGCCTCGGCATTCGCCGTGTCGATTGGGAAGCCGCCGGTCCCGAAACCGTCCACCATGACCATGGAGGCGATCGGCGCGCCTGTTTCGATATCGCCCGCCGGACCGCAGACCTGGGGCCGATCGATAAGGTCGCGCGTTGCCTTGTCCGCGGTCGCGTCGGCCACAGCGGCTGGCCCCGCCACAACAGCAGCCAGCGCCGCGCCAGCCATCAGAACCACGCGCTTCATGATGTCCCCTCCTGCCCTGCCGGCATCCTGACCCGGATGCCGGCGCGGGCCAAGGGCTCAGCCGCAGTCGACGCTTTCGACGATGCCGGTCGCCTCGACGAAGCGGACGTTCAGCCGGTCCGGCCGATGGTCGCGCGTCGTCGGACAGGTGGTGCAAACGACCCGCACGTTTGAGTCCGCCGGGAAGCTGATCGCAGCCACGTTCTGGCCGATCAGGGAACGAGCGGCCGCGGCATCGCAGGGTTGCGGACGATCCGTCGGCGCGGGCGCCTCGACCGGAGCGCAGGCGGCAATCGCCAGCGTTCCGGCCATCAGAATGATCAGCCGCATTTGACCTCGCGGATGATGCCCGTGGCTTCGTCGAACAGGATGTTCAGGCGCTGCGGGTTGTAGTCCATGGTCACCGGGCAGGTGGTGCAGGTCACCCGCCACGTCTCATTGGCCGGCTTGGTCGGCAACTGGCTGCGGTTCTGGCCGACGTAGCGTTGGTACTGCGGCGCCTTGCACTGCGACGGGCCATCACCGCCCGGAGGCGGCGTGCCGGGATCGCCGCCCTCGACGGGCGCGCAGGCCGCGACAAGGCCGGCGACGGCCAAGCTCAGAATCAGGGTCTTCATGCACGTCTCTCCTTGGATGCGATCAGCCGCAGCGAACCTGCTCGACGATCTGGGTCTGTTCGTTGAAGAAGATGTTCAGGCGATAAGGCGAGTAGTCCTCGGTCACCGGGCACGTCGTGCAGGTCACTCGTCGATTCACGACATCGACCGGCACGGGAATATCGGTCTTCGGCTTGCCGACCAGCCATTGCAGCTCACCGGCGCGACAGACGTCAGTGGTCGGGTTCGCCGGGTTACGATCGCCAACCGGCCGGCTGATCTGGGCTTCTTCCACCGCGCGCGGCGCGGGCGCATCGGAGGCAGGGGTCGAGCAGGCCGCGAGCGCGGCCAAGGCGATCAGGCTGCCTTTTCCCAGCGCCCCTCGGGCGACTGCTTCCAGTAGGCGAGGTTGGCTCCGCCGTCCTTCAACGTCTTCCAGCGCGCTCGCGCCCCCTGAAGCGAGGTCTCGTCCCGTCCGTCGAAGATGATGAAGCATCGTTCCAGGCTCTCCGTATCGCCAAGCTCTGCGCCGTCCACGATGAACAGCGCCTGAGCGGCGTTCGGGTTCTCTGTCGATTCGGTCAGCAGTATGGGCTGACGCTCTGCGTGAGGATCAGACGCGCGGCCGTGGGCAAGGAAACTTTCGTCCCTGTAGGTCCACAGCCGCTCGTCGATGTCATGCAGCAGACGCGCGTCCGAAGCCCGGACCAGCGCCCGCCAGCCCCGCTCGCGCGTCTTTTCCAGCAGGCCCGGAAGCACCTGATCGAGCGTTGAGCGCTCGAGGTGGTAGAACCAGATCTCCGGGCCAGCCGCGGTGCTCATCAGGCCTCGTAGGAGTCCTTGACCATCCGGTCGAGGGTGCGGACGCCCCAGCCGACGGCGCCGTCCGGCACGGTCGGGCTCTTGCTGTCCTTGACCCACGCCGTCGGCGCGATGTCGATGTGCGCCCACGGCGTGCCGTTGGTGAAGCGCTGCAGGAACAGGGCGGCGGTGATCGAACCACCGGCGCGGCCGTTGCCCATGTTCTTCACGTCGGCGATCGGGCTGTCGATGTGACGCTCGTAGGCGGCCGGGATCGGCATGCGCCAGGCGTTCTCGCCCACCTTCGGACCGGCGGCGAGGAAGTTGTTCGCCAGCTCGTCCGAGTTCGAGAAGACGCCGGCGTATTCGAGACCCAGCGAGACGATCATCGCGCCGGTCAGGGTCGCCAGATCCAGCATGAACTTCGGTTTGAAGCGATCCTGGGTGTACCAGAGGCAGTCGGCCAGAACGAGGCGGCCCTCGGCGTCGGTGTTCAGGATTTCGACCGTCTGGCCCGACAGGGATTCGACGATGTCGCCCGGGCGGGTCGCGTTGCCGTCCGGCATGTTCTCGACCAGGCCGATGACGCCGACAGCGTTCACCTTGGCCTTCCGACCGGCCAGCGCGTGCATAAGGCCGACGACGGCGGCCGAACCGCCCATATCCCACTTCATCTCTTCCATGCCCTCGGCGGGCTTGATCGAGATGCCGCCGGTGTCGAAGCAGACGCCCTTGCCGACGAAGGCGATCGGCTGTTCGCCCTTGGCGCCGCCGTTCCACTTCATGATGGCGACCTGGCTCTCGCGCACGCTGCCCTGACCAACGGCCAGCAGGGTGCGGAAGCCCAGCTTCTCGAGTTCCTTCTCGCCGAGGATCTCTACCTCGAGGCCCAGCTTCTCCAGACCCTTCACGCGTTTGGCGTACTCGGCCGGGTACAGGACGTTGGCCGGCTCGGCGACGAGATCGCGGGCGAACTCCACGGCCTCGGCCACAGCCGAATGCGAGGCGCCATAGGCGTGCTCGGCGGATTTCGGATCGGCGGCGACAACGCGGATGGTCTCGATCGAAGGCGTCTTGTCGGCCTTCAGCGTGGTCCGGTACTTCAGGAAGCGATAGCTGGCGAGGCGGGCGGCGAAGGCGGCGCGAGCAGCCTGATCAGCCGTCAGGTGCGCGGCGTCGATGGTCAGCACGCTGGCGCCCGACATCTTCACGGCGTGATAGGCGGCGCCGGCGGCGGCCTCGAGCGCCAGATCATCGAATCTGTCCGACGCGCCCGCGCCGGTCAGCACGACCACATTGGCGTCCACGCCATGCGGGGCAGCGACGATCAGGGTGCTGTTCGAACCGCCGGTAAAGCGGCTGGCGCCCATGGCCCTGGTCAGCGCACCGGACGAAGCGACATCCAGCTGACCGCCCGAACCGGCCAGCACACGGCCTTCATGCACCAGAACGGCCAGAGCCTTCGCTGCGGCGGCTGACGCGACGAACTCGATCTTCATTTACTGCTCCCGCCGGGGTGCGACCCCGGTCGTTTGTAAGGGATTGGTACGCGCGGTTTCACCGGCGCAATCGGGTGTGTATTAGATGCGCTCCCTCGCCGCCGCCTGCAACGGGCGATTTCCTTTCTCGTATGACCCTGATTCAAGGATACCTTTTCCGGCAAATCGCCAAGCCCGTCGTCGGGGCGTGCGCCGCGCTGGCCGGAATCGGCATCCTGAGCCAGAGCCTCGACCAGCTGGAAATCATCGTCGAGCGCGGCCAGAGCGTCTGGGTCATGGTCAAGCTGACCCTGCTGGCGGTGCCGCAGCTGCTGGCCGTGATCCTGCCCATCGGCCTGTTCGTCGGCGCCCTGATCGCCCTCACCCGCCTGCAGCGCGAGCAGGAGCTGACGGCGGTTTTCGCTTCGGGCGTCACCCGCTGGTCCGCGATCCGGCCGGCCATCAAGCTGGCCATCATCGGCGCGCTGGTCACTCTGCTGTTCACCACCGTCATCCAGCCTTGGTCGCAGCGCCAGGCGCGCGCCGAAGCTTTCGCGGTTCGCACGGACCTTGCCGCCCTGCTCGTGGAGGAAGGCCGCTTCGTCCAAGGGCCGGAAGGTTTGACGGTCTATGTCCAGCAGATCGAGCAGAACGGCCTGCTGAAGAACATCTTCATCTACCAGCCCGACGGAGATCAGGTGACCACCTGGGATGCCGCGGAAGCTCGTTTCTCCCGCATCGACGGCGAGCCCGTCGTGACTCTGATCAACGGCTCCTGGCAGCGGTACTCCAGCCGCGGCGTGCTGGAATACCTGTCCTTCGCCCGTCAGGACGTCCCGCTGGGACAGTATGCGCAGGTCACGGACTCGATCCGGTACAAGCCTTCCGACCTCTACCTCCCACAGCTGTTCAATCCCTCTCCACGCGACCTTGAGCGCGTGGGCACTGCCGGCGAGATGGCCGCCGAGGGTCACTCCCGATTGTCAGCCCCCCTCTACGCCCTCGTCGCCATGGCCATGGCGCTCACGGCGATCATGGGCGGGGCCTACAGCCGCACGGGCTACAGCCTGCGGATCGCGAAGGCGGCAGGCGCCTTCCTGCTGGTCCGGATCGTCGGATACGGGATCGTCGCGGCCAGCGCGTGGAACGGCTGGCTGAACATCCTCCAGTACCTGCTGCCGATCGCCGCGACGGCGATTTCCCTGAGATTGCTGTTCCGCGCCCTCAAACCACGCCGCCGTCGCGCCTGGTTCAGAAGCGCCCCCGGTCGGGCGAGGACGGCATGAAGCGCCGCACCTCCCTCGCCGCTCCATGGCTCAGACTCGGCCGAATCGAGCGCTATGTGCTGCTGACGCAGGCGCGATCTCTTGCGGTCGCGCTCGGCGTCATCTCGGCGTTGATCATGCTGATCGACTTCGTGGAGATTTCACGGGGCGTGGGCTCCGACGTCGATCTGTCCGGCGCGCGCATTCTCGGACTGATGCTGCTGAAGTCGCCTCAGGTGATCCTTCAGCTGCTGCCTTTCGTCTTCCTGTTCGGCACGCTCGGCGCCTTCGTCAGCCTGAACCGTCGCAGTGAACTGATCGCCATGCGCGCAGCGGGCTTGTCCGCATGGCGCTTCGTTCTGCCGGCGGCCGGCGCGGCCTTCATGTTCGGCATCCTGACGGTAGCCGCGCTTGGACCGGCCGCTTCAGCCGCGGATGGTCTTTTCCAACGCGAGCGAGCCCGTCTCACTAACTCGGCGATCAGCACCGATTCACCCGAGGCGATCTGGATTCGCGAAGGCGACGACACCCGCCAGATGGTGATCCGCGCCGACCGTCAGGACCGCGCCAATGCCCGGCTCATCGGCGTGACCTTCTTCATCTACTCGAATGACGGAGCCGGCGTTCGCACATTCTCCGAACGGATCGACGCCGCGTCGGCGACGTTGAGCGCGGGCCACTGGAGGCTGGTGGACGCGGTAGGCGCGCAACTGGGCCAACGCGCCGTGCGCTATGCCACGCTGGACCTGCGTTCCAGCCTGGCGGACAAGGAAGCCTTCGAGCGTTTCGCCCGTCCGCAGGCGACCTCGTTCTGGGCCCTGCCGGCGCAGATCGCGCGTGTGGATGCTGCGGGCTTCTCCAGCACCGCCTACCGCCTGCGGCTACAGCAACTGCTGGCCATGCCTCTGATGTTCGCGGCCATGTCGATCCTCGCCGCCGCCTTTTCCCTGCGCCTCATGCGTCTGGGCGACCTGGCGCGAATGAGTGTCGCTGCCGTGGTGCTCGGCTTCGCCTTCTTCTTCGTCAATCAGGCCGCGTCGGCCTTCGGCTCGGCCGAGGTCATTCCGCCCTGGCTGGCGGCATGGCTGCCTCCCCTGCTCACAGCTCTCGCCGCCTTCACCTTGCTGTTCTATACCGAGGACGGCTAAGCGAACCGTCCCCCTGTAGTTCGCCTTTCCAGAGTGACACTGAATGCAGCGTGACGTCCGCGCGACCCTTTCGTCGGCCCTGCGTCTCCGGCTTCTGGCCGGCGCGGCCTCAGTCGCGCTGACTGCGATAGCCGGGACCGCGTGGGCCCAGACGACGCCCGAAGTGGTTGTCACCGCTCCCGGCGCAGACGGTCTGCCGCAGGACGGCGCCTACATCGAATCTGACGCCGTCACGCGTGAAGGCGACGTGATCACCGCGACTGGTGAAACGGAGCGGGTGATCGCCCGCTTCCGGGAAGCCACACTGAGAGCCGGCCAGGTCAGCTACGATCTGCGCCAGGGCGTCGCCGCGGCCGAGCGCGACGTCGAGTTCACCGATCCCGAAGGCAATGTGATCTTCGCAAGCCTGCTGGAGCTCGATTCGGATCTCCGCGCCGGTGTCGCGGTCGACTTCGCGACGCGGTTCCGGAACGGCGCCAGCCTGATGGCGGCGACAGCGGTTCGACGCAGCGAGAACGTCAACGAGCTGAACTACGCGCTCTTCACGCCCTGCCCCATCTGCGATGACGAGGGCAATCCGAAGACGCCCAGCATCTCCATCCAGGCCGAGAAGGTCGTGCAGGATGAGGAACTGCGAGCGGTTCTGTACCGGAACGCCGTGTTCAAGGTCGGCGGGTTCCCGGTCCTTTACCTGCCGTTCTTCGCGCATCCCGATCCGACTGTCGAACGGGCGAGCGGCTTCCTGGTCCCGCGCCCCAGCTATGACGAAGGTCGTGGGTTCAGTCTGGAAGTCCCTTACCTGCAGGTGATCTCGCCGTCGGAAGATTGGCTGATCAGTCCGCAGATCAACACCGATGTCGCTCCGTTCCTGAACCTGCAATGGCGGCGGCGCTTCTCGGACGGCACGGTCGTGCTGCGCGGCGGCTATACCTACGAGCGGAACTTCGGCAATTTCGACAACAACGGCGACGGCACGGTCGACGAGAACGTCAAATTCGGCGACCGCACCAATCGCAGCTATTTCCTGGGGCATGGCCGCTTCGATCCCGAGGGCCCGTGGCGCTGGGGCTTCACTGCCGAACGAACCTCCGACAAGACGCTGTTCGACCGATACGACGTCATGAACCCGTATCAGGACAACGGTCTGTACTACGGCGATCAACGCCGTCTGATCAGTCAGATCTATGCGGAACGCCAGACGGCGCGATCCTATGTCTCGGTCGCGGCCTTCACCATGCAGAGCCTGCGGATCAGAGAGTTCAGCACGGTTACGCCGGCGCTGAACATCTTCGAGAATGACGGCGAACTCCCGTTCGTCGCCCCTCTGATCGAAGCCCGCTGGGAGCCCGATGGCCCGGTTATGGGCGGACGTCTGCGTCTTCGGGGCTCTGCCGCCGCGCTCTATCGCGACGACTACCTGGGCAGCCCGGTCCTTCGCCCGGTCGTGGTGCCTCCCGGGTCGACCCTCGGCCTGCCCGGCGTCGACAGCCGGCGGGTCTCCACCCAGGCGGAATGGCGCCGAGCCATGATCGCTCCGATGGGCATCCGCTGGGAGCCCTTCGTCGATCTGCGCGCCGACTTCTACTCCGTCGGCGACCTGCCTCCCGCCATGGGACTCGAGGATGACGCTATCAGCCGAACCCGCGCGACGGCCGGTATCGATGTCAGCTACCCGCTGATCCGTCGGATCAACGGCGGCGCCGACCTGATCCTCGAACCCATGGCGCAACTCTCGATCTCGACGGATCCCGACCTCGACGTCCGGATTCCGAACGAGGACAGCCAGACGCTGGAACTCGACGAAAGCTCACTGTTCCGCATCGACCGCTTCCCCGGATACGATCTGCTCGAAGGCGGCTTGCGCATCACCGCCGGCGCACGGGCGACCTTGCGTTGGGACGAAGGTCGTCAGGCGAGCCTGTTCGTCGGCCGCAGCCTGCGCGACTCCGACGAGGATGCCTACCTGATCCCCATTCCTGACGCGCCAACGCAGCTCTACGACCCTACGGGTCTGGCTTCCGATGCCTCGGACTGGGTGGTTCAGGCCTCTTTCTCCCCGTCGGAACGGATTCGGGGTTGGGGGCACGCGACGATCGATTCATCGGGCGATGTGCGCCGTGGCGAAGTCGCCGTAGACGGTCGATGGGGCCGTCGGAATGCGGCGACGATGAGCTATGTCGTCGACCGCTCGAACCCTCTGGCAGGGCCGAACAACCGGAACTACGAGTTCATGCAGTTGTCGGGGCAGCAGTTCCTGGTGGGCAACTGGGGCGTGGCCGGCTCGGGCGTCATGGACTTCGAACGCGACCTGATCACGCGCTCCGAGGTGGGGCTGCTGTTTGATGACGACTGTTTCCGCTTCGAGATCGGGTGGCGCCGCGACAACACGGTCGTGCGGCCCAGCGGACCATCGGAAGGCATCTATGTGCGCCTAAACCTCGCCACTTTCGGCGGTACAGGGTATGGACAGGGCGACAGGCGTTTCTGACGCGCGACTCGACCTGCGCGGGGGGAACTGCGCGGCCGGGTCTGACCAGATCGCGCCGCTTGAGGAATCAGGACTGACATGCGTTTTCAACGTTACTTGACCGGTGTGGCCATGGCCGCCCTCGTGGCTGGTTCGGCCGTGGCCCAGACGGCTCCGGGCCAACAGCCGGCCGCTGCCGGAACGCTGAATCCCGCCTCTGAAGAAGCTCCGGTCGCAGCCCCGGTCCAGGCGCCCGAGTTCCAGATGGCCGACGGAATCCTGGCTACGGTCAATGACAGCGTCATCACCGGGTTCGACCTGCGTCAGCGCATGCTGCTGCTGATCGCCATGACGCAGGTTCAGCCGACGGCCGAAAACCTTCCCGCGATCCAGCAACAGGCCCTGAACGCCCTGATCGACGAGCGTCTCCAGAATCAGGAGATGGCGCGCTTCACCGAGCTGAAGGTGACCGACGAGGAGCTCGACCAGGAAATCGCCCAGATGGCGCGGGAGGTCGGCACCACGGCAGAGAACTATCTCGCCTTCCTCGCCCAGGGCGGCATTCGCCCGGCGACGTTCCGCGAACAGCTTCGCACCTCGATCGGCTGGAGCCAGCTGGTCGGCGGGCGCTTCCAGAGCCGCGCCCGGGTCACGCGCTCGGCCGTCGACGCAGCCCTTCGTCAGGCGTCGGAAGCCGCGACGAAGAAGCAGTATCTGATCGGCGAGATCTACATCGACGCCAGCCGCGTCGGCGGCCAGCAGGCAGCTCTCAACGGCGCCAACCAGCTTGTCGCCCAGATGGTTCAGGGCGCGCCGTTCCAGAACGTGGCGCAGCAGTTCTCGTCGGCGCCGTCGGCGGTCCGTGGCGGCGATGCCGGCTGGGTCGTCGAAGGCAGCATCCAGCCCGCGCTTCAGCAGGCGCTCGACCAGCTGGAGGTCGGCCAGCTTTCGCGTCCGATCCCCGTTCAGGGCGGCGTCTACATCGTCTACATGCGTGACAAGCGTGACGGATCGTCGGCCAACCTCGTGTCGATGAAGCAGGTGATGATCGAGGTGCCGGAGACGGCGACGGACGCCGAAGTGGCGGCCGCGACCCAACGCCTCGAGGCGATCCGCCCGCAGCTGACTTGCGACAACCTTCAGGCCCGCGCGACTTCGGAAGCCGGCCTCCTCGGCGCCGACCTCGGCGAGTCCGACGTCCAGAACCTGGCGCCGCAGTTCCAGCAGGTCGCGCGCTCGGCCGAGATCGGCTCGATCAGTTCGCCCGTCCGCACGCCGCTTGGCCTGCATCTGCTGGCGGTCTGCGGACGCCGCGTCGGCGGCTCGGAAGCGCCTGACGCCCGTCAGATCGAAGGCCAGCTGTTCCGCCAGAACCTCGCCAACCTGGGCCGTCGCTACATGCGCGACCTGCGCGAGGACGCCCTGATCGAGATGAAGTGATGCCCGTCCCTGCCCCGCTGGCCCTGTCCATGGGCGAACCGGCGGGCGTGGGACCGGAGATCATCGCTGCGGCCTGGTCCGCCCTGAAGGCGGAATGGCCCGTATTCGCCGTCGTCGGCGACGCTGCGCTGATGCGCAGGCAGGGCCAGCCGGTGCAGGCGATCCCGTCTATCGACATGGCGGCCGAGGTCTTCGCACGGGCCATTCCGGTCCTCGACCATCCACTGCCGGACGCCGTCACCGCCGGCACGCCCTCGCTCCGGAACGCCGGCGTCGTGGCCGATTGGATCGAACAGGCGGTCAGCCTCGCCGTGGCGGGAGATGCGTCGGGCGTGGTCACCGCCCCGATCGCCAAGGCCCCGCTCTACGCCGCGGGTTTCCGCTTCTCGGGACACACCGAGTTCATCGCCGAACTGACAGCCGATATTCAGTTCGCCGATACCCGCGGACCGGTAATGATGCTGACCGCGCGCGATCTGCGGGCCTGTCTGGTCACGATTCACTCGCCTCTGGCTGAGGTGCCGCAACTCGTCACCGAGGAGCGGGTCACGCGGACGGCGCGTGTGGTGCACGAGGCGATGAGGCGCGACTTCGGCATCGCCCAGCCGCGCCTCGCCTTGGCAGGGTTGAACCCCCATGCCGGCGAAAGTGGCTCCATCGGGCTTGAGGAGATCGAGGTGCTGGGCCCCGCTGTCGCCCGGCTGCGCGGCGAAGGCATCCGGATCACCGATCCCCTCCCCGCCGACACGATGTTCCACGACGAGGCCCGCGCGACCTACGATGCGGCCATCTGCCTGTACCACGATCAGGCCCTGATCCCGGTGAAGACGCTGGACTTCTGGGGCGGGGTGAACGCCACGCTGGGCCTGCCGATCGTCCGCACCTCGCCCGATCACGGCACCGGCTTCGACATCGCCGGCAAGGGTATGGCGCGACCGGACAGCCTGATCGCGGCCATCCGGCTTGCGGGACAGATGGCGGCGGCGCGAGCGGCGCGCTAGAAGCCGCCAGTGACCTCCGACCTGACCCTTCGCGAACATCTCGACGCCCACGGCCTGGCGGCGAAGAAGAGCTTCGGCCAGCATTTCCTGCTGGACCTGAACGTGACCCGGAAGATCGTCCGCTTCGCCGGCCCGTTCGAGGGACGTGCAGTGATAGAGGTTGGTCCCGGCCCCGGCGGGCTGACACGGGCGCTGCTGGAGAGCGATGCCGGCAAGGTGGTGCTGGTCGAGAAGGATCCGCGGTTCATCCCCCTGCTCACGGAGCTGGACGACGGCTCGGGCCGGCTGACGATCGTGGAGGCCGATGCGCTGAAAGTGCGCGAGGCTGAACTGACCGAGGGCCCCACCCATCTGGTGTCCAACCTGCCGTACAATGTCGGAACGGCGCTGCTGATCAAATGGCTGACCGGGCCGTGGCTGCCGCACAGCCTGACGCTGATGTTCCAGAAGGAAGTCGCCGAGCGGGTCGTGGCCCGGCCGGGCGATGACGCCTACGGCCGGCTGGCGGTGATTTCGCAGGCGGTGTGCGAGGCCAAGCTGATGATGCACCTGCCGGCCGCCGCCTTCACGCCGCCGCCCAAGGTGGCCTCGGCCGTCGTGCATCTGGTCCCGAAGGCCGAGCGGCCGTCGGCGCAGATGCTGAAGCATCTGGAGCGGGTGACCGCCGCGGCGTTCGGGCAGCGGCGCAAGATGCTGCGGTCGAGCCTGAAGCAGTTGGGCGGGGCCGAGCTGTGCGAACGCGCCGGGATCGATCCGGAAGATCGCGCGGAGGTCATCGACCTGAACGGCTTCCTGCGACTGGCACGGGCTTCGGCGGGCGAGACGCCGCCAGCAGAGCCGGCGACCGATGGCCCCACCCTGATGCGGCGCAAGAAGGCCTGACCGCGCGGACAGCCCCCTCCTCGCACGCCTTCCCTTACGCGCGGGAAGCCGGGTAACACCGGGATCCTGTCCGAGGGGAGAGCCATGACCAAGCGCCTGAGCATCGAGTTCCGGGACGGCGTCGCAGACGTCCGCCTGAGCCGCCCTGACAAGCTGAATGCGCTGGACATGCCGATGCTGGAGGCCTTGGGCGAGGCGCCCGCGAAGCTGGCGGCCCAGCCGGGCCTGCGGGCCGTGGTGCTGTCGGGCGAGGGACGCGGCTTCTGCGCAGGGCTGGACATGGAGACGATGGCCGGGCTGGCCGGGGCGGGTCTGGACATCGTCAGCCGTACCCACGACCTGGCCAATCTGTTCCAGCAGACCGCCTGGGGCTGGCGCACGCTGCCGGTTCCGGTGATCGCCGCAGGGCACGGCATGGTGTTCGGCGGCGGGCTGCAGGTCTTCTCCGGCGCCGACATCCGGATCGCGCGGGCCGACACGCGACTGTCCGTCATGGAGATGAAGTGGGGCCTGGTTCCCGACATGGCCGGCTTCGCGCTGTGGCGCGGGCTGGTGCGCGACGATGTGCTGCGCGAGCTGATCTACACCGCTCGCGAGTTTACCGGCGAAGAGGCGGTGGAGCTGGGCTTTGTCACCCGACTGGCTGACGATCCCCGCGCCGAGGCCCTGACGCTGGCCCGGGAGATCGCCGCCCGCAATCCGGACGCCGTGCGCGGGGCCAAGCGGCTGGCCAATCTGGCGCGCGACGAGGGCGCGGGTCCGATCCTGCTGGCCGAAAGCGTTGAACAGGCCGCCCTGATCGCCACCCCCAACCAGACGGAGGCGGTGATGGCCAATCTGCAGAAACGTGCGGCGAATTTCGCGGACTGATCCGCCTCAGACCGCCTCGTTCAGCAGCGCCGTCTTGTAGGCCCCGACCCAGGTGTTGCGCCGGCGCTTGCTGCGTTCGGCGTGGTAGATGTGCGCCAGCTCGGCGTAGGAGCGGTCGAAGTCGTCGTTGACGAAGACGTAGTCGAACTGGCCGCAGTGCTCGATCTCGCCCTTGGCGTTCTTGATCCGGCGCTCGATGACCTCTTCGGCGTCCTGCGAGCGGGTCACCAGGCGGCGGCGCAGTTCCTCGAGGCTGGGCGGCAGGATGAAGACGCGAACGGCGTCCTCCGGGCATTTCTCCGCGATGTCGCGGGCGCCCTGCCAGTCGATGTCGAACAGGACGTCGCGGCCCTCGGCCAGCGCCCGGTCGATGGGCGCGCGGGGGCTGCCGTAGCGGGCGCCATGGACGTCGGCCCATTCGAGGAAAGCGTCGGCGTCGATCAGGCGCTGGAACTCGGCGTCGTCGACGAAGTGATAGTCCCGATCCGCGACCTCGCCCGGGCGGATGCCGCGCGTGGTCATCGACACCGACAGCTCCAGCCCCTTGTGATCCGCCATCAGGCGGCGGCAGAGCGACGTCTTGCCGGCGCCCGAGGGGCTGGCGACGATCAGGAGGACGCCCCGACGGGGCGTGCGTTCATTCGACATTCTGGACCTGCTCGCGGAGCTGTTCGATGACGGCCTTGAGCTCAAGGCCGATTCCGGTGAGCGGCGTGGTAGCCGATTTTGAGCAGAGGGTGTTCGCCTCCCTCATGAATTCCTGCATCAGGAAGTCGAGTTTCCGTCCGGCGGGGGGTTGCTGCAACAGGGTTCGGGCCGAGGCGACGTGGGCCGTCAGGCGGTCCAGTTCCTCGCGCACGTCTGCCTTGGTGGCCAAGGCCGCGGCCTCGAGGAAGATGCGGTCCTCCAACCCCGGCGCATCGGGGGCCAGTTCGGTGATGCGGCGGGTGAAGCGCTCGCGGATGGCCTCGACCTGCGCCGCGGCCTCGTTCTCGGCGTCGGCGACCAGCGCTTCGATACGGTCGATGAAGCCGGTGATCACGGGCAGGAGTTGCTGGCCCTCGCGTAAGCGCGACGCCTTCAGCGCATCGATGGCCTCGTCGATGGAGGCGGCGATGGCGGCCTCGATGGCGGCCTTCGCCTCGATGTCCTCGTCTTCCTCCGGCGCTTCGAGCACGCCGCGCAGACCGAGAAGTCCGTCGGCGGACGGCGGGGTCGCGCCCTCCTCCGCCAGCTGGTTGGCGAGTTGGAGATAACGGGCCAGTACGTCCTCGTTGACCTTCAGCGCCGCGGCGCCGGCCTCGGCGCGCCTGGCCTGAACGCCCAAAGTGACCTGACCGCGGTTCAGGCGGCTCTGGCCCGAAGCCTTGCCGAGGCGTTCGAGATTGTCGAAGCCCGGCGGGCCGCGGAAGCGGACCTCCAGATTGCGGCCGTTGACCGAGCGGGCCTCGATCGACCAGGTCCAGCCGTCCGACGCGCCGTCGGCCCGGCCGAAGCCGGTCATGCCCGAGATGCTGGTCTTGCTCATTGGGCGGCCGCCGGGGCTGCGGGCGCCGGGGCGCCGGCTTGCGGCACGCGGATGACCTGGGCGCCAGGAGGCACCTCAATCCCCGCCGGCAGACCGGTTTCGGAATCGACAGCCGGTGCGGCCGCGGCTGCGGCAGCCGCCGCGGCGGCCGGGTCAGGAGGCAGGCCGGCGCGCTGGCGCTCGATGGCCCGCCAGCGGGCGACGTTGGCCAGATGCTCCGCATAGGTCCGGGCGAAGACGTGGCCGCCGGTGCCGTCGGCGACGAAGAATATCTCGTCGCTGACCGGCGGGTTCAGAACTGCCGCGATGGCTTCGCGGCCGGGGTTGGCGATCGGCGTCGGGGGCAGGCCGTCGATCTGGTAGGTGTTCCAGTCGGTGTGGCGGTCGATCTCCGACCGGCGCAGGCCGCGGCCCAGCGGACGCCCTTGGGTGATGCCATAGACGATGGTCGGGTCGCTCTCGAGCCGCATGCCGGAGCGCAGGCGGTTGGAGAAGACGGCGGCCACGCGCGGACGCTCGGCGGCGATGCCGGTTTCCTTCTCGACGATGGAGGCGAGGATCACCGCCTCATCGCGGGTACGCACCACGCTGTTCGGGCCACGGGTCGCCCACAGTCGTTCGAGGTTCTCATCACGGGCGCGACGCATGCGGCCGATGACCGAGGCGCGGGTCTCGCCACGTGAAATCTCATAGGTCTCTGGCCAGAGGCTGCCTTCCTCGGGCGTCTCGTCTACCGGACCAGTCAGCAGGGGCTGGCGCATCAGGATGTCGACGGCCTGGGCCGAGGACCAGCCTTCCGGCAGGGTGACGTAGTGGCGGACCACCTTGCCGTCGACCAGCAGGACGATGACCGAGCGCAGGGAGGCGCCCGACGGCACCTCGTATTCGCCGGCGCGCAGGCGGCGGTCGGCGCCGGTCAGGGTGGCGGCGGCCTTGAACATGTCGGTCGAGCGGATAACGCCCGCCGCCTTCAGATTGGCGGCGATGGCGCTGACGCCGGCTCCGCTGGGCAGGGTGACGATGGTCGCATCGCCTTCCCTCGCCTGCGGCCCGGGAGCGTAGAAGACGCTCCAGGCGGCGATCAGGGCCGCGATCAGGAAGACGCTGAACGTCGCCGTAGCTGCAAGAAACGCCGTCTTGCGCCCCGGCGAGGGCTTTTCGACCGACCGACGGAACACTCAGTCCACCTTCCTGAAGATGACGCTGGCGTTGGTGCCGCCGAAGCCGAAGCTGTTGGACATGGCGACGTCGATCTTCATCGGCTTGCCCTTGTGCGGGACCAGATCGATCGGCGTCTCCATCTCCGGATTGTCCAGATTGATGGTCGGCGGCGCGATCTGGTCGCGGATGGCGAGGACCGAGAAGATGCTCTCGATCGCGCCGGCCGCGCCCAGCAGGTGGCCAGTCATCGACTTGGTCGAGGACACCGCGAGGTCCTTCGCATGATCGCCGACCAGGCCCTCGATGGCCTTCAGCTCGATCCAGTCGGCCATGGTGGAGGTGCCGTGGGCATTGACGTAGTCGAGGTCCGAAGGCTGCAGGCCCGCGCGCTTCAGCGCCGCCTTCATGGCCCGCAGGCCGCCCTCGCCGTCCTCGGACGGGGCAGTGATGTGCCAGGCGTCGCCGCTCATGCCGTAGCCGACGACCTCGGCGTAGATCTTCGCGCCGCGGGCCTTGGCGTGTTCGTACTCCTCGAGCACCATGATGCCGGCGCCCTCGCCCATGACGAAACCGGCGTGGTCCTTGTCATAAGGGCGGCTGGCCTTCTCGGGCGTGTCGTTGAAGGCGGTGCACAGGGCCTTGCAGGCGAGGAAGCCGGCGATGCCGATCGGCACGATGGAGCTCTCGGCCCCGCCGCAGACCATGACGTCTGCGTCGTCCAGCGCGATCATGCGGGCCGCGTCGCCGATGGCGTGGGCGCCGGTGGCGCAGGCGGTGACCACCGAATGGTTCGGGCCCTTCAGGCCGTGGCGGATCGAGATCTGGCCCGAGGTCAGGTTAATCAGCGACATCGGGATGAAGAAGGGGCTGACACGACGCGGACCCTGTTCCTTCAGGACGATGGCCGTCTCGGCGATAGGGCCGAGGCCGCCGATTCCCGAGCCGACCATGACGCCGGTGCGTTCCTTCTGCTCGTCCGTCTCAGGCTTCCAGTCAGCGTCGGCCAGGGCCTCGTCGGCGGCGGCGATGGCGTAGACGATGAAGTCGTCGACGCGCTTGCGGTCCTTGGCCGACATGACCTTTTCATGGTCGAAGACGCCCGGCTGGTCCGGCGCGCCGCCGCCCCGGCCGTCGACGGACGGAATCTCGCCGGCGATGGTGCAGCCGTAGCCCTCAGTGTCGAAGTTGGTGATCGGCCCGATGCCGGAACGTCCCTCGACGATCCCCTTCCAGCTGTGTTCCACACCCCAGCCCAGCGGGGTCAGAAGTCCAAGGCCGGTGACAACGACACGACGCATTCCTGCATCCTTCACAGTGAATCTCGGGGGGACAATAGTGACCCAAGGCCCGCACCGCTAGGAAAACGGCGCGGGTGGGGGCGCTGACCCCTCCACCCCCGGCTTCGCCGGCGGTCCCCCTCCCCGCTACGCGGAGAGGTGAGGGGCATGCG
>NZ_BAAAGA010000006.1:133254-190314 GCF_039523815.1 Brevundimonas kwangchunensis | reverse complement strand
CAGCCCGGTAGCTCGTCAGGCTCATAACCTGAAGGTCGCAGGTTCAAATCCTGCTCCCGCACCCAAATCACCCCCGTACCGAAAGGTCCGGGGGTTTTTGCTGTTCGCAATCCTGACTTACCGCGAGTTCATTCGTCTGCCCCAATCCAGCCGCAATCCGCTACAAATGTAGCGCTACAAAGGTAGCGAAGCGGAGCGGTAATGATCGAGGGACTGCCCAGGCGGGAACGGGAGGTGTTCGAGGCGCTGTGTCGGCTCGGCCAGGCGTCGAACAGCGATGTTCGCGCTGCGCTTTCGGATCCGTTGAGCGACTCCGCTGTCCGGACGCTGCTGGCAAGGCTCGAGGCCAAGGACCTCGTGACCCGCACGGCAGGCGAGGGCGGGGTGGTCTATGCCCCCGCGCCGCGTCCGGAGACGATCGCCACGGGCGCCTTGCGCCGGACCGTCGACACCTTCTTCGCCGGCAACGCCGTCAGCGCCGCTACCGCCCTGCTGGGCATGGGGCAGAAGTTGAAGCCCGAGGATCTGGCCGCCCTGCAGCGCCTGATCGACGATGCGAAGGAGGGGCAGTGATGCTGGCCGTTCTCCTGTCGTTGCTCGTGAAATCGTCCGTTATCGCCGGGCTTGGGCTGGGCCTCGCGTCATTGCCGATGCTGCGCAATCCGGTGGACCGCGTCGATATCCTGCGGGCCTCCGTGGTCCTGCTGATCGCCCTCCCGATCCTGTCGGCCTTGATCCCGACGCTGACCTTGCGTCTCCTGCCGGCTGTTCCTGCTCCGGATGCGGCCGACGCCGTGCTCTGGGGCGCGGCGGTACAGGGTGTCGCCATCCGCGCCGCAGAGGCGACAGTCTCCTTGCCGCCGCTGACCGCCTTCGTGGCCATGGTCTGGATGGCGGGTGTCGCCCTGGTCGCCGTGCCTTTCGTGGCAGGCGTCCTGACCCTGCACCGCTGGACCCGCGAGGCCCGTCCCGTGACCTCCGCGCTCTGGACCGGGCCGATGAGCCAGGTGTCCGAAGCGCGCCGGCCCGAGCTGAAGGTCAGCGATCGCATCGGCTCACCGGTCAGTTGGGGCCTGCCGCCCGGCGCCATCCTGCTGGATCCGGCGTCGCTGGCTCGGCCCGAGGCGGCCCGTGCGGTGATGGCTCACGAGCTGGCCCACCTGCGTCGCCGGGACTGGCTGTTCCTGATCCTGTCGCGCGGCGCCGTGGCCCTGTTCTGGTTCAACCCGCTGGTCTGGTGGCTGCACGTCAGTCTGGTCGCCCGCTCGGAGGACGCAGCAGACGCCGCTGTGCTGACCGAGGTCGAACCGGCCGTCTACGCCCGCACACTCGTTTCTCTCGCCGGAGAGGCAGGCCATCCGGCCGCCACAGGTCTGTCCGGTCCCGCCCGTTCTCTCGCCCGAAGGATCACCCGCATCATGAAGACCCAAGGTCCCGCCACCTCGCGCCCCGCGCTGATCGCCGCCACCCTGATCGGCCTGACCGCTGTCGCCACGCCGCTGGCGGCGCTGGAGCTGGCGCCGCGCCTGTGCGATCCGGTCGCCACACTGGCCGTCCCGCCTGCGCCGCCTGCGCCGCCCGCGCCCCCGGCTCCTCCGGCTCCGCCAGCCTTCTCTGCGCTGCCCGCCATGTTGGCTCTGCAGGTTCCCCCGGCTCCGCCCGCGCCTCCGGCCCCGCCCGCGCCGCCGGCTTCGGTGCGCCAGGTCAGCTTCGGCGATGGCCGTGTGGTCGCGTGGGAGGATCTGGATCCGGAAACTCGCCGCGAGATCGAACAGGCGAGGGCGGACGCCGAGCAGGCCCGGGTCCACGCCGAGGCCATGCGCGCCAATGCAGCGGTCCATCGTCGTCAGGCTCTCGCTGACGCCAGCGCAGCCCGCGCGCAGGCTGCGGTGCACCGGCAGGAAGCTCTGGCCCATGCCCGGGAAGCTCGCGCCACGGCAGAGACCCATCGCACGGCGGCGCTGGCGCAAGCTCGCGTGGCGCGCAGCCAGGCCGATCAGGCGCGCACCGAGGCGCGCCGTCAGATGGCGCTGGCTCGTACCCAGATGGCTGGCGGCGCCGATCAGATGGACGCCGGCGCCCGCCAGATGCGCGAGGAGGCCGTCCGCCTTCGCGATCCGGCTTATCGCGCCCGCAAGATCGAGGAAAATCGCGCGCGGGGCCACGAAGTGACCGACGACCATCTACAGGCGCTGTCACGCACCCTGCCGCAGCGCGCCGACGAACTGGAGCAACGGGCGCGGGAGCTCCGCGAGCGGTCGCGCAACACGCTCTGAGCTTTCGGGTCTCAAAGAGAAACGCCCCGCCGATGACCGGCGAGGCGTTTTGTTATCCGCGAAGGGCGTCCCAGGCGCGAACGGCGTCGGCGTCGCGGGCGCTGAGGTCCGGGTAGGCCGGGTCGGAGCCGACGTCCGGGACACGCCGCCACGAGCGGGCGCATTTGGGATGGTCCGCCGGCGAGACGACGACAGTGATGGCGTCGCCGCCGGTCTTCAGGTCCACTCCGGACGTGCGGAACACCTCGGCGGCATCCAGTCCGTCAAGCGGAGCGAAGGCCGAGGCCGGGCCGGTGACGACGGGCCAGGCGTCGAGCGCGCCGCCGATGATCTTGTCGCGTCGGGCGGCCTCGAGGGCTTCGTTGACGACCTCCAGCACCGACTGCACGCCAGCCCAGCGGCGAGCTTCGGCGTCGTGTCGCCAACTGTCCGGCGTGTGCGGGATTACGCGGGCGCAGTTGGAGCCGCCCTCGGGGAAGCGAGTCGTCCAAGCCTCTTCCATGGTGAAGGGGGTGAGCGGCGACAGCCAGGCGGTCAGGCGGGCGAAGACCTCGTCCATCACGGTGCGGGCGGCGCGGCGACGGATCGCGTCGGGCCGGTCGCAGTAGAGGCTGTCCTTGCGGATGTCGAAGTAGAGGGCCGACAGGTCGTTGGAGCAGAACTCCAGCACCGGGCGGACGACGTCCTGGAAGCGATACTCGGCGTAGGCCTTGCGGACCTGACCGTCGAGCTCCCACAGGCGGTGCAGGATGAATTGCTCCAGTGGTGGCATCTCGCCTCGGTCGAGGCGTTCGGCTTCGTCGAAGTCGGCAAGCGCGCCCAGCAGGTAGCGCACGGTGTTGCGCAGCTTGCGATAGGCCTCGACCGTGGTCTGCAGGATCTGCTTCCCGATCCGCTGGTCCTCGGCATAGTCCACCAGAGCGACCCACAGGCGCAGGATGTCGGCGCCCGACTCCTTGATGACGGTGGCCGGGTCGGTCGTGTTGCCCAGCGACTTGGACATCTTGCGACCCTGCTCGTCCTGGGTGAAGCCGTGGGTCAGGACGGCATCATAGGGGGCGCGGCCGCGGGTGCCGGAGCCTTCGAGCAGGTTGGACTGGAACCAGCCGCGGTGCTGGTCCGAGCCTTCCAGATACAGGTCCGCGGGCCAGTGCGATGGGCGGTCGCCGGTATAGCCGTGAGCCGGATCGCGGGCTTCCAGCGTGAAGGCGTGGGTGCAGCCGCTGTCGAACCAGACGTCGAGGATGTCCTCGATCTTCTCGAAGCGCGAGGCGTCGTGCTGCCCCAGGAACTCGGCGTCCGAGGTCTCGAACCAGGCGTCGGCGCCGCCGGCGGAGACAGCCGCGAGGATGCGGGCGTCGACCTCGGCGTCGACCAGCGGCTGGCCGGTCTGCTTGTCGACGAACATGGCGAGGGGCGTGCCCCAGGCGCGCTGGCGGCTGATCAGCCAGTCGGGGCGGCTCTCGACCATCGAGCGGATGCGGTTCTTGCCGCCTGCCGGGTGGAAGGCGGTGGCGTCGATGGCGGCCAGCGCCTTCTCGCGAAGGGTCTCGTCGTCCTTCAGCGGCTGGTCCATGCGGATGAACCACTGCGGGGTGTTGCGGAAGATGACGGGGGCCTTGGAGCGCCAGCTGTGCGGGTAGGAGTGCTCCAGCCGGCCCCGGGCCAGCAGGGCGCCGGTCTCGATCAGCTTTTCGGTGACGACCTTGTTGGCCGGGCCGAACTTGCCGATCTTGTCCTTCTTGCCCTCGGTCTCGATGACCTTGAGGCCAGCGAACAGTGGGACGTGTTCGTAGTAGGCGCCGTCCGGATCGACCGTGTCCGGCACCTCGTGATGGCCGTGGGCCTTCCAGACCTCGAAGTCATCCGCGCCGTGTCCGGGGGCGGTGTGGACGAAGCCGGTGCCAGCGTCGTCGGTGACGTGGTCGCCGGCCAGCAGCGGCACGGAGAAGCCGTAGCCGGGCGACAGCGGCGCCAGCGGGTGGGCGCACTCGAGGCCGGACGGGTTCAGGTCGTCGATGCGCGTCCAGGTCGCGATCTTCGCGGCCTTGAAGACCTCCTCTGCCAGCTTGTCGGCGACGATCAGGCGGTCGCCGGCCTTGGCCCAGGGCTCGAACTCGAGGCCTTCCTCCATCGCCGTGACCTCGTAGAGGCCATAGGCGATCTCCGGGCCGTAGCTGATGGCGCGGTTGGCCGGGATGGTCCACGGCGTGGTGGTCCAGATGACGATCGACGGATTGGCGTGACGGAAAGCCAGCAGGTCGTCCGGATGGTCGTCCGTGGCGCCGGTGACGGGGAACTTGACCCAGACCATCGGGCTGACTTGGTCGTGGTACTCGATCTCGGCGTCGGCCAAGGCGGTGCGCTCGACCGGCGACCACATCACCGGCTTGGAGCCGCGGTAGAGCTGGCCCGAGTTCTTGAACTTGTGGAACTCGGCGACGATGGCCGCCTCGGTCGTGAAGTCCATAGTGGCGTAGCGGTTGTCGAAGTCGCCGACGATGCCGAGGCGCTTGAACTGCTCGCGCTGCACGTCGATCCAGCCGGCGGCGTATTCGCGGCAGGCGGCGCGGAACTCGGCCTTGGAGACCTCGTCCTTGCGGCGGCCCCTGGCGCGGAACTGTTCCTCGATCTTCCACTCGATCGGCAGGCCGTGGCAGTCCCAGCCGGGGACGTAATCGACGTCGTGGCCCAGCAGGAAGCGGCTGCGGACGACGAAGTCCTTCAGCGTCTTGTTCAGGGCGTGGCCGATGTGGATGTCGCCGTTGGCGTAGGGCGGGCCGTCGTGCAGGACGTAGAGGGGTGCGCCCTCGGCCTGACGCTGCTTGCGCAGGGCGGCGTAGAGGTCGCCCCACTGCTCGAGGATCACCGGCTCCTTCTGCGGTAGGCCGCCACGCATGGGGAAGGCCGTCTCGGGCAGGAAGACGGTTTCGCGGTAGTCGCGGCCAGCAGGCGTGTCTTCAGCGGAATTGGGGGCGTCAGCCATGTCGTCGGTCTCGTCGTGTGTGATCGTTCGCGTCTGTCTCGATCCCGGCGAGCGCGGGGGCGGCCCCTGCGGCGCTACGCCGGGCGGCTAATCGAAATCGGGCGAAACACGCGGACGGTCATGGTGCTGGCGGTCTAGCAGACCGGACGGGGCGGACGCCAGCCTGCGCGGTCTAGTGGCCGCTGTTTCCCTTGGGGGCGACAGCTTGCGGGTTCTCGCAGGAGATCACCTGCTTCGGCACATCGCCGTTCATGTGAGAAACCCAGCACTCGTCGAAGACCGAGCAGTAGCAGGCGGTAGCCTGAGCCCTGAACCGCGAGCGTTCGACATTGTCCCAGGCTGCCAGTTCGGCCTCGGCGCCCTGCCGTGGCCACCGCATTATGGGACGCTCGTCTCCCGCCGACAGGACGGCGGGAGCCAGTGGGGCGTTCTGAAGAGGAAGACGAGGCAGGTCGGGCCCTGCGGCCAGCGCGTAGTCCGACCAGGTGTCGTAGGTCTTGCCGTCGACCTCAAGTCGAGCCCACGCGACGCGAGCAGGGCCGGTGCCGACGTTCCTGACCTCGAAGTGGAGCACCTTCTCACCATCGGCGTTGTTGCCATGGGTGTACTGAAGGATCGGCGTCGACTGGGCGCGGACGAGGCGCTGGTTCTGCTCGACCAGCCCTTCCATCGTGTGGCCGGTGTGCAGGGCGACGTAGAGGGAGCCGAACGAGACGATCAGCACGGCCACGGCCATGGCGACGTCGAACCATCTGCGGGCCTTGCCGTGATGCTCGACGACGTGGTGTGGCGCTTCAGGCGGCTCGATCATCCCATCCCCCGATGTGTGGTCGGGGAGCATTCTGGCGAGCAGAGCGGGGCTTCAAAGCGGTTTGCGACGAACCGCGTCTATGCTGCGGCGAGCACCTTTCGGGCCGCGACGGAGTCGGCGTCGATCTGGACTTTGAGGGCGTCCAGACCGTCGAAGGCCATTTCTCCGCGCAGGAAAGCGACCAGTTCGGTCTTGATCGTCTGGCCGTAGAGATCGCCCGAGAAGTCGAGCAGCCAGACCTCCAGCAGCGGATCGTCGGTCGGATACATCGGCCGGACGCCGAGGTTGGCGACGCCGTCGATGATGCGGCCATCCGGCAGGCGCGTGCGCGTCGCATAGACCCCGTAGGCCGGGCGCATGTAGTCGCCCATGGCGACATTGGCCGTCGGCACGCCGATGGTGCGGCCGCGCTTGTCGCCATGGATCACCTCGCCGGCGATGGCGAAGGGGCGGCCGAGGATGGCGGCGGCGCGCTTCATGTCGCCGGCTTTCAAGGCCTCGCGCACGGCCGATGAGGACAGCTTCAGCCCGTCGGCGTCATCGATCCGCTCGACGACCGAGACGGTGAAGCCGGCGCTCTCACCATAGGCTCGCAGAGCTTCGGGAGAGCCGGTGCGGCCCTTGCCGAAGGTGAAGTCGAAGCCGACAGCGGCGTGTCTGATGCCCAGACCGGCGCCCAGCACGTCGCTGGCGAACTGTTCGTCTGTCATACCCGCCATCTCGCCGTCGAAGGGCAGGAGGTAGAGGCGGTCGACGCCGAGCCCCCCAAGCGCGCAGGCCATCTGGTCGGGCGTCATCAGGCGGAAAGGCGCCGCATCTGGCTGGAACCAGCGGCGCGGGTGCGGATCAAAGCTGACCACGGCCAAAGGGACGCCCAGCCTGTGGGCGGCCTCGCGTGCGCCTGCGATGACGGCCTGATGTCCGCGGTGGACGCCGTCAAAGGCGCCGATGGCGACCGCCGCGCCCTTCAGCGCGTCCGGCAGGCCGCGCCAGTCGCGGACGAGCTGGATCAACGGGCCGACGGCTTGCGGCGGCGCGGGACGCGCACGGTGGCGATGCCGTCCATGATCAGCTTGCCGTCGACGAAGCCCTCGCAGTTCAGCTCGACCCGGGCGCTCTCCGCGTCGACCGAGACGACCGTGACGCGGATGGTGACCACGTCGTCGATGCGGACTGGCAGATGGAACTGCAGTTGCTGCGAAATATAGATGGCGCCGGCGCCGGGCAGGATGGTGCCGACGACGGCCGAACCGAATGAGGCCGAGAGCAGGCCATGGGCGATGCGGCCGCGATAGGCGGTCTTCGACGCGAAGGCCTCATCCATGTGTACGGGATTGAAGTCGTCAGACGCCTCTGCGAACAGCTGGATCCGCTGTTCGGTCGCCGTGATGACCTTCTCGGCGGTCATGCCGACGTGGAGTTCCTCCAGGATGTAGCCGCCGGAGGGATGCTTATCGACCAATTCAACCATGACGGCGGTGTTACATCCGGTGCGACGGAATGACCATCCTCACCAGGCGAGATCGAGCGTGGCGTAGCGGGCATATGTCGTTTCCGCCTTCAGCAGATCGGCCGCGCGGGCGGGATCGATCCGGCCGTCTTCGCCGCGCGCCTTGTCGCCGTGGATGCCCTGGGCGATGAACAGGCAGTCGAGGTTCTGCCTGTTGGCGCCCAGCACGTCGGTGACGACGCCATCGCCGATGCAGAGCACGCGGGACCGGTCGACCGGCTTGCCCAGCAGGGCCTCCGCCTCCTTCAACGCCAGATCGTAGATCGGGCCGAACGGCTTGCCGGCCATGGTCACGCGACCGCCGAGGGTCTCGTACAGGTCGGCCAGCGAGCCGCCGCAATAGATCAGCTTGTCGCCGCGCTGAACCACCCGATCGGGGTTGGCGCAGATCAGCTCCAGATCGCGGGCAGCGCCTTCGGCCAGACGCTCGCGATAGTCCTCGGGCGTTTCGACATTGTCGTCCACCGGGCCGGTGACGGAGATGAAGGCGGCGTCGGCGGCGCCCTTGGCCACATCGAGCCCCAGCCCGTCGTACAGAGGCCAGTCGCGATCCGGTCCGATGATCCAGGCCGGCCCCGGCGCACGTTTGGCCAGTTCGGCGCGGGTCGCGTCGCCCGAGGTCACAAAGGCGCGCCAGCTCTCGCGGGGCACGTTCAGGCCGTCCAGTTGCGCCACCACATCATGCGACGGGCGCGGCGAGTTGGAGATCAGGA
This sequence comes from Brevundimonas kwangchunensis, assembly GCF_039523815.1. Taxonomy (NCBI): domain Bacteria; kingdom Pseudomonadati; phylum Pseudomonadota; class Alphaproteobacteria; order Caulobacterales; family Caulobacteraceae; genus Brevundimonas; species Brevundimonas kwangchunensis. The sequence goes on along the minus strand of NZ_BAAAGA010000006.1, from coordinate 182,018 downwards.
CTACATGACCGGCCTCGCGGTTGAAACGGGCCAGCGCCTCGCAGGCGTCCGGCCAGCTTTCGCGTCCGTTGTGGATCACGCCCCAGACGTCGCAGAGCAGGATATCGTAATCCCCGGCGATCTCGCCGAGGCCGGGAAGGGCGAGGGGGAGGGTCATACCCGGGAGATAGCGGGTTCGGCGCCCGGATTGAAGGACTAGCCGAACCGGCGCTTCTGTTCAGCGCTGCGCAGCGTAGAGCGCAGGAAGTCGGCGGGCGGGTCGGTTTCGGCCAGCACGTCTTCCTTGATGGCGCGGGGCTCGCCGAACAGGTGGCCCTGGCCCATCGAAACGTCGAGTTCGAGGATATCGACGATCTGGCGCTCGGTCTCGCACTTCTCGGCGATCAGCTCGATGCCGTAGCGGCGCGTCAGGCCGGCGAAGTCGGCGGCGGAGATGTCGCGCAGCGATGGCAGGGCCGAGGCGCCGTCCATGTCGAGCAGTTGTTCGATCAGCAGGTCGGCCGAGACCTTGATGAACTTGACGTCCGAACGCTGCAGGTCGGCGAAGTCGAGATCCAGCGTCTGAACCTTGTCGATCGAGAAGCGGAAGCCGAGGTCGGCCAGCTTGGCCATGTTGCGGGCCTCGACAGCGCCGCGGGCGTCGAAGGTGGCCTGTCCCAGCTCGAAGATCAGGGCCTGGTTCAGGTCGCGGTTCTCGGAAAGGAAGTCGAGGAACTGCGGGAAGAAGGTCTCGTCGCCCAGCGAGGTCAGGGCGACGTTGCAGAAGACGCCGACCTTGCGATCCTGACGGGCCAGACGGCGCACGATCTGGGCGCAGCGGAACAGCAGCAGGTTGTCGATGGCCGGGACCAGACCCTCGCCCTCGGCGACGGACAGGTATTCGGCCGGCATCATCACCCGGTCGTCGGCGGCGCGCAGGCGGGTGAAGCTCTCGTAGAAGATGGTCCGGCGCTGGGGCAACGAGACGACCGGCTGCAGGTAGAGGTCGACGCGGTTCTCGGCCAGGGCTTCATGAATGGTGGCCAGCAGAACATTGGACTGCTGCTGATGACGGGCCTCGAAGGCGCTGGCGGGCGCCGGTCGCGCCATGCGCTCGTCGATCGACTCGCTCATCTGCTGGATCAAGGTTTCCAGCATCCGCACCTCGCCGGTCAGGGCCTCGGTCGAGGTGAGTGCGCCGCTCTCGATCGCCTGGGCCAGTTCGGTCAGGGCGCCTTGGGTCGACTCCATCGCATCGGCCAGCAGGCGGTGAGCCTCGCGGACCTGATCGATCTCCTTCTTGAGCGCGGCGCGCTGGGCGCGACCGACGAACATGGCGTGGGCGGCGGCCAGCAGCCCGGCCGTGCCGATGCCGGCCGCGACACCGCCACCGGCGCCGAGACCGGCGCGCCAGATGAAGGCGCCGGCGGTCATCGCCAGGAACAGGTAGCCGAAGAAGAGAAAGCCGTTGGTAAGGGCGCGCATGGAAACGGTTGAACCGCCTTCCCGGATGGAATCGCCCGAGTATCGGGGTATCAGGACAATACGAATAGGGTCTGCAAGCAGATTCCCCCAGCCATTCGAGGTTAATGCATGGAATTGTTCGATCTGACCGGGAAGGTCGCCATCATCACCGGCTCCTCGAAGGGCATCGGCAAGGCGATCGCCGAGCGGATGGCCGAGCACGGCGCCCGCGTGGTCATCTCGTCCCGCAAGGCCGGCCCTTGTGACGAGGTCGCCCAGGCGATCAATGCGAAATACGGCGAAGGTCGCGCCATCGCCGTCCCGGCCAACATCGCCTCGAAGGAAGAGCTGCAGCGTCTGGTCGACGAGACCAACGCCGCCTTCGGCCAGATCGACATCCTGGTCTGCAACGCCGCGTCCAACCCTTACGCCGGGCCGATGGGCGGCATCTCGGACGAGCAGTTCGAGAAAATCTTCCACAACAACGTGCTGGCCAACCACTGGCTGATCCAGATGGTCGCGCCGCAGATGGTCGAGCGGAAGGACGGCGCGATCCTGGTCATCTCGTCGGTCGGCGGACTGCGCGGCAACGCCCTGATCGGCGCCTACAACGTCTCCAAGGCGGCGGACATGCAGCTGGTGCGCAATCTGGCCGTGGAGTTCGGATCGTCGAACGTGCGGGTCAACTGCATCGCGCCGGGCCTCATCCAGACCGACTTCGCCCGCTACCTCTGGGAAAACGAGGAGGTGCTGAAGGTGACTGTCGAGCCGAACCCCATGAAGCGCATCGGCCAGCCGGACGAGATCGCCGGCACGGCCGTCTATCTATGCTCGAAGGCCGCGGCCTATGTGACCGGCCAGACCCTGGTCGTGGACGGCGGGCTGACGATTGCCTGGTGACGGCCACAAGGCGGGCTTCGTCCGCGACCTCGCCTGGCGGCTGGAGGCGGCGGCGTTCGCCGGGATGACAGCCTTCCTGCGCCTGCTGGGCGCAGAGGGCGCGTCGAACCTCGGCGGCTGGCTGCTGAAGACGCTGGGGCCGAGGACCGGCACGCACAAGACGGTGACGCGGAACATCCGCATCGCCTTTCCCGAGCTTTCAGCGACCGAGCGTGAGGCTCTGGCGCTCGACGCCTGGGAGCGTGTGGGCCGCACCTTCGCCGAGACGCCCGTCGCGGATCGGATCACGATCGACAATGGGCGGATCGAGGTCACCGGCATGGAACGCCTGCACGCCATCCGCGACAGCGGTAGGCCTGTGGTGTTCGTCTCGGGCCACATCGCCAATTTCGAACTGATGGCCGCGGTGATCCTGGCCTCTGGCGTGCCGTGCCAGATCACCTATCGGGCGGCCAACAATCCCTATGTCGATGAGCAGATCCGCACGGCGCGAGCGCGCTACGGCGTGAAGCTGTTCGCGCCCAAAGGGGGAGATGGCGCGCGGGAGCTGTTGGCCGGCATGCAGCGTGGCGAGTCCGTCGCCCTGATGAACGATCAGAAGTTCTCGGAGGGGCCAGAGGTGCAGTTCTTCGGACAGCCGGTGAACGCCGCGCCGGGGCCGAGCCGTCTGGCGCTGCGCTTCGGGACGGTGGTCGTGCCGATGTCGGTGGTGCGCCTGCCGGGCGTGCGCTTCCGCGTGACCGCGCATGAGCCGATCGAGCTGAAGCAGACGGGCGACCGCTCGGCCGACATCGCCGCGGGCGTTCAGGCGATCACGAGCTTCGTTGAGGATCGGGTGCGCGAGCATCCCGCAGACTGGTTCTGGGTCCACAAGCGGTGGCCCGACAAGGTCTATGCGGCGCTGGAGCCCTTGGAGTCGGCCTGATCGGTCGAGCGGCGGCGCGGACCCTTGTAGTCCTCGGCCTGCAGGCGACGACGGTCCGGGCCGAAATAGCCGTCGGTCTTCACGAACGGGCGCGGCTTGAAGATCACGGCCTGGATACGGCTGAGAATGGTCTTGGCCGTGATCGGCTTGACCACGAACTCGGTCACGCCGGCGTCGCGCGCGCCGTACACCCGGTTCTTCTCGGAGTGGCCGGTCATCATGATGATCGGCAGATAAGGATCGACGCTGTCCGGGCTGTTGCGCACCAGACGAGTGAACTCGATGCCGTCGATCGGGAACATGTTGAAATCGACGATGGCCAGATCGACCTGATGCTCGCGCAGCATCTTCAGCGCGGCGCCCCCGTCCGAGGCTTCCAGAACCTTGGCTATACCGGCCGATTGCAGGACTGCGGAGGTGATCGCCCGCATGTGCTGGTTGTCGTCGACCAGAAGGATCTGGAGGGCTGCGAGGGAGGCCATTGGGTAGGGTCGAAGTCCGGCTATCGAATCACGAAGGTAGGGGGGGACGGACGCGGCGTCCATCGAAGAAGTGCGACGAATTTTCGCGTAAACGGTTACTCTGTCAGGGTTTTCCGAAATACACGCTCAGGTTCGGACAAGCAGCGACGGATCGAGGTTGCGATCCCGCCATTTCATGCGCCAGCAAAGATGGGGGCCTGTCGCGCGGCCGGTCATGCCGACGCGGCCGATCAGGTCGCCGCGCATGAGGTCCTGCCCCTGACGCACGTCCAGCCGGGATTGATGCAGATAGGCCGTGATCAGGCCTTGTCCGTGATCGATCAGAACCAGCCCGCCCTCGAAATGCAGATTGGGCTGGGCGAGGACGACGCGGCCGGCGGCGGGCGCCCGGATGGGCGAGCCGGCGGGGACGGCGAGATCAATGCCGTAGTGCGGCCGGGCCGGCGTGCCGTTCAGGATGCGCTGGGCGCCCCAGCGGCTTGAAACACGGAAGTTCTCGACCGGCCAGACGAAGCCGTCGCGGAAGCCGTCACCGTCGATACGGCTGGCGAAGCCCTCGGTCTTCAACGCGACCTCGTGCTGGATGCGGGCCTGAAGGACCGGGTCAGCGGGGACCTCGACCGTGGACGGCGGCAGGCCGTCGATGCGCGACATCGGGAAGGTCCCCGGCGCGATCTCGAGCGTACGCCAGGCCGAGCGACGGCCGTCCTGCACGCGGATCTCGACACTGCCAGGCGCCTCGCGATCTAGGCCGACGATGAACAGACCGGCGGCCGAGGCGGTGGTCAGACCTTCGCCGTCGACGAAGACGAGGGCGCGCGGCCAGGTCCGGCCGATGATGTGGCCGCCCTGGACGAAGCGGCCGGACAGGTCGAGGTCGCCTTCGGACTGCGCGCGAGCCCGGCCGGCGGCGAGGAAGGCGCCCGCGCCGAGCAGCAGGGCGCGGCGGTCGGCGATCACGGCTGCTGGGCCAGTCGCTGGAAGGCCTCGGCGGGACCGGCGTAGGCCTCCTGCAGACTGGACGACCAGTAGCGCAGGGTCTCCAGCGGGATCGGCTTTCCGGTGACGGCGCAGGTGACGAAACGGCCGGGCTTCAGGACAGCGTACTCGCCGTCGCCATAGTGAAGGGCGGCCTGTTCGGGAGCTTCAGTAACCATGGCGCGAGCCTAGCGTGGCGACGTGCGGGCCGCCACGGGTTTCCCGCGTCAGAAGAGGTTCCCCTGATCCGGGGCGGCGGGCTTTGGACGGGGCGGAGGGGTGGGCTTCGGCTTCGGCGCAGGCGGCGGTGCGCCCTCGCCGTCGATCCGGGCGCCCTTCGAGCCGTCGGCGAAGACCAGCCGGACGGCCTGCCCGTCATGCAGGGCGGCGGCCGAGGCGATCATGGCGCCGTCCTCGTTCTCAATGCGGGCGAAGCCGGGCTTGGGTCGCTTCGGATCCAGCGTGGCCAGCGCGCGCGACAGGGCGGCGAGGCGGGTCTGGTCGCGATCCAGCTGACGCGGCAGGGTCGGGGAGAAGCGCGCGGCGACGGCCGACAGCCGATCCTGACGACGCTCCAGCGATCGATCCAGCAGGCCGCGTGACAGGCGGGCCGAGAGGGCGGCGTATTGGCGCTCGTGTACGGCGACATTCCGGTGCAGGGCCGAGCCCAGCTTGCTGCCGGCGAGGTCGAGGCGTTGCTGGGGCAATGCCAGCAGGTCCTCCGGACGCGCGGGCAGGCCACGCGCAGCTGCGCGCAGACGGGTGCGGCGGTCCTCGAGGATGCGGCCGCCGGCGCGGGCGAGGCGGCGCGCGTAGTCGGCGACGGCGTACTGCAGGTCCGCCAGCACCGGTGTGGCGATCTCGGCGGCGCCGGTCGGCGTCGGCGCGCGGCGGTCCGAGACGAAGTCGATCAGGGTGGTGTCGGTCTCGTGCCCGACGGCCGAGATGATCGGGATGGTAGCGGCGGAGACCGTGCGAGCCAGCCCCTCGTCGTTGAAGCACCAGAGGTCCTCGACCGAGCCGCCGCCGCGCGCGACGATCAGCAGGTCGGGGCGGGGGATCGGCCCGCCGGCCGACAGGGCATCAAAGCCCCGAATGGCGTTGGACACCTGCCCCGAGGCGGCCTCGCCCTGCACGATCACCGGCCAGACGATGACGCGGCACGGCCAGCGCTCGGCGATGCGGTGCAGGATGTCCCGGATCACCGCGCCGGTGGGGCTGGTGATCACGCCGATGGTCGCCGGGAAGGTCGGGATCGGTTTCTTGCGTGAGGGCTCGAACAGGCCCTCGCCCGCCAGCTTGCCTTTGAGACGCTCCAGTTGGGCCAGCAGTGCCCCTGCGCCGGCGGCCTCCATCGTCTCGATGACGATCTGATATGAGGACCGGGCGGGGTAGCTGGTGATCTTCCCGGTGACGATGACCTCAAGACCGCTCTCGGGGCGGACGCCGAGGCCGCGGACAGAGCCCTTCCAGACCACGCCGTCGATGGCGGACTTGTCGTCCTTCAGCGTCAGATAGACGTGGCCCGAGGCGTGGTGGTTCACCTTCGAGATCTCACCGCGCAGCCGGACATGGCCGAAGCGATCCTCGAGCGTCCGCTTCAGGGCGAAGGACAGCTCGGTGATCGACAGTGGCGGGTTGTTGTCCCGTGGCGGGGGCGGCGCTTCGGCCGGTCCTTCGAAGACGTAGTCATCGCTCATGGGGCCAGCTTAGAGCCTGATCGGTCGAAGTGGAATCGCTTCGCGATTCCGCTGAGGCCGTGAATCAGGCTCTCGCATAATGCTGGACCGAAATCTGAGCCCAGTTGGACTGCGCCCAACTGAACCGATTTCGGTCTGGCCGCAGATCAGAAACGCGTCACGAGGCCGAGGCTGATCACACGCCCGCGCGGATCGGCGGCGACCGGATCGTAGCCGAGCGCGAACTGGGCCAGCGGCGGATCGGAATCGCCAACGTTGATCACCCCGACCGACAGCTCCAGCGCGTCGGACAGGGCGCGGGCGTAGCGCAGATCGACGGTGGTCCAGGCGTCGATGGAGGGGTCCGTGATGCCGCTGCGGTCGTTGCGATAGCTGTCGGTGTGATGGACGGTCGCCGCGAAGGTGTCTGTCGCGCCAGTCCACGCCAAGGAGAACTCGCCCCGATTGCGGGGCAGGGAGCGGCCCAAGGTGTTCAGATTGGTCGAGCCGACACCCGAGGTCGCCGCCGCGCCGCGTGACAGGCCGATGTCGTAGCGGTCGACATAGGTCCACGCCGCCTCGGCGGTCAGGCGGCCCTCGAACAGGTCGCGGTCGTAGCGGGCGGACAGGTCGACTCCCTCGGTCTGGATCGACGAGGCGTTGACGAAGCGCAGGTCCACGAAGGTCAGGGCGCCGGAAGGCGCGCGGGTGACACGCTGCTGGGCCGGCGTGCCGGTGCGGCCCGCGAGATCATCGGCGGCGGCCTGATCGATGATCGCCTGCGCCGACTCCTTCACGATCAGGTTCGTGTAGTCGATCCGCCAGGCGTCGATCTGAAGCCGGAGGCCGGCGAAGGGCGTGAAGACGAGGCCGGCCGACAGGTTCTCCGACTCCTCCGGTTTCAGGTCCGGATCGCCGGTGGTCAGGGTGTTCACGAAGACGAAGGCGCCGCGGTCGAAGACCGAGGGCTGGGACGCCTGGGCGCCGGCCAGGGTGTAGACGGACGGGGCCCGGAAGCCTTCGCCCCAGGAGGCGCGCAGGACGAGGCTGTCGGTCAGGTCCCAGCGGGCGGCGAGGCGAGGGCTGAGTGCGCGCTCGCCGCCGTCATGGCCTTCCTCGCGCAGGGCGGCCTGCAGTTCGAATGTGTCGGCGACCTGAAGCCGGGCTTCGGCGAAGGCGGCCCAGACCTGCTGGTCGCCCGAGAAGTCGGGGGAGTAGCCGGCGGTCAGCAGTTCGCCCGCATTGACCAGTTCGCTCCAGTCGTGGCGGAAGCCGCTGTCGCGGTACTGGGCGCCGATGGCGGCATCGAGCGTGGTGCTCCCGCGCTCCCACAGCCGGCCGTCGCTCTCGATCTCGACGGTGGTCAGGGTCGAGGCCCCGCGCAGGCCGACCGAGCCGGTGAGACTGGCGATCAGGTCGGCGTCGTTGCGCGTGCCGGTACCGAGGTGGGCGCTGCCGAACGGGTTGAACCAGCGGCAGCCGCCGACGCCCGCCGTGCCTGTCGCCGGATTGCAGCCCGCGCCGCCGAAGCCGTTCAGGGCGTTCTGAAGCGCCGTGCCGATGGCGTCGGGCTTGTCGTAGGCGACGTGCTGGCGGCTGGAGGTCGCCGAGGCGCGCCAGTCCCAGCCATTGGCGAAGGTCCCCGACAGATCGCCCGCGATCCGCCAGGTGCGATAGTCGAACTCGGCCAGCGAAGCCCCGGCCTCGGCGCCCAGCGTCCGGCCGCGGAACAGCACCGCCTCGCCGAACGGGTTGTCCGGATGATTGACCGGCACGGTCAGGCTGCGGGCCAGGATGGGCAGGGACGGCGACTGGCGGGCGACGGTTTCTGTCGACGACCAGGCCGCCTGCAACCGCACATCGACCCCGCCAACGGTGCGGCGCCAGTCGGCGAACAGCTGGGTGCGGGTCTCTTCGGGCGAGAGGTCGAAGAAGTCGGAGTAGTCCAGCCGGCAGAAGGCATCGGTCGGGCTGTTGCGGAAGGCCTCGGTGAAGGCCGGATTGGTGCAGTCCGGGTCCGGCGAGAAGGCGTTGCGGCTGGGTCGGAAGTAGGAGCCCGGCTGGCCGTAGCTGGTGACGGCGGTCCAGGCGGCGCGACCATAGGTCCGGGCCTGGGTAAACTCCCGCTCACCCGAGCCGAGGACGGAGCGGTCCAGATGAGACGCGGCCAGCAGAAGCCGGCCGTCAAGCAGGTCCAGACCGCCCGCGGCCTCGATCAGGGTTTCGTCTGCGCCGTCGAGGATACTATGCGTGGCACGGATCTCGGGTCGGCCGATGTCGGTGCGGGTGACGAAGTTGACCACGCCCGCGACGGCGTCCGAGCCATACACAGCCGAAGCGCCATCCTTGAAGGCCTCGACCCGGTCCAGCGCGATCAGGGGGACGAGGCTGTTGATGTCGACAAAGGCGGAGCCGTCGGTCGCGACGACTGCGCTGGATGTCCAGCGCAAACCGTCAACCAGCACCAGCGTCGAGCCGAGGCCGAGGTTGCGCAAGTTCAGTTGGGCCGTGCCCGAGCTCTGGGGCTGGTTCAGTTGATCGACGCGGGCTTCCGAGCCCGAGTTCGAAGGCAGCATCTGCAGAATGGCCGCCGGGTCGGTCACGCCGGCCTGCTCCAGCGACTCGCGACCGAGCACATCGACCGGCGCAATGCGACCCGCGCCGTTCAGGCGGGAACCGGTGACCACGACCTGATCTAGCGTGTCGACCTGCTGCGCCATCGCCAGCGTCGGTGCGAGCGCCGCGGCGGTGGTCAGCAGAATGAAGCGGGCGGGCGGAATCGAACGAAGGCTCATCCGCGCGCCTATAGCGCTGCCGTGGCGGGCGCGACAGTTCGTCGTCAGACCGGTGATCGGGGAACGCGGGCTGAAAGCGGTCGTTGGTTCCGCATGGCCGCCGATCCTCCCGACACCGATCCCGCCGACAGGGACCCGCGCGAGCGGGGACTGGAGCGTCGCAGCAATGCGCCGGCGGTGAGCCCGTGGCTGCTGATCGGCTGCATCCTGCTGCTGGGCGCCGTGATCTACGTCGTTTCGGCGCTTTTCTAGACACGAAGAAGGACACCTCATGCTTCGCAACACCCTGATGATCTCGCTTGCCGCCTCTGGTCTGCTGGCCGTCGCCGCCTGCTCGGACAACACCGATGACGACGTGGTCCAGCCGCCGGTGGCCGGCGCGGCCGCGGAGCCGGTGAGCGAGCAGCGCGCGGAGACGGCGCAGACCTCGGCGGCCCTGGCCTTCGGCATGACCCGGCAGCAACTGGAAGACGCAGATCTGATGTCGGCCCAGATGACCGATCTCGGGGATGTGGACACGCTGGTGCTCGACGCCAGCGGGCAACTGACCCACGTCGTGATCGAGCTGGAAGGTCCCGGCGACCGCAAGGTGGCGCTGCCGATCGCGGATGTCAGCTCCGTTGCGCGCGGCAATGGCGACATCAAGGATCTGAGCACCACCCTGACCGCGTCCGAACTGGCGGCAATGCCGCAGTGGACGCGGGAATCCGCCGCCCGTTAACCCTCGGTGTCTTGACCCGCCCGGTTCAGGCCTGCATTGCGCGAGCATGAACATCCTGCTGGTCGGATCGGGTGGGCGCGAGCACGCCCTGGCGTGGAAGATCGCGCAATCGCCGCTGCTGAAGCGGCTGGTCATCGCGCCGGGCAATCCGGGCATGGAGAAGCTGGGCGAGCTGGCGCCGATCAAGGCGACGGACGTCGACCAACTGGCCGCTCTCGCGCGTGAGATGAAGGCGGACCTGGTCGTCGTCGGCCCGGAAAGCGCGCTGGAAAAGGGCCTCGCCGACCGGCTGGCCGCCGCAGGCATTCCCTGCTTCGGCCCGACCGCGAAAGCGGCGCAACTGGAAACCTCCAAGGCCTTCTCCAAGGCCTTCATGGAGAGGCACGAAATCCCGACCGCCGGCTTCGGCGTCTATGAGCGGCTGCACGACGCGCGTCAGGCGCTGTCGGTGTTCAGGCCGCCGTATGTGATCAAGGCCGACGGTCTGGCTGCGGGCAAGGGCGTGGTCATCGTCGAGAACGCGCGTCAGGCCGAGACCGAGATCGAGTGGATGCTGGGCGGCCGTTTCGGTCAGGCCGGCGCTCGCGTCGTCATCGAAGAGTTCATGGACGGCGAGGAAGGCTCGCTGTTCGCCCTGTGCGATGGCAAGACGGCCGTTCTGCTGGGCGGGGCTCAAGACCACAAGCGCGCCTATGATGGCGATCTCGGCCCCAACACCGGGGGTATGGGCAGTTATTCGCCGGCTCCGGTCTTCACGCCCGAGCTGGTCGAGGCCGCCGAGCGTCTTGTGGTCAAGCCGGTGGTCGAGGGCATGGCCGCCGAGGGCGCGCCCTACCGCGGCGTCCTGTACGCCGGGCTGATGGCCACCAGCGAAGGCCCCAAGGTCGTCGAGTTCAACGCCCGCTTCGGCGATCCGGAATGCCAGGTGCTGATGATGCGTCTGGGCGGCGACATCGTGCCGATGCTGCTGGCCTGCGCGCGTGGCGACCTGAGCCGTGCGACCATGCCCGAGTTCCGCAACGAGACGGTGATCTGCGTGGTCATGGCCGCGCAGGGCTATCCCGACAGTCCGGTGGAGGGCTCGATCATCCGCGGCGCCGAGCAGGACTTCGGGCCGGATGTGCAGGTCTTCCACGCCGGCACCAAGCGCCGCAACGATGGTCAGCTGGTCGCCGCCGGCGGCCGGGTGCTGAACATCTGCGCGCGCGGCAAGGATATCGCCGAGGCCCGCGACCGCGCCTATGCCGCCATCCGCAAGATCGACTGGCCGGGCGGCTTCTGCCGCACCGACATCGGCTGGCGGGCGCTGGAGCGGGAACAGGCGTAGGCCAAAGCCGCCGAAGCTTTAACCTAGGCCCAGGCGAACAGCAGGCGGCCTTCGCCCATGCGCTCGCGCAGGCGGGGCAGGTCGGTGTGGGCGACCGAGAAGCAGCCGTAGGAGCGACCCAGCTTGCCTTCGCGGGCGAGGAAGTCCGGGTCGGCGTAGTCCGCGCCGTGGACGATGATGGCGCGCTCGCGGGCCAGGTTGTTGGTGTATTCCAGCCCGTCCAGCAGGACGTTCGGGCCCTGTTGCGAACCCCAGCCCGCGCCGGCGGTGGCATAGGCGCCGACCGAGGACTTGTAGCTGTCCGGCACGTTCGAGAAGCTGCGGGCGTAGCCGGAGTGATCCGGATCCGAGCCGCGGCCGTGGCTGGTGCGGATCAGGACGATCTCGCCGCCTTCGAGGTCGACCTCGTACAGGCGCTCGTCGCCGGAGAATTTGGTGAAGTCGACCAGATACATGCGGTCGCGCTTGGTGATCTTGTGGCTGTGGATGTCGAGCGCGGCAAGGGCGCGCTCCATCAGTTCGGGACGCACCTGACCGCGCGGATCGAGCACGCGGGTGGAGTTCAGGTGGGCGGTGATCGCCTCGGGCTCGATCGGCTGCGCGACGGTGATGTGCGGGGGCTGAGTCGCCGCCTGCTGGCCGATCGGGGCGAAGGTCGCCGTCGGCCGCGTGGCTGCGGTCGAAGCGCAGCCCGAGAGCAGGGCGGCGCCGCCCAGGATGAATCCGCGTCTGGCAAGCCGCATGCGACGCCCCTCGCATGTTTCACAGGAAGTGACGGGTTGTTTCAAAAGCCGGAGGGCATGGCAACCTGCGCCTTGGCGGATGTCCGACAACCGCTATGGTGATGCCCGGGTTTCGAGGAGGGTTTCGTGAAGTCGATCACAGCGATGCTGGCGGCGGTTGCCGCATGTGTGGCCACAAGCGTTGCGGCGCAAACGCCCGCGGTAACGTCGGATTCTCCCGATACGGGAACGACGTTCGTGCAAGTGGGGCGACTTCTTGCCGACCCGTCGAACGGCGTTGTGCAGCGCGATAAAACTCTTGTGATCCGCGGGAACCAGGTTGCGGAAATCCGCGACGGCTTCGTCGGCGAGGGTGAAATCGTCGATCTGCGCACCGCCTTCGTCCTGCCCGGACTGATCGACAGCCACGTCCATCTGACCGGCGAGCAGAACCCGAACTCGCGTCTGGAAGGCGTAACAGAGTCCAATGCGGATCAGGCCTTCACCGGTGCACGGTTCGCCCGGCGCACCCTGATGGCGGGCTTTACCACGGTGGCGGATCTGGGAGCCACGAACGAGTCGATCTTCGCCCTGCGCGACGCGGTGCGCCGCGGCGACGTGCCGGGGCCGCGGATCATCGCCTCGGGCGAGGCCGTGTCGATCCACGGCGGACATGGCGACGTGAACGGCTATCGCGACGACATCATGCACCTGTTCACCGGCGAGAGCATCTGCTCGGGTCCGGAGGACTGCATGCGGGCCGTGCGGCTGCAGGTGCGGGCCGGCGCCGATATCATCAAGATCACGGCCACGGGCGGCGTGCTGTCCAACACCGCCGCTGGTCTGGGCCAGCAGTTCTCGGACGCCGAGCTCGCGGCCATCGTCGATGCGGCGCACCGCATGGGGCGTCAGGTGACCGCCCACGCCCACGGCGCTGACGGGATCAACAGCTTCCTGCGCGCGGGCGGGGACTCGATCGAGCACGGCACCTATCTGGACGCCGAGTCGATCCGGCTGATGCGCCGCGACGGCGTCTATCTGGTGCCGACCCTGATGGCCGGGGACTTCGTCGCCCGCATCGCCTCCGGCCCGAACAATTTCTTCACTCCGGCCCAGACGACCAAGGCGCTGGAGGCCGGGCCGAAGATGCTGGACATGGCGCGGCGGGCGCATGAGGGCGGCGTGCGCATCGCCTTCGGCACCGACAGCGGCGTTTCGGCCCACGGGGACAATGCCGGAGAGTTCGCCCTGCTGGTCCGCGCCGGCCTGACCCCTCTGGAGGCGATCCAGACCGCTACGGTCAATGCGGCGGCGCACCTGAAAATTTCGGGCGAGGCCGGAAAGATCGCGGTCGGGATGCCGGCGGATCTGATCGCCGTCGGCGGCGACCCGCTGAACGACGTGACCGAACTGGAGCGGGTGCGGTTCGTGATGCGGGGCGGAGAGGTTTTCAGGAGCGAGTGAAGTTCCTCCCCCTTGGGGGAGTGGGACCATCCGAAGGATGGTGGAGGGGCGTCAGAGCGAGCGCGTTGCCGCTGCCCCTCCACCGCTTCGCGGTTCCCCTCCCCCGAGGGGGGAGGGACGCGCCAGCATCTCCGCAAACCCCGCCTCGTCCTCGAACGTGGCCTTCACGGGCCAGCTGACCACCTTCGCACGCCATTCCGGCGGCAGGCGCGACCAGTCCTTTTCGGTGGTGACCAGTTTCGCGCCGAACAGCTCCGCGCGGTCGGCGAGAAAGCGCAGGTCGGCCTCGCGGTAGGGCGCGTGGTCGGGGAAGGGGGCGAAGTCGGCCAGTTCGGCGCCGGCCGCCTTCAGCGAGCGCTCGACCTTCCAGGGCTTGGCGATGCCCGCGAAGCCGACGATGGGGCCGGCCGGCGGTGGGCCGGCGGGCTCGAGCCGGGCGATAAAGACGGGCAGGGCGCCGAAGGTCTCGACCAGCTCCGGATCGGGTGCTGCGAGGTCGGATGGCATCAGGATGACGACGGCGTCGGCGCGGGCGAGGCCGGACTTCAGCGGCTCGCGCATGGGGCCGGACGGAAAGACCGAGCCGTCGCCGAAGGGCCATTCGCCGTCGCGGGTCTCACCATCGACGACGATCAGGCCAAGCGTCTTCTTCAGCGCCGGGTTCTGGTGGCCGTCGTCCAGCACCAGCGCCTGCGCGCCATCAGCGGCGGCGGCTCTGGCCCCGGCGACGCGGTCGCGGGCGATCCAGGCGGGGCTGTCCAGCGCCAGCATCAGGGGCTCGTCCCCGACCTCGGCGGCGGTGTGAGTGTTCAGATCAACCCGGACCGGTCCCTGAAGGCTGCCGCCATACCCCCGCGACAGGGCGTGGGCGTCGACGCCGGAGGCGCGAAGCAGGCGCAGGACCTCGCGGGCGATGGGCGTCTTGCCTGAGCCGCCGACGGTCAGATTGCCGATGGAGACGACCGAAACGCCGGGATCGACGGGCACGGCGCGGGCGATGCGATTGGCGGTGACGCCGGCCCAGATCCACGAGGCGGGCTTGAGTAGCATGCGGGCCATGGCGGCCGACTTGCGGTCGCGCTGGTACCACCACTGCGGCGTGGTCAGGCTCATCGACGGCCTCGCGGCGGCGCGGGCGGCAGCAGCGGGTGCAGGACCTCCAGCAGGCGGTCGAGACCCGAGCCGGCCTCGGCTGCTGCGCGGCGGGCGCGTTCGCCCATGGCCTTTGCAGCCTTGGGATCGTCCAGCAGGGGAGCGACGACGGCGGGCAGGTCCCACGGCGCCTCGACGATAGCGAGGCCGCCAGCCTGAACCAGATGTTCGGTGACCGCCGCCCAGTTGGTCATGTCGGGGCCGGTGACCGCGGGCTTGCCGAGGCGGGCGGGCTCCAGCGGATTGTGGCCGCCGACCGGAGGCTTCTCCAGCGCGGCGGAGAAACTGCCGCCCATGACGACGACATCGGCCACGCGCAGGAACAGCCCCATCTCGCCGAGGGTGTCGGCGACATAGAGGTCGGTGTCGCGATCCAGCTCGCGCCCTTCCGAGCGCAGGGCGAAGCGATAGCCGTCGCGCGTCAGGGCCGCGGCGATGGCCGGGCTGCGGTCCGGATGGCGGGGGACGAGGATCAGGCAGAGCCGGTCAGATAGCTTGTCCATCGCGCGGACGATGGCGATCTCCTCGCCGTCGTGGGTGCTGGCGGCCACGACCACGGCACGGTCGCCGATGGCGGCGCTGAGGCGGGTGAAGGCGGCCGGGTCGTGCGGCGGAGCGTCGCCGGCCAGCTTCAGGTTCACATGGCCGTCGATGCGGGCGCCGAGGCTTTCGAGGCGAACGCCGGACAGGTGATCCTGCGGCAGGACGCGGTCGAAGGCGGCGAGGATGCGCCGCGCCGCGCCGGGGAAGCGTCGCCAGCCGTCGGCGGTCTTCTGGGTAATCCGGGCGCTGGCCAGCACCAGCTTCACACCGCGCGCCTTCGCTGCAAGGATCAGGTTTGGCCACAGCTCGCTCTCGACGAAGACGGCGGCGGTCGGCCGCCAGTGATCGAGGAAGGCGGCGACAGCGCCGGGTGCATCGACCGGGGCGTACTGGTGGATGACGCCCGACGGCAGGCGGCGACACAACAGGGTCGCCGAGGTCACGGTGCCTGAGGTGACCAGCACGGTCAGGTCTGGCCGGGCCTTCCGCAGCCGTTCCACGACGGGCAGCAGTGACAGGCTCTCGCCGACGCTGACGCCGTGCAGCCAGATCAGGTCGCCATCGGGACGAGGGATGCGGGTGACGCCGAGGCGTTCGTCGACGCGGACCGGGTCTTCCTTGCCCTTGCGCGCGCGGGCGTCGAGCAGGCGCGGGGCCAGCGGCTCCAGCATGCGGGTCAGCAGTCGGTAGGCGATCAGGGCGGGGCTCAAGCGGTGGGCTCCAGTCCCGTGATGACGTCGGCGCGCGCCTCGACCGCGTTCAGGCGCGCGGTCCAGTCGGCGACGACCTCGGCCAGTTCGGCGCCTTCCGGATAGTCGGCGATATCCCAGACGATGGCGCCCTTGCCGAAGGGCAGGGGCAGGACGGCCTTGTCCCAGCTGTTCAGTCGGATCGCCGGTTTGCAGGACAGGCCGATGAACAGGGTCGGCGCGCCCGACAGTTTCGCCAGCACGGGCAGGCCCTCGGCCATCTGTCGCGCCGGGCCACGAGGGCCGTCGGGGGTGATGGCAAGGGCGCCGACCTTGAGCTGTTTCAGCCCGTCGCGCAGGGCCTGGGTCCCGCCCTTGGCCTTCTCGGCCTTGTCCTTGTTGGCGGAGGAACCACGCACGGCGGGGAAGCCCTGTCGGGCGACGGCGCGGGCGATGAACTCGCCATCGGCGGACAGCGAGATCAGGGCCTTGGCCGGGGTAGCGCGATCCAGTGGCCAACAGGCCGGGGCCAATGCGATCCGCGAATGCCAGAAGGCGCAGACGACGCCGCCGCCTTTCGCCCAGACAGCCTCGGCGGCTGGCTGGTTCTCACGGGTCCAGCGGATGGTGGCGAAGCAGAACTGCATCCACTGCGCCAGCGTCCAGGACAGAAGGCCTTGGATAACAGGATTGCGCAGCGGCCTCATGCGCCCGCCGTCACGACAGGATCGCCGTCCAGCGATTGCTGCTTCGCCAGCCGGGCGTAGAGGCCGCCCTTGCGGACGAGAGAGGCGTGCGAGCCCTGCTCGACCACCTTGCCGGACTGGATGACGTAGATGCGGTCGGCGTTGCGCACCGTAGATAGACGGTGGGCGATCATCAGGGTGGCGCGGCCCTCCATCAGCCGGTCCAGCGCGGCCTGCACCAAGGCCTCGCTCTCGGTATCGAGCGCGCTGGTGGCCTCGTCCAGCAGCAGGATCGGCGCGTCCTTCAGGAAGGCGCGGGCGATGGCGATGCGCTGCCGTTGGCCGCCGGACAGGCGCAGGCCGGCCTCGCCGGCGCGGGTCTGGTACCCCTCGGGCAGGTCGGTGATGAAGTCGTGAGCGGCGGCGCTGGCGGCGGCCGCCTCGATATCGACCTGCGAGGCGCCGGGGCGGCCGTAGGCGATGTTGGCGGCGATGGTGTCGTCGAACAGGAAGGGCTCCTGCGTCACCAAAGCGATATGTGCGCGCAGGTCCTGCAGCTTCAGTTCGCGGATGTCCGTCCCGTTCAGCGTCACTCGGCCGGCGGTCACGTCGTAGAAGCGCGGCAACAGGCTGAGGATGGTCGACTTGCCGCCGCCCGATGGGCCGACCAGCGCGACGGTCTCGCCGGGCGCGACGGTCAGGGAGACGTCGGACAGGGTCGGTGCTCCACCTTGGGCCGCCGGGGCGTAGGCGAAGCTGACATGCTCCAGCGCTACGGTGACCGGGCCGGCGGGCAGGGCCGCGGCATCCACCGCCTCGCGGATCTCGGGCTGGATGTCGAGGGAGGCGAACAGGCGGCGAGCGGCCGTCAGGCCCTCGGCCATGACAGTCTGCAGATTGGTGACCTGACGCAGCGACTGGCCGGCCGACATCAGCAGGCCGATGTAGGCGGCGAAGGCGCCTACGCTCATCTCGCCCTGCCGCGCCTGCCATCCGGCATAGGCCATGACGGCGGCGACCACGATCATGGCGACGAGGTTGGAGAAGGGGCCGGCGAAGGCACGGCTGTCGGCGGACTTGATGACGTGACGCTGGCGGCGGGCGACGACCTCTCCCACGCGAGCCTCCTCGGCCGCCTCGCGGTTCTCGATCTTGATCAGGCGGACGCCGTCCAGGTTCTCCATCAGGGCGGTCGAGAGGTTGCCGGTCTCGACCATCGCGCCGGTGGTGGCCTTGCGCATCCGCTTGCCGAAGCGGCGCAGGACGTACGCAATGACCGGCGCGCCGAGGAAGACGATCGCCGTCAGCTTCCAGTCGGTCCAGGCCATGTAGCTGAGGACCGCGACCAGGGTCAGGCCATGCTGGGTGTAGTTGACGACGCCGTTGGTGAAAGCCTCGCGCACAAGGTTCGCGTCGAACAGCACCGAGGCGACGAAGCCGCCCGAGTGCTGGCTGCGCAATCGGGCGAGGTCGGCGCGGATCATGGAGCCGAACAGCTTCACCTGGATGTCGCCGACGATGCCGTGGCCCAGCCGGTTGACCAGCGCAGCCTGACCGAGCGCGGCGGCGGTCCAGATCAGACCCGCGCCGACAATGATCAGCGGGATGCTGAGCAGGGCCTGCTCCGGCGGAATGGTGATGATGCGCCAGATGGTGACCGGCTTGCCCAGGAACAGGCCGTCGATGGCCGGTTGCAACAACTGCAGCACCGTGGCGGCCATGACGCCCACGATGGCCGCGCAGAAGATCGACAGGATCAGCGGCGTCCGGTGATGCGAGAGGTAGTCGCGCCAGATGCGGCCCATCAGGGGGCGCAGGGCTTCCTTCTCGTCCTCGGCGGGGGCGGGCGTCGTCATCGGTCCGAGGTCGGACGACGGCGGGTCGAAGTCAAGCGGCCGCTTCGCCTCGAATATTTACCCGGATAAAAATATGCGATAATAACGTCCGGTTAATTTGGAGCTGAGGTTTGATGTCCCGGATCGATCGCAAGGCGCTGGTCGCCGCCTACAAGGAAGAGCAGACTCCCGTCGCTGGCGTCTACGCCGTCATCTGCGGCGCGACAGGCGAGGCCTGGGTCGGGCGCAGCCTGAACATCGACCGCCAGCAGAACAGCCTTTGGTTCACGCTGAAGAGCGGGACCTTCGCCTATCGCGCGCTCCAATCGGCATGGACCGAGCACGGAGAGGGCGCATTCCGGTTCGAGCAACTGGACCGCCTTTGCGACGACCTGTCGCCGATGGCGCGGGATACGGAGCTGAAGGAACGGTCGACGCGCTGGCGGGACCGGCTTGGGGCGGAGGGGATCTGAAACTCGCTACTTCAGTGAGGTTCTCGGATCGTCGTCGGTGATCAGCGTAATGCCCTCGGCGCCGTCGACACGCTCGGCCGGCGCGACGGTCGGGTTCGAGGGGTAGCGGGTCCCGTCGAACGCCAGTTTGGCCTCATACCCGTCGGTCACGCCCCCGCCACGCACATGGACGCCGATGTCCGGCAGGCCGTTCGTGCGGGTCGAGAGCGCGCGGATCGGCGCCTGGGTGACGGTCGTCTCTCCCAGCACGTCGTAGCCGTCCGTTGTCCGACGCAGGATCAGCAGGTTGCAGCCGCCCGAGCCGCAATACTCAGGGCCGACCAGATAGACGAGCGTAAGCGCCTCGACGCCTTCGCCGGTGCTTCGCGCGACATAGCCGAGCGGCGCCATGGCCTCCCGGGTGCGATCCTGGAGGAAGGCGGTCAGGGCAGGATCCAGGGATGGGGCCGGCGCCGCTGCGGCTTCGGTTGGGACGTCGGGGGACGGAGCAGGGGCGGCTGGCTCTGATGGCTGACCGCAAGCTGCGAGGGCCAAGGCTATGGCGGTGAGCAGGGGCGTGTGGCGCATGTCGGATGTTCCTGGGGGTTGTCTCTCAACGGCCGCTGACGAGCTTGGCTCCGATCGATCAATCCTGCCAGTCTTCACTGCCATGGCGAACGCGCAACACATCAATCTGCCGCCCGCCGAAGATGTAGATGATGATGTGGGACAGATAGAGATGAACACGCACCGGCGGATTGATCTCGAACCGCTCGCGCGCCGCCAGCGGGTTGTCGCCAATGAACGACAGGGCCTGCTCGAAGCCGTCGAAATAGCGCTCGGTCCGAGAGAGTCCGAACATGCGAGCGCTGTCCGCATAGATGCGGATCAGGTCTTCCTCAGCAGCCCGGCTCAGCCTCGGTTTGGGCATCCTGTTCCAAGCGGCGGCGGGCCTCGGCCCTGATATCCGCCATCGAGCGATCACCCATGGGACCCGTCAAGGCTTCGTCGACGAACTGCTGCATGGTCTGGATGCGTTCGAGGCGTTCCTGATCCTTCCGGATGAGGTCACGGACATAGTCGCTGGAGTTGCTGTACCGGCCGGTTTCGGCACGACCCTCGACCCATTCCTTCATGGCGTCGGGGAGAGAGACATTCATGGTGGCCATGACAACACCGTACCGGCATCCGATATGTTTGGCAAAGTTTGCCATTGCACCGGCGGCGATGTGGTGATCAGGCTGAGCTATGCGCACGCCCTTATTGATCGCAGCTTCCGGCCTGTTCGCCCTGCTCGGCAG
This sequence comes from Brevundimonas kwangchunensis, assembly GCF_039523815.1. Taxonomy (NCBI): domain Bacteria; kingdom Pseudomonadati; phylum Pseudomonadota; class Alphaproteobacteria; order Caulobacterales; family Caulobacteraceae; genus Brevundimonas; species Brevundimonas kwangchunensis. The sequence continues at coordinate 161,924 of NZ_BAAAGA010000006.1, read as the reverse complement.
CTGCTCCCAGGTGTTCGAGATCACCCCGAGAATGATCGACGGGCGTCTGACCTTCGTCGACGAGCGCGTTCCTGATCGCTGCGTGAGTTCTGTGACGGTCATGAAGATGGACTCCGCGCAGGCGCCGGACGAGCCTGACGATCGGTGGCGCGAGCGGACCACGGCTTGGGTCGATCATGGCGGCTACGGCTGCGATGACCGGCTGCCGTTGGTGTACGGCCAGCCGCTGAAAGGGACTGGAAGCGGCAATCCCGATAACGCGTTCGGGCCACGCCCTCTCGAGACAGGCGTGATCTATCTGGCGGCGATCGGATCCGGAGCCGACGCCGAAGCCGGCGTCACTTTCCGCCTTCTGTCCGATGGTCGGGTGGAGAACCTCGGGCCTGTCGATCCGGGAGCAGGCGCCGCCCCGTGACGTCGGGCGCGTGAACCTCTATCTCCCGCGCATGACGTCCTACGACCTCTCCACCCCCCTCGGCCGGTTCAAGGCGCGCTGGGACTATGTCTGGAAGGATCACGCCTTCCTGCGGCGGTGGTTCATGAACGCCCATTGGCTGGGGCCGGATCTGGTGCGGACGAACCAGCCGTCGCCGCGGCAGCTGGCGTACTGGAAGTCACAAGGCATCAAGACGGTCATCAACCTGCGCGGTGCGCGGGACGAGGCCTACTATGCGCTGGAGAAGGACGCCTGCGAGCGGCTCGGCCTGACCCTGATCGACGCGCCGCTGGACAGCCGGGACCCGCCGCAGAAGGATCGGGTGCACCGGGCGAAGCGCTTGTTCGAGACGATCGAATATCCGGTGCTGATCCACTGCAAGTCCGGCGCGGACCGGGCAGGGATGATGGCGGTCTTCTATCGCCACTTCCATCTGGGCGAGCCGATCAGCGAAGCGATCAAACAGCTCGACAAGAAATACCTGCACCACCGCGAAGGCCTTACCGGGGTGCTGGACTATACGCTGGAGAAGTATCTGAACGAGGTCGAGCCGACCGGCGTCGGCTTCCTCGAATGGATCGACAGCGACGCCTATGATCCCAGGGCGATCCGCGCCGAGTTCAAGACCCAGTGGTGGGGTACTCTGCTGACCGAGAAACTGCTTCGGCGGGAGTGATCAGGGGCGCGGGAACGGGTCGTTCGGGCGCTGCTCGTCACCGGCAGGCGTGATCGGATCGTTCCAGGCGGTGTCGGACTCGCCCGGCGCATTGGTCGGCGCGGACGGCTTCTTCCGCGTCGCCCAGAAGACGATGCCCACGGCGATGGCCAGAAGAACCAGAACGATCAGGATGGTGTTCACGGCGAAACCTCCGGCCAGCGGGACTGTCCGAAGGAAAGCGTCTCAGCGTGGCCGGTGGTTCCGGAAGAGCCTCAGGCGTCGCCGCGCGGGTCGATCATGCGGTGGGCGTGCAGGATGAAGAACCGCATGTGGGCGTTGTCGACGGTGGCCTGGGCGCGGGCCTTCCAGGCCTTCTTGGCTTCGTCATAGCTGCCGTAGGCGCCGACGAACTCGATCTTCGACAGGTCGCGGAAGACCGGAGCGTCGAGGTGGCGCAGTTCACCGCCGATGACGAGGTGAAGCAGCTGGGGATCGGTTTCGGCGGTCATGGGAGGCCTTCGGGGAGAAAGTCAGCGGGGCGCGAGCGGAATAGGCCCTGTGCGCCTGACGATCAACGGGTGAAGGCCCGGAGCGCTGCAGATGAGGCTGTTCTGTCGCGGATCAGACTGATTGAACCGCCACTCGTGGCCGTGGTGGTCGCTGACCTTCGCTCCGGCCTCGGTGGCGATCAGGGCTCCGGCGCAAACGTCCCAGTCCCATTTGGGCGTCAGGGCGATGGCGGCGTCGAAGGCGCCGGCGGCGACCAGAGCCATGCGATAGGCGATGGCGTTGCGCTTCTCGAACCGCATCTCGGGCCATGGCTCGTCCCATTGGGGACCTTCCATCAGCCGGGCGTCGGCGAGGACCGAGGCGTCGTCCAGATCGGTGGTGTCGGATGCGGTGATCGGCCGGCCGTTCAGCAGGGCGCCGCGGCCCAGCGTCGCCTCGAAGGTCTCGCCCAGCGCCGGGGCGTGGATGACCGCGGCGACCGGGCGGCCGTCCTCGACCACGGCGATCGGGATGCACCACCACGGCTTGCCCTTCATGTAGGCGACCGTGCCATCGATGGGGTCGACCACGAAGATGCGGCGGCGGGACAGGCGGTCCTCGCCATCGGTCGTTTCCTCCGACAGCCAGCCGTAGTCGGGGCGGGCGGTCAGCAGGGTGTCGCGCAGGGCCTTGTCCACGGCCATGTCGGCCGAGGTGACGGGCGATCCGCCGGACTTGGACCAGATCTTCAGCCCGGCCTCGCGCTCGGCCAGCGCCAGTTCGCCGGCGGTCAGCACGGCGGCGCGGATCAGCTCCAGATCGGAGGCGTAATCCGTCATTTGCCCGCGATGGCGACGGCGTCGAACAGCAGGGACGGGCTGTTGAAGCCGCCCCGGAACTCCAGATCCGAGCCCGGAACCATGCGCGCCCACAGGTCGGTCAGCTTGCCGGCGACGGTGATCTCGCTGACGGGGTAGGCGACCTTGCCGTTCTCGAACCAGAAGCCGGACACCCCGGCGGACCAGTCGCCGGTGTTGCCGTTCAGCGAGGGGCCGAACATCGAGGTGATCAGCAGGCCGGAGTCGGCCTGACCCATCAGGCCGTTCAGATCCCGGTCGCCCGGGTCGAGGTGCAGATTGTGGGTCGAAACGCCGGGCGGGCCGGCGAGGCCGCGCGAGGCGTGGCCGGTCGAGGCGAGGCCCAGCTGGGCGGCGGCCGAGCTGTTCAGCAGCCAGGTGGTCAGGACGCCGTCCTCGACGATGGCCTTGCGCTCGACTTCCACGCCCTCGTCGTCGAACGGGGTGGAGCCAAGGCCGCGCGGGCGGAACGGGTCGTCGATCAGGTTGGCGCCCTTCGGCAGCACCTGCTGACCCAGCCTGTCCTTCAGGAAGCTGGTGCCGCGAGCGATCGACGGGCCGGAGATGGCGCCCAGCAGGGGCGACAGGATCTGGGTCGCGACGCGGTTCTCGAAGATGACCGGGGCGGTGGTCGAGGCGATCTTGCGGGCGCCGACGCGGGCGATGGCCCGGCGGCCGGCATAGTCGCCGATGGATGCGGCCGAGGGCAAGTCGGACAGGTGGCGCACGGCGCGATGCTCGCCCCCGCGTTCCTTGACCCCGTCCTTCTCGGCGATGACGCCCACGCCCAGCGAGAAGGCCGAGCCGTGATAGGCGCCGTCGAAGCCGTGCGAGGTGACAAGACGCCAGCGGCTGGACGACGCGGCGGCATGCCCGCCCTCGGACAGGGAGACGCCTTCGACGGCCAGGGCGACAGCCTCGGCCTCGGCGGCGGCGGCCTGAAGCTCATCGGCCGAGCGCTCGGTCGGGTCGTAGAGGTCGAGGTCGGGGAAGGGACCTTTCGCCAGACGATCCTGCGGCGCGAGACCGGCATACGGATCCTCGGGGGCCAGCTTCGCCATGGCGACGGCGCGCTCAACGAGGCGGGCGCGGGTCTTGTCCGACAGGTCCGAGGCGGAGACGGTGGCCTGACGCCGGCCGATGAAGACCCGCAGGCCCAGATCGCGGCTTTCCTCGCGCTCGACATCCTCCAGCGCGCCATTGCGGACGCCGATGGACAGGGAGGCCCGCTCGGAGGTCACGGCCTCGGCGGCGTCGGCGCCGGCCTTCAGCGCGGCGGCGACCAGTTCGGGCAGGATGTCGGGGGAGGCGGCGTCACGCGGGGAGGTCATGCCCCGATATGGCCGGGGGTCCGCTGCGGCGCAACCGTCGTCGTCAGGAGACGGCGGCGAAGATCAGCAGGCCGGCCATGGCGATGAAGGGAATGTAGGTCAGCAGCATGCCCAGCATCCGGCCGATCGCTGGCTGTTTCGCCTGCGCCATGCCCCAGGCGTGCAGCACCCGGCCGAGGAAGAAGGATCCGCCCAGCGCATGGATGATCGGCGCGCTGTAGAAGACCGCCGTGACCGCCAGAGCGACCAGCGCCAGCGGGATGTATTCGATCGCATTGCCGAAGGTGCGGGTGGTGACGGTCAGGGCGTCGTGACCGCCATCGCCCACCGACACTTTCAGCTTGCGCCGCCCCGCGCTGATGCGCGCCGACAGGAACAGGACCAGCAGCAGGGACAGGCCTGTCCAGAGCGCCACGGCCATGAAGGCTTCGGTGCGGAAGGCCAGATGTTCGGCTGCGGTCATGACGGGTCCCCTCAGTTCTCGCGCGCCACCGGATAGAGGCGGTAGTGGTCATCATAGAACGGGGTTCGCTCGTAGAACCACTGCAGACGCGCATCGCCGTTGGCGGCGAAGTCGGGCTCGGCGGCCAGCTTGGCCTCGAACTCTGCCTTCAGTGCCGGATCGGCAGCCATCATGCGCTCGGCCAGCGGGGCGATGGCATAGCCCTCGATGTATTCGACGCGGCTCAGCACCTCGGGGAACAGGCCCCAGGCGAACAGGCTCTCGGACGACTGCGGCTCCAGCATAAGGACGACGACGTCGCCCAGCACCTGATCGGTGGGCACGCGGACCGAGCCGGGCTGGAAGGTCCAGTCGCGGCGCTCGGGCGTGACCGAGGTGACGTTGACGCCCACGTGGCCTTCATTGGCGCGGGTGGCCAGCTTCGGATCGTCGAGGCGCAGCATCTCCACGCTGACGGTGCGCGGGGCCTCCAGAGTCTCCATCTGGATGCCGTGGGCGCGCAGGCGTTCGATGACGTCGGCGCGGTGGGCCGGGACCCAGTAGGCTTCGGGGCGCTGCAGCGTCAGGGTCGGGCGCGAGCCAAAGAAGGGCACCTGCCAGAGTTCCGGATCCGGCTGGCCCAGCCAGCGAATCTCGCGACGGCCCGAGGCGGGGCTGTCATACGTCTCGTAGGTGATGCCCTTGAAGGCGCGGGTGTAGGTTGGCGTATCGACCGCGACGAAGTTGGTCGGGATTTGCGCGGGGCGCAGGGCGCTGTCCTCGGCGACGGCGGCACGCAGGGCGGCGCCGTCGGTCGCCAGATGGCGCAGGGCCTGTTCGATAAAGACGTATGTGCCCAGCACGCGCTGCTCGTGCGGTTTCAGGCTGTGGTTCTCGATCAGGATGGTCGGGACGTGGGCCGCCGAGCCCCAGCCGTTCGAGAACCGCTCGCCCAGCCCGCCGTCCGACAGGCCGGCGCGCGGGTTCTCGTCATCGACGCCGAAGACCAGCTCGCCGGGAATATGGCCCTGGGCCTCCAGCGCGGCGTTCATGGCGGGCTTGAAGGCGTCGTCCAGCCAGCGGGCGGTCGCCGGAGAGCGCGACCAGACGCCGTTCTCGCCGTTGTAGCCGTAGGTGACGTCGTACTGGTAATCCATGCCGTCGGTGACGTGGACGTCAACATAGAGGTCCGGCCGGTACTTCAGGATCAGACCGCGCACCGCCCGCATCTCGGGCTGGTCCATCTTCAGATAGTCGCGGTTCAGGTTCTGGTTGGTCGCCGTGTTGCGCCAGCCCTGGATGCGTGGTCCGCGCTGGTTGGGCCGGCTGTACACGCCCGAGCGCTCATGGCCGTCGACCGACAGGATCGGGATCAGGATCAGGTTGACCCGGTCCAGCAGGTCGTCCTTGCCGTAGAAGGCGATGTCGCGCAGCAGCATCATGCCCGCGTCCTTGCCGTCGATCTCGCCGGGATGGATGCCGGCCTGGATCATCAGCACCGGCTTGGCCGGATCAAAGGCGGCGCCGTCCTTCGAGGCGATGACGGCGTAGATCGGCCGGTTCTCGGGCGAGACGCCGAACTGCTCGATGCGGATCAGGTCCGAGGCGGCGTCCAGACGATCGAACCAGGCGCGGGTGTCGGCATAGGTCGGGCTGAAGTCATGCTCGGCGTCGGCCTCGAAGGCGGTGACCCAAGGGTCCGAGGCGTCGCGCAGCAGGTTGCGGCTGGCCCCGTTCCACTCCGGCGCCGGCGGCAGGAAGGGCTGGTCCCACGGGGCGACATTCGAAACGGACTGAGACATGGCGGGACTCGCGATCAGGAGGGCGGCGGCGATCATCAGGGACGTGCGCATGGGCGTCTTCCTCGACCAATTGGAAGTCGTCGGCAAGCGGATCAACCGCCGGCCATCGGGGGTGACCAGCCGCCTGCGGTCATCAGGTTGATGGCGGACATGGCGACGGTCCAGAGGCTGTAGGCCAGCACGATCAGCAGGCTGCCGATCACCGCCGGCCGCCATGGCGCGAAGGCGGCGGTCGCCGTCGTGAAGAAGAAGATGCCGAAGCCGACCCACAGCCGGGTCGTCGACAGGGCGGCGAACCCGGCGTCGGCGCTCATCAGCGCCATGAACATCAGGCCGACGATCAGATTGGCGGTCATGATGCAGCCGAACACCAGCCGCCGGTGCTTCCAGAAATGATCGTCCAGATCGATGCGGTCGTGGACGCCCTCGGCCGATACGCGCGGGAAGGTGACGCTGGCGGCGGTGTAGAAGACCGCGGCGATGATCAGTCCGGCGATCAGCAGGGCGTGATTGAACGGCGCGCCGCGGAAGATGACCCAGGCCTGGTTCCAGAAGGTGGCGACATCCAGCGCCACGAAAGCCGCCAACATGGGCGTCAGCCAGCCGAAGCGGACCCGCTCCCGCTCATGCAGCACACGGGCGAACCCCCCGACGAGCTCGGCCACCGACAGGCCGAGGAGCAGCCCGTAGAAGCTGAAGAAGAATTCGAACGCGCTCATCCGCCCCCCGGCGCCGGTGATCGTTCAGCCTATTTCCAGATCGGCGTGCCGTCACCCGGCAATCCGAGGCGGTCCCACATCTCGGAAACGCGGTCGACGACGTCGGATTCCATGCGGATCTCCTCGCCCCACTCGCGCTTCGTCTCGGGTTCCCACTTGTCTGTGGCGTCCAGACCGATCTTGGAACCCAGGCCGCTTTCGGGGCTGGCGAAGTCCAGATAGTCGATCGGGGTGTTCTCGATCAGGGTGATGTCGCGGGCCGGGTCCATCTTCGTGGAGATGGCCCACATGACGTCCTTCCAGTCGCGGGCGTCGATGTCGTCGTCCACGACGATGACCCATTTGGTGTACATGAACTGGCGCAGATAGCTCCACACACCCAGCATCACGCGCTTGGCATGGCCGGGGTAGGCCTTCTTCATCGACACCACGGCGATGCGGTAGCTGCAGCCCTCGGGCGGCAGCCAGAAGTCGGTGATCTCGGGGAACTGCTGGCGCAGCAGGGGAATGAAGACCTCGTTCAGCGCCTCGCCCAGCACCGACGGCTCGTCCGGCGGACGGCCGGTGAAGGTGGTCAGATAGATCGGGTCCTTCCGCATGGTGATGGCTGTCACCTGGAAGACCGGGAAGGTCTCGACCGAGTTGTAGTAGCCGGTGTGATCGCCGTACGGCCCCTCTGCCGCATGCTCGTCCAGCAGGACGTGGCCTTCCAGCACGATCTCGGCATGGGCCGGGACCATCAGCGGCACGGTCTTGCAGGGAACGAGCTCGGCCTTCTGACCGCGCAGCAGGCCCGCGAACTGATACTCCGACAGAGTGTCCGGCACGGGCGTCACGGCGGCGAGGATGGTGCCCGGATCGGCGCCGAGCACGATGGCGGCGGGCAGGGGCTCGCGGTTCCCGGCCTTCTTGTGCCGGGCAAGGTGCTGGGCCCCGCCGCGGTGGGCCAGCCAGCGCATGATGGCCTTGTCCTTGCCCAGCACCTGCATGCGGTAGATGCCAAGGTTGAAGTCGTCCTCGCGGGCGTCCGACGGCCCCCTGGTCACGACCAGCCCCCAGGTGATAAGCGGCGCCGGCTCGCCGGGCCAGCAGCCCTGAATGGGCAGCGAGGTCAGGTCGATCTGGTCGCCTTTGAGCACGATCTGCTGAACCGGGGCGGTCTTCACCACCTTGGGCCGCATCGACATGACGGTCTGGGCCAGCGGCAGCATCTCCATCGCATCGCCCAGGCCGCGCGGCGGCGTCGGGTTGCGCAGGAAGGCCAGCAGTTCGCCGACCTCGCGCAGTTCCGCGGCGGTGGTGCGTTGCTTCTTCTCCAGCGTCACGCCCATGGCGACGCGCTTCACCGTGCCGAACAGGTTGGCCAGGCAGGGGATGGGACTGATCGAGCCGTCCGGCATGACCGGCTTCTCGAAGATCACCGCCGGGCCGCCGTTGCGCAGCAGACGTGTCTGGATCTCGGTCATCTCCAGATGGGTCGAGACCGGCTCGGATACCCGGACGAGCTCGCCCTCCGCTTCGAGGATTTCGATGAAGTCGCGCAGCGATTTGTAGGCCATGCGGCGAGGCTTAGGCGGACGCGGGTGGGAGCTCAACAGGTTTGAGTTGTTCACAAGTGTTAATGCGACTTAACCCGATTTTTGACGACTCGGGCATGCTTCGCGTTGTCTCTTTAACCGATAGAATCGTTGAGGTGAGACCGTGACAAAATCGGAGGAGTTCCGATGAACGGTTTGAACGCTGACATCGCCAGCTTCGAGCGCATGCGAACTGAACTCGAAGAGCGCCATCTTCTGGAGTGGGTCGTCTTCCACCATGGGCAGTTCGTGAACGTGTATCCGGACTTTGACGCCGCCGCATCCGACGCGATTGATCGTTTCGATACGGGCCCGTTCCTCATCCGTCAGGTCGGAGCCCCGCCGAAGATCCACCTGACCGGCGGGATGGTTTTCACGAGGGCGAATGCCTAAGGAGTCGGTGGGTTTCAAGAGCGGGTTTGGTGGGCTCTCTGCTGCCGATCTGCTCGTTCAGATCGGACCCACCGTCCACGTAGATATCGGGCGAAAATCGCGTTCGAAACCCGGAGAACCGCCCGACCTCATCGGTAAGCGGATCAAGGCGCTGATTGATACTGGCGCTGGCGGCGATTGCATTGATGAGGTCTTAGCTCAGGAACTGGGGCTTCCTGCGACTGAGAAGGGTGAGATCAGCGGTGTCGGTGGCCGGCACAAGGCGACAATCTATACAGCAAGGCTATATGTCCCGGCATTGGACAAGCTGCTGTTTCAGGAATTCACCGGTGTGAAGTTGGCCGAAGGGGCGCAGCCGCATCGCGTGCTTCTTGGTCGAACATTTCTGCGCCACTACCGCATGTCCTACAATGGCGCTTCGGGGCAGGTCGAACTCTCAACCGGCGACGACTGATCGCCGTTCCAGCATGCGGTCGATCGCCACGACGATCAGGCCGACCAGTGTGAAGAACACCAGTAGCCCGGCGAAGTACGCGCCGGCCTTGCCCCAGCCGAGGGTCGAGGCGTCCACGAACCAGTAGGGCCACCAGTCGGCGGCGAGACCGTGGATTGCGGTCCAGGCGCCGTAGATCAACGGGAAGGCCAGCCATTTAACGGGCGCGCTCCAGCGCAGGGCGCCTTTCGGAACGAACATCAGCCAGTCCAGCAGCATGGCGATCGGCATGACGTAGTGCAGGCCGATATTGGCCACGAGCGCCCAGCCCTGTGGGTTCCAGGTGGCGTGCAGCATGAAGTGGTACACCAGCCCGACCACGACCGCGTACATGGTCACGCTCGCGCGCACGCCCGGCGCGGCGGCCCAGCGCCCGATGGAATGGCCGCCGGCGACGACCGGCAGGGTCATCGCCAGCACCACCAGCACATTGGTCAGGATGGTGAAGTAGCTGAAGAAGTTCAGCGTCAGCTCGACCGGGCCGCGATCCGGCGTCGCCAGCATCAGGGCGTACTGGAGCGTCAGGATGGTCCAGCCGAGAAGGGCGAAGACCGCGCGCCAGATCAGGGCCGTGCGCGGTCCGTGCATTCAGTACGCCCTTGTGTCCGAGACCAGCGCCCAGATCGGCAGGCGCAGGGCGGTGGTGGCGGCGCCGATCTGGAGGCTGTCCAGATGGGCGCGGCCCGCCTCGGCGCGGCGTTCCTCCTCGGGCGTCATGTCGAGCAGGCGGGCCATGTCCTCCACGCTCCAGCCGCGCTCCTCGCGCCATCGCCTCAGTCTTGCGCCGACCGCCGCGTCCGACGGATCGACGCCCGGAAATCCGAGCACCGTACCCATAGGCTTCAACTCCCTGCCGGGCGTCAGTTCAGGCGAGACGCCTCACGCCCATTCTTCATCCCATTTGAACGCCGGATCAATCCAGTCGCCCAGACGGCCGTCCGGACGGGCCAGCGAATGGATGCGATCCATCTCCTCGGCGGACAGTTCGAAGTCGAAGATGTCGAAGCTCTCTTCCGCGCGGCTGACCTTGGTCGTGCGCGGAATGGCGATGATGTTTTGCTGGATCAGCCAGCGCAGGGTGACCTGCCCGGGCGTCTTGCCGTGAGCCTTGCCGATTTCGATCAGGGTGGCGTCGTCGGCGATCTTGCCCTGGGCCAGCGGCGACCAGGCGGTGATCGACGAGCCGAGCTCGCCCGCGGCGGCGATCAACTTCGAGAGCTTCAGATAGGGGTGATACTCGACCTGGTTGGTGACCAGCTTCGCCTTCGACAGCGCCTGCGCCTGTTTCCACTCGATCGAGGGGAAGTTGGACAGGCCGATGGTGCGGGTCAGGCCCTGATCCTTCGCCTCGTTCAGGGCGTCGATCGTCTCCTTCATGTCCGGGTCCGGCTTGGGCCAGTGGAGCAGCAGCAGGTCCGGCGTGAAGCCCAGCGCCTCGGCGGACTCCTTCGCCTGGTTCAGCAGGGCGTCGCGGGTGAAGTGGGCGACCCAGATCTTGGTCGTCAGCCAGATGTCATCGCGCTTCACATGGCCCGCAGCGATAGCGTCGCGGATGCCGTCGCCGACGGCGGCCTCGTTCTGGTAGATCCAGGCGGTGTCGATGTGGCGGTAGCCGATGCGCAGGGCCTCTGCGACCATGCGGCGGGCGTCCTCGGGCGTCAGGTTCCAGGTGCCGAAGCCCAGAAGCGGGATTGTTGCGCCGTCGACGGTGATGGCGGGCTGGTCGGTCATGGGAAGGCTCCGGGGAAGGGGAGGCGCTTACCTATGCCGCGTCGGCGACGGTTCAAGCAGCCAGTCGAACATCTGATCCCACAGGACCTCCATCCCGCGCCGGAACGCGCCCTCGTGGCCGATGCGCTTCACGCCGAAGTCGGCCGGCGAATGCACGGTCATCTCGGTCGGGGCGTTCGGATAGACCTGCAGCAGGATGGGCGAGGTCTTCGGCGTGGCGATGGGATCGTCGGTGAAGATCCACGAGCGGATCGGCGCGGTGACGGCGTCGAATTGGTGTGGCTTCAGGCGGTCCTTCAGCTCGTCGAGGAAATAGGGCTCCTTCAGGCACCAGCGCCGCCAGGTCTCCCAGACGCCGCGCGGGAGGTCGGTTCCGGCCCACAGGCCGCCGCCCCGGATGTAGCCGCGCCGGGCCAGGCTGTAGGGGCCGTAGAGCAGCCAGAAGGTCAGCTCGAGCGGATTGTACCAGCGGTGGTGCCGGCCCCAGTAGCCGCTGCCGACCGAGACGAAAGCGTGTTTCGCGATCCTGTCGTGGTTGGCCATGAAACCCAAGAAATGTCCGCCGACGCTGTGGCCGACATGAACGACCGGCAGGCCCGGCGCCGCCTCGATCAGTGCATCCAGCGCGGCGGGCATGTCCAGCCGGCCCCAGTCGACATAGTCCATCTTCATCGCCGCCAGATCTTCGGGCCGGGACCCGGCGATGCCGCGGAAGTCGTAGGTCAGCACCGCCGCGCCCTTGCCGGCGAGATGTTTCGCGAACCGGTCATAGAAGCCCTTGGGGAAGCCGGTGCCGGAGCTCACCAGCACGGCGACGGTCGGCTGCTGCGCCGAGACCAGCCGCATCGACAGCGGGTAGCCGTCGCTCGCCGGGGCGGTGAAATCGCGGATGACGGGAGCGGTCATTGCAGGTCCGTAGCTATTCGAAACGAACCTAGCCGATTGCCCTCGCGTCAGGTCAAGTCTTGGAGCGCGGGTCCGGGTCGGCTAAAGCCGCACGCTGATTTGCCGAAGAGCTCTGCCATGACCGACGTCATCCCCGACCGCCTTTCCGTCGACCCCGACAGCCCGTTCCACGACGCCGACCTGCTGGCGAAGGGCATCGGCGTCCGCTTCAAGGGCGAGGAAAAGACCAACGTCGAGGAATATTGCATCTCGGAAGGCTGGGTCCGCCTCGCCGTCGGCAACCGCGTCGACCGCCGCGGCAAGGCCCTGACCGTCAAGCTGCAGGGTCCGGTCGAAGCGTGGATCAAGGGCGAGTAAGCCGCCTTATGGCAGCATCGTGAAAACTGCTGCCGCGACCGCTTCCCGCTCCGGAAACGCGAGTCTAGGGTCCCGGCCTCATCGCTGAGTCCCCCGGAGCCGTCATGCGTTTGTCCGTTCGCCTTCTCGCCGCCAGCGCCCTGGCGCTGAGTCTCGCCACGCCGGTTCTGGCGCAGGACGCCGCGACCATCCAGCGGGCCGAGCGCATCCGTGACGCGGCGCTGCGGGAGAACATCGCACTCGACTACGTCACCCAGCTGACGACCCGCTTCGGCGCGCGTCCGGCCGGATCGAAGGCCGAGCAGGACGCCTCGGCCTGGGCTGCCGACTACATGCGCCAGCACGGCTTCCGGAATGTGCGGATCGAGCAGTTCCCGCTGGTCGGCTGGGAGCGGGGCGTCGAGAGCGCCAGCATCGTCGGCCCGCGTCCGCAGGGGCTGGTCGTCGCCGCCCTCGGCCATTCGCCCGGCACCAACGGCGTGATCGAGGCGGATGTCGTGCGTTTCGACAGCCTTGAGGCGCTGAACGCCGCGCCCGCGAGCTCGCTGACCGGGAAGATTGCTTTCATCGACGCCGGTCAGATGGTGCGGATGCAGGACGGCTCGGGCTATGGCCCCCTGTCGCGCATCCGTGGCGCGGGACCGGCCGCGGCCGCCGGCAAGGGCGCGGTGGCGTTCATCATGCGCTCGGCCGGCTCGGACGAGCACCGCATGCCGCACACCGGCACCACCCGCTATGTCGAGGGCCGCGTGCCCCTGCCGGCCTTCTCGCTGGCCGCGCCGGACGCCGACCAGCTGTCGCGCCTGATCGGTCTGGGCGAGACGGTGCGGATCAGCCTGTCCTCGACCGCCCACACCTATGAGACCGTGTCCCAGAACGTCATCGGCGACATCGTCGGCGCCAGCCGTCCGAACGAGGTGATCGTGCTGGGCTCGCACATGGACAGCTGGGATCTGGGCACCGGCGCGATCGACGACGGCGCGGGCGGGGCGATCACTCTGGCTGCGGCCAAGGTCATCGCCGAGAGCGGCCGTCGCCCGGCGCGCACGATCCGTGTGGTCCTGTACGGCTCCGAAGAGGTCGCCCAGCCAACCAACACGGGCAATGGCGGCGGCGCCTATCTGCGCAATGTGCAGGCGGCGGGCCAGCTGGAGAACCACATCGTGGCCGGCGAGAGCGACTTCGGCGCCGACCGCATCTACGCCCTGCGTCTGTCCCCGGGCGCCCAGAACAGCGACTTCCAGCGTGCGGCCACGCAGGTGCTGTACCCGATCGGCGTGCTGGCCTCGGGCGAGCCCGAACTGCACGGCGGCGTCGATATCGGCCCGCTGGCGGAGGCGGGCGTGCCGGTGTTCGGCCTGGCGCAGGACGGGACCCGCTATTTCGACCTGCACCACACGGCGGACGACACCCTGGACAAGATCGATCCGGAGCAACTGACCCAGAACGTCGCCGCCTGGGCGGGCCTGGTCTGGCTGATCGCCGATTCCGACGTGAACTTCCGCACCATGCGCCCGGGGGAGACGCCCGCGCACTGACGCGAGCCGGAGCGCGCAAGGCCTGTCCTGACGCGACGAGCGTCTCGGGCCTTGCGATCAACTCCGCGTCTGCCGTGACGGCCCTGTCACCATCCGCCGCATAGGCGGACGCGGGAGGGAGCCGTGCGCGGGATCGCGCCGTCTTCGCCGTCGGGATGGAGGTCCCGCGGCGAGCCGACGGTCGCGTGAACTCAAGCGCATCTGGAGAACGGATCCCCGGGAGCCGTGGCCTTGAGAGATGCGCATATCGAGTCGGAGAAGGCCCGGCTGCGTTCGGCCACGATCTGGCTGACGCTGGGGCTCTGGGCCTTCGCAGGCGTGACCTTCGCCGGTTCGATCCAGCTGGGCGGCCGGATGGCGCTATCCGCTCCCGTCGTCGTCTGGCTGGGTCTGGGCACCTTGTCCGGCATGAGCCTGTCGCTGGTCCTGCACCAGCTGGTCAGGCGGGTGCAGCTCCGGTGCGCCCGTGCGCGCTGGACCCTTCTGATCTGCGCCGCGGTGGTTCTGGCCGGCGCGCAGGCAGTGGTCGATGGCGCGCTTCACACGGTGGTCAACCGCGCTTTCGGCCTGCCGACCGACGGCTGGTTCAACCCCGCCCATTTCGGAATGAACAGCCTGATCTACATGGGGCTATTCGGTTTCTATGCGGCGACTCTCGAACTGATCGCCATGACCGAGCGGGCTGCGGCGCACGCCCGAGAGTCGGCGCTGTACGCAGCCCAAGCCGCCGAGGCGCGGGAACTGGCGCGAGAGGCGCAGGTCCGGCTGCTGCAGCTGCAGATGAACCCGCATTTCCTGTTCAACACCCTGAACAGCATCTCCTCGCTCGTCGGCGCCGGGCGGTTCGCGGACGCCGACCGGATGATCGCGCGCCTGTCCGACTTCCTGCGGGTGTCGCTGCAATCGACGGCCGAGGGCGTGTCGCCGCTGGGGCGCGAGCTTGAGGCTCTCGAGGCCTATCTCGAGATCGAGTCGGTTCGCTTCTCCGATACCCTGAACCTCCAGATCGACTGCCCGGAGGCCCTCCACGCCGCCCCGACGCCGACGCTGATCCTCCAGCCGTTGCTCGAGGCCGCGATCCATCATGCGCATGCGTCGCCGGACGGCAGCCGGAAGATGCGACTGATCATCCGGCAGGACGACGACAGGCTGGTGATCCGCGCCATCGATACCAGCCTGACCGCCACCCGGGCTCCCGGTGTCGAGAGCGACGGGCTGGAGACGGTTCGGCGCCGGCTCGAGGTGATCTACGGCCCTGCCGCCTCAATGCACGTCGCCGCGCCGGCGGACGGCTTCCGCATCGAAATCTCGCTTCCCATCGCGCGCGACCCGCGCCCCCGGACCTGAAATGCGTATCGTTGTCGCCGATGAGGATGCCCGGGCGCTCGCCGGACTGAAATCCGTCCTGGAAACGGATCGGACCGTGCAGGTCGTCGGGGCGGCGACCGATGTGGCCGAGGCGGTCAGCCTGATCGAACGCCTGCGCCCGAACCTGGTGTTTCTCGATGTGCATATTCCGGTGCGCAGCGGCCTTCCGCTCGCGCGCGCGCTGACCACCACTCCGAATGTCGAGGTGGTTTTCACGGCGTCTCCCGAAGACCTGTCACGGCTCCGGGGGCTGACGGACGGCGAGACCGTTCTGCTGAAGCCCTTCGATCCGGACCAGCTGGAGCGCCTTCTCGCCGATGCGCGCAAGAAGACGGCGGCTGGCTCAACCGAGGTCGGTGGCCCGATTCAGGCGACGCCGGCCGCCTATGTCGACGCCTTCTGGGCGCCGGGGATACGGGGGCTGAATCGGGTCGATGTCTCGGCCATCGAGTGGATCGAGGCGGCGCGGGACTATGTTCTGCTGCACACCGAGGCGCGCTCTCACATCCTGCGGGCGACCATGTCGGGCCTCGAACGACAGCTGGATCCGTCGCAGATGGTCAGGGTGAGCCGCTCCGCCTTCGTTCGGCGGGATCGCATAGTGGGCGTCGCGCGCCAGGGCGGCTGCCATCTCGTCCTCTTGGCCGGCGGGCGCTCCGTGCGGATCGGCGCGACCTACGGGCGCCTCGCCGAGGAACTGGGCGCTCAGTTCGCCGACGGCACGCTGTCGTAGACCGCGGCGACAAATCGGGCCGCGTCGCCACCCAGTGCGAAGGGTCCGGTGAGGTCAGCCGCGGTGATCTCGTCGACCGATTGTCCCGCGGCCTTGCGCGCCGCGACCTCGTTCCGGACCGTGGCCAGCATCCCGCGCCAGGCGACCAGATCGTCGCGCCGTGCAGGTTCGCCGTGCGCCGGAATCACCTGTGTCCGCGGCCCCGCGATGGCGAGCGCGACATCGATCGCGGCGATCAGGCCGTCGATGGTCCCGCCGCTGCTCCGGTCGATGAACGGGAACAGTCCGTTGAAATAGAGGTCGCCCATGTGGAGGACATCCGCACGCTCCAGATGGACGAGGGCGTCGCCGTCCGTATGGGCCGCCGGCGTGTGAACGATCCGGACCACCTCGTCGCCATGATGGAGGGTGAGCCTCTCGTCGAACACCACGGACGGCCATGCGATGGCGGGAGAGGCGGGGACCGTGCGGTTGTAGGCGGTCATGAACTGGTCGACGCTCAGGCGTTCGCGAACGTTGCGGTGCGCCACGATGATCGCGCCCGCCCCGGCCAGCACGGCGTTGCCGCCGGAGTGATCCAGATGCCAATGGGTGTTGATCGCGTGGGTGATCCCGCCCGACGCCAGACCCGCTGCGGCCGCCACGACGGCCGGAACGGAGCGCGCGCGCTGGTCGTCGACGACCAGCACTCCGCCCGGCCCGGGAACCAGCACGACATTGCCGTCCTGACCGGTCAGCAGCCACGCCGTCTGGCCCAGAGGAATCAGTCCCTCGCCCGCCTGAATGGCGCCGGCAAGCGGATGCGGCGTCACGGACCGGGCTTCCGTTGCTCCGGCCGGCAAGGCGATGGCCGTGACCGCGGCGAGGATCAGGGTTCGGTTCATCCTGCGCTCCAGCGTCCCTGCAAGGTGGCTTCGATCCAGACCAGCAGCCGGTGACCCGCTTCGCTGAGCGCGGCGCGCCGCCCGCGGCCGTCGTCGCGGTCCCTCAAGAGCACCAGAAGACCGTAACCCTGCTTCTGCGAACCGCGAAGCCCCGTTTCGGTCAGGGCGCTGACGCTGCGCGAAACTGTGGCCTGGCTCTCGTTGATGCGCGCGCCCAGATCGTTCAGGCGGATGCCTTCCTCCGCCGCCACGGTCAGGAAGATGACCAGCTGGGTCAGGGTCATCCCCGGCGCGCGGACCTGCGCGGCCTTGATGGCGGCGACCATGTTGATCGACGTGCGCGGCCGTGAGGCGCGATCAATTTCGCTCGACGGGCTGGGTATCAAGGCGACGTTCTGCATTCCGCGTCCTGCACGCAGGCGCGATTCCGCAACCGCATCCTGTTCCCCGACGAAGGCAAGGTCGGCTTCGGACCGTTCGGTTTGTCGCTGCAGATCGGGCGTTGGCCGCAAATGTAATGCGTATGTCGCGGTTCGGCGGCGCTCCATGGATTTCCGCTCGGACTTTCCAATCGCGACGCTATCTGGGCTAACTTGCAAATGTCGCAAGGAGGTAATGCGATGCGGGTGATCGTTGCGGATGACGAACCCTTGGCCTTGGGCAAGATGCAGTCGTCACTGGCCTGCATCCCGTCGGTAGAGGTCGTCGGAACGGCGCGGAACGGCGTCGAGGCTCTGGCCATGATCCGGAGCCTGAAGCCGGATCTGGTGATCTTGGATATCGAGATGCCGGGGCGCACGGGCCTGTCGGTGATCGAGAACCTGCGCATTGGCGACGCGATCCCCGAGGTGATCTTCTCGACGGCCTTCTCGCATTATGCGGTCAAGGCGTTCGAGGTGAATGCGGTCGACTATCTGACCAAGCCGGTCTCGTTCGAGCGTTTGCGCGATGCAATTCGCAACGCCGAGGAAAAGCTGGCCGCGCGCACCGCCAACCAGCGGTTCGCCGAGCTTCAGGCCCTGATCGCCACGCTTCAGGCCGAGATCGGCAGCGACGGCCACGTCTATGAGCAGGAGCTGTGGATCCGCCGCAAGGACGGGCTGGAGCGTCTGCCGGTCAAGTCGATCGATCTGATCGAGGCCCAGGGCGACTATGTGAACCTGCATGTCGGCGACGAGATGCACCTGATCCGCGGCACCGTCAGCTCGCTCGAGACCCGGCTGGACCCGTCGATGTTCGTCCGCAGCCATCGCTCGTTTCTGGTCAACACCAGTCGGGTGCGGGGGATCCGTCGCAAGACCGGCGGTCGGATGGAGCTCACGCTCAGCACCGGCCGTCTCGTCGCAGTGGGCCCGACCTACGTCGAGAACACGCTCAAGGTCGTGAACGCCAAACGCTGGCGATAGGCGACGAACGCTGATCGTGTCGCGACGGGCATGCGCCAGTTAGCGCCGGACCTTCGATCCGGCGCGATGGCCTGCAGCCGAAGTCACCAAACTGAGCATTGAAGAACCGTCTCGCGGCAACGCTTTCTGAGGCACTGCTCGCGAGGCGGTTTTCGTCGATCTGATGTATTCGAACCCGCATTTTCTTTTGGTGATACGGCCCGAACACGGATCAAATCTGTCCATATATGAGTGTGACAATTTGTTTGTCTGAATAAGTCCGAATGTAGTCTGAAACGATCTGGACCGTGACTGACTCTCGTCGGGACCGTCGTTCGTCACAACAGGCCGTTCGCCGCGTGAGTATCGCCGCGGCGGATCGAGGAGGGGTTATGAATACCAGGCTTTCCATGCGTCAACGTCTGCTGCTGGGCACCATCATCGGCGGGTCGCTGCTGGCCGTTGCGGGGGGCGCGAGCGCCCAGACGACAACCCAACAGGATCAGGCGACCGATATCGGCGAGGTCGTGGTGACCGGCTCGCGTATCCGCCGTGATCCGACGACGGCGCCGACGCCGCTTATTCAGGTTCAGCAGGAACAACTGCTGGAAACCGGCATGCCGACGATGATCGACTATCTGGCGACGATCCCGGCGCTGTCGAACTCCATCGTTCCGTCCGACACGACGGGCGGTCTGAACGGTGCAGGCGTCTCGGCGGCTAACCTGCGGAGCTTGGGCACTTCGCGCGTGCTGACCCTGATCGATGGTCGCCGTCAGGTGGGCCATCAGGTTGGGCAGTTGCTTGTGGACGTGGACTCCATCCCGCGTCTCCTGATCCAGAACATCGAGATCATCACGGGCGGCGCTTCATCCGTGTATGGCGCGGACGCCGTCGCGGGCGTCTTGAACTACGTGTTGCGCAAGGATTTCGAAGGGCTCGAGATCGACGCCAACGTGGGCCAATTGGCCGGCAGTGATGCCGACGCTCCGCTGACCAAGCGTGTGTCGGTGCTCGCCGGCGCAAACCTGCTCGATGATCGGCTGAACGTTTATGCGTTCGGCGAATGGGAACAGATCGACGAAATCCGCCGTGACGATGTCGCGTGGCTTCGGGATGGCCGGACGTTCATCACGGCCACGCCCTTCTTCGATGACGATCCGACTTCTGCCGCGGTCGGACCGGTCAGCGACGGCGTGTACGACAACGACGTCGCCTACGGTCTGCGCCGGGTCGACCGGCCGCGGTGGGGGCAAACCACAATTGCCAACTCGCAGCGGCCCAGCGCCCTTACCGATCCCGACGTGCCGCTGACCGCCTGCACCAGCGTCACCAGCGCAAACTGCTATGCCGTCGATCCGACCAAGACATACTGGTACGAAGGCGGGCAGGCCCGTCTGATCAACTTCGGCGAACGGGTCGGTAGCGCAGGTAATAACCGTGTCTATGGACGCGGTGGCGACGGTGACAACGCCAACACCTCGTTCGGCGGCTTCTCCCTCACGCCGCGTAACGAGTCTCAACGATACCAACTCGGCGCCAACTTCCGCGTCAACGACAACGTGACCGCCTATGCGGAAGCGAAGTTCATCGAGGAAGATTCGGTTCTTCAGAGCCAGTCGAGCTTCTTCGATGTCATCATCACTGACAGCCTCGCCGGTGTGAACGAGGTGCAGCGGGTGGTGAACTCGAGCACATTCAGCACCCGTCTCGACAACGCCTACCTGCCGGCCATGATCCGGACGGCGATGATCTCGAACATGGTCTCGACCTGGACCGCCAATCAGAACGCGCCGGGAACCGAGACAGGGACCACGAACCGGCAATGGGCGCGTCACTCGGCCTTTGGTATTGACCGTACCCAGGAGAACCAGCGTCGACTGTCTCGCTACGTTGCGGCGCTTCGTGGCGACTATGACCGCCTCGGTTTCATCGACAACTTCAGCTGGGACCTCTCCTACGTTCGCGGCGAGATGAACAACCTGAACCTTGAGCATGGCATGGACATCATCCGTACCGCCCATGCCCAGGATGCCGTCGTGGACACGGCGGGTCTGGTCAATGGCAAACCCGGCGAGATTGTCTGCCGTGTCAGATTGCTGGCGGCGCAGGGGCTGCCGCTGACCAACTACAATGAGCTGACCAACAAGCCGGCCTTCGGCGGCTCGCTGACGATCTCTCCGAACGATCCGACCGTGCGCGATTGCAAGCCCTTGAACGTCTTCGGCGCCGGCAACCAGAGCCAGGAGGCTCTGGACTTCATCAGCGCGACGATCTTCGTCGATGAGAAGAACATTCAGGATGATTTCGTTGGCTCGGTCTCGGGCCAGCTCTGGGATCCCTGGGGCGCCGGGCCGATCGGCTTCTCGCTGGGCTACGAGTATCGTCGCGAGATGGCCGAAGGGCTGGGCCGTTCCAACTCCACCCGGAATCGTTACCTCCAGCTCAATACTGGCGCGGATTTCCCGACGACCGAGTACGACTCGAACGAGATCTTTGGTGAGCTCTCACTGCCGCTGTTCCGGGATACCTGGATGGGCGAGTATGCCGAGTTGAGCGGCAGCTATCGCTCGTTCGACTATTCGAACGCCGGCAAGGGCGACGTCTACGGCATCAACCTCGTTTATCGCCCGATCCCTGACATCACCTTCAAGTCGAGTTACAACACCTCGTTCCGCACGCCGCTGATGTCGGAAACGAACGCGCCGTTCACCCAGACATTTGCGAACGGCTTTATCGATCCCTGCGACACACGGCAGATCAACTCCGCATCGCGCGTCGGGAATGAGCGGATAAATCGTATCGCCAACTGCACCATTCTGGCCACGCGGGAGGGAGTGACCTACGATTTCGCTCAGGCGACGACTGACACTGCGGATGACTATCGCCCCACTTACGCCTCGGGCATCGCAGGTGTGAACGGGGGCAACAGTGCTCTGACACCGGAGACGTCAAGCTCGTTCACGATCTCTGCTGTGGTGCAACCACGGTTCATGCCGAACGCGACGCTGGTCCTCGACTACTATGAGATCAAGATCGACGACATCATTCAGAGTCTTACCGCAGCCCAACTGGCTGCGCAGTGTGTGGATGGCGCGCAACTGGATGAGTTCGCCTGCAGCAGGATTTTCCGAAACAACCCGGTGACCGGAGAGAGCTTCGACAACTTCAAGGTCGGCGCTGCGAACGGCGATCCCCTTGGCGGCTTCATTCAGGTTCCGGTCAACTTCGCCGCGCGCGAGGTGCGGGGGCTGGACTTCGACTTCCGCTATCGGTTCGACACCGAGGAGATGGCTGGTCGAAACTGGGGCGTATTCAACTACTCCGTGTCGGGTTCCTGGCTGATCGACCAGAAGAACTTCAACAATCGATCTGCCCCGGGGGCATTCGTTCAACAGGACACCACGCAGTACTTCCCGCGGGTTCGCCTGACGAGCCGACTGACATGGGTCCCGACGGATGCGCTTTCGGTTTCCTGGATTGCCGATTTCCAGACGGCACAGGACTGGACCAATGCGACCAGTCTTGCCGGCCTCAACATTCGTGATCTTGTAGCCTCAGGCAATCTCGACGCCCGCCCGCTCGCGTCTCTCTCGACAGGCAGCTTCGTTCGGCACGATCTGACGATGCGCTACCACGTCAACGAGGAACTGACTGTGCGCGCGGGCGTGACGAACGTGCTCAACGAGGAGCAGAGCCAATGGCTGGGTTCCGCGATCTCCAGCAACTTCGACTCCTATGGCCGACGCTTCAACATCGGCCTGAACTGGCGGCCCTACTGATCGGGGACCGTGACTGAAAGACCCGGGGCGGCCTGTTCGGGCCGCCCCGTTTTTCTGTTTTTACGTCGCTGCTGACGGACCGGAATGAAGTACCGCGCCATCTTCTCCATAGACTTCGATGCCTTCGATCAGCCGGAGCTGCGTCAGCGGAAGCAGGAGTTCGCCGAGTGGCTGGTGGCCCTGGAGCGGGGGTTCGGGCCCACGGTGCTGACGGTCAAGGAGCGACGGCCGCGGCTTGGGCCCCGTGCCCGCGCGCCGCTGGACGTCTGGGACGGGCAGGTCCGATCCGGCGAACCGGTGGAAGACGTGTGACGGCTTCGATTGTGGGATAGGCTGGCGTCGGACGGACGGCGCCACGGGACGGGTGGAATGTTCAATCGATCTTCTGACGAACGCACGGAGGAGCAGCGCGGGCTGGATCGCGACGCGTATCTGTTCGCGGCCGGCGTCTGGTTCGCCGAGTTCGTGCAGTGGTTTCTGCGTTCCTGGTCCAACGGCTCGCTGGAGGCGCCGATCCAGGTGCTGGAGAAGGCCGCCTACAACATCGTGACCTTCCTGCTGACCTGCGGGATCTGGCTGATCCTGCGCGGTCGCGGACCCTATTCCGCATGGGGCTTCATCCGGGCGTCGGCGCCCCTGGTGATCCTCGCCTCGGGCCTCAACACCCTGATCGGCTGGGTGCTGTTCTATCGCTTCTTCATGAGCCCGGCCGAGCTTCAGGATCCGGCGAACTTCAACTGGCTGGTGCTTGCGCCGCAGCCGCTGTCCTACCTCTGGGTCTTCTTCTGCTGGGCCTGCTTTGTCGCGACGGTCGTCGGCGCTGCCGAGGCACGGGCGCGTGAGCGTGCGCTCGCTGAAAGCCATCGCGAACTGCAGGACGCCCGTCTTCGGGCGTTGCGCTACCAGATCCATCCGCATCTGGTGTTCAACAGCCTGAACGCGATCCAGGCGCTTCTGGAAGCCCGGCAGACCGGGGCGGCGAAGCAGACGCTCGAGCTGCTGTCGCGCTTCCTGCGCAACACCCTGGCGTCGTCGACGGACAGCCTGACGCCGTTATCCCGCGAACTGGAAACCCAGCGCGTCTATCTGGACATCGAGAAGGTGCGGTTCGCCGACCGACTGCAGGTCCGCCTGATGGTGGAGCCTGACACCCGCGAGGCGCTGGTGCCGGCGTTGATCCTTCAGCCGCTGGTCGAGAACGCGATCAAGCACGGTCTGGGGCAGTCGATCGACGGCGCTGAAATCCGGATCGGCGCCCGAAGGGATGGCGACCGGCTGCATTTGTGGGTCGAGGATGACGCGGCTGTTTCGGGCCCTTCTCGCCCGGGCGGATTCGGCATCGGGCTCGAGAATACGCAGTCCCGCCTGCAGACTCTTTACGGCGAGGCGGGGCGGCTGGAGGCCGGGCCGACCGGTGAGGGATGGCGCTCGGAGCTGATCCTGCCGTTCGAGGTTGAGGTCGGCTCCGGCGATGCGACGGCGACCGAGGCGGCCGCCGCCTGAACGCCTTCGTCAGGACCGGGCGCTGACCCGGCGCAGCGGGGCGTCGAACGAATAGCCCAGGCCCCAGATGTTGCGGATCGGCAGATCCTCGGCGCTCACCTTGCGGAAGCGCCGGCGCAGGCGGCTGATGGACACGCGCAGGCTGTTCACCTGGGCGGGATCCTTCTGGGCCGACAGGATGTCGATGTCTTCCTCGGCCAGGGCGCCGATCAGTTTCACGTCGCCCTTGGACAGTTCGCAGACCGTGCCCGAGGGCGAGCGCAGGACCCGGCTGACGTCGTTCAGCACCCAGGCGCCGTCATCGTTCGCTGCATCCATCGCCCCGCCGCCGCGGCGCTGGGCGCCCCGACGCATCAGGGAGTTGGCGCGCGCCAGGATCTCGCGCGGATCGGTGTCGCGACGCAGGAAGTCGTCGGCGCCGAGCTCGAGCGCCCGGATGCGGTCGATGAAGTCGCCGGTCTCGGACAGGACGATCACGAACGGCGACGCCTTGGCGCTGACCGTCTCGATCAGGGCGGAAATCCGCGCGTCCAGCAGGCGGGCCGTCACCAGCAGGACATCGGCGTCCAGCCAAGGGGCGTCCGCCGGCACCTCCGAAGAGGGCAGGGCGGGAATGAAGTCCGCGCCGCGCGCCTCGAGCGACTGGCGCAGGGTCTGGGCGTCGCCCGGCGCATCGCCAAAGTCCATCATCGCCATCGTCAGGGACGGGCGCGCCGGAGCGGGGCGGGTGTCGTTTGCGGTCATCAGGGAAAAGGTCACGGCGGAGCTCGTCCGAATGGTGAGGGAGTGTCGTCGAGCGTAATCGTGAGGAGAGTTTTCGGTCGCGGTTGAACGCCCCGTGACGGCAACGATCCGGCCTTTCATCGCGCCTCGGACCACGTTGAGCGCGGCGTTCGGGCTTCGCCGGCGAATTCGCTCCTCGCGGGAAGCATTACGAATCGAGAGTCCGCGCGCGGCCCCGCATGCAGGCCGCCCGGTCGCCAATCTGTCACGGTGATTGCTGGCGGCGCGATGAACGCTGGGGTTGTTACGACGAATGGTGCAGTTTTGGTTCGAACGCCTTGCCAGCCGCGCTGAACCTTTGCCCCGGGCTGGAGGATGGAATTCTCTCTCAACTCTGTTCGGGGCTTCTCTTGAAAACCGTATCAATTCGAAGGGCGTTGCTGTCGACGACCATGATCGCAGGCGTTGCGATGGCCATGGCGTCGCCCGCGCTGGCGCAGGACGCCGGCCAGGAGGCCCAGCTGGATGAAGTCGTCGTCACCGGCTCGCGCATTCCGCAGGCCAACCTGGTGACCACCAGCCCGGTGACCCAGGTCACGGGCGAAGACATCGACGTCGCCGGCGTGACCCGCGTCGAGGACCTGGTCAGCCAGCTGCCACAGGCCTTCGCCGCGCAGAACTCGACGGTGTCGAACGGCGCGACCGGCACGGCGACGGTGTCGCTGCGTAACCTGGGCGCCTCGCGCACCCTGGTCCTGATCGATGGTCGCCGCATGGGCTATGGCTCGCCGACCGCCGTCGCCGCCGACCTGAACCAGATCCCGGAACAGCTGGTCGAGCGCGTTGAGGTCCTGACCGGCGGCGCCTCGGCCGTCTACGGTTCGGACGCCATCGCCGGCGTCGTCAACTTCATCATGAAGAAGGACTTCGAGGGCATCCAGATCGACAGCCAGTATGGCTTCTATCAGCACACCAACGACTATGACGGCGTCGGCAACCTGCGGGCCGAAATCGCGCGTCGCGCTGCGCTCAATCCGTCGGAATACGCCCTGCCCGAAGACGACGTGATGGACGGCGAGAGCCGGTCGTTCAACATCGTGATGGGTGTGGGATCGGGCGACGGAAAAGGCCACCTGACGGCCTATGCCGGCTATCGCTCCAACAACCCGATCCTGCAGCGAGACCGCGACTATTCGGCCTGCGCGATCGGCAACCCGGCGGGATCTGCGCCGAATACCTATACCTGTGGCGGTTCGCCGACTTCCGCCGGCGGATACTTCCGCGACGACGGGGTGAACAATAACGGCAATGCGGGGCCGGATAATGAAGACGGTACCGACGATGATGTGCCGGATACCAACCCGCTGCCGAGCTTCGACTTCACGCGGGGGGCGGGTGGTTCATTTGTGGACTTTGACCCGGACCTCAACTTCTTTAACTTCGCGCCACTGAACTATTACCAGCGTCCGGACGAACGTTACACCTTCGGGGCGATGGGCGACTATCAGGTCAACGACAAGGTCGAGGCCTTCGCCCAGCTGATGTTCTCCGACTACCGGTCGATCGCCCAGATCGCGCCGTCGGGCGTCTTCGGACAGGTGAACACGATCAACTGCGACAACCCGCTGCTGAGCGCGGCGCAAGCTGCGGCGATCGGCTGCGGCGCGCTCGCGCAGCAAGCGTTCGAAGAGGGCTTCATCGACGATCCTAACATCGTGCCGTTCACCATCGGCCGTCGTAACGTCGAGGGCGGCCCGCGTCAGAGCGATCTGCGGTACACTTCATACCGTGGCACGGTCGGCCTCCGCGGCGAGATCATGACGGGCTGGAACTACGACGTCGCCGCCCAGTTCTCGCGGGTCACCACGACCCAGATTTCGCGGAACGACTTCTCGGTCACCCGTCTGAAACGCGCGCTCGACGTGATCAGCGTCGGCGGCGTGGCCACCTGCCGATCGGCCGCCACGGTCGCACAGGGCGGCACGGGCCTGGATCCGGCTTGTGTGCCGTACAACATCTTCACGCCCGGCGGGGTGACCCAGGCAGCGCTGGACTACATGCAGGTGCCGCTGATCCTGACCGGCGAAACCACCCAGCAGATCGTGACGGCGGCCGTCACCGGCGACACCGGTTTCTCGCTGCCGACAACCTCACGCACGCTGCAGGTCGCATTCGGCGCCGAGTATCGCCGGGACTTCCTGTCGCTCGAGCCGGACACCAATTTCTCGACCAACGACGGCGCCGGTCTGGGTGGTCCGACCATCGCCGTCGCCGGCGACACCGACGTGGCCGAAGTCTTCGCCGAATTCCAGCTGCCGCTGGCCGACGACCAGTCGTGGGCCTACTCGGCGTCCATCGACGGCGCCTATCGCCGATCGGAGTACGCAAAATTCGGTGCGGACACCTGGAAGGTCGGCGCCGACTATGCTCCGGTCGAGGACATCCGCTTCCGCGCCAGCTATTCCCGCGCTGTGCGGGCGCCCGACGTTCTGGAGCTGTTCACCGCCCAGGGACCGGCCCTGTTTGGCATGGACTTCGACCCGTGCTCACTCCCGGGTCGCGAAGAACCAGTGCCAGCCGCCTGCATCGGCACCAACCCGTGGCAGGTTTCGCTGGGCCAGTCGCAAAGCGGTAACCTCGACAATAGCGCGGGCCAGTACAACTTCCTGGCAGGCGGAAACCCGGACCTGAATCCGGAAGAGGCCGACACCGTCACCCTCGGCGCAGTCTGGACGCCGTCATTCCTGCCGCGGTTCAATCTGTCGATCGACTACTTCAGCGTGAAGATCGACGGCGCCATTCAGACGATCGGCGCGCAGAACACGCTCGACCTCTGCTACAACGCCAATGACGCTGCAGCCTGCTCACGCATCAAGCGCAACGCATCGACTGGTTCGCTCTGGGGGCCAAACGGCGGCCTGATCGAGGACTTGAACATCAATATCGGCGGGTTCGAGACCTCGGGTGTCGACTTCAACGCCAACTACGGTGTCGATCTCGAGGACTGGGGTGTGAACGGCGCCGGTTCGTTGCGGTTCTCTTTCGTCGGCACTCTGCTCAATGAGCTGATCACCGATACGGGGGCCGGACAGGCCAACTCGGTCTATGACTGCACCGGCTTCTACGGAAACCAGTGCGGCACCCCGAACCCGGAATGGCGTCACCGCGCGCGTCTGACCTGGTCGACGCCGTGGAACATTGATGTGTCGGGCACCTGGCGTCACTTTAGTGAGGTCGAGTTCGCAGTCCTCAAAGCGGATGGCTCTCTGAACAACGGCGTGCGTGGCGATGGTTCAGACAGGCTCGACCGCTACTTCGATGCCAAGAACTATCTGGATCTGGCCGCAACCTGGCAGGTTCGGGACACCGTTACCCTGCGCGCCGGGGTGAACAACGTTCTGGACAGCGATCCGCCGCTCACTCCGTCGGCCGGCAACGCCGGTAACGGCAACACCTTCCCGCAGGTCTATGACGCCATGGGTCGGTTCGTCTTCTTCGGGGTGACCGCCAACTTCTGATCCTGTCCCAACCGGGATCGGAAACCGCGTCCGCCGTCGGCGAAAGCCGGCGGCGGATTGCGTTTCACCGCTCCGACTTCGGGGGCGCATTGCCGCCCCGCGCGCAAGACCCATTCTCCCATGTGTATAGATATCGCTCACGAGGCCCTGCGGTCCGGCCGCGTTCTGGACCTGCATTTCGAGGCCCTGAGCCAGTGCGTCGAGGTGCACGCGATCGGCTGGGATCTCCATGGCCAGCCCACGGTGCTGGGCTGGGTGGTCGCCGACAGCTCCATTCCCAAACAGCGCGACGGCTGGAAGCTGATCCGCCTCGACCGGGCGCTGTCCGCCTCGGTCTCGGGTGCGCGCTCGATCGCGCCGCGCCCCGGCTACGCCAGCGGCGCAGAGGCGCTGGCCGAGGTTCTCTTCAAACTCTGATCCATCGGCTGTCGCCGTGGTGGGCTTCCGGCGAAGATCGCAGGCACTCCGACGCCGCGGCTCGAACCGAGTAGACGCTAAGTCGTGCCGAAGCGTGCGACGGCCTGCCTGACAGCCGGTGGGGACCCTGTCGCTACAATCCCCATCATCCCGACGAGCGCGGACCGCGCGGGGCGCGGAGGTCGGCTGCCGGCGGCATGATTCAGCCGACCTCCTGAAGGCATCGACCGATGGGCCGGGCCGGGCAGGCTTGCGCCCGGCTGCGTTTCGGCCACTGCTTCGGGGCCTGTCCCGATCGGGCATCCGGGCTGCTGTTATTCTGTGCTCCTTGCCGCCCGCTGATCCGGCGACGCCGGACGGGATTGCGGCAGGTCGCCTGTCTGACCTGTACGATCCTTCGCGACCACGATGGCGGCTCTGGCTGGGCGCCGCCCGGTTCTGCCTGTCGCTGACCGGCGAAGATGGACGGTCATCTCTCATGTCTGGAGCGGCGGGGAAGAAAAAGGCGGCGAGGCGCGGGTCTGCCTGACAGAACGCTCGTCAAGGCAGGGCATTGGATCCGGTCGCCCGTCGCCTCGAACGCTGCCGGTGTGCCTGCGCTCCTGCTCACCGCCCATGAAAAAAGCCC
>NZ_BAAAGA010000006.1:118332-133222 GCF_039523815.1 Brevundimonas kwangchunensis | reverse complement strand
GGCCTTTCATGTCCATGCCCGTACGCCCGGCCTCGGAAATCGCGTCCGAGGCCGGGGCAGGGGGCCTAGAAGGCGACCTTCAGCTGGCCGCGGACGGCGTGATCGCCGCCCTCGTCGCCGTGGGCGCCCTCGAAGGCGGCGCCCAGGCTCAGCCACGGCGTCAGACGCCAGTCCGCCTCGAAGGTGGCGACCATCGACATGTCCGAGTGCAGGCTGCTCAGGATCGAGATGGTGTCGCCGCCCGGGAAGTGGTGACGGCCGGTCGGCGCCATGTCCCCGTTCATGTGACGCACGCCCACCATGCCGCGGGCCGACAGCGGACCGGACGGGATCGTCCGGATGCGGAAGCCGGCGGTCGACAGGGTCAGGTCGTCACGGACGCCCTCGCCGACGATCCGGGCCACGCCGCCCGTCTCGCTGAAGGCGTCGGTGTTCGCATGCACGGTTGTGACGTTGACGAACGGCTCCAGATAGCCGCCGTTCGTCGGCATGCGGTAACCGGCCTCGATGAAGGCCTGCAGCACCGAGCCGTCGTACTCGGCGCGGAGGCGGTCGGTGACGCCCGGGAAGGCGACCGTCCGCTCCGTGTCGATCGAGGTCCAGGCGTAACCGACCCCGCCGCGCAGGCTCCAGCGATCCATGCGAACGCCGGCATAGCCCATCGCATGGACGTTCAGGGCCGTGCCGTTGCTGTTGCGGGAGTCCAGCTCGACATCGGTGTCCAGCCAGCCGGCGGCGACGCCGACCGTGACGTTCGGAGCGATGTTCCCATCGGCGCCGAACAGCATGCTGTTGGAGGTCAGGTCCGTGCTGGCGGCGTTGCCGTCGCCCGGGACCCGGCCGCGCTGGTAGGAGGCGTGACCCCAGAAGCGGCCTTCGCCCGGCTCTTCCAGACGATCCAGAACGGCCTCGCGGGACTGACGGGTCCCCTCGCTCATCGCGCGGCGGATGGCCGGATGGATCTCGCCCGACAGCTGGTCGAACGCCGCGCGGGCGGCGCCGTCGTCAGGCAGGACCAGCACGGCCTCGCGCAGCGGATTGTCCATCGGCAGGCTGTCGACCCCGCGGCCCGTCTCGCGACGGTTCCAGGTGTCGCCAGCCTCCTCGAAGCTGCGCATCTGCCACAGTTCGAGATAGGCCTGCGTCGCGGTGTAGCCGTCGCGGAGGCCCAGGAACGCGGACACCAGACGCTCCTCGAAGTCGAACTCGCCCGTCAGACCGTTGGCGGCGGCCGCTACAATGTATCGCTGGCCAATCGACAGCGACTGGACGGAGCCGACTTCAAGCCGGGCGCCCGCCTCGATCGTCAGGGCCCCGGTGGTGCGGAACACGTCGGCGAGGTTCGTCCCGCCAATGTCGACTTGCAGGGTCGAGCCGCCGGCGAAGACCGTATTGGCCGAGGTGGCGATCAGATCGCCGATGCCGCCATCCGACAGGTCGAGGACGCCCGCGTTGCGGAAGGATTCAAGCCCTTGCCACAGCGAGCTTTCGGCGGTCGCCGCGTCGGAGCCGCCGGTGATCACACCGCTGCCCGTGTTGACGAGGCGATCGTCCGAGCCCTGGAAATCGCTCTGGCCGCCGATGCCGTTCCAGCTGCCGCGGTTGATCGTGTTGCTGGCGTCGCCCTGCAGGATCAGGCGGCCGAAGATCGTGCCCGCATTGGTCAGGTCGATCTGACCTCCGCCCGCCTGGAGCGCGATGTCGAAGGAACGGTTCGAGCTGTTGCGGATCGTGCCGTCGTTGTTGATCCTGACCGCCTGGTCGCCGCTGGAGGCGGCCAGGACGCCGGCCTCGCTGCCGGTGACCAGACCGTTGATGGCGATGTCGGTCGCGCCCGAGCCGATGTTGCTGGTGGCCACGCCGATCGTGCCGCCGGTGACGTTGTTGACGTCCACCGAGACCCCGCCCGCACCGGCCGCGAAGGCGAGGACGCCCTCGGTTCCGGAGGCGGTGATCGTTCCGGTCGAGGTGACGCGGGTGGCGCCCGCACCCTGGTTGCTGGCCAGGACGCCGCGGCGGCCGGTGGCGGAAGCCACGGTCACGTCGACATCCCCGGCCGAACCGGCGCCGAGCTTCTGGGCCACGATGGCCTCTTCGGCCGTGCCGGTCGCCGTGTCGGCGGTGACGACGACGTCGCCAGCCCCGCTGTTATTGGCGACCACGCCGCGCGCGCCGCGGGCCGAGTCGACGTCGACCGTGACGTCGCCCGCGCCGGCGCCGGTGCGCTGGGCGGAGACGCCAGCGCTGTCGGTTCCGGCGGCGTTGACCGTGCCGGCCTGGACCGACACCGCGCCGCCCTGGGCCGTGGCGACGATGCCGCTGCCGTCGGTCGCCGAGATGGCGCCGGTGGCGACGACGGTCGTCGAGCCCGCGCCGATGTTGCGGGCGAAGATGCCCGTGTCGGCCTGGATCGGGCCGTCGACGGCGATCGCGATATTGCCGGTCGCGCCGGTGGCGTCGATCTCGCGCAGAACGCGGATGCCGACGCTGCCGGCGTTCACGGCGCCCGCCGAGACGGTGATGTCGCCGGTGTTCGAGGCCGAATAGACGTCGATACCGCGCGAGGCCGCGCCGTTGGCCGTCACGTCGCCGACGTTCAGGCTGATGTCGCCGCCGTCAGCCTCTCCCATGCTGGCCACCAGGGCTGCATCGCCGCTTTCGGACGTGATCGCGCCGGTCAGGTCAGCGACGATGTCGCCATCGCCCTGTCCGTCGAGAGCCAGACCCGCGCCCGTGCCGCCGGAGAAGTCGCCCGCACCCGAGACGGAGATGTCGCCGGTCGTGGCCACGATCGCGCCGGTGACCGAGCCCGTGACCGAGCCCTCGACCCGCAGGGAGGCATCGCCCGTCCCGCCGATGGAGACGCCCGCGCCATCCGTGCCGGTCACGTCGCCATTGACCTCGACATCGACCGCGCCGCCCTGGCCGCCGCCGATGGCCAGGATGCCGCTTTCGGCGGTGACGTCGCCATTGGTCACGACGCGGATCGCGCCGGTGGCGAGATTGGGCACGCCCGTGCCCTGGTTGTGGGCCAGCATGGCCAGCACGCCGAACTCGCCCGCCGCCACATCGCCCTCGACCGTCAGGTTGATGTCCGCCGTGTCGGACAGGCTGACGATGTTCAGGCCGATCCCGTCCAGAGCCGTGACGTCGCCGGTCCGGACGGTGATGTCGCCGCCGATCTCGGTGTCGCGCAGGAACAGACCGTCGCCGTCCGTGGCCGAAAGGGCGCCGGACAGGTCGTAGTTGACGATCCCGTTGCCGCGGTTGCTGAGGAAGACGGCATTGCCCTCGCCGCTGGTGATGGCGCCGGTTCCGGTCACGACGATATTGTCGCCGCGCGCCGCCTCGCCGCCCTGAACGATCAGGCCCTGCGAGGCGCCGGTCACCTGACCGTTCACCGCCACGCTGACCGCGCCGCGCCCGATGGCCTGCAGCCCGCTGCCGGTCTCGCCGGTCACGTCGCCGTTCGTCGTCACCGACAGGGCGCCGGTCCCGGCGTTGAACGCCTGGATGCCGAAGCCGCCCGCGACGTCGCCGTCGGTGATCAGGGAGACTTCACCCGTGGCCGTGTCGCCGGTCAGGCCCATGACGATGCCGCCGGTCGAGCCATAGACGTCGCCCGTGGTGCGCAGGCGGTTGTTGCCCGTGAGGGTGCTCAGCCGCCCGTCGTAGCCATAAGCCGTCGGCGCGGCCGCAGTAGCCGTGGCGCGTACCGCCCCGACGGTCACATCGACATTGCCGCCGTCGCGGGTGTCGACGATCACGATGCCCGAGCCGCCCGTCGCGCTGCTGGCGCCCGAGATGTCGACCTCGGTGTCGCCCGTGCCGTTATTCTGGATTACCAGCGCGCTGCCTTGGGTCGCCACGAAGCTGCCCTCGCCCCTGACAGAAACGTCGCTGTCGACGCCCGTCTCGCCGGTCTGGATGAAGGCGCCGAAGAACTGCCCGGCCACCCTGCCGTCGGCGCGAACCGTGACATCGTCGCGCCCGAAGGCAGTAATCCCGATGCCTCGCGCAGCCGTGACGTCGCCGTTTGCGGTGACACTGATAGCGCCGCGCCCTTGGTTTTGTGCGACAATTCCGGTGGTTTGGGCTGAGGTCACGCTTCCGTTGGTCGTGATATCGATCGAACCGACCGCGTCCTCCGAGAGACCTGCAAAAATCCCGACGAAGCCGGCGTTGATGTCGCCATTGCTCGTGATCGCGATATCGCCAGTCTCTGTCAGGGCCTCGACCTGAATGCCATCGCTGCTTGAGGATGACACCGATCCGGTGGTGACGTTGATGTCACCGCCTTCGGCCGTGTCGAGAATTCGGACACCGACGCCGCCGGTCGCGGAGGTCGCGCCGGAGATCGCCACCAGCACGTCACCATGACCGCGGTTGCTCACCAGCAAAGCATCGCCGTCACGGCTGACGAACCCGCCTGTTCCGCGCACTGTGATGTCCTGCTCGACGTCATCGGCTTGACCGGCCTCGCCGCCAAGGATGACCGCGCCGCTAATGCCGGTCACGGTGTCGTTAGCGGTGACGCTGACCGCGCGACGGCCGGTCGCGGTAATGCCGTGGGATTCGGCTGCGCTACCGGTCGCCGTGACGCGGCCCTCAGCGACCAGGTCGATATCACCCGAGCCGCTGTTTGCGGCCAGTATGCCACGAATGCCGCGAACCGAGCCGTTGGTGGTAACGCTGATGTCGCCTTCGCTGTCGGCGGAGCCAAGCCCTGCGATGATGCCCGCGCCAGATGCGCTGACGTCGCCGTTGGTGCGGACGGTAACGTCGCCGGTCTCGGACGCCGAGACGATGTCGATGCCGGCGGACGTGGTGGAACCCGTCGCCGTGATCGCGCCGGTGGTCACGTCGATGTTTCCGCCGTCGACGGTATCGGCGATGTAAACCCCGCTGCCGCCCGTCGCCGAGGTCGCGCCGGAGATATCGACCCGCACATCACCGCCACCACGGTTCGTGATGTCGAGCGCGTTGCCGGCGCCGCTGGTGAAGCCGCCCGTGCCGCGCACGGTGATGTCCTGCTCGGCCTGGGGTACGCCCGCCTCGCCGCCGATGATGACGGCGCCGTTGCGGCCGCCCGCGACATTGCCGTTGACCTCGACCGAGACATTGCGACGGCCCTCGGCGCGCAGGCCCTCGAAGCGGGCGCCGCTGACGTCGCCGTTGGTGGTCACGTCGACGTCGCCGATCCCGGCGTTGCCGGCCGAGATGCCGAAGTCGCCGCGCACCGCGCCGTTGGTCCGCACGGTCACGTCGCCCGTGGCCAGGTTGCTCTGCAACCCGGCGATGACGCCGGTGTCGCCGGCCGTCAGGTCGCCGTTGGCGGTGACGCTCACATTGCCCGTGTTGGACTGGGACACGGCAGCGATCGCGTTGCCGGTCGCGGTGACGGCGCCCGTGGTGATGTCGATGTCGCCGGCGTCGGCCGTGTCCGTGATGCGGATCCCGCTGCCCCCGGTCGCCGAACTGGCCCCCGAGATGTTGACCCGCACATCGCCGCGGCCGTTGTTGGTGATGTTCAGGGCGTCGCCGGCCTCGCCGACGAAGCCGCCCGTGCCGCGCACGACGATGTCCTGCTCGATCGGGCCGACCACACCCGCCTCGCCGCCGATGATGGTCGCGCCGCGGGTCGCGCCGGTGACCGTGGCGTTGGCCTCGACAGTGACGTTGCGACGGCCGTTGGCGAAGATGCCGGCGGCCTCGTCCCCATCGACCACCTCATTGGCGGTTATGTTGACGTCGCCGAGGCTTGAGTTGTCGGCGAAGATGCCCACCCCTCCACCTCGTACGGCGCCGTCTGTCCTGATGTCGATGTCCGCGTCGCCGGCGGTGTCGTAAATACGCGCACCAACCGCCGTCGAACCGGCGACGACATCCCCTTGCGCCCTGATTGTGACGTCCCTGGAATCCGTCTCACCATAGATCCCAAGGTCCGTCGCGGTGACATTTCCGGTCGTAATATTGACATCACCCCCAACGGCGTTCGAGTTCGAAGCCAGAACAAAGACGCCGCTTCCGCCCGTCGCGTTGACGTCCCCGGTGATAGCCACCGTGACGGTTCCGGTACCGGAGTTAGCGACAGAGATGCCGTCACCATCGGTCGAACTGAAGTTGCCCTCGCCCCTCACCGAAACGTTCCCGGAAGAGCCTTGGCCAGTCAGAACATCGACAGCCGTCGTCCCCGACGTGTCTCCATTGGCGACGATGTTGATGTCACCGCGTCCTTCCGCGAAAATCGCGGCGTCATCGGTCGCCCTTACGGCGCCGGACGTCGTGATGTTGACGGCGCCCGACCCTGCGTTGAACGCCGAGATCGCCTGCGAATTCTCACCTGCGGTCACACTGGCCGCCCGGATGGTGATATCGCCCGTGGCATCCTCGTTCAGATGGTTAACAAGAATGCCATATCCGTCCGCCTGGACATGCCCGGCCGTTGTGACATCGATGTCGGCCGTGAGAGACTCGGATTCGATATCGATCCCGTCCGCCGTGGAGGTGTTCGCCGCCGTCCCCCGCGCCGTCACGGCGCCGACGTCGATCGTGATGTCGCCGCCGTTGACCGTGTCACGCACCCTCACGCCGTCGCCGTTGGTGGCGTCGATGACGCCGCCCCAGGTGAAGGAGAACGGGTCCGAGCCGGGGTTGAAGCGGTCGATGCCGCTGCCGTTCTGGGCCGTCAGATTGCCGCTGCCATTCACGATGACCTGGCCGCCCGCGCCCGTGGTGTTTATCGAGATGCCGTCGGTCGCGCCGGTCACGGAAGTGGCCGTGATCGCCAGGGTGCCGTCATTGTGGTTCACCCGGATGCCGGCGCCGGTCGTGCCCGTCACCGTGTCTTCGGCGACGATGCTGATCCCCCCGCTCGCATCGCCGCCGGAGACAGTTATGCCGACCCCGCCCTCGACCGTGCCGCGGGTTCGGACGGAGATGTTCCCGCTCTGCGGCGAGGCGCTCAGGTTAATCCCGCCCAGCGTGCCGGAAACGTCGCCTTCGGCCAGAACGGAAACGCCCGTCCGGCGCTCGGACCGGGACTCGATGTTGATCCCGTAGCTGCCCGTTGAACTCACGTCTCCGACCGTGACCTCAATGGCGCCGCCCAGAGGGGTGTCCTCGACATCCACGCCTGCACCGCCGGTCGCGGTGATGGCGCCCGCGATATTGACCGCAGTGCGTCCGCCGCCGCCGTTCAGGACCGTCAGGGCCGTTCCGCCCTCGGCGGTAATCCGGCTGTTGGCGCCGTTGGTGCCCGTGACTGTCACGTCGCCGCCACCATTTCCACCCGCCACCCTCACCCCATCGGTTGCGCCTGTGACGTGTCCGCCGAGCATGACGGCGACCATACCCTCGCCACTGGCACCAATGCCAAGCCCGACGGCGCCAGTGACGTCGCCGTTCGCGATGACCAGGACCTCACCGCTTCCGGCATTTCTGACTGCGATGCCTACGCCTCCGGTCACGGTCCCGGTCGTTGCGATGCCGATGCCGCCGTCGCCGTTTTCGTTGCCCAGTTCGGCGACGATGCCGAGCGCGTTGTCGCTGCCGGTTACGTCTCCATTCGCGACGATGACGATGTCGCTTTCCACGCCCCGCGATATCGCCATGATGCCCGAGCCGGTTTGGCCGCTCACATCGCCTTCGGCCCGGATGTTGATGTCGCCGGAGCCGCCGAGGTTATCCAGACCAGCGGTGATGCCGTTGCCTGCGCCGGACACATCGCCTCCCGCCACGATGGATATGCCGCCGTCCAGCGATCCTGACTGCGCATCGATCCCGTCGGCCGGTCCGCCGCCCGCGTCATTGCCCGTCGAGGTGACCGGACCGCTGATGTCGATGTCGATCGCGCCGCTGTCCTCGCCGTGGCGGATGTGGATGCCGTCGCCGTTGTTCGAGGTGATGCCGCCGGCCTGGGTGTAGTTGGTCGAGCCGGTGCCGTCGTTCACGTGCTCGTAGCCCCGGCCGTTCGCGACCACGATGTCGCCCTCGACGATGACGTTGACGTCGCCGACGGCGGCGATGCCGAAGCCGGCGCCGTCGGTGGCCTCGCGGCTGCGCGTGCGGATGCCACCGGTTCCGCCCGTGACCGAGCCGACCGTGAGGTTGATCGGCCCCTCGGCCGAGGCGCTGACGCCGACGCCGCCGGCGTTGACCGCGCCGCCGATGCTGGCGTTGATGCCGCCGGAGCTTTCGTTGGTCACGTCCACGCCCGAACCGGTTCCGCCCGTGACGTTTCCGGTGACGGTCAGATTGGCGTCGCCCTCGTCGCCGCCGTCGCCCGCGCCGGCGCGCAGGCGGATGCCGTCCGTTGCGCCTGACACATCGCCGGTGAAGGCGGCCGTGGCTGAGGCGCCGCTGGACGCATCGACGCCTGCGCCATTGGCGCCCGTGACATTACCCGCGGAGATGTTCAGGTCGCCGGTATAGGCGCCGCCGACGCCGAACACCTCGAGGCCACGAGCGCCGCTGAGGTCGCGTGTGGCGATCGATACGCTATCACCGCCGGACTGGACGTTGACTGCGGCGGCGTTGGTCGCGCGAATTGTTCCGGCCGTTTCGATATCGACGGCGCCGCCGCCATCCTGCAGAACCAGCAGACCCTCGCCCGCGCCTTCGTTCACGATGCTCCCGTCGCCCGAGTAGGTCAGCGGCCCCTCGCCGCGCAGGGTGACCGCGCCGGCGCCGCCGGCCAGCGGCGTCCGGCCTTGCTGAACGAAGACCGACCCGTCGTTCCGGACCGAAGCGCCGCCGGCGCCAGTGTTCTCGATCGCCACGCCGTACTCTGTGATCTGGGCGCCGGACACGATCGTGAGGCTGGCGTTCGCGCCACTGTTGAACGTGTGGGCGCGATCCGAAGGTGGGTTCTGCGGCGCGGTCGTGTTGGTGGTGGACGTTGTCGCGCACGTGACCGCCACGCCGTTCGTCGCGCACTGGGCGAAGGCCTCGCCCGGCGAAGCCAGCGAGCCGGCGCCCGCGGCGGCCAGGCCGATGGCGGTCAGGAGGGCGAAGCGGCTGGTCTGCTGGCCGAGATCGCGACGCAGGGTGGAGGGGGCGACGGCGGGGGCTGCAGCCCTGGCGCGGCGGTTCGAAGTCTTGCGGGGGGCCGGGCGCGCAGCAGCGTCGGTCTTGCGGGTCATGAATGCTTCCTCATTGCAGCGAATACCGGGACGGCGGGGGGAGCCGACGCGGTGGGGGACGCTCTTCCTGCGTGTGCAGGACGGGCGGATTCGCCATCTGGACTACATTCTGGAGTATTCAGAAAGTTAACAGTTGTTACATGCAAATATTCATGTATCTGGTGTGCCGGATGGGGCGCGGTCCATGTAAATGCGAGATTGAATACAGTTTCGTGTAGTGAATTGTTCTGTAACTATTTCGATCTATTTCTGTGACTTCATCGCACCTCTCCGCGCAATGGGGAGGTGGCGCGCCGCGGATACGCGGCGTGACGGAGGGGTTCGAAGCGTGCGCTGATCAAACCCCTCCACCCCCGCCTTCGGCGGCGGTCCCCCTCCCCAGCTTCGCTGGAGAGGTGAGGGGGGCGACTACCGCTCGCTGCCCGAGCGCCACAGGCTGCGGGTCAGGGGTTCGATCAGGTATTGCAGCGCCGTGCGGGGGCGCAGGACGATCACGACCTCGGCCGGGGCGCCTGGGCCCAGGCGATCGGCGGCGGGGCCCAGCGTCGCCAGCTGTTCCGGCGGGACGACGATCTCGACGCGGTAGTAAGCCGCGCCCGTCTGCTCGACGGTGAAGCTGTCGGCCGAGACGCGGGTGACCTGGCCGCGCACCGAGGGGGCGCCGCGCAGGCCGGGGAAGCGGATCTCGGTCTCACGGCCCGGCCGTACGCCGTCGATGTCGTTGGGGCTGACCTGGGCGACGATGACCTGGGATGCGTCGGCGGGGACAACCTCCATCAGGGTCTGCCCCGGCGCCACGACGCCGCCCGGCGTGAAGACGCTGAGACCGACCACCTCGCCGTCGGCGGGCGCCCGGATTTCGGTACGGGCCAACTGGGCGCGCAGCTCGTTCAGCCGGGGACGCAGCTCGTTCAGCTGGACGTCGATCTGGCGCAGTTGCTCGGCCACGTCCTCGTTCATCTTGCTGGAGACGCCCGACATCTGGAGCCGGGCCTCGCCGACGGCCTCGCGCGAGCGCGCGATCTGGGACTGCAGCGCGCCGCGTTCGCCCTCCAGCTGGGCCGCCGACCGCTCCAGCGCCCGGACCTGGGTCATCGGCGCATAGCCGCGAGCGGCCAGGGCGCGAATGCCCTCCAGCTCCTCGGCGATCAGTCGCTGCTGCTCGGCGTTGGCGGCGATCTGGCGCTCGTAGCCGACGATCTGCTCGTTCAGCTGCGCCACCCGCTGGCCGAGCACGCCGGTCTCGGTCGAGCGGCCCTCGCGTCGCGCGCCCATCTGGCGGCGTTGCAGGGCGAGGGAGGCGTTCGCCAGCGCCGCATCGGCCGGCGGCAGGCCGGCGAACTCGGGCGGAGCCACCAGCGCCCGGCCGTCCCGCTCGGCCGTCAGCCGCGCCCGGTGAGCCAGCAGGGCGAAGACCTGACCGGCCACGCCACGCTCGGTCGCCTCCAGCTCGCCGGCCGACAAGCGGATCAGCAGCTGGCCGCGCCGCACGGCGTCGCCCTCGGCCACCCGCAGCTCCCCGACCACACCGCCTTCCCGGTGCTGCACCGCCTGCCGGTTGCCCGATACCGCCACCTGACCCGAGGCGTAGGCCCCCGCGTCCAGCCGCGCGAACGCCGCCCAGCCGAGGAACAGGACGAAGAACAAACCGATGGCGATGGCCCCGACGCGGGGCTCGAACACCGCGGCGTCGTCGATGGCGTCGTCGGCTTCCGGACGCGGGCTCATGCACGGCTCCCCTGCTTGCGGGCTTGGGGCGCAGAGGCCTTCTCAGGCGCGGGCGGGCGGACGGCCTCCCGCTCCTCGCGCAGCGTGGCCAGCACCTCCTCGCGGGGGCCGTACAGCCGGGCCTTGCCGTCCTCCATGACCATCAGGTGATCGACGCGGGCCAGCACCCCGGCCCGGTGGGCGATGACCATGACCGCCGCGCCCCGGGCGGCGGCGCTCAGGATCGCCTTCATCAGCGCCGCCTCGCCGTCCTGATCGAGATTGGCGTTAGGCTCGTCCAGCACCAGCAGCACCGGCTCGCCGAACAGGGCGCGGGCCAGAGCCACGCGCTGCGCCTGCCCGGCCGACAGTCCCTGACCGAAAGGCCCCAGCGGCGTGTCGTAGCCGCGCGGCAGGCGCTGGATCATCTCGTGCGCCCCGGCGGCGGTCGCCGCCCGCACCGCCGCCTGATCGACGTCGTCGCCCTCGCTGCGCGGCGTGAAGCGGGAGATGTTCTCCTTCACCGTGCCGGCGAACAGGCTGGGCGTCTGGGGCATGTAGCCGATCCAGCGGGCCAGGGCGTCGCCGTCGCGGGCGTCGAACTCGGCTCCGTCCAGCCGCACCTTGCCGGCCTGAGGCGTCAGGGCGCCGGCCAGCACGCGGGCCAGCGTCGTCTTGCCCGAGCCGCTCTGGCCGACGATGCCGAGGGTCTGGCCGGGCGTCAGCGACAGACCGACGCCGCGCAGCTGGGGTGTCGGGGTCTCCGGAAACTGGACGCCGAGGTTCGAGGCCTCCAGCCGACCGCGAGGCGGGGGCAGGGCGGTGCGCTCCCGCTCCGCCGAGGCGGTGCGGACGAACAGCTCCGTGAGGGCCAGCCAACCGGCGCGGCCCTGCACCAGCGAAGGCCACGCGCCGACCAGCTGCTCGATCGGCGCCACCGCCCGGCTCAGCAGGACGGAGGAGGCGATGATGGCGCCGGCCGAGATCTGGTGCTCGACCGCCAGCAGGGCGGCGAGGCCCAGCGCGAACGACTGGACCACCAGACGTACGAACTTGATCGCGCCGGTGTAACGTCCGCCTGCCAACTGGGCGCCGGCCTGAACGACGGTGGCCTTGCGGCGCTGGTCGATCTGGCGGGCGATCGAGGCGCTGCGCATGCCCAGCGCCCGCACGACCTCGGCCTGACTGGCGATGGCTTCCTGCGCCGCATAGGCGCTGCCCTGCAGCTTCATCGCCTCCTCGATGCGGGGCCGTGCGTCGCGCTCGTTCATCCACGCCAGGGCGAACAGGACAGCTCCGCCCACGAGGGTCAGCACGCCGATCGCCGGGTGCAGCAGGAAGCAGCACAGCAGATAGATCGGCGTCCACGGTGCATCGAACAGCGCCAGCATGCCCGGACCGCTCAGCGCGCCGCGCGCCTGATCGAAATCGCGTAGCGCCTGCCCGCCTGCGCCTCGCGCCTGCATGTCGACGATCCGGCCGAGTATGCGCGCCGACAGCAGGCGGTCCAGCCTCAGTCCGGCCCGCAGCATCAATCGCCCACGCAGCCAGTCGAGAACCGCCAACGTGCCCAGGGCGAACACGGTCACGGCCGTGATCAGCGCCAGCGTCGTCAGCCCGCCGGTCGGCACGACGCGGTCGTAGACCTGCATCATGTACAGCGTCGGCGTCAGGTAAAGCAGGTTCACCAGCGCCGAGAAGACAGCCGCCCAGATCAGGTGCGGACGACAGGCGCGAACGGCCTCGGCGAGAGGCTCGGCGCCGGGCGCGGCGGGAAGAATGAGATTGCGCAAGCGGACGGATCCGGACGTCTGAAACACGGGGACGACCGCGCCCGTAACAGTTCCGTCGCGCCTCCGCCGCCGCCTTGCGGTGGAGCCCGCGGACTATGCGGTGAAGGCCGTCGGAGCTGCGACGGATGGTCCTGCCGCCCCGCACTCTCGGCATCCCCCAAGGGCGACCAGCGCCGGCTGACGGCGTGCGCCCGGACTCCAGTATTGAGGATCGAGCCTTGACCCCATCTTCCACGAAATCGTCTGCTCTGGACGTCGGCCTGCCGACCGCCTTTGAAGACGTGGTGGGCGCCAGCAGCGCTCTGTCCGACATCGTCGGCGTGTCTGCCTCCACCAACGCGGGGGAGCCTGCGGCCAGAAAAGGCGGTGTCGAGAAGGCTCGATCAGCCTCGGCGGCCGATCTCGCATCCGCCCATGACGCCCTGTCCTTCGATCGCGACGGCGTCTTCGCCTACAAGCCTGCGGGCGGCAAGGGCGGCGCTGCGGCCGCCGACGGTCCGCGCCCGATGCGTGTGGTGACCCTGGACGACACCGCCAACCGTGTGAGCTACGCGAACGAGACCGAGGGAATGACCGTCCATGCTCTGGGCGGAAATGATGTGATCACCGGCAGTCGGTTCAACGACGAATTGTTGCTGGGCGACGGCAACGACGAAGGCATCGGCGGCGCCGGCGACGACATCATCCGCGGCGGTATCGGTGACGACCGGCTGTTTGGTCAGGCGGGCGCAGACCGGCTCGAGGGCGGAGACGGCAAGGACCTGATGGACGGCGGAACCGGAGCGGACGTCATGGTCGGCGGTATCGGCGACGACATCTACTACGTCGACTCGGTCGCTGATCAGGTCGTCGAGCTGGCGGGAGAGGGCAAGGATAGCGTCCGATCGACGGTGAACTATGCGCTTCTGGACAATCTCGAGGATCTGTCACTCGAGGGCATGGCTGCAATCTTCGGAGTCGGAAACGAGCTGAACAATACGATGACTGGCAACAACGCCAACAACAAGCTGTGGGGCCACGGTGGTAATGATACGCTCTCCGGCAATGGTGGCGACGATATCCTGGACGGCGGCGAGGGCAACGATCGCCTGGTCGGTCGAAACGGTGTCGATCATCTGTATGGTGGTTTGGGCGACGATCAGTACTTCGTCGACAGTCAGGATTTGATCTTCGAGTTCGACGGCGAGGGCCGCGACGAGGTGATCTCGATCGGCAACTACGCATTGCCGGATCACGTGGAAGTTCTACGTCTCGACGGCGCCCGAGCCATCCAGGGAGAGGGCAACAGCCTCGACAATCTCATCGTCGGAAACGACGGAAGCAACCACCTGTACGGTCGCGACGGAAATGACCACCTCGTCGGCGGTCGCGGCAGTGATCTCCTCAGCGGCGGTGGTGATGACGACCGGCTTGATGGCGGCGAGGGCGGAGATTACCTCGAAGGCGGCCGGGGCAACGATCGTCTGGATGGCGGGACAGGCGCCGACACCATGATCGGCTCGGTCGGCGACGATACGTACTTCGTCGACGACATGAACGATGTCGTCACCGAGGAAGTCGGTGAAGGATATGACACAGTCTTCTCAACGGCCGTCCATTACTCTTTGGGGGAGGGCGTTGAGGAGATTCGTCTCACCGGAACCGGGAGGTCAGCTTACGGAAATGTCGGCGACAATCGATTGATCGGGCATGACGGGTACAACCTGCTCGCGGGGGGCGCCGGAAACGACGTTCTCATCGGTGGCGGCGGCGATGACACCCTGTTTGGAAACGGCCTCGGGACTGAAGATCCGGGCGAAAGCGACAGACTGGAAGGCGGCATCGGAAACGACACGCTGTATGGCAGTGGTGGGAACGACCTTCTGTTCGGCGGAGACAACGACGACCGCCTGATTGGTGGTCGCGGCCAAGACCGTCTTGAAGGCGGCTCAGGGAACGACGTCTTCGTCTTTCGGGCCAGTGAGCGCTACGATGACCCAGCTGGCGCGTTCGATACAATTATCGACTTTCATGGCGCTGGAAGTAGTGGCAGTGGACAACAGGATTTTCTTGAGTTGAGCTGGTTTTCGCCCGGCAGCGTCCTGGTGTTCGACCGCTACGGCAACAACGAGCATCAGCAGTACTATCGGGTCCTCAGTCCCGAAAACCCGTTCTATGAAAAACTGATCCTGATAAACATGGTGGGAACCACAAATCAGCTGACCTCTGCTGACTATGCGTTTGTGCCTGCAGGCTGACGCGTTCTCG
>NZ_BAAAGA010000006.1:0-118297 GCF_039523815.1 Brevundimonas kwangchunensis | reverse complement strand
CCTTTTTGCTGAAGCCATCCTGCGGCGAAGCTTGATCGTCATGCGGTGAAGGCCTCACCGGCCGCGACCACCGGCACGCGACATCCTCATTGTCGGCCTCCCCCCGGGGCGACCGGCGCCGGCTGAAGGCGCGCGCCCGCAATTCAGATCGAGGATCGCGCCATGACCGCATTCACCATGAAATCGCCTACGACGGGCGGAGACCTGCCTTCTGGCGTAACCGCCGTCGGCGGCATCGTCCTCGACCTGATCGGGGTTAACGGCGTGCGGGTGGTCGTTCAACTGTCGGCGGACCAGTTGTTCTCGGGCACGTGGGGACCCGAGGACGGCAACCCGGCCACGATCGGCGTGATGGGTGGTCTCAGCCCTCAGGTGCTGACGCAGCTGGGCGGCGGCCTCAGCCAGATGGCGGTTCGCATCACTGTCGATGACGCCGACACTTCGGTCGGCGATCTGGACTACATGAACAACTTCCTGATGCTGAACGGGCACGAGGTCGGCAACTTCTCGACC
This sequence comes from Brevundimonas kwangchunensis, assembly GCF_039523815.1. Classification (NCBI taxonomy): domain Bacteria; kingdom Pseudomonadati; phylum Pseudomonadota; class Alphaproteobacteria; order Caulobacterales; family Caulobacteraceae; genus Brevundimonas; species Brevundimonas kwangchunensis. The sequence continues at coordinate 117,784 of NZ_BAAAGA010000006.1, read as the reverse complement.
CAGGCGACCCAGGCGACGTCAAACACCGGCGTACTGCGCGGTTCGGCGACCGGCTTCCAGAACGGCGCGATCAGCACCGGCTGGTTCCATGTGACCGACGGCGAAGTCCTGAACGACATCTACGCGTCGCTCCTGTCGGGCAATCAGGCCACCTTTGGCCTCTTCGACAATGACGAAATTCCTGACGAGAACGGCTATGACTTCGGCGCCGGTATCGCCGGCTCCTACTTCGGCGTCACGGTGCCGAACCAGGCCCCGACTGCGGTCGATGACAGCGGGTATGTCGTTTCGCATAACGGTCGCCTGACGGTGGCTGCGACCAACGGCGTGCTGGCCAATGACGCCGACCCGGAGAACGCCAACCTGACGGCGGTGGTGGTCCAGGGGCCGCAGCACGGCACGGTGACCCTGAACGCCGACGGCTCGTTCACCTACATTCCGAACCCGGGCTACTCGGGCCCGGACAGTTTCACCTATCGCACCAGCGACGGCGCACTTGCGGATGATGCGGTGGTGAGCCTGACGGTCAGCGCCAATGTCGCTCCGGTGGCTCGGGCGGACGCCTATTCGATGGAGCGGGGCGCGGTCCTGACCGTGGATGCCGCCAACGGCGTTTTGGCCAATGACAACGATCCGGAGGGCGGTACCCTGACCGCCAGCCTCTTCGGCCAGCCGCGTAACGGCACGGTGACCATGAACCCGGACGGGTCGTTCGTTTACACGCCGAACCCCCTGTTCCACGGTACGGACAGCTTCATCTATCTGGTCACCGACAGCTCGGGCGAGATCAGCTCGCAGGTGGTCACCCTGACGGTGGCGAACAACAACACCCCGCCGGTCGCGGTCGGGGAATCCTATGAGGTCGACCGCAACACCGTCCTGACGGTAACCGCCGAGGACGGCATCCTGGCGAACGACCATGACCCGGACGGCGACACCCTGCAAATCCTGATGGCCGGCCCGCCGCTCCACGGCAGTATCACGATCAACCAGGACGGATCGTTCACCTACACGCCGCACCTCAACTATTCGGGTCCGGACAGCTTCAGCTACATCATTCGCGATCCGTCGGGCGACGAGGCGCTTGCGACGGTCAGGCTGACGGTGCGTGGTCCGAACAATCCGCCTGTTGCCCGCGACAACGGCTATCAGGTCGACGAGGACGGCACGCTCACGATCGGCGCTCCGGGCGGTGTTCTGGCCAACGACGTCGATCCGGAAGGCGCGCCGCTGACGGCCCAACTGGTCAGCGGGCCGAGCCACGGCACGCTCGAGTTGGCCGCGGACGGCTCGTTCATCTACATTCCGAACCCGGGCTTCACCGGAACGGACAGCTTTGTCTATGCCGCGTTCGACGGCCGTGACAGCACCCCGGCGACTGTGACGCTAACCGTCAACTCCCGCAACGACGCGCCTGTCGGTGTGGCGGATAGCTACGCGGTGCAGGTCGGCGACACGCTGAACGTCAATGCCGCCGAAGGCGTGCTGGCCAATGACGGCGATGAGGACGGCGACGACCTGACCGCCACCTTGATGCAGGGTCCGCGCAACGGCCAGTTCTCGCTGAATGCCGACGGTTCGTTCACCTATACCCCGGACTTCGGTTTCACCGGAACGGACACTTTTATCTACTCGCTGAACGACGGAACGACCTCGGTCCCGGTGACCGTGACCCTGACGGTCAATCCGCGAGCGGGGCGGGAGATCACCCTGGACGACAACGCCAACCGGGTGACCTACGCCCGCGACAATGAGGCGGTCATCGTCAATGCGCTGGGCGGGAACGACTCCATCACCGGCACCCGGTTCGATGACGAACTGCGTCTGGGTGACGGCAATGACGAGGGCATCGGCGGCGAGGGCAATGACACCATCCTCGGCGGTATCGGCAACGACAAGCTGTTCGGCGATGCGGGCAATGACCGGCTTGAGGGCGGCGAGGGCGATGACCTTCTGCACGGCGGGGCCGGCGCCGATGTGATGATCGGCGGCTCGGGCAACGACACCTACTACGTCCACTCGGCCGACGATCAGGTCGTCGAGAATGCAGGCGAGGGGACAGACAATGTCCGGTCGACCGTGTCCTGGGTTTTGGCCGACCACTTCGAGGATCTGATGCTCGAGGGCGCCGCCAGCGTCGACGGGACGGGCAATGCGCTGAACAACTCGATCACCGGCAATGCCGGGGTGAACGTGATCCGCGGCCTGGGCGGCAATGATCGCCTGTTCGGTCTGGCCGGGAACGATCATCTGGAAGGCGGCGAAGGCGACGACCTGCTGCACGGCGGGGCCGGCGTCGATGTGATGATCGGCGGCGTGGGCAACGATATCTACTATGTCGACTCGGCCGACGATCAGGTGATCGAGAACGCCGGCGAAGGTCGCGACAACGTCCGCTCGACGGTGTCATGGGTGCTCGGCGACCACTTCGAGGAGCTGATGCTCGAAGGCATGGCTGACATCGACGGGACCGGCAATGCGCTGGACAACGCGGTGATGGGCAACAACGCCAACAACGTCCTGTACGGACTGGATGGCAACGACACCCTGGCCGGCAACGGCGGCGACGACACCCTGTACGGCGGCCGTGGCAATGACCGTCTGGTCGGCCGCAGCGGCAACGACGTCCTGCACGGCGGGGAAGGGGATGATCAGTACTTCGTCGACAGCCAGGATGTCATCGTCGAGGCCGATGGCGAGGGCCGCGACGAGGTGTTTTCGGTCGGCGACTACAAACTCTCGGCCAATCTCGAAATTCTGCGGCTGGATGGTACCGCCAACCTCCACGGAGAAGGCAACGAGCTCGACAACTACATCGCTGGCAACAGCGGGAACAATCGCCTGACGGGAGGGCTCGGAAACGACCAGATCTTCGGCGGTCAGGGCGACGACCTCCTGTTCGGCGACAATGGTGAAGGCGATCAGAGACTGGGAGGAAACGATCGTCTCGACGGCGGAGATGGCAATGATCAACTCTACGGCGGCCATGGTGACGACCGGCTCTTCGGCGGCGCTGGTGATGATGTGCTTGCTGGCGAGTTCGGTGTGAACCGACTCGAGGGCGGTCGCGGTGACGACCGCTTCTTCTTCCATCGCAACTCCCTCAGCCAGGCTGACGGCGGATGGGATACCATCGTCGACTTCCATGGCGCAGGAACGAGCGACCAAGGGGAACAGGACATGCTCAGCTTCCGTGGCTACAGTAGCCAAGCGACCTTGGTATTCGAGCGCTACGGAGCCAATCAGAGCCAGCAGTTCTACCGCGTGGTCGATCCCGACAATCCCGCTGTCGTTCGCCTCATTCTGGTGAACACCGTCGGCACCACGAACCTTTTGACGGCGGACGACTACTACTTCAACCCGAACTAGGCGTCATAGTTTGTCTGAGCCGAAGGCCGCCCCTCACGGGGCGGCCTTTTCGCGTTCAGGAGGCATTCCCTGCTAGTGAGAAGCCGCAACTTATCGCGCTTCAAGCGAGTGGTCGCAAATATTCATATATCATTAACCTTCTGATAAATCTGCAATAATCCCCCGTAGCGGTACTCAGTGATAGTACCGAGGACGTGGATTTCGCCTTCTGCGAGAAATCCTGTGCGCACCGAGTCGAGGATCGGCGCGCGCCGGATGCAACCTCGACGTTCCGGCGCCGACATCCCTTCGCCTCCTGCGCCCGGCGCCATCGCGCCGGCGTGGTCAAACGTCGGTCAGGAGAGCCGGCGATGGAGGGATGGTTATGCAAGACGTCGTGACGCCGGAAGAACTCCGTGTCGAAGCCAAGCTGGTCAGCATCGAGAACGGGGAGCCCCGGGAAGTCCCCACGGTGGAGGCCAATGGCGTTCTGGGCGTCCGAAACGCGCGGGAAGTCTACCTGAACCTGCAGGAGGCCGACGTCGACTCCATGCATCGGGAAGGCGCCGACCTGATCATTGTGACGAAGGATGGAGAGGTCCTTCGTCTGGAGGGGTTCTACGAGGGCGAGGCGCCGCGCAAACTCTTCCTTGAGACGGCGGACAACCGGATCGCGCTCGTCGAGACCGACCACGTCGCCTACGACGGACCCTTGCGTTTCATCCTGTCCCATCTCGCCGAACTCTCTCCGTTCGTCATCCTGGCGGCGGAAGAGGCGATTGCGGGAGGGGCGGGCGGTGCGGCGAGCGCCGGACTGATCGCGGGAGGCGTGGCCCTGACGGGCGGCCTGTTGGCCGGCGGTGGAGGAGGGGGCGATACCGAGGACGGCGAGCCGGTCAATCCGCCCGCTGACACGACGCCGCCAGCGCCGGCCACCAACCTGACGTTCAATCCTGCCGGCTCGCAGTTGAGCGGTTCCGGCGAAGCGGGAGCCACGGTCACCGTGCGCAACGCCGCCGGCGTGGTCATCGGTACGGGTACTGTTGCGGCCAACGGGACCTTCACAATCACCCTGGCGCCGCCGCTGACGGACGGCGAGCAGGTCTCGGTGACCTTGACGGACGCCGCAGGGAACACTTCGACGGCGGCAAACGCGACTGCGCCGGACACGACCCCACCCGCAGCGGCGACCGGCGTAGATGTCTCCGATGATGGCGCGACAGTGACGGGCAATGGCGCACCGGGCTCAACGGTGACGGTGCGTGGCCCGGACGGATCGGTGATCGGCACAGGCACGGTGGGCGCTGACGGAAGCTTCACTATCCAGATCGCCCCGCCGCTGACGAACGGCGAGACTGTGACGGTCATTCTGACCGATCCGGCAGGTAATCCATCCGCACCGACGACGGCTGTGGCTCCGGATACGACGCCGCCCGCCTCGGCGACGGATGTCGATGTGTCGGACGACGGTGCGATCGTCACCGGGCGTGGCGAGCCGGGCGCGAACGTGACGGTGCGCGGGCCTGACGGCTCGGTCGTGGGAAACGGCACGGTCGGGGCCGACGGAGCCTTCAACATCCAGGTGGCGCCGCCGCTGACGAACGGAGAAACGGTCTCGGTTGTCCTGACCGACGCTGCGGGCAATCCCTCGACGCCCGCGACGGCGATTGCTCCGGATCTGACCGCGCCGGCCGCGCCGACCGGTGTGGACGTCAGTGAAGACGGTTCAGTGCTGACAGGCACAGGGGAAGCCGGCGCGACCGTGACGGTTCGCGCGCCCGACGGGACCGTGCTCGGAACGGCTGTCGTCGGCGCCGACGGTGATTTCTCGGTCACGCTGAGCCCGGCCGCCGTCGGTGGAGAGGTGCTGACGGTCGTGCAGGCGGACGGCGCCGGCAACGAATCCCCTCCCGCCAACGCCACGGCTCCGGACCTGACCTTCCCCGGCGGCCCCGACGGGACGGATGCGCCGGTGCTGATCATCGGCGAGGCTGCGGGCGGAGTGAATGCCGCCGAACTGGCGGACGGCATCCAGTCGCGGGTGTTGCTGACCGCGGGGACCCAGGCGGGTGACCGGGTCACGCTGACGATCACCTCAAGCGGCGGTACGACGACGATCGAACATACGGTGACGGCCGCCGAGGCATCGGTCGGTGTGTCCGAGATCGTCCTGCCATCGACGCTGGCGGACGGCAGCTACTCGGTTGTTGCTGTGATCGACGACGGCCGGGGTGCGACTTCCGCGCCGTCCGCCGCAGTGGCGGTGGTGATCGATACCTCGACCGCGGTCCCGACCATCACTTCGGCGAACGGCATCGGTCTCAGCGGCACGGCGGAAGCCGGTGCGACCATCACCCTGCTGGATGGGGCCGGCAATCCGGTCGCCGGCGCGGGCGGCGCGGCCGTCACGGTGACGGCGGATGCATCCGGCATCTGGACCATCCCCGCAGGGGCGGTCCCAGGCGGGCTCGACGGCTTCTCCGGTCAGGTGCGCGCAACGGACGGGGCCGGTAATACGGCGACCGCGCCGGTGCCCCCGATCGACGGGTCGACGGAGACGCCGGTGGTGACCGCGGCCAACGGCTCTGGCCTGCAGGGCACCGCCGAGGCCGGTGCGACGGTCGAGATTCTCGGGCCCGGCGGAGCGCCGCTGCTGGACGGGGCCGGCAATCCGGTGGTCGTGACGGCTGACGCGAATGGCGTCTGGACGGTTCCGGCCGGCAGCTTCCCCACCGGCATCGACGGCTTCACGGGAACCGTCCGGGCGACGGACGGCGCCGGCAACTCCGCGACGGCCCCGGTCGGGCCGGTAGATGGAGCGCTGACGATCTCGGTCAACGTCAATGACGTCACCGCCGACAACATTATCAACATCGCCGAGGCTGGCGCGGCCTCAATCGCGGTGAGCGGTACGGCCTTCGGCGACATCGGCGTCGGCGGATCGGTCACCGTGACCCTGTCGAACGGCGCGACCCAGGTCGCCACGATCGCCGCGGACGGCAGCTGGACGGTCAACTTCGCGGGCGCGGACCTCGCGGCATCCACCACCGTCAGCGTGACACTCACGGTGACGGACGGCGTGGGGAACACGTCAACGGCGACGGACACCCACACATTCGGCATCGATCTGACGCCGCCCGCCGCGCCTGTCATCACGGGCGCCAACGGTACGGCGATCTCCGGAACAGGTGTGCCGGGGGCGTCGATTATCCTGTCCGACAATGGCGGAACCGTCATTGCGACCGTCGAGGTCGGCGCCAATGGCCGCTGGACTGTCCCGGCCGCAAGCGTGCCGGGCGGCCTGAACGGCTTCGTCGGTTCGGTTGCGACTGCCGACCCGGCCGGGAACACCGCGGCGACCCCGGTCGGGCCGGTTGACGGCCTCGTGGCGGCTCCGGTGATCACCAACGCCAATGGCGCGGGCCTGTCCGGTACGGCGGAAGCCGGTGCGACGCTGACACTGCTGAACGGCGACGGGACGCCTGTCCTCGGCTTCAACGGTCAACCGGTGACGGCGACTGCGGCCGCGGATGGTACATGGACGATCGATGCCGGCCTTGTCTCGGGCGGAATCGACGGCTTCACCGGCTCGGTCCGCGCGACGGATGTGGCCGGCAATACGGCGACTGCTCCGGTGGGACCGGTCGATGGCGGCACGCCCGCGCCCGTGGTCACGGGCGCCAACGCCGGCGGTATCTCCGGTACGGCTGAACCCGGCGCTGTGATCCTGCTGGATCAGAACGGGCAGCCGGTGATCGGAACCGACGGGCAGCCGGTCAGCGTCCAGGTTGCTGCGGACGGGACCTGGTCCATTCCGGCCTCGGCCGTGCCCGGCGGGCTGGACGGGTTTGTCGGCTCGGTCCGCGCGGTGGATCCAGCTGGCAACTCCTCTGCGACTTCGGTGGGCCCCATCGACGGATCGGTGTCCCTGACCCTGACCGTCGACAGCGTCACGGCGGACAACGTCCTCAACCTCGCAGAGTCGCAAGGCACGGTGACGCTGAGCGGTCGTGCGGTCGGCGACTTCAGCGCCGGTCAGGCGATCACCGTCACCCTGTCGAATGGCGCGGTGCTGAACACCACCCTCGCGGCGGACGGAACCTGGACCGTGGCGGCGAACGGCGCCGATCTGGCGGCCTCGACCTCGATTACTGCCTCGACCACGACGACGGATGGCGCGGGCAACTCCGTCACCGTCGAGGGCGACCGGAGCTACACCATCGACCTGGTCGGCCAGGCCCCGGTCATCTCCGTGGCCAGCGGCGCGGTCATCTCGGGCAACGCCGAGCCAGGCGTGACCGTCGAACTTCTGGGCGCAGGCGGAAACGTCATCTCGACGACCACGGCGGCGTTCGACGGCAGCTTCAGCTTCGCGGCGTCTGCCGTGCCGGGAGGGCTGGACGGCTTTGCCGGCTCGGTTCGGGCGACCGACCCGGCGGGTAATCCGGCCAGCGCATCGGTGGGCCCGATCGACGGCTCGACGACGGCGCCGGTCATCACCGCCGCCAACGGTCTGGGACTGTCGGGCACGGCAGAGGCAGGCGCGACGCTGACCCTGCTCGGATCCAATGGCTCTCCGGTGCTGGACGGCAACGGAAACCCGATCCGGGTCACGGCCGATGCGAGCGGCGGATGGAGCATTTCCGGATCCGCCTTGCCGGGCGGCATCGACGGCTTCACCGGTTCGGTGCGAGCGGTCGATCAGGCGGGCAACTCAGCGGCGACCACCGTCGGTCCGATCGATGGATCGACCCCCGCTCCGGTCATCACGGCCGCGAACGGAACCGGCCTTCAGGGCACGGCCGAGGCGAACGCCACGGTCACCATTCTGGACGCCAGCGGCCAGCCGGTTGTGGACGGCGCAGGAAACCCGATCACGGTCACTGCGGACGCGAACGGAGTCTGGACGGTGCCGTCCGCCGCGTTCACCGCCGGGATCGACGGCTTCATCGGCTCGGCGCGCGCCACCGATGTCGCCGGCAACATGGCCAGCACCAACTTCGGACCGGTCGAAGGTGACCTCAACGTCTCCGTCAACGTCAACGCGGTGACGGCGGATAACGTCATCAACATTGCAGAGGCGGCTGCCGGGGCGATCGCGGTCAGCGGTACGGCCTTTGGTGACTATGCCGGCGCGACGGTGACCATCACCCTGTCCAACGGCGCGACGCAGACCGTGGCGGTGGCGGTGGACGGGACCTGGACCGCCAACTTCGCCGGCGCGGATCTGGCGGCCTCGACCTCCGTCGGTGTCAGCCTGACGGTCACCGACGGGGCGGGCAACACGACCAGTGTGACCGACACCCATGCCTTCGCCGTGGATCTGACACCGCCGCCGGCGCCGGTCATCACAGGCGCGAATGGTCTGGGCCTGACGGGGACCGGCACCGCCGGCGCCACGATCACCCTGACTGGGCCAAGCGGCGCGATCACCTCGGTCACCGTCGGCTCCAACGGCGTCTGGACCGTTCCTGCGTCGAGCGTGCCGGGTGGACTGAATAACTTCATCGGTTCGGTCTCGGAGGCGGACCCGGCGGGCAACACGGCCTCCAGCCCGGTCGGTCCGGTGGATGGTGTGACCGTGGCTCCGCTCGTCACCGCCTCGAACGGCGTGGCCATCACCGGCACGGCGGAGGCAGGCGCGACCATCGCCCTGCTCACCTCTGGCGGCGCGCCTGTGCTCGGCGCAGGCGGCGTGGCGATCACCACGGTGGCCGACGGCAATGGTGTCTGGACCATCCCGGCCAGTGCGATCCCCGGCGGCTCCAACACTTTCACGGGGCAGGTCCGCGCTACCGATGCCGCTGGAAACACGGCGCTGGGCCCCGTCGGTCCGGTCGATGGCGTGACCCCGGCTCCGCTGATCACGGCCGCCAACGGCGCCGGCCTCAGCGGCACAGCCGAGGCCGGCGCCACGCTGGCCCTGCTGGACGGCGCAGGCAATCCGGTGATCGGAACCGGCGGCACGGCCATCACGGTCACCGTGGACGCCGCGGGCAACTGGAGCATTCCGGCAAGCCTCTTCGTCGGCGGCATAGACGGCTTCACCGGTCAGCTTCGCGCGACGGACGGTGCGGGCAACACCGCCACCACCGCCGTCGGGCCGATCGACGGCGACATCTCCCTGACCCTGATCGTGAACCCGATCACGGCCGACAATGTGATCAACGGCGCCGAGGCCGCCCAGGCTTCGGTTACGGTGACCGGCCGCGCGGTGGGTGAGTTCACCGCAGGCCAGTCGATCACCGTCACCCTGTCGACCGGCCAGACCCAGACGGCGACCCTGGCGGCCGACGGAACGTGGAGCGCCAGCTTCGCCGGCTCGGCTCTCGCGGGTTCGACCTCGGTCACGGCCAGCGCGACCGTTACGGACGGCGCCGGCAACACGACCACGGTCACGGACGTGCAGGGCTACACCGTCGATCTGTCGACGATCGCGCCGGTGATCTCGATTGCTAATGGCGCGGGCCTGTCCGGAACCGCCGAGGCCGGCGCCCGGATTACCGTCCGCAATGCGAGCGGTCAGATCGTCGGCTCGGCCACGGCGGACGCAGCCGGCGCCTGGTCGATCCCGGCGGCCGGTCTTTCGGCGAACCTGAACGGCTTCACCGGTTCGGTGCAGGCGACGGACGCCGCGGGCAACATCAATGCGTCGCCGATCGGTCCCGTTGACGGTGCGATCAGCCTGTCGATCTCGGTCGCGCCGGTCACTCCGGACAATGTGATCAATATCGCCGAATCCGGCGGTACGGTCACCGTCTCGGGTCAGGCGACGGGCGAGTACCGCGTGGGCGACACGTTGACGCTCACGCTGAGCAACGGTGCGGTCTACTCGGTCGTTCTGGCGGCGGGCGGGGCGTGGTCCATCCCGGTGTCGGGAGCGGATCTGGCCGCTTCCACCGGCCTGATGGCGTCGATCACGACGACCGATGCGGCGGGCAATACCGCGACGATCACGGCCAATGCCAACTATGGCGTCGATCTGTCGGCCCCTCCGGCTCCGACGCTGATCTCGGCCGGCGCTACGGGGCTGAGCGGCTCGGGCGAGGCCGGCGCGACGGTGCAGTTGCTGAACGCCAGCGGGGTGCCGATCACCGGCGCCAACGGTCAGCCGATCACGGCGACGGTCGGCGCTGGCGGAACCTGGACGATCCCGGCATCGGCCTTCGTGGGCGGCGCCGTGCCATCCGGCTTCACGGGCCAACTGGTTGCGGCGGATGCGGCGGGTAACGTCTCGGCGGCCACGACTGTGCCGGTCATCGACCTGACGCCGCCGGACGGCTCGACCACTGCGGTGACGATCAACGTCATCGCCGGCGACGACATCGTGAACCTCGCGGAATCGCAAGGACCGGTGACGATCTCCGGTCAGGTGACGGGCGAGTTCCGGGCCGGGGACGCGGTCCGCATCGTGTCCGATGGCCAGACCTTCACGGGCACGGTGGCCGCCAACGGCAGCTGGTCGATCCCGGTCACGGGTGCGGCCCTGATCGGCGGGACTCTGCAGGTTACGGTCTCGGCCAGTGACGCTGCCGGCAATGTGGGCGCCATCTTGGCTACCCGACCCTATACGCTGGACATCGCCGGTCCCGGCGGGCCGGGCGGGACGCAGGCTCCGGTCCTGACCATCGCCGCCGCGGCGGACGGCCTGATCTCGCCCAGCGAACTGGCGGCAGGCGTGTCGGCCAATGTGGCGCTGACGCCGTCTGCGGTGGCGGGAGACACGCTCACCCTGACCATCACCCGCGGCGGCGTGCCGCAAACCTTCACCACCGTCCTGACGGCGGCGAACATCACGGCGGGTTCGGTGTCGTTCAACATCGGTTCCACCCTCGTCGACGGGGCCTATACAGCCGTGGCGGTCATCCGTGATCCGTCGGGCAACGTCTCCGCGCCGTCCACAACGCTGGCGTTTGCGGTTGATGCGGTGCCGATCAATATCGGCAACGGCACGGCGGCGCTGTCCGAGGCGACAGTGGGCGCCGAGTTCGTCGGAACGATCCCGGTCACCGGCGCGACCGGTGCGACGACTTTCGCCCTGACGGCGCCGAACGTGGCCCTCACCTCGAAGGGCGTTGCGGTGACCTGGTCCGTCGGCAGCGACGGCGCCCTGGTCGGTTCGGCCGGCGGCCGGACGGTGGTGCGCGCCACTATCGACGCCAACGGCCAGTACCGGATCACCCTGCTGGACTCGCTGGATCATCCCGGCGCCGGCGCGGACGTCCTCTCGATCCCGATCGGCGTGAGCGTGACCGACAGCGACGGAACCGCGGCCGGCGTGATCACTGTCGGGGTCACCGACATGGTTCCGCAACTGGCGGCGCCGGTTGTGCTGAACCCGACCACGCCGCAAACCATCGTCGGCGATCTGGTCACCAGCATGGGCCCGGACGGTGGCGGTCTGGTTTCCGTGACCATCAATGGCCAGACCTTCACCTACAACCCGACGACAGATCGGGTGTCGGTGACAGGCTCCGCATCGTCCATCGTGTCCTACGCCATGGACGATGGCCTGCTGACCGCCACGACTGTGCGCGGCGAGACCGTCACGGTCGACTTCGACACCGGCGACTATCGTATCGCCCTGACCGGTCAGCCGGCTTCGGTCCAGACCTCTGTTCGTCCGGACGTGGCGATGGGCGGCAACGCCGGGCTGCTGGGCCTTCTCAATGCCGATGTGCTGGGCCTGATCCGGCTGGATCGTCAGCAGTTCTTCACTGCGTCGGACATCAACAACGACATCGGGCAGGTCGTCGTTCGCTACTCCGCGGCGATCGGGCTGGGTCTCAAGACCTTCAGCTACAACACTGCATTGGCTGCTGAATTGGGGCTGTCGGTCAGTCAGTCCAACACCTTCCTGCTGCCGGGTTCGTCGCAACTGACGATCACGGCGCTGGGCGGTGGCGCGATCGACAACCTGAAGCTCAACGAGTTCCTGGCCTCGATCTCGATCAGCGGCGGCCTCTCCGGCCTGCTGGATCTGAACGTCGCCCAGACGATGAGCATCACGGCGACGGATCTGGCGGGCCATGTCACCACGGCCTCGGAAAGCAACCTCGCCAACTTGAGCCTGGTGAGCGGCCTGCTGGGGTCGAGCCAGATCAGCCAGATCGTGACGGGCACCGGAGCTTCGAACACCGTCTCGGCCCCGGATACGGGCGTTGGCGCGCCGGTGGATTATCGCCTGTACGGCTATGGCGGCGATGACATCGTGAACGGCGGTCGTGGCAACGACATCCTTCGCGGCGGTTCCGGTAACGACACCATGAACGGCGGAGCCGGCAACGACCTCATCGTCGGCGGCACGGGCAACGACACCCTGACCGGCGGCGCGGGCATCGATGTGTTCCGCTGGGAGAGGGGAGACCAGGGCACGGTCGCTGTCCCGGCTGCCGACGTCATCACCGATTTCAACACGGCGTCGGTGGCGCTGGGCGGGGATGTGCTGGACCTCTCCAGCCTGCTGGTGGGCGAAGGGCGTATCGGGAACAACCCGGGCAATCTCGCGAACTACATCCACTTCCAGCAGACCGCTGATGGCACTCTGGTCCACATCAGCACCACCGGAGGATTTGTCGGCGGCTACGGCTCGGCGACCTCGGCCACGGCGGATCAGACGATCCTGCTGCGAGGCGTGAACCTGACCGCGGGCTTCGCCTCGGATCAGGCGATCCTGACCGACCTGCTCACGCGCGGGAAGCTGGTGGTCGATACGCTGAGCGTCAACGGCTCGGCCGCTCCGGGCAATGTCACCATCGTCGGCAACGCCACCGATGGGGACGGCGACAGCGCCTCGACCTCGGTCACCGTGAACACCGGAGGCGTCAGTTCGACCCCGCCGGTCGCCGGCAACGTCGCCCCGGTGGTGCAGGCCGACGCGCAGAACCTTCTGGGACTGATCGGTCTGGGCGCGCTGGGCCTGAACCTGAACAGTCAGGACCTGCTCGTCGCGGACGCCAACAACAACCTGAGCCGTGTCGAACTGGAGTACGCACCGCTTGTGGCGCTCAATCTGACGCCGCTGACCTTCGCCTACTCGCAGGCTCTGGCCACGGCCTACGGATTGAACGTCCAGGTGACCAACTCGTCCGGCCTTCTGGGCATCGTGGCTCCCAGCGCCCGGATCACCATCACCTCGCTGACCGGCGGAACGCTGGACAACACCCAGATCAACCGCTTCCTGGAAAGCATCTATCTGGCGGATACGGGCGGCACGCTGCTGAGCAGCAGTCTGCTGAGCGTGAACCTGCTCAATGCGATGACGCTGACGGCGACGGACAATCTGGGCCTCAGCAGTTCGGCGGTCATCGGTACGGTGCTGAACGCCAATGCGCTGAACAGTCTGGACGGTCCTGATCCGGTCGGTCCCACCGCATTTGGCGACGCGGTGCAGGTCGCCGCCGATGAGGGCGTGGTCGTTCCGGCCTCGACCGAAAGCGACCTGCGTATCGGGTTCGGCGTCGAGGACACGATCCAGGTTCCGGAGCTCGATCCCGGGGCCATGGACGCGGGCCTCCATGCTGACGATATCCTCGTCGCAACGCAGCCTGCCGGCGACCCTGAGCTGGTGATGATCGACGAACTGGCGTCCGACGATCAGGTCGCCTCGATCGGCGACATCGCGATGGAGCAGGTGGTCTTCGAGAGTGACGAGATCGAGAGCCTGCCGGATCAGGTCGATACCCTGAACGTGCCGGTCCTCGAGATCAGTCCGACCGAGCCCATCCACGTCAGGCTGGACCGTCTCGACGACGATATGTCGACGGCTCTCGCATGAAGCTGAAGAACGGGATCGGAAAAACACTTCTGGTCGCCATGGCGGCGTCGGGACTGATCGTCCCGGCGCCGGCCTGGTCTTCGCCGCTGGAGAATGCCGTCATCAAGGGGTTGGGACGGCATCCCGAAGTGCGTCTTGCCGAGGCGGAACTCAGTATGGCGATGACCGAGGTCGCCATGGTCCGCAACGGATACCTTCCCGCCGTCAACGGCTCGGCAGGCCCCAATGCGGGCGGTCTGAGCTACGATGTCACGGTCTCGCAGACGCTGCACGACTGGGGCCAGACCGGAAGTCAGGTCGACCAGGCGAGGGCGCGCGCCGCCCAGCGTCGGGCTCAACTCGATGCGGTCCGCGACGAGGTCTCGCTGGAGATCGTCGAGGTCTACCTCGATGTGGCCAGCTCCCGCGCCCAGCTGTCCCTGCTGGATGGACACCTGCAGCGTCTCTCTGAGCTGAACGAGATGGCGCGAACCAGGGTCGAGGGACAGTATTCCGATCAGAGCGAGACCGGACGTGTCGCGCTTGCCGTTGCGACGGCGGCCGGCCAGCAGGCCCGGATTCGCGGCTCGCTTGCGACGGCGGCGGATCACTACGCGCTTCTGGTGGATGAGCCGCCAAACGGGGTGCAGCTTCCCGAGCCGCCGCGTTTCCTTGAAGACGTGAGCGATGAGGGTGCGCTGGAGGCGGCGGTCGCCGTTGCGCCGATGTACCGCAAGGCGGTCATGGAGGTCGCGGCGGCGGAAGCCGGTGTGCGGAACGCCCAGGCATCCAGGTGGCCCCGGCTGGCGCTGGAAGGCGGCGTTCAGCGCAGGGAAATCGGCGGGCGGCTGGTTGACGACACCTCCGTCGGTGTCCGCTTCCGTATGGCGACCCAGCAGGGGTTCACGGCCATGCAGCGTCCCGAGCTTGAGCGGCAACGGCGCGAAGCCGCTGTCTGGGCTGCGGAGACCACGGCCCGCGGTGTCATGCGGACGATCGGCGCGCTGTTGGCGGCCGAGGCCGCTCTGGACGGTCGGATCCACGCCCTGTCGGATCAGGTCGAGCAGTCCGACGCCGTCCGGCACGTCTATCGCGAGCAGTTTCTCGTGGGTCGTCGGGACATCCAGGATCTGGTGATCATGGAGACGGAGCATTTCGAGGCGCAACGGCAGCTCATCGAGCTGACGATCGAACGGTTGCGGCTTCAGTACCGCGGAGCCGCCCAGCTTGGACAGCTCACCCCCGCGATGGTCGGCGATGAGCTTCAGCCCGTCGGAGATATCCTGTGACCGCTCTATCGCTCGATACGATGAGCGGCGATCCGTTGCGCGAGGGATTGAGGCTACTGGCTGCCGAGTTGGGTCGGCCGGTGACGGGCGCGCGACTGGTTGACGGGCTTGCACTGGATGGCGGTCGCTTGCCGCTCGACCAGGTGCGCAAGGCCATGCGTCGCGCAGGACTTTCGGCTCGCGTCGTCAACCTCAAGCTCGACCAGATCCCGACGTCGCTGTTACCCGTGCTGCTGATCCAGCGAGATGGCCAGACCCGGGTCATGGTCGAGAGGGACGAGAACGAAGCCGTCCTGTTGAGCGCCGAGACCGGCGGCGGACACGACCGCGTGCCGCTCGAAGCCCTGCGGGACTGGCACGAGGGCACGGTGATCTTCGCTCGCCCGCTGTATGAAGGCGACACCCGCGCCGAGGGCTATGCCAAGAGCGCGAAAGGGCACTGGCTGCGGGGCGTGGTGAAGGGCGCCTGGCCAGCCTTCATCGACGTCGGTGTCGCGGCGACGGTGGCCAACCTTCTGGCAATCGCGACGTCCCTGTTCTCGATGCAGGTCTATGACCGGGTCGTGCCGACCTCGAACTTCAGCACCCTGTGGGTGCTGGCCAGCGGCGTCGGGATCGCCATCGGGGCCGAGCTTCTGCTCCGCCTGCTGCGCGCTCATCTGCTGGACGTGACCGGACGGCGGCTGGACCTGATCCTGTCGTCGCGCCTGTTCGAACAGGTCATGCAGATCCGCCTGTCGGCCAAGCCTGGCTCGACCGGCGCATTCACCAGCCAGGTGCGCGAGTTCGAAACGGTGCGCGAGTTCTTCACCGCCACGACCGTGGCGGCGGTGACGGATGCGCCCTTCATCATCGTCTTCCTGCTGATCATCGCAATGCTGGGCGGGCCCGTCGCCCTGGCGCCCGCGGCGGCTGTGCTTCTGATGCTCATTCCCGGGCTGCTGCTGCAGAAGCGTCTGGCGACCCTGTCGCGAGACAGTCTGCGTGAGGGCGCGGTCAAACATGGGCTGCTGCTGGAGACCGTCGAGAATCTGGAAACAGTGAAGGCGGCGCGGGCCGAGGGGCGTAATCTCCGCATGTGGGAGTTGCTGACGGCCCAACTGGCGGATTCGTCAGCGCGGGTTCGCAACATCTCCGCCGCGATGACCTATTCGGCATCGGCCATCCAGCAGGCAGCGTTCGTCGGGGCGGTGGTGATCGGCGTCTATCAGATCGCTGGCGGCCACATGACGACCGGCGCCCTGGTCGCCTGTTCGCTGCTGGTTGGCCGGGCGATCTCGCCGACCAGCCAGTTCACCGCCATCCTCGCGCGCTGGCAGCACATCAAGGTCGCGCTCGAAGGGCTGGATCAGTTGATGGATGCGCCGGTCGAACGGCCTGCCGATCGCAGCTTCACCCGTTTGCCGGAAGCCAGGGGCGAGTGCGTCGTCGAAGGCGTGATCGTGCGTCCGGCGCCCGATGCGGCGCCGATCCTGTCCATTCCGCGTCTGTCGATCGAACCCGGCGAGCGGATCGCCATTATCGGCGGCAACGGGGCGGGCAAGTCGACCTTGCTGAGAGTGGTGTCCGGGCTGGTCGATCCGACCGCCGGGCGGGTTTTGCTGGACGGCATCAGCCTGTCGCAGATCGATCCGGCCGACCGTCGCGCCGCCATCGGCTACCTGCCGCAGGACACCGCCCTGTTCCACGGCACGCTGCGGGACAATCTCACGCTCGACGGCGCTCGCCATGACGATGCCGAACTGCTTGAGGCGCTGGACGCCGTGGGTCTCGGGGCCTTCATTCGCAGCCATCCGAAGGGGCTGGACCTGCCGATCATCGGCAATCAGGCGGTCTCCGGCGGACAGCGGCAGGCGATCGCTCTCGCACGTGTCTTCCTGCAGGACCCCAAGGTCGTGGTGATGGATGAACCCACGAGCGCGTACGACCAGACCAACGAAAGGCGGGTCGTCGATTTCCTGGCGGGCTGGAGCCGCGGCAGGACCCTGATCGTGGCGACCCACAAGCGGGCGCTGCTGTCGGTGACGGATCGGATCGTCGCTCTGGCCGCCGGCCGGCTGGTCAGCGACGCGCCGCGCGAGGGCGGGGACGCCGGAAAGGTGAGGCCTCTTCATGGCTGACACGATGCAGATCGAGAAGCGTCTGAGACGCGCGCTGGCCGAGGGGCAGGATCTGGATGCCCACCCGGCGGCACGGCCGATCCTTTGGGCGTGTGCGGCCCTTCTGATCGTGTTCGTCGCCTGGGCTGCCTGGGCCCAGGTCGATGAGGTCGCGCGCGGCGAGGGCCGGGTCGTACCCAACAGTCGCGTGCAGGTGATCCAGAGCCTGGAGGGCGGTATTCTCAGCGAGCTGCTGGTCAAGGAGGGCGACATTGTCTCCGCAGGCCAGCCGCTGGCGCAACTGGACAACACGCGGTTCCAGTCCTCGGCGCTGGAGGCCGGGACCCAGGTCACGGCCCTGACGGCAGCCATCGCGCGACTGGAGGCGGAGGTTTTGGGGCAGGGGAGCATCGCATTTCCGTCCAGCATCCCGGCCAACGATCCTGTCATTGCCTCGGAGCGTTCGCTGTTCGCCGCGCGTCGCCAGAACCTGAATGCCGCGACTGCTGCCCTGTCTCAGGAGATCGCCTATGCGCGGCGTCAGCTGGAGATGGTGGAGCCGCTCGCCGCGCGTGGCGTGGTCAGCGAGGTCGAGGCCTTGCGGCTCAATCAGACTATCGCCTCGCTGAGTGGCCGTCAGAGCGAGATCCGCAACACCTACATGCAGGAGGCCTACACGGAACTGGCTGCGAAGAAGGCCGAGCTGGCCGCGCAGACCCAGATCTTCAACCAGCGGCAGGACCAGTTGCAGCGTACCCGCCTGACCGCCCCTGTACGGGCACGGGTCAACGACGTCCGGATCACGACGCGCGGAGGCGTGGTGCAGCCTGGCGAGGCGATCATGCAGCTGACGCCGGTGGATGATCAGCTGCTGGTCGAGGCGCGTATCCTGCCTCGCGACGTGGCGTTCCTCCGTCCCGGGATGAAGGCGCGGGTGAAGATCACCGCCTACGACTACACCGTCTATGGCGACCTGCCGGCGACGGTGGAGCAGATCAGCGAGGACACGCTCGAGGAGGAGACACCGCGGGGCAAGGTGGCCTACTACAGCGTCCTCGTCCGAACCGATCGCGCATTTTTACGTCGCGGATCAGAAACGCTGCCCATCCGTCCGGGCATGGTCGCCGAGGTCGACGTACAGTCGGGAAGGCGTAGCGTTCTCAGTTACTTGCTGCGGCCTCTTCTGAAAGCGCGGATCTCCTGATGCGGCGGTCGGAACGGAAACTGCCCGTAACTATTACCTGATCACGCCTTCTTTACGCCGCAGTGCATACTTCTGCGTGTTACCCAGTGACAGATTAAAGCGCGAGGGTTGTGCTTGAGTAGCGCGTATCAGGGATTTTCGGATCAGGTGATGCTCGACTTCGCTCATGTCGACAGTCCAATCCTTTCCGGCGGCGGTCGGGCGGGCGAGCGAATTCGTAGCTTCCCGTGGCGCGAGACGCCGATCGGTCCGATCGAGAGCTGGGACAGGGAACTGATTTCCGCGCTCAACCTGATTATGACCACGCGCTTTCCGATGTTTCTGACGTGGGGACCAGAACATCAGTTGTTCCACAACGACGCCTACGAGCCTGCGATAACAGGCAAGGGCGACTGCATCGGACGGCCATTGCGAATGGTGTTCCCTGAAGCGTGGCTGTCGGTCGCCCCCTTGCTGGCGAGAACCCTCGCGGGCGAGGCAACCTACTTCGAGGACTACCAGATTCCGTTGGCGCGCAATGCGGTGCTGTCTCCGACCTGGTGGTCGTTCTCGTACTCACCAGTTCGCAAGGCCGACGGCGAGATCGGCGGTGTTTTGGGCGTCGTTTACGAGACGACGCGACGGTTCCTTGCCGAGCAGGCGCTTCGATCAAGCGAGTCCGCCCTCATCGCCGTCACGGACATGGCGCCCAGTCTCCTCTGGCGATGCGATAGCAACGGACGGATGACCTGGGCCAACCAGCGCCTGCTGGAGTACATCGGGCGTGAAGGTGTGTCGGACCTCGATTGGGACGACAATCTGCATCCGGATAACGTGCCAGACATCTGCCGGCAGTTGAACCAGTGCCAACTCAGCGGGCACGCCTTCGAGAGCCAACAAAGGATCAAGGGCGGCGACGGTGAGTATCGCTGGTTCATCGTGCGCTCCCAGCAGGTTCTGAACTCCGACGGGGCCAGTGTCGGATGGTGCGGCTCGGCGATCGATATCGACGATTGGAAAACCGCGCTGCACGACCGTCTGGGCGATCGCACCGACCTGATGAGGCAGTTCTCGGCGTCTGACGCCACGCTGATGTGGGTCGCCGACGTGCGCAGCCGTGAAGTCGAGGCTCTCAATCCGGAGGCGCGCGCCGCGTGGGCCCTGCCAGTAGATGGCAAGCCCGTTCCCTGGAGCGAGTGGATCTCGGTGATGCACCCGGATGACCAGCCGCAGATGGCGATGCTGTTCGATCGGGTGGCGGACGGCGAGGTCACCCAGATCAAGTTCCGTCGGGTCACCGAGGACGGCGGCTTGCGGCGTTTCCACGCCACGGCGTTTCCAATCCCCGGGAATGACGGCGCCGTTCGACGGATCGGCGGCATGGTCGTGGACGTCACCCGCAATGTGGATCAGAGGATCTATTTGATCGACACCGATACCCGTCGACAGAATGCCCTGTCCCATGCCCTGACCCGATTGGGGATGCGCGTGCGCGCGTTCGACGACACGGCTTCGTTTGAGCGCGTGTCCACCGATCTGTTGCCTGGATGCGTGATCCTCGCCGAACGTTCGGACTTCGATCAGACCCTGCATACAGCCGGCGTGCTGACGCTGAACCGTGATCGTCTGCCATGGATCGTGGTGGGGGCTTTCGATCGGCGCCTGGATGACGTCGTTCGGTTGATGAAGCTTGGCGCGGCCGATGTGGTGATCGAGAGTCGGGGTCCTGACGCGATTAGTGCAGCAGTTGTATCTGCTCTTTCGATACACCGACCGGCGGCCGGTCCTGCCCGTCAGGAGAACGACGCCCGTCGGCGCATCGCCGAGTTGAGTCGACGCGAGCGGGAGGTTCTCGAAGGCCTTGTCGCGGGCTGCACCAACAAGACAATCGCGCTTCAGTTGCAGTTGAGTCCCAGGACGGTCGAAACGCACCGGGCCCATCTGATGGACAGGCTCGGCGTGAATACACTGGCTGATCTGCTGAAACTGGCTTCCGACGCCGGCGTCGAGGGCGGGGTTAAGAAAGCCTGAACATCGCGTTGGGGTTGATACTCAGGATACCTCCGGATGACCCCTTCCGTAGCGGCCCGCATTGTTCGGCTCAGGCGGGGCCGGTTTCTGGTGGGCTCGGCTGACGGGAGGCCGGCGCGTGAAGCCGGGGCCATAGCCCCCTGAACAAGGTCCTGGCGTCGGCCGGGCTGGCCTCCTGTCCCTGATCAGTAGAGGTGCGAGGTAGCTTATGGCGATCGCCATACCCGAGAAGGACATGCCTGAAGAGGACTATCTGGCGCTCCGTGCAGAGTTGCTGCGGGCGGCCACCCAGATGTCGGGCGTACAGACTCTCGAGCTGGCGGATCTGCTGCACACGGTCATTCGTCTGCGAAAGCCGTCGCGCGGCCTGAAGAATCTGGACGATCTGCTGATGGGTGAGGTCCGGAGTTTCGAGGCGGCGCTGGCCAGTTGATCTGAGAGGGAGGCGTACATGACCGGATTGTCGGTGGTCGCAGAACTTCATCCGGAGAATCGGGCGCCGGATCCGGTGGACCGCCATGTCGGATATCGGCTGGCGTCGTTGCGCAAGCGTCGCGGCTTCAGCCAGAGCGACCTCGGTCGATGTCTCGGCCTCAGCTTCCAGCAGATTCAGAAGTACGAGACCGGAGCCAACCGGATCTCCTCATCGCGCCTGTGGGCCGCGGCGATGGCGCTGGATGTCAGGGTAGACGACTTCTTCGATGGTCTCGGCGCGTCGCCGACGCCTTTCGAGCGTCCCAGCAAGACGGTGGAGAGCCTCGATCGTGAGGCGGTGCAGCTCGACGCCGAGGACCAGAAGCTGATGCTGCTGATCGCCCGGCGTCTTGCGCGCAAAGCCCGGGAGGGCTGAGGTTCAGGCCTTGCCGTTGAGCAGGGCGTAGCTGCGGATGACCTGGGCTTTCATCGACGCGATCCGAGGTCGAGACGAACAGCTGATGGGCGGCGGCGGACCCACCGATGATCTCCATCACCACCCTCCGACCGATGCCCATCTTCTCGGCCAGCCGCCCGCGCGACTAGATGGGCGTGGTCTTCGGCGTCAGAGGCTGCAACCTGCGCGTCTCGGACGGGGAGCAGGCGCAGATCGACCTTGGTCTAAGGGACGTGCCCGCGGCGAAGCGCGAGTATGCCGCCGAGGTCTTCTACGGCTGGCAGGTGCGCCCTGGCTCATCGTTCGTCCCAACATCCATGGATTCGCCATCCCGGCGGTCGTGAAGACCGGCCGTCGATCGTCGTCGCAGGCTTGAAGACCATCCGGGTCCTCTGACCGTCTCCTCCCCCCGGAGCGCCCACTGAACCGGGCGAACCTGCAGGGCGGCCCCTCTCCGTGGAGGGGCCGCCCATTTTCTTTCGGGGAGAGCCCTATGCGGCCTGTGACTGGGCGCGATTGCGGACCAGATCATCGACGACCGACGGATCGGCCAGGGTCGAGGTGTCGCCCAGCGAGGTGACGTCGTTCTCGGCGATCTTGCGCAGGATGCGGCGCATGATCTTGCCCGAGCGGGTCTTGGGCAGGCCGGGCGCCCACTGGATCACATCCGGGCTGGCGATTGGCCCGATCTCCTTGCGGACATGGGCGACGAGGGCGCGGCGCAGGTCCTCGGACGGCTGCACGTCGGCGTTCAGGGTGACATAGGCGTAGACGCCCTGACCCTTGATATCGTGCGGGAAGCCGACCACGGCGGCCTCGGCCACGTCATCGTGGCTGACCAACGCGCTCTCGATCTCGGCCGTGCCCATGCGGTGGCCGGAGACGTTCAGCACGTCGTCCAGTCGGCCCGTGATCCAGTAGTAGCCGTCCTCGTCCCGCCGGCAGCCGTCGCCGGTGAAGTACTTGCCCGGGTAGGTCGAGAAGTAGGTGTCGAAGAAGCGCTGGTGGTCGCCATAGACCGTGCGCATCTGGCCCGGCCAGCTGTCGGTGATGCACAGGCCACCCTCAACCGCGCCTTCCAGCGGACGCCCTTCGGCGTCGACGATCTCGAGTTCCACGCCCGGCAGGGGCTTGGTCGCCGAGCCCGGCTTCAGGTCCGTAGCGCCGGGCAGGGGGGCGATCAGGGCGCCGCCGGTCTCGGTCTGCCACCAGGTGTCCACGATCGGCAGGCGGCCGTCGCCAACCACCTCGTGGTACCAGCGCCAGGCCTCCGGATTGATCGGTTCGCCCACGGTGCCCAGCAGGCGCAGGGACTTGCGGCTGGCCGACTTCACCGGCTCGTCGCCCTCGCGCATCAGGGCGCGCAGCGCCGTCGGGGCGGTATAGAAGATATCGACCTTGTGCTTGTCGACCACCTGCCAGAAGCGGCTGACGTCCGGATAGTTGGGCACGCCCTCGAACATCAGGGTCGTCGCGGCGTTGGCCAGCGCGCCATAGACGACATAGGTGTGGCCGGTGACCCAGCCCACGTCGGCCGTGCACCAGAAGACCTCGCCGGGGCGATAGTCGAAGACCATGGCCTGGGTCCACGAGGCCCACAGCAGATAGCCGCCGGTGGTGTGCAGCACGCCCTTGGGCTTACCGGTCGAGCCAGAGGTGTAGAGGATGAACAGTGGATCCTCGGCGTTCATCGGCTCGCAGGGACACTCGGGCGAGGCGGCCGCGGCGGCCTCCTCGTAGCGGACGTCCCGGCCCTCGACCCAGTCGATCGCGCCGCCGGTGTGGCTGACGACGATCACGGTATCGACAGCGACCTTCTTCAGCGCCTCGTCGACATTGGCCTTCAGCGGCACCTTCTTGCCGCCGCGACGGCCTTCGTCGGCGGTGATGACGATGCGCGAGCCGCAGTCCTCGATCCGCCCGGCCAGGCTGTCCGGCGAGAAGCCGCCGAAGACGACCGAGTGGACCGCGCCGATGCGGGCGCAGGCCAGCATGGCGTAGGCCGCCGCCGGGATCATCGGCAGATACAGGGTGACGCGGTCGCCCTTCTTCACCCCGTTCGACTTGAGCACGTTCGCCATGCGGCAGACCTGCTCGTGCAGTTCGGCGAAGGTAATGCGGGCATCGTCGGCCGGGTCGTCGCCTTCCCAGATGATGGCCGTCTCGTTCGCCCGCTCGGCCAGATGCCGGTCCACGCAGTTGTAGGCGACGTTCAGCTCGCCGTCCTCGAACCAGCGGATGTGGAAGTCCGCCTTGTCGAAGCTGACATCCTTGATCTTGGTCGGGAAGCGGGACCAGTCGAGCCGTTTCGCCACCTCGCTCCAGTAGCGGTCCGGCTCCTCCCGCGCCGCCACGCGCGCGGCATCATAGGCGGCGCTGTCCATGTGGGCGCGCGCGGCGATGGCCGGGTCGACGGGATAAAGATCGGACTTGCTCATTCTTAACTCGGGTCAGAAGCCGTAGCGGGTGAACAGGTGCAGGCGAGTCATGTCGCCGGTAACGCCGGACTGCAACTCACGTTCGCCTGTCATGATCTCGGCCCCGACATCGAGGGCGCGGATCGGGGACCAGACGACGTTGGCGCGCCAGCTGGTGGCGCTGCGGTTGACTCCCAGGCCGGTCAAGGTCGCATCGTTGTCGACCGACTGGTGCGAGAAGATCAGATTGGTCCGCACGCCCGGAACCCAGACGTGACGCCAGGCGGCGAAGCCGGCGACCACGCCGATCGGCTCCAGATCGCCGGAGGCGGTCAGAACAGCATCATTGGCGAAGTTCAGGCCGACATAACGGCCGATGCCCTCGCCGCCGCTGATCATCAGGCGCAGGTCGTCATTGGCGCCGAGGTTCAGCTTGGCGGCGGCCGACAGGCCCCAGCCCATGGCGTCGGTATCGATCGGGGTCAGACCAACGGTCTCGTACTTCAGCTGACGCACGATGCCGGCCAGCGAGGCCTCGCCCCAGCTGCCGGTGCGGGTGTAGCGGGCCGTCAGGTCCGGGAGGCTGTTGTCGTCGGCGATGATCCGCGCGCCGCCGCCGAAGGGCGAGATGGTGGTCTCCGGGTTCTCGACGGAGATCGAGAACGGCCCGCTGGTGTAGCGAACCTGGGCCTGACGGGCGAAGACGGTGCCTTCCGACGGGCCGATGTAGTCGGCGGTCTCGGGCAGGACGGTGGTGTTCTGGAAGTTGGTCCACTCCTGACCCAGCAGCCAGCCGTCGATGGTCACGAAGGCGCGGCGCAGGGACAGGTTGGCGGGGCTGGTGGTGCGCTGGTCGCCGGCGCCGGGCAGGACCTGGAAGTCCATCTCGATCCGTGAGCCTACGCGGTGTCCGGCGACCTCACCCTGGGTGGCCAGCCACAGACGGGTCTGGCGGGCGTTAAAGTCCGTCGCCGTGTCTTCGCCAGCGCCGCCGACGGGGATGGAGCCTGGCAGGTAGAACTCGCGCAGGGCGTCGCCATTGGCCGGATCGCCGCCGCTGTAGTCGCTGGCCATCATGTCCAGCTTCAGGAAGCCGCCGACGGTGACGGTGTGATCTCCGATGCGGAAGCCGTTGGCCGGCGCGGCGGGCGCCGCCGGGGCAGCGGCTGGGGCGGGAGGCGACGGCGTCTGCTGGCTCAGCAGGATCACGTCCTGCCGGGTCTGGGCCTGCTCGCCGCGCGTCGCGGCCAGTTCAGCCTTCAAGGCGTTCAACTGGGCCTCGAGGGCGGCGATCCGCGCCTCCATCGGGTCCTGTCCGGCGGTCTGGGCATGAGCCGCACCGGCGACGAGCAGCAGGGCGGCCGAAGCGGCCCCGGAAAGCCAACGATGTCCGTGGTTCATAGGTCTATCCTCCCGTGAAGCCCGTCTGCGCGGACTTTTCAGGCGGAAACTTCGGCGTGACCGGGGGCGACGGCCATTAGCCATTGGTCTAGTTTCGACCAAGGTCGAGGTGCGGCATTGTGTCGGTGTGACGTGGTCGGACCCAAAGAACCGCGCGCGGGAAGGACGCCATGGAACACATCGTCATCGCTGACGATCATCCGCTGTTTCGCGCAGCCCTCGTCTCGGCCGTCCGGCGCGCCGCGCCCGATGCGGTGGTCGAGGAACAGGCCAGTCTGGCCGGCGCCAGGCAGGTGCTGGCCGACGCCGGCGCCGATCTGCTGCTTCTGGACCTGAAACTGCCGGACGCCGAAGGCTTCGGCGGGCTGGCGGCGGTTCGATCAGAGCATCCGGCCGTGCCGGTGGTCGTGGTGTCCGGCAGCGAGGACGCCGCCACCGTGCGCCGGGTGATGGCCATGGGTGCGGGCGGGTTCATTCCCAAGTCGGCGACGCTGGAGACCATGGTCGCCGCAATCTCCGCCGTGCGCGAGGGCGACAGCTGGGCGCCGGAAGTGCCGCCTGACGAGGAGGCCGAGGATCTGGATCGCCGCATCGCCAGCCTGACGCCGTCGCAGATGAAGATCCTGATGGGGCTGCGTCAGGGGCGGTTGAACAAGCAGATCGCGTGGGACCTCGGCGTGACCGAGGCGACCATCAAGGCGCATCTGACGACGGTCTTTCGCAAGCTGGGCGTCCAGAACCGGACGCAGGCCGTGATCCTGGCCCAATCGGTCGACCTCTAGCCCTGACGGGACAGGAAGGCCTTGAGGGTGGCCGGCCGCACCGGCTTGCCCATCAGGTGCGCACCCAACGCCTGAACCCGCTCCTTCAGATCGACGCCGGTGTCGGCGGTGATCAGGGCGATGCGGGCGACGCCGCGCGCTCTCAGCGCCTCGATCACCGCCAGACCGTCGGGGCCCTCGCCGAGGTGCAGATCGACGAGCGCGGCGTCGGGCAGGGCCTTCAACGCCAGCGCCTCTCCGGCATCCGACGCACGGACCGGCTCCACGCCCCAGCGCGCGAGAAGGGCGCACAGGCCGTCGAGAATGGCGGGCTCGTTGTCGACGCAGAGCACGGTCAGGCCGGCGAGCGGTGACGGCGCGCGGGTGGTCTCCGGGGCAGCAGCCTCCGCCGCCATGCCAAGGGGAACGGTCACGCTGAAGGTCGAGCCTTCGCCCAGCGCCGAGTCGACATCGAGCGCGTGATCCAGCAGCACGCCCAGCCGGCGCACGATGGCGAGACCCAGCCCTGCGCCCGGTTCGTCGCCGGGAGCGCCGGGAAGGCGGGTGAACTCGGCGAAGATGGCCTCGCGCTTCTCCGGCGGCACGCCCCGGCCGGTGTCGCGCACCTCGATCCGCACCGTGTCGCCTGAGGGGATCGCCGCGACCGTGACGCCGCCGCTGTCGGTGTAGCGGATGGCGTTGCCGATCAGGTTCTGGAGCATGGAGCGCAGCAGATTGCGATCCGACACGACCCAGAGGTCCGGACGCTCGACATTGAGCGTCAGGCTCTTCGCGGCGGCCATCGAGGAGAACTCACGCGCCAGATCGCCGAACAGGGAAGCCAACGCCATCGGGGCCACGGCGGGCTTCACACCGCCGGCATCGAGACGGGACAGGTTCAGCAGGGCGGTCATCAGCCCGTGAGCATTCTCGATGGCCCGGTCGGCGTTGTGGGCGAGGGCGGCGGTCTCGTCGGCGCTGTCTTCTTTCAGGGCGGCGATGAACAGACGGGCGGCGTGCAGGGGCTGCAACAGGTCGTGGCTGGCGGCGGCGAGGAAGCGGGTCTTGGACGCCGTGGCCTCCTCGGCGGTGCGGCGGGCCTCGTCCAGCAGCGCGGTGCGGTCGGCGACGCGCTCCTCCAGCTGCTGGTTCGCCTCCTCCAGAGCCTGGGCCGCACGGCGCAGTTCGGTGATGTCCGTGTAGCTGGTGACATAGCCGCCATCGGGGATGGGAGCGCCGGTCGAGCGCAGGACGCGTCCATCCGGCTGGCGGCGCTCGTGCTCGTGCGGGATGCGCCGGCGCAGGGCTTCCAGCCGCCGCTCGACCCAGGCGTCGATGTCGTCGTGGCTCTCGCCACGCTCGGCGTTGAGGCGATAGACGGCGCGGATCGGCAGGCCGACGTGGACGAAGCCGGGCGGCAGATCGAACAGCTCCACATAGCGCCGGTTCCACGCCACGAGACGCAGGTCGTGATCGACCACGGCGACGCCCTGATCAATGTTGTCGAGCGTGGTCTGCAGCAGTTCGCGGTTGAACTGGACGGCCTGCGAGGCCTCGTCGAGCATCCGCACCACGTCTTCCGGCGCCCGACCGCCTCCGGCCAGCGCCGCGGCGATGACGCGGCGGGCGGACGACGAACCGACCGCGCCGGCCAGCATGCGCTCGGCCGCGCGCGCCATGGCGGCGTCGGCGGGCTCGCTGTTCAGCGGCTTGCGCCCGCTCTCTCGCGACCAGGCGGAGAAGGCCCGCTCGGCGCCGGCCTGACCGATGAAGCGGGCCACGAGGGATTTCAGATCGCCGACCGAGGCGCCGGCGCCGGCGTGGCCCATCTCGCTCCAGTCCGGACCGTGGGCGCCGATGAAGGCCTGGGCCTGGATGCGATCCTCCAGCCTGTCCGAGGCCAGCTGCGAGATCAGGACATAGACGGCGGTGTTCAGCCCGAGGCTGACGAAGACGCCCAGCGCCAGATCAGACGGCGAGCCGATGTGGCCGGTCAGCTGCGGCAGGGCCAGCATGAACAGCCAGGCGACGCAGCCGATGGCGATGCCGGCCAGCGCGCCGCTGGCGTGACCGCGCCTCCACAGGACTGCGCCGAACAGGGCGGGAGCCAGTTGGCCCATGGCGGCGAAGGACACCAGACCGATCGAGGCCAGACCGGCCGAATGGTCCATGGCCTGGAAGTAGAGCCAGGCCAGCAGCAGCAGGACCACGATGGCGCCGCGCCGCACCTGCAGGATCACGCCCGCCATGTCCGCCCCGCGCTCGCGCAGGCGCCAGCGGCTGCGGGTGACGAAGGGCAGGATCAGGTTATTGGATACCATGGCCGACAGGGCCACCGCCTCGACGATC
This sequence comes from Brevundimonas kwangchunensis, assembly GCF_039523815.1. NCBI lineage: Bacteria > Pseudomonadati > Pseudomonadota > Alphaproteobacteria > Caulobacterales > Caulobacteraceae > Brevundimonas > Brevundimonas kwangchunensis. The sequence goes on along the minus strand of NZ_BAAAGA010000006.1, from coordinate 89,279 downwards.
ACCATGGCGGTGGCGGCGGAGAATCCACCCACGAAGACCGCTGCCGTCAACAGGTGCGCCCCTTGGCCGAACGGCAGGGACAACACCAGCAGGTCGGGGTTGCCGTTACCCAGCAGTCCGCCGGCTGCCACCAGCGGAAGGACGGCCAGACTGGTGATCAGCAGATAGATCGGGAAGACCCAGCGGGCGCGTCGGGCCTGTGCCGGATCGGAGCCCTCGACGAAGGCGACGTGGAACTGGCGCGGCAGGCAGAACATGGCCAGCGTCGACAGCAGGATGATGGCGGCGAAGCGAGCGTCCAGCGTCGGCGGCGAGGCCAGCGGGCCCATCTCGCGCCAGGCTTTCGCCGGATCGGGGCTGCCGTTCAGCAGGAACAGGGCGAACAGGGCGGCGGCGACGAGGGCCGCCAGCTTGACGACCGACTCCAGCGCGATGGCCTGCACCAGACCCCGGTTGTGCTCGGTCAGGTCGGGACGACGGGCGCCGAACAGGATGGAGAAGCCCGCCAGCGCGGCGGCCATCAGCAGAACGGTCAGGCTTTCCAGATCGGCGGCCGGAGTGCCCGCGGTGATCAGGGCCCAGCCCATGGCGAGGGCCTTCAGTTGCAGGGCAATGTAGGGCAGGGAGCCGACCACGGCGACGACGGCCACCACGGCGCCCAGCGTCTGGCTGCGGCCGTAGCGGGACGAGATGAAGTCGGCGATCGAGCCGACCTTCTCGCGCCGGGCGGCGGCGGCGATGCGTCGCCACAGCGGGAACAGCAGGGTTAGTCCGAGAACAGGGCCGATGTAGATCGGCAGATACTCCCACCCGGCTCGCGAGGCGGTGCCGACGGCGCCGTAGTAGGTCCAGCTGGTGCAGTAGATCGCCAGCGAGAAGGCATAGGTCCATGCGCCCAGCGGACGGCCGTGCACGCCCGCGCGCTCGCCCCGCCAGGCGATAACGAACAGGGCCGCCATATAGGCGCCGACCAAAGCCAGGATCAGCAGGCTGAACATCGTCTCACTCAATCGGGACGGGCGGGGCGGGGCAAGCAAAAGCTCTGCCGCAACGCAGAAGGGCCGGCGTCGAAACGCCGGCCCTCCCCGGGGAGAATGGACGTCACGACGTCAGTCGTTGATGTCCACGTTCTTCGTCTCCTTCACCCAGATGATGCCGACCACGAAGGTCAGGACGGCGATCGCGATGGGATACCAGAGGCCGTAGTAGATGTTCCCTGTCGCGGCCACGATGGCGAAGGCCGTGGTCGGCAGGAAGCCGCCGAACCAGCCGTTGCCGATGTGGTAGGGCAGGGACATGGAGGTGTACCGGATGTTGGTCGGGAACATCTCCACCAGGGCCGCGGCGATCGGGCCGTAGACCATCGTCACGTAGAGCACGAGCAGGAACAGGATGCCGACGACGGCCGGCTTGTTCACCAGCGCGCTGTCCGCCTTGGCCGGGTAGCCGGCTGCGGACAGAACGCCAGTCAGGTCGTCACCCCAGGTCTTGCGAGCGGCGGTGAAATCGGCCGTGGCCATCTGGTCGCCGCGGAAGCTCTCGACCACGGTCTCGCCGACGCGAACCTGGGCCAGGGTGCCGGCCGGCGCGTCTTCGGTCCGGTAGCTGACGCCGGCCTTTGCCAGCTGCGACTTGGCGATGTCGCAGGAGGTGTTGAACACCGCCTTGCCGACCAGATCGAACTGCAGCGAGCACTCGGCCGGGTCCGCATAGACGGTGACCGGCGAGGTCGCCGAGGCTTCGGCAAGGCGCGGGTTGGCGGCCCAGGTCAGGCCCTGGAACAGCGGGAAGTAGGTCAGCGCCGCCAGCAGGCAACCGGCGAGGATGATCGGCTTGCGGCCGATCTTGTCCGACAGCCAGCCGAAGAAGATGAAGAACGGCGTGGCCAGCAGCAGGGCCGTGGCGATCAGGATGTTGGTCAGGGACGCATCGACCCTCAGCACCCGCTCCAGGAAGAACAGGGCGTAGAACTGGCCGGTGTACCAGACCACGGCCTGACCGGCGGCCAGACCCAGCAGGGCGATCAGCACAATCTTCAGGTTGCCCCACTTGCCGAAGCTGTCCTTGAGCGGGGTCTTGGTGCCCTTGCCTTCGGCCTTCATGCGCTGGAACGCCGGGCTCTCGGCCAGCTTCAGGCGGATCCACAGGGAGACGCCCAGCAACAGGATCGAGACCAGGAACGGAATGCGCCAGCCCCAGTCGGCGAAGGCTTCCTCGCCCACGACGGTGCGGACGCCCAGAATGACCATCAGGCTGAGCAGCAGGCCCACGGTGGCGGTGATCTGGATGAAGCTGGTGTAGAAGCCGCGCTTTCCGGGCGGGGCGTGCTCGGCGACATAGGTCGCCGCGCCGCCGTACTCGCCGCCCAGGGCCAGACCCTGGATCAGGCGCATCAGCACCAGAATGGCCGGCGCCGCGATGCCGATGGCGGCGTAGGACGGCAGGATGCCGACCACGAAGGTCGAGATGCCCATCAGCAGCATGGTCACCAGGAAGGTGTTCTTGCGGCCCCACAGGTCGCCCAGACGCCCGAACACGATCGCGCCGAATGGCCGCACGGCGAAGCCCGCTGCGAACGCCATCAGCGCGAAGATGAAGCCGGTGGTCTCGTTCACGCCCGAGAAGAACTGGGCGGTGATGATCGCCGCGAGCGATCCGTAGAGATAGAAGTCGTACCACTCGATGACCGTGCCGACCGAGGCGGCCGTGATCACCAGCTTGTCGTTTCGTCCCACCACATGGCCATCCCTGACCTGTGCTGCGACGGGCTCGTTGTCGCTCATCTGCTTGTCCTCCCGGCGCCGTCTTGCGCGGCGCATCCGTTGGTCCCTCTCATGAGGGCTGGGAGTCAGACTGACAGCGGTCGACGAACTGCTGCAGGGAGACTTTGGTCTAACGCCGTCAGGCCTCGACCCATTCCGCCTTGCGCGAGGTCATGCCGATGCCGGGGTTCAGGCAGTTGCAGGGATCCAGCTTGCGGAAGTGGCTGACCTGCGACGGGGCCGCCGGGTAGAGGTGGCCGACGTTGTGCTCGGCCGGGTAGCGGGCGTTGCGGTCGTCCAGCAGGGCCCACATCCGGTGCTCCAGCGCGATCGGATCCTGGCCGGCGGCGACGACATAGTCCTGATGGAAGACGTGGCAGAAGAAGTGGCCGTAGTAGAGCCGCTTCAGGATCGGCGCGGCGACGTCGTCCGGCAGGGTCTCCATCCAGTCGCGGGTGTTGCGTGGCAGGGCGATGTCGAGGGCGACGATGTCCGACACGTGGCGATGATGGACGGCGCGATAGCGGATGGCGGCGCCGGCCGCGGCGAAGCGATGCAGGAAGGCCTTGTCGCCCTCGTCCTTCGTGCACTCAAAGGCCTCGCCGTCGGCGGCGGGCAGGGCGGCCAGATAGCGCCGCGCCTCCTCGACGCCCGGCCCGGCCATCTTGAGCATCAGGTGATGCTCGAACCGGTCGCGATACGCGTTCATTCGCTCGGGCAGATGTTCGGGGAACAGGCTGGTGGCGAACTGGACCAGACGGTCGGCGAGGAATTTCGGCGCACCCGGGATGCTGGCGAAGACGGCGTCGGCCGCGGACTTCATCGCGAACAGGCGCGGCATGGAGCCGGTGCCGAATTTGCGGATGGCGAGGAAGGTATCCTTCCCATACTCGCGCGCAATGTCATAGCAGTCGCGGTGCATGTACTCGCCGGCGACCGGCAGGTTTTCGAAACCGCCGAGGATGTCGCGCCGGATGCGGGTCAGGACCAGCGGATCGTTTGTCCCGATGTAGAAGACGGCGCTGTCGCCGACCGAGGCGAAGGTGTCCAGCCGGACGGCGAAGACCACGGCCTTGCCCGCGCTGCCCGAGGCCTCGAACAGGCGGTCGGCGTCGGCGTTGTAGCGGGCCGGAGTGTCGGCATCGACGTCGCGGATACGCTCGACATAGCCGCTGTCCGAGGCGGCGGCGCCGGCGGGGTCGAGGATTTCGGCGTCGGTGAAGTCACCGGCCTCGACGCGGGCGAGGATGGCTTCCGGATCGCCCTCGATGGCCAGGCCGAGGTGGTTGACCAGCTCCAGCGCGCCATCGGCGCGGACCTGCGCGTACAGGGCCAGCTGGGTGTAGGCCGGACCGCGCTGGATCAGGGAGCCGCCCGAGTTGTTGCACACCCCGCCGATCACCGAAGCGCCGATGCAGGACGAGCCGATTACCGAATGCGGCTCGCGGCCCAGAGGCTTCAGCCGGTCTTCCAGCGCATACAGGCTGGCGCCGGGCAGGCAGATGACCTGGCGGCCGTCGCGGATCAGGTGGATGCCGTCGATGCGGGTGGTCGAGAGGATGACCACCTCGCGGTCATAGACGCCGTCGGGGGTCGAGCCGCCAGTCAGGCCGGTATTGGCCGCCTGCATGATGACGATGCGGCCCGCCTCGACGCAGGCCTTCACGACGCGCCACTGCTCGACCAGCGAGCCGGGCTGGACCACGGCCAACGCATCGCCCTCGCCGAAGCGGTAGCCCTTGCGGAAGCGGCGCGTGCGACCGTCGCCGGTCAGCACATGGCGCGTGCCGACGATGGCGCGGAGCGCCTGAAGCAGGTCGGTGGAGGTCGTCATGGTCAGGCGGGCTTAAGCTCGCGGACCATCCGCTTCCAGTTCTGGACATAGCTTTCGGCAGACATGGTCAGTGCGGCCTCCTGACCGGGGCCAACCTCTTTCACCACCTTGCCCGGCGCGCCCATGACGACGGAGTTGTCGGGGATGATCTTGCCCTCGGTGATCAGGGCGCCGGCGCCGATCAGGCAGTTCTTTCCGATCACGGCGCGGCCCATGACGATGGCGCCGATGCCAATCAGGCTGTTGTCGCCGATGGTGCAGCCGTGGAGCATGGCCATGTGGCCGACGGTGACGTTCTTGCCGATCGTCAGCGGCTCGCCCGGATCGACGTGCAGGACGCAGCGCTCCTGAACGTTGGAGTTCTCGCCGATGGTGATGGTGTCGTTGTCTGCGCGGGCGACGACGCCGAACCACAGGCTGGAGCCCGGCTGCATGACCACGTCGCCGATGGCGATGGCGTCCGGCGCGATCCAGTAGTCGCCCTCGGCGGGCAGGCGGGGGGCGGTTTCGCCCAGGGCGTAGATCGGCATGCGTCGGCTCAGCGGATGAAGGTCAGGAACAGGGAGATGGTGACGATCGAAAGCACGGTTGTCGCCAGAATAGTCTGTGATGCGACAGCGCCGCGCCGGCCGTACACCTGCGCCAGCATGAAAGGCCCGGCGCCAGTCGGCATCATGGCCAGCAGGATGGCGAGGTGCACCACCTCCGGCGGGGCGTTGAGGATCGGCCCGGCGATCAACCATGCGATGGCAGGCTGGATCACCAGCTTGGCGAAGGTCAGCGGCGCCCAGGTGAAGTCGGTGATGCCGCCCTGGACATTGTCGGCGAGGAACAGACCCAGCGCCACGAGCGCGCAGGGGATGGCCGCATCGGCCAGCAGGCCCAGCAGGGTCTTGATCCCTTCCGGTGGCTGGAGGCCGAAGGTCGAGACGACTGCGCCCAGAGCCGGCGCGATGATCATGGGATTGCGGATGACGGCCCAGCCGGCCTTCCCGATCGCCTTGGAGACGCCGTGGCCCTTGGCCGCCGCCAGCTCCATGCCGATCAGGCCGAAGGAATACAGGACGCAGGCCGTCAGGATGACCGAGACCCCGGAGTAGGGCAGGGACATCGGGCCGAAAACCAGCAGGCACAGTGGGATGCCGAGAAAGCCATTGTTGGCGTAGGAGGCGCTGAGGGCGTCGACGGTGGCGTCGCCGCCGCCCAGCCGCTTCCAGTTGGCCGCGAGGACCAGGGCGAAGGTCAGGGCCAGAGCCCCGCCCATCGCCAGGGCGAAGTCGGGGCGATAGTCGCTCCATTTTGCCGTCGAGGTGATGCCGAACAGCAGGGCCGGCTGGGCGAGCCAGACCACGAAGCGGTTCAGCTCGCCCACGGCCGTCGGGCCGAACAGTTTGAGACGTCGCGATCCCCAGCCCAGCCCGATCAGGGCGAACACAGGCAGGACGACGGAGAAGGCGGCGTTCACGTCAGGCGCATTTCGCGGTCAGTCCACCATCGACGATGATCTCGGTCGCATTCACATAGCGGGCTTCGTCCGAGGCGAGGAACAGGGACGCGTAGGCCACGTCCCAGGCGTCGCCCATCTTGCCCGTGGGCGACTGGGCGTCGCGCCGGGCGACCATGTCGTCGAAGTCGCCGTCATAGCCCTTGGTCAGCGCGCCCTTGATCAGGGGCGTGTTCATCAGACCGGGCAGGACGCAGTTGGCGCGGATGCCGTCCTTCGCATGCTGCAGGGCGATGTTCTGGGTCAGGCCCATGACCGCCGCCTTGGTCGCCGTATAGGCGGCGTAGGGGAAGCCGATCCAGCGGACGCCGGCGACCGAGCCGACATTGACGATGGAGCCCTTCTGCTGCGCCACCATGTGCGGCAGCACATATTTGCAGGTCAGGAAGACGCTGGTCTGGTTGACCGCGATCAGGCGGTGCCAGCTTTCCTCCGAGGCGTCGATCGCCCCGCCGGTTTCCGAGATGCCGACGTTGTTGTGCAGCACGTCGATGCGGCCGAACGCGGCGATGCACGCCTCGACCATGGCCTGCACCTGATCCGATTTCGAGACGTCGCAGGCGAAGGTCTCGCAGACCCCGCCCTCGCTTTCGATGATGGCCTTCGTCTCGTCAGCGGCCTCGATGCGCAGATCGATGGCGAAGACCTTCGCGCCCTCGCGGGCGTAGAGCACCGCCGCCGCCTTGCCGTTACCCCAGCCGGGGCCGGACGAACCGGCCCCCGTCACCAGGACGACCTTGTCCTTCATTCTCTCGCCCATGTGGGATCGTTCTCTTCTTATGCGGTTGCGGCGGCCGGCTCTTGCGAGCGGCTGCGGGCGTACTGGACCAAGGCGTCGTCGGGCAGGGCCTCGATCGGCGTGAAGTCGGTGTGGGCGATGTACTCGGCGCGGGTCGGCTTGGTGATCGCGTTCGAGACGGCCGACAGGGTCAGGTAGACGATCTTGCGCGGGTAGGGGGTGATGTTGCCCGCCGAGCCGTGCACCAGATTGCCGTGGAACATCAGCAGGCCGCCGGCCTTGCCGGTCGGGGCGACGATGCCGCCCTGCTCGACGAGACGAGCGACGGTGTCGTTGTCGAGGGTCCACAGCGGATAGGCGGTGGTTTCGGTGTCGTGGCCGGCGTCGATAGCGCCCGACTCATGGCTGCGTGGGACCAGCATCAGCGGGCCGTTGATCGGCAGGACGTCGTCGAGGAAGACGGCGATGTTCATGGCGCGCGGCTCGGGCATGCCGTCGTCATTGTGCCAGGTCACGAAGTCCTGGTGCCACTGCCAGACGTCACCGGCGAAGGCGGCCTTCGCGTTGATCTTGAACTGGTGCATGTACACCGGCTCCTCGAAGGCCTGAGCCACAGGCTCGACGAGACGAGGGTGCTTGCCCAGGATCTCGCAGGCCTTGTTGTAGGTGTGACAGGCGAAGGCCGTGCGAGGCACGCCCGACTTCTCGCGCCAGATCTCCTCACGCTCGGGCTCGAAGACATCCTTCGCGGCCTCGCGCAGGACCTCGATCTCCTCGGCCGTGAAGGCCTCGGGGATGAAGATGTAGCCTTCCTTGTGAAAGTGCTCGAGCTGTTCGGCGGTCAGTTTCATGTCGGTCTCCTCCGGGGTCTGTCGTTGTTGATTTCAGTCGTCGCGGGACAGGGATCGCAGACGGTGTTCGGTTTCGGAGCCCGCGTTGGCGGCGTGGCTCCAGGCGGCGTCCGCGGCCTCGGCCGCGCGGCCTTCGCGGATGAACTCCACGATCCGGGCGTGCTCGCTCCAGGCGCGGGTGCGGATCTCGTCGAAGGACATGACGGTGTTCATGGCCCGCTGGATGTGCGGCCACAGCGGCGCCAGCGTCTCCTCGATCGCGGGATTGCCGCACAGTCGGTAGATTTCGCGGTGGAAGAAGACATCGGCCTGGGCCCGCTCGCGCAGGGGAGCGTTGAGCGTCAGGCGCTCGCCGGCGGCGCAGGCCGCGACCAGACGCTGCTCGTCCGCGCGGGTGACCTTGCCCTGTTCAAAGCGCGTCGCCAGCAGACGGGCCGCCAGGGAATCGAGCGAGGCGCGGATCTGGTAGACGTCGCGCAGCATGTCCGGATCGATCGGCGCGATCTCGACGCCACGCCGTCCCGACTCGCGCACCAGACCCTGATGCTTGAGCAGATGCAGGGCGTGGCTGACCGGAGCGCGTGAGACGCCGAGATGGTCCGCCAGCTCGGCCTGACGCACGCGCTGTCCCGGCTGCAAGACGCCGTCGGTGATCGCGCCCTTCAGTCGCTCATAGACCTGTTCGGTCAGGATCGGCGTTGCGCCGACCGGATCCATCGCGGTGCTCATGAGGGAATACGGAATACCGTAATAGCCCTCTCCGGCAACGCAGGGAGCGCCAAATAATCGCAATTGGTCCGCTATATGAAACCTTCGGGAATATTCTATGCCTGATTTGACAACGCCAGAATGCCGCTACACTTTCAGGTCCATAAAAGATAAGAATGAAGTCCAACATATGGACTTTGGGAGGTTAGGGTCATGGCTGTACTGGAGAAGGCCGACGGCGCTCAGGCGCTGGACCGTGCGTTGACGCTGCTGCGCCTGATCGGCGCGCGTTCGAAACACGGATTGCGACTGACCGAGATCGTCGCGCAGTCGGGGCTGACCAAGCCGACGGTGCACCGCATGTTGCGGGCGCTGGAGCGGAACGGCTTCGTCGAACAGAACCCGGCGACCCGCCTCTATCACCTCGGGCCCGAGGCCTTCGTGCTGGGCGTGCTGGCCACGGAGCGCTTCGGCATTCACCGCGCCGCCGCCGGTGGTCTGACCCGGCTTTCGGCCGCCAGCCAGGACACCGTCTTCCTGTCGGTCCGCCGTGACGGACATTCGGTCTGCCTCGAACGTCAGGAGGGCAGCTTCCCGATCAGGACGCACGTTCTTCTGGCCGGCGATCGCCACCCGCTGGGCGTTGGCGCTGGTAGTCTGGCGATCCTGTCCGCGCTCGACGACGCCGATGTCGAGGCGGTTCTCGCCCAGAACGCCGCGGAGCTCGCCGCCAGCTACCCGACCTTCTCCGCCGAACTCCTGCGCGACTCGGTCGCCGAGACGCGTGCGCAGGGCTTCGCCTTCAACCCGGGCCTGTTGCTCGCGGGATCGTGGGCCGTGGGCGTGGCTGTTCTCGACTCCGCCGGCTCCTGCCTTGGTGCCCTGTCCATTTCCGCGATCGAGTCCCGTCTGGGCGAGGATCGCCGCACCGAACTCGCCGCGCTGCTCAAGGACGAGGCCCAGCGCCTGTCCCAGCGGCTGGCGCGTCCTGAACCCCTCGCCGCCGGGATCGAACCCGCGCGGCCTCCCCTGCGTATGAGGAAGTAAGCATGACCGAAGCCGCCATCGTCGGCTGGGCCCACAGCCCGTTCGGAAAACTCCATGACGATCCGGATATCGAAAGCCTGATCGAACGCGTCGCCGCCGCGGCGATCGTCGACGCCGGTATCGATCCGGAAGACATCGACGGCGTCCATATCGGCGTGTTCAACGCCGGCTTCAGCCGCCAGGACTTCCCGTCCTCGCTGCCGATGCACAGCCTGCCGGGCCTGCGCTTCAAGCCGGCCGTGCGGATCGAGAACGCCTGCGCCACCGGCGCGGCGGCGGTCTATGCCGCCCGTGACTTCATCGCCGCCGGCCGCGGCCGTTTCGCTCTGGTGATCGGCGCCGAGAAGATGACGCACGTGTCCAGCCAGCAGGCTGGCGACGTGCTGCTGAGCGCCTCGTACCGCAAGGAAGAGGGCGACATTCCGGCCGGTTTCGCCGGCGTCTTCGGCCGCATCGCCGAGACCTATTTCCAGAAGTACGGCGACCAGTCGGACGCGCTGGCCACCATCGCGGCCAAGAACCATCGCAACGGCGTGGACAATCCCTATGCCCAGATGCGCAAGGACCTGGGCTTCGACTTCTGCCGCAACGAGTCGGAGAAAAACCCGTTCGTCGCCGGTCCGCTGAAGCGCACCGATTGCTCGCTGATCTCTGACGGCGCCGCGGCCCTGGTGCTGGCGGACGAGGAGACGGCGAAGTTGATGAAGAAGGCGATCCGTTTCCGCGCCGCCGTGCATCTGAACGACTACCTGCCGCTGTCGCGCCGCGACCCGACCTGCTTCGAGGCCGGCGCCCAGACCTGGGCGAAGGCGCTGGAGATCGCAAACCTGAAGCTGGACGACCTGTCGTTCGTGGAAACCCACGACTGCTTCACCATCGCCGAACTGCTGGAGTACGAGGCCATGGGCCTGACCCCGCAGGGACAGGGCGCGCGCGCGGCGCTGGAAGGCTGGACCCAGCCGGATGGCCGTCTGCCGGTGAACCGCTCGGGCGGTCTGAAGGCCAAGGGCCACCCGGTGGGCGCCACCGGCGTGTCGATGCACGTCCTGACGGCGATGCAGCTGACCGGCGAGGCCGGCGACATGCAGCTGCCCAAGGCCGACATCGGCGGCATCTTCAACATGGGCGGGGCGGCGGTCGCCAACTACGTCTCCATCCTGGAGCCGCTGAAGGCATGATCCCGACCAGTAACCTCGCGTCCATGCTGGTGCATGCCGCCCAGCATTTCGGCGACCGTGCAGGCCTGATTCAGGGCGACCGTGTCTGGACCTGGACCGAGCTGAACGACCGCGTGACCCGCGCCGCATCGGCTCTGGCCGCGCGCGGCGTGAAGAAGGGCGACCGCGTGCTCGTCCACTCGCGCAACTGCAACGCCATGTTCGAGACCCAGTGGGCCTGCTGGCGTCTGGGCGCGGTGTGGGTGCCGACCAACTTCCGCCTGACGCCGTCCGAGGTCTCGTATCTGGCCTCGTCGTCGCGCGCCACGACGCACATCTTCGACACCGGCTTCCCCGAGCATGCGGCGGCCGCGGAGGAAGCCAACGGCGCCTGCGCCAACGTCTTCTGGATCGGCGAGGACGCGCCCGGCGAGGACTGGGAGGCCCTGGTCGCCGACGCCTCGGCGCCGGAAGTCGATCTGGCCGACGTCGATCGCGATGACGTCTGCTGGTTCTTCTACACCTCGGGCACGACCGGTCGTCCCAAGGCGGGGATGCTGACGCACGGCCAGATGGCCTTCGTCACGGTCAACCACCTGAACGACCTGATGCCGGCCACGACCGAGGACGACGTCTCGCTGGTGGTCGCCCCGCTGTCGCACGGCTCGGGCATCCACATCATGACCCAGGTCGCCAAGGGCGCCGCCAGCGTCCTGCTGTCCAGCGAGCGTCTGGACTGCGAGGAGGCCTGGGCGCTCGTCGAGAAGCATCGCGTGACAAACATGTTCACCGTGCCGACCATCCTGACCATGCTGACCCAGCACGAGGCGGTGGACCGGTTCGACCACTCATCGCTGCGCTATGTGATCTACGCCGGCGCGCCGATGTACCGTGCCGACCAGCAGCATGCGCTGCGCAAGATCGGCAAGGTCCTGGTCCAGTATTTCGGTCTGGGCGAGGTCACCGGCAACATCACCGTGCTGCCGCCGCGCCTGCACACGATCGAGGACGATCCGTCCTTCCCGATCGGCAGTTGCGGCCTGCCGCGCACCGGCATGGACATCGCCATCCTCGACAACGAGGGCAAGCGCCTTGCGGCTGGCGAGACGGGCGAGATCTGCGTCCGCGGCCCGGCGGTCTTCCTCGGTTATTTCGAGAACGACGAGGCCAATGAGAAGTCCTTCCAGGACGGCTGGTTCCACACCGGCGACCTGGGCCACCTGGACGCGAAGGGCTTCCTCTACATCACCGGCCGTGCGTCGGACATGTACATCTCGGGCGGATCGAACGTGTATCCGCGCGAGATCGAGGAAGCGATCCTGACGCTTCCGGCCATCGCCGAAGCCTGCGTCGTGGGCGTGCCCCATGACAAGTGGGGCGAGTGCGGCGTGGCCATTCTGGTCGTCCGCGAAGGCGAGACGGCCGACGCCGACGCCGTTCTGGCGCACCTCGACGGGAAGCTCTCCCGCTACAAGCTGCCGACCCAGATCCTGTTCTGGGACGCCCTGCCGAAGTCCGGCTACGGCAAGGTGGCCAAGGCGGAAGTGAAGAAGCTGCTCGAGACGCGTCAGGCGGCCTGATCCTTTCGGGGCGCGGACGGCCCGGCCGCGCCCCGTTCCTCCTCACCAGAGCGTCCGAAGACGCCCAAGGGCCGAAAAGGGAAGGGAAGCATCCCAATGAACCAATCGACGAGGACCGCCCTTTGCGGCGGAGCGATGACGGCTGCCTTGCTGGCAGCGAGCGGCGCAACGGCGCAGACCGCACCGCCGCCGCAGGCGACGACCGCGCAGGCGGCCGCGGCGACGCAGCCGGGCCTCTGGGAGCGCCCCCTGCTGACCGGCGACTGGGGCGGCCTCCGCACGCGTCTGAAAGATCGCGGCGTGGTCTTCACGGCCAACGAGGTGGTGGACGCCGGCTACAATTTCGACGGCGGCACGCGCTCGGACTTCCGTGCGGCGGGCCAGCTCTACCTCAGCGCCGCCGTGGACACCGGCAAGGCGTGGGGACTGGAGGGCGGCAAGTTCCAGGTCACCCTGATGAACCGTCAGGGCAACAGCCTGGCCAATGACGTCGGGCTGAACCTGCTGCAGCCGGTGCAGACCATCTACGGCCGCGGCACCATCTGGCGCCTGTCCAATCTCTGGTACGAGCAGTCGTTCAACGACGGCGCGACCCAGTTCAAGTTCGGCCGCGTCACCCACGGCGACGACTTCGGCGCGACGCCGTGCGGCAACGTGAACCTGCTGCACCTGTGCGGCCCGGCCTCCAGCCAGATCGTCAGCGGCTATTTGTACAACCTGCCGGTCAGTTCGTGGGGCGTGCGCCTGCGCCAGCGGATCACGCCTGAGGTTCACGTCAATCTGGGCGTGATCGAATCCAACCCGGTGAACCTGCGTGAGGACCGCGGCTTCTACCTGGGCACGGACGGCGCGACTGGCGCCATCTACGCCGGCGAGCTGCAGTGGACGCCGAAGTTCGGGGCCAACAACGAACTGCCGGGGACCTACAAGATCGGCGGCTGGATCGACACCAGCGACTCCAACAATGTCGTCTTCGATGTCAACGGCGACTATCAGGCCCTGACCGGCCTGGCCTTCGCCCGCGAGGAGCGCCACACGGGCATCCACGCCAATGTCGTGCAGCAACTGATCGCGCCGGAGACGGACGGCTCGGGCGGGCTGACGGTGGTGGGCAACCTCGCCGTCGCCGATCAGGCCACCAACCGCATGCGTAGCAAGGCGGCGGTGATCCTGAGCTACACCGGCCTGTTCCCCGGCCGCGCCAAGGACGACGTCACCTTCGGCGTCGGCGCGGTCAGCATGAACGGCCGCGTCACCGACGTGCAGGACGCCCAGATCGCCGCCGGCCTGCGCACCGAGGCCGCGCAGGAGACCGAGGTGGGCGTCGAGCTGAACTACGGCTATCGCCTGACCCCAGCCATCACCGTGCGTCCGGGCATCCAGTTCATCCACAATCCGGGCGGCCGTTCGGACCGCGAGGACATCACGCTGGGCAGCATCAAGCTGGTGTTCAACCTGTAAGCCCCAAAGACCTCCTGACCCTCGGGGCGCCGCCGGAAACGGCGTCGCCCCTTTTTTTGTGCGAGTTGATCTTTGAAGTCCGCTCATCCCCGCGAAGGCTGGGATCCAGTGCGGCTCGATGGTCCGGAGTTCCGGCTATCCGGAGCGCGCTGCGAAGGAACTGCTGAACCGCTGCATGAACTGGGGCCCCGCCTTCGCGGGGATGAGCGTGTAATCACGCATAGAAAAAGGGCGCGGCGGGGGAGCGCCGCGCCCTTTGGGCGGTCCATCTCTGGAGAGGCTTACTTCTCGAGGAAGCCGGTCGAGATCCAGGGGATGGCCGCGACGACGATCAGGCCGATGACCAGGGCCCCGAGGTAGGGCCAGATCTTCTTCAGACCCGCGTCAGGATCGACCTTTGCGATGGCGCAGGCCGAGTAGTAGCCGACGCCGAACGGCGGGGCGAACAGACCGATGCCCATCGCGAGGATGACCACCATGGCGTAGTGCACGTCGTGGATCTCCATCGCGCGCGCCACCGGGAACAGCAGCGGGCCGAACAGCACGATGGCGGGAATGCCCTCCAGAATGCTGCCCAAGATGATGAACATCACGATCGACATGGCCATGAAGCCGAACACGCCGCCGGGCAGGTTGGACATCATGTGCGTCAGATCGGCCGAGAAGCCCGATGTTGTCAGCGACCAGGCCATCGAGCTGGCGGCGCCGATGATCAGAAGGATCGCTCCCGACAGGGCCGCAGTGCTGGCCAGCATCGGGATGATCTTGGTGATGTCGAACTTCCGGTAGATGAACAGGCCGGCGATGACGCCGTAGGCGATGGCCAGGGTCGAAACCTCAGTCGCCGTCGCCACGCCTTCCGCCACGAAGAAGCGGATGGCGACCGGCAGCAGCAGGGCGGGCAGGGCGATCACGAAGGCGTTCAGGATCATCTTGCGCGTCGGCTTGACGACCTTGCTCATGTCCTCCTTGCGGGCGCGCATCCAGGAGATGACGCCCAAGGCGATGGCCAGCACGAAGGCCGGAAGCAGGCCGCCGACGAACAGGGAGGCGATCGAGACGCCCGCCACCGACCCGATGGCGATCAGAACGATCGACGGCGGAATGGTCTCGGACATGGCGCCCGAGGCCGACAGCAGGGAGATCATCTCGCCCTCGTCGCCGCCGCGCTTCTTCATCTCGGGGAACAGGATCGGGGCGACCGCGGCCATGTCGGCCGCCTTCGAACCCGAGATGCCCGACACCAGATACATGGCGCCCAGCAGCACGTAGTTCAGACCGCCGCGCACGTGGCCCAGCAGCGAGGCGAGGAAGCCCACCATGGCCGCGGCCATGCCGGTCATCTCGATCAGGGCCCCGAGGAAGACGAACAGGGGAACGGCCAGAAGGATCAGCGAGCTCATGCCCTCGTCCATGCGGCTGGTCATGACCAGCAGCGGCACGTCGGTCATCGTCAGCAGATAGGCCGCCGTGGCGATGGCGAAGGCGAAGGCGATCGGAATGCCCAGCACCACGCCGCCCAGCAGCAGGACGACGAAGAACAGGATCAGGCTCATGTGGCCGATGCCGATCAGAAGCGGCGACAGGCCCCACAGCACCAGGGCGCCGACGGCGAGAATGCCGGCGGTGATGCCCAGGGCCTTTAGCGAGTGGCGCGGGATCTGCATCAGGGCGACGACCAGCATCAGGCCGATGCCCACCGGCAGGGCCGAGGCGCGGACGGCCAGCGACCAGCCGAGCGCCGGCGTGGTGATCATCGACTCCTCATACGCATAGAAGATCGCGTGCGGGAGCATCAGGGCCAGTACGAGCGCCGGCCCGAGGACCGCGAGGGCCTCGAGGATCGGCCGGACCTTCGGCGACGAGCGCGTCACCACGGTCGTCAGGCGCATGTGCTGGCCGCGGATCAGGGCCAGAACGGAGCCCAGCATCCCCATCCAGATGAACAGTGTCGAGGCCAGCTCATCGGCCCAGACGATCGGGTTGTGCAAGAAGAAGCGGAAGATGACGCTGGTCAGCAGCAGACAGATCTCGACAAGCACGATGATGGCGGCCGGAATGGCCACCGCCTGTTCGAAGATGTTGAACAGGAGGCCGCGCGGATGTTTCGGCGGCGGCACGCCCTCGCTGATAACGGCGTTCTCGACGGCTGCGGTGCTCATGCGAGGGCCCCCACATAGTTTTCAAGGACACGCCAGGAGTCTTCACCCAGCTCGGAACGCCAGTGGCTGTAGAAGCCCTCGTTGCGCAGGTGCTGACGGAAAAGCTCGCGATCGGGCGTGTTCAGCGTCAGGCCCTCCGCCTGCATCTTCTGCGGCAGGGTCTCGGCCAGAACGGCGAGGTCGGCGCGCTGCAGGTCCGCGGCGTTGGCGAACTCGATCTGGACCAGATCGCGCAGGTCGCCCGGCAGCTTGTTCAAAGCCTTCTCGTTCTGCAGCAGCCAGAAGCCGTCCCACATGTGGTTGGTCAGGGCACAGTAACGCTGCACCTCGTACAGCTTGCCGGTGTCGACGACCGCCAGCGGATTCTCCTGGCCCTCGACCACGCGGGTCTGGAGCGCGGAGTAGACCTCGCTGAAGTTGATCGAGGTCGGCGCGGCGCCGAACGAACGGAACATCGACGTCCACAGCGAACCCAGTGGCACGCGGATCTTCATGCCGCGCAGGTCGGCGGGGCTGTTGATCGGGCGGCTGGAGGTCGTGATCTGACGGAAGCCGCTTTCGAAGACCTTGGGCGTGGCGATCAGGTGGTGGCCGGCCAGGGCGTCCTTGATCTTCGTGCCCAAGGTGCCGTCCATCGCGTTGAACAGCTGGGTGCGGTCCTGGAAGGCGAAGCCGATGCCCGACAGCGCGGTCTGCGGCACCAGGATCGACATGATCAGGCCCGAGATCGACAGCATCTGAATTGCGCCGGCGCGCACCTGGGCCAGCATGTCGGCGTCGGTGCCAAGCTGGGCGCTGGGGTAGACCTCGATGAACAGGCGGTGGCCCGACTGCTCATAGATCCGGCCGGCGGCCTCCTTCATTCGGGCGCTCAGCGGGTGGGTGATCGGCAGGTTGGTGCCGAGTCGCCATACGATCTCGGCATCCGGCCCCTTGCCGCACGCGGCGAGCGCTCCTGGCGCCGCCAGCGCGCCGGCCAGCATGGCGCGGCGGTTGAGTTGAATCATGGCCTTCCTTTCCTCGTCCTCCGGGCGGCTGATCTTGCGTCCGCTCGCCCCAGCGATGTTGTGTCAGCTCGCCCCGTTCAGGCGGCCAGAAGTTCCTCGAGCACGACCTCGGCGGTCACGCAGACCAGGTTGCGACCTGGCACGATGCGGCCGGCGTTCACCGCGCCGCTGGTTTCCCCCACGACGCACGAGACGCGGGTTTCACCCGCCTCGGGCGAGATCTCGCCGAGCATCGTCAGGATCTCGACAGCCGGGCCACGCAGCTCGCGCTGCTGGCCGGCGCTGTTCTCGATCACGCAATCGATCAGGCTGCCCAGACCGCTGCGGATCAGGGCGCGCTCGAAGCCCAGTTCGGCGGCCGCCTGCTGCAGCCCTTCGACCAGATCCTGGTTGGGCCCGAGGCGGACGGTGGCCAGACGGCCAGTGCGGACCTCAGTGAGCACGGCGGTCATGGGACGTCTCCGATTGCGGGAAGAAGGTGGAGAAGCCGGTCTCCGGGTCGGCGGCCTGGCTGAAGCCGGCGCCGAGGTGCATCAGCACGCGGACGCCGCCGGCGCCAACGATGCATTTGCCGTTGTTCAGGTGTCCGCCATGTCCGCGACCATCCGTGGCCGCCAAGGCTCCGTGCAGGTGGATCAGCGGGCCACCCTTCACCGATGGGCCGAACGAGCCGGAGCCGCCGATCAGCCAGGCGCCGCCCTCGACATGGATCGGCGCGCCATAGTCGACGGCGCGGGGGCTGTCCGGATCGGGCAGGGCGACGTGGTACCAGGCCTCGCTGAGCGCACCGCCCAGCAGGCGGAAGGTCCCGCTGGCCTCGCCGGTCTCGGCGAACAGGCGCACGAGGCCGCTTTCCAGCGACTCGCCTTCGTGGATGGAGCCCAGCAGCTGGCGGCCTTGCGCGCCGAGCGCCGTCAGGACGCGGCCGTAGCGCGCGGGGCCGGGCTGAAGAACGCGCCGGGTTTCAATGACAGTCGCGCTCATGCGGGCGCGCCTGTTCTGGACCGAAGTCCGCATTGTGAAGCAAGAAAACTCGCCACCTGAATGTAACTCCCTTGGTCCACTAAATGGACCTTATATTTCTGTATCTTGAGTATTATCGCGCAGATTACGGGTGACAACCCGCAACTTCGGTTTGATATGACAAAAGTCAGTCAATCCAAGGTCCATAATATGGATTACTCAAAGGGAGAGCGTGTCGTGGGTTCGGTTGTTCAAGGCAAGGTTGCAGTTGTTACGGGCGGTGCATCGGGGATCGGGGCCGCCGTTGTGGACCTTTTGCGTGCGGAAGGCGCAATCGTGGTTGCAGTCGATCTGGCCGAGGCGAACGCTCCGCTGACGGATCAGGGCGGCTTTCTGCAGATGGATGTGTCCGATCCAGCGTCGGTCGAGGCGGGCTTCGAGGCGGTCGTCGCCGCCTGCGGTCGAATCGACGTGCTGGTGAACAGCGCGGGCATCGCGCGGGAACAGCCCTTCCTCGACACGCCGCTGGACGCCTTCGACAGGATCATCGCGGTCAACCTGCGCGGCAGTTTCATCACCGGTCAGGCGGCGGCGCGTCACATGGTCGCCAATGGCGGCGGGTCGATCATCAATATCGGCAGCGTCTCGGGCCTGCTCGGCAACGCCGGCCGCAGCGCCTATGGCGCGTCCAAGGGCGGGGTGACCACGCTGAGCAAGGTCATGGCCGTCGACCTCGCCGCGCAGGGCGTGCGCGTGAACGTGGTCGCGCCGGGGCCGGTGGAGACGCCGCTGGTGGCCCAGGTGCACTCGGCCAAGACGCGCGCGGATTGGGGCGTGCGCACGCCGGCCGGTCGGTACGGCACGCCCGAGGAGATCGCGGCGGCGGTGCTGTTCCTGGCCTCGGACCAATCCAGCTACGTCACTGGCCATGTTCTGACGGTGGACGGCGGCTTCATGGCTCAGGGTCTGCCGGCGCGCTGACCCGGTTCAGGTCGACAGAAAGCGGAGATAACGGCCGGCGGCCGGAAGGACGACCGAGCCGTGGTTCTCGTCCGGGAAGATCGTCAGGCCGGTTTCGATCCGGCCGGCGGTCTTCAACGCCTGATGGAGCTCGGTCAGCTCGCCTATCATGCGGCGGGCGGCCTTGGGTGATCCGGCGGGCGGGTCCTCCAGCGCGCCGGCCGCGAGGAACAGGCGGGGCGCGGGGCCGGAGAGGGCGGTCAGTCCGCTCCGGATCAAATCCGGGTTCCACCACAGGGACGGGCTGACGGCGCCGTGGGTGGCGAAGACGCCCGGGCGGGTCGCGAGGGCATGGAGGCTGAACAGGCCCGCCAACGAGTGGCCGAACAGGTGTCGGCGCGTCGGATCCAGCGGGGCCAGTTCACCCGCTAACGGCAGGACCTGATCGATCAGGAAGGTCACGAAGGCGTCGGCGCCGCCGGTCTCGCTCCGGTTGGCGGCTTTGTCGGCGACGGCCGGGCCGGGGGTGAAGTCCCGGGAACGCTGGGCGCCGTCATACAGGGCGTCGCCGTCGTGGGACACGCCGATGACGACGGTCGGCTGAACTCCGGACGTCTCGGCCCGATGGGCGAGGCGGCGTTCGGTGTCGGCGACCGACTGGAACAGGGCGCCGCCGTCCAGAACGATCAGCGACGGGAAGCCTTCGGGCGGCGGTGCGCTGTCGGGAACGGACACGCTGATGCGGTAGTCATGGCCATTGGCCTCGGCGCGTACGGTGCGCGTCCGGGCGCGTGGCGCGACCAGCGGGGCCCATGAGGAATCGTGGTGTGACGACCTGACCATTCCCCAGCGTAGCAGCGCCGGAAGTGTTCGTGTATTGCGACCCATTATCAGTCCGGGGCCCGATTTGACCGCTGCCACGCCTTCCCGATCCGGCGCCGACGTGCTCGGCGACTATCGCCGTTTGACGGCGCGACGGACCCTGATCGTCGTCGGCCTGCTGGTGCTGTGCGTCGTGGCCTTCCTGCTGGATCTGACGACCGGGCCGTCCTCGATGACGGCGGGGCAGGTGCTGCGCGGTCTGGTCGATCCGGGCTCGCTGACGGCGCCGCAGGCGGCGATCGTCTGGCAGGTGCGGCTGCCATATGCGGTGATGGCGGTGCTGGTCGGCGCTGCCCTTTCGCTGGCGGGCGCAGAGATGCAGACCATCCTGAACAATGCGCTGGCCAGTCCCTTCACCCTGGGCGTGTCGTCGGCGGCCTCGTTCGGCGCGGCGCTGGCCATCGTGCTGGGCTCGGGCGTGCCGTTCGTGCCGCAGGACTGGATGATCCCGATCAACGCCTTCCTGTTCGCCTTCGGCTCGGTGCTGCTGTTGCAGCTGATGTCGCGCAATCGCGGGGCGGGGGTGGAGACGGTGGTGCTGTTCGGCATCGCCCTGGTCTTCGCCTTCAACGCCCTCGTCGCCCTTTTGCAGTTCGTAGCCTCGCAGGAAGCGCTGCAACAGTTGATCTTCTGGACCATGGGCTCGCTGTCGCGAGCGACCTGGACCAATGTCGGCGTGGCCGCTCTGGTGGTGGTTCTGGTGACACCCTTCTCGCTTCTGGCCGCGCGAGGCATGACGGCGCTGCGGCTGGGCGAGGACCGGGCGCGCAGCTTCGGCGTCGACGTTTCGCGGCTTCGCATGGCGTCGCTGTTGCGGGTCAGCATTCTGGCGGGGACCTCGGTCGCTTTCGTCGGCACCATCGGCTTCATCGGTCTGGTGGGGCCGCACATCGCCCGCCTGCTGCTGGGCGAGGATCATCGCTTCCTGCTGCCGGCCAGCATGCTGACCGGCGCCCTGATCATGTCGCTGGCCTCGGCGGCGTCCAAGGCCATGGTGCCCGGAGCCATCATGCCGATCGGCGTGGTGACGGCGGTGATCGGCGTACCGGTCTTCCTGCTGCTGATCTTCCGTAATGGAGCGCGGGCGTGAGCGGCGGGCTGACGGTTTCGAACCTGACAGCCGGCTATGGCGGACGGACGGTGCTGCGCGACCTGTCGCTGCCGATGGCGGCGCAGGGCGAGGTGCTGTCGCTGATCGGTCCGAACGCGGCCGGGAAGAGCACGCTTCTGCGCGCGCTGGCGGGCCTGCATCCGGCCACGGGCTCGGTGATGCTGGACGGGCAGGAGCTGAACGGCCTGTCGCTGGCCGAGCGGGCGCGGTCGGTGACGTATATGCCCCAGACCCTGCCGCAGGGCGTGGCCCTGACGGTGCTGGAGACGCTGGTCAGCGCGCTACGGGCTTCCCCGGTGCAGGGCGCGATTTCTGGCGACGAGGCCGAGACGGCGCTGGCGGTGCTGGAGCGGCTGGGGCTGGAGGGGATGGCCATGCGCCGTCTGGACCAGCTGTCGGGTGGCCAGAAGCAGCTGGCGTCGCTGGCGCAGGCGGTGGTGCGCGGGCCGCGCCTGTTGCTGCTGGACGAGCCGACCAGCGCGCTGGACCTGCGACATCAGCTGCGGGTGATGAAGCTGGTCCGCGAGCTGGCCGTCGAGCGGGGTATGACGGTAGTCATGGTGCTGCACGACCTGCAGGCTGCAGCGCGGGCGTCGGATCGGGTCGTAGTGCTCTCGGAGGGCGTTGTCGCCGCCAACGGCCCGCCGGGCGAGGCGATCACGCCGGCCATTCTGGCGCAAGTCTATCAGGTCGAGGCGCGGGTCGAACGCTGCGTGCGCGGGACGCTGCAAGTGATGGTGGACGACATCCTGTAGGACGTTCAGCCTTCCGGCGGGCTCCAGACGAAGACGAGTTCGCCCTCGCGGTGGGCGAAGCGCTGGATGTGGCGCTCGATGATCTCTTCCAGCTTCGGCAGGGCTTCGGGATCGTCGGCGATGGCCCGGACCTCAAGCGACCGATCCCGGGCCGCCAGTTCACACGAGCGGCCGTCACCGAAGTCGATGGCGCCTTCGACCGGGTTGAACTCGACCTGGAATTTGTGCGCCCAGTGCTTGCAGAGCTGCTGGAGGTAGCGGGAGGCGTGCGGGGTGGCGACGTCGGCGCGGCTGAGGCTCATGGCGATACTCAACTGAAAAGAAAAAAGGCCCGGCCGCCTTTCGACGGCCGGGACAGTCGGGGAGGAAACCCGCCCTTACGGACGGATCAGGGTCACGGTGTCGCCCGCCGGATCGACCGGCACGGGCGTGCCCGCCGGGGCGTTGCGCGGCAGACCGCGGGCCTTGTTGGTCACATAGACGTGGTTGGTGTCGCGATCGATCGCGATGGTCTGCGGGAAGGTACCGGTCTGCAGGTTGGCGAGCACCGAATAGTCGGCGCCGTTGACGACGGTGACGGTGCCGGCCTGACGGTTGGCGACATAGACCTGGTTGTTGGCCGGGTTGTAGGCCACGCTGAGAGCGCCGGCGCCGGTGGCGAGGCGCTGGATCACCGAACCGTCCGAGGCCTTCATCACGGTCAGCTCGCCCGTGCCCTGGCTGGTCACGAACAGGCGGTCGTTGGCGGCGTCGTGAACGACGTTGATGGCGCTTTCCGTACCGGTCGGCCAGCGGTGGGCGACCTCGCCCGAGGCGAGGTTCACGACCACGACCTGGTTGGCCGACATGTCGGTGCTGAAGACGCGACCGCCGGCGACGTCCACGGCCAGACCGGTCAGGACGGCGTCGACGTCGATCTGACGCTCCAGCGTGTTGGTGGCGCCGTCGATGATCCAGATGCGGCTGGACAGGGTGTTGGCGCCGCGGCCGCCGACTTCCGAGACGTAGACCTTGTTGGCGGCCTCATCGACCACGACCTGGCGGACGTGGGCATTCTCGCGATCAGAGCCGATGTTGGCGACGACGCGGCCGGTCGACAGGTCGATGGCCGAGATCACGCCGGTGCGGGTGTCGGTGCCGTACAGGGTTTGGGTGCGGCTGTTCAGGGCCAGGCCGTAGAGCGGGTTGGCCGAGACGTCGATCATCTGACCCGGGGTGCTCAGATCGGCGCTGAGGCTGGCGATGGCGGCGGCGTTGGCGCCGCGCGGGCCGACGGCGGCGACCAGCACCGAATCGTTGGCCGGGTTGAAGACCAGCTCATACACGCCGCCCGGCTCGACCTTGACCGACTTCACGACGGTCGGGGCGTCGGCGACGGCGGCCGGCTGGGCCGGTTCGTTGAAGGCAGTTGCAAGGGCGGGGGCGGCGATGGACGCCATCAGCACGGCGGCTGCCGCGGCGGCGAAACGGTTGGTCTTCATCGGCTTTCTCCTAAGCACGGTCAAAAGGGGTCTTCGGGGAGGAAGGTCAGGCGGCCGAGAGTTCGGTCCAGTAGTCGCCGCGATAGGGCACGGCGAGGAAGCGGCTGTTGAGCTCGTCCAGAGTGGCGCGAGGGTTCAGGTCGGCGAACAGCTCGGGGTGAATCCACTTCGCCAGCACCTCGGTGGCGACGATGTCGATCGGCGAGTTGATCAACTGGTGCGACAGGCCGTGGGTGCGGCCGCCAGAGACGGCGCCCAGGTTGGCGATGCCGCGACGCGAGGCGACCTTGCGCAGGGACTCGCGCGAGCGGGCGGCGTCGTACTGCGGGCCGACCACATAGCCGCCGGCCTTCTCCAGATGCGGGCCGCCGGTGGCGATGTAGACGTCCGGATTGCGGTCGATGACAAACTCGAGGTTCAGCTTGCCCGAGGCGGTGTTCAGCACCTCCGCGCCGATGTTCCGGCCGCCGACGAAGGTGATGTAGTCGCCGACATTGCCCTGACCGACCGAGTTGCAGCAGTCAGGCGAGTTGCCGGCATGGGCCTCGAGGAAGACGGTTGGCTTCTGCGCGTCGGTCAGGCCGGCGACCTTGTCCGAGATGCGCTTCAGGCGTTCGGCGCGGAAGGCGTTGTAGGCCGTCGCCTGCTCCTCGCGCCCGACCAGCTTTCCGAGCAGGGACAGGGACTTCGCCTGGTTTTCGAACGGATGGGTGAAGAAGTCGATGAAGGCGACGGTGACGCCGGCGGCCTCCAGCTGGGAGACCTGGGCGTCGGTCGGGCCGGAGCCCAGCGAGACCACGGCCACCTGCGGACCGGCGGCTAGAACGGCCTCGACGTCGAAATCGCCGGCCGAGCTGGGGGTCTTGGGCAGGGTCGCCAGCGCCGGGGTCTTCTCCACGAAGGCGGCGTACATCTCGGGGCTGATGCGGTTCACGTCGCCGGCCCAGGCGGCCAGGACGCTGACCGGATCCGGATGGATCAGGGACAGGGCGATCAGGTAGCGCCCGTCGTCGATAGACAGCTTGCCGACGGGCGGAGTGATCGACAGGGCGCGGTCGCGCAGGTCGGTCAGGCCCCCGGTCGCTGCGGCGCCGCCCTGACGGTCGCAACCGGCAGCGGCGAGCAGCAAACCCGCTCCGGCGCCGGCGAACAGGATGCGGCGGTTCATGGTCGGCAGGGCCACGATCAGAACTCCACGTTCACGCCCAGCCAGTAGCGACGGCCGTCGCCCTGCTGGTCATAGGTGAGCACGTCCAGAACCTTGTCGGTGACGTTGTAGACGCCGGCTTTCAGCGACACGTTCTGGCGCACCCGCCAGTTCGCGCCGATGTCGACCAGGGTGTAGTCCGGATACAGGCGGCCGACCTGACGCGGGCCGACGAAGATGGGCTGGCCATTGGTCCCGACGCGCAGGCCGGCGTTGACCTCCTCGCCGCGATACGTGACCGAACTCCACAGGTTCAGGGCGTCGCTGACTTCGTAGTCCGCGCGGACGTTGGCCATGTGCTCGGGCGTCCGGCCCAGCGGCTGGCCGTCGTAGAGGCCGCCGCGCTGTTCGGAGTCGGTGAAGGTGTAGTTGCCCTTCAGCGTCAGGGCGTCGGTGGCCTGCCAGGTCGCGCCCAGTTCGACGCCTTGGATGCGGGCGTCGCTGACATTGTACCAGTAGTACAGCTGGTAGAGCGGGTCCTCGGACCAGCGCAGCACCTCGGACGGCACGTCGCAGACGCCGTTGTTGTTGGCGTCCGGGCCGCAGGCGCGGTCGAAGTCGATCTTGTCGGTGAAGTCGGTGCGGAAGACCGTGGCGTTCAGCGACAGGTCGGACGTCGGACGCCACAGGGCGTTCAGCTCGTAGCTGGTGCTGGTCTCGGGCTTCAGGTCCGGATCGCCGATGATGACGCCGCAGGCGCCCGCGCCGTAGTTGCAGTTGGCGCCGCCGGTCTCATAAGCATAGCCCTCGGCCACGGCGCGCAGTTCGGGGGCGCGGAAGCCGGTCGAGACGCCGCCCTTCAGGGTCAGGGTCGGATCGGGCGTCCAGACCAGATAGGCGCGCGGGCTCCAGTGGTCGCCGTAGCGTTTGTGGTCGTCCCAGCGCAGACCCAGCGTCAGGGCCAGGTCGTCGGTCAGGCCGATCTCGTCCTCGGCGAAGACGGCGCGCTGCCAGACGTCGAAGGTGGCGTTGACGTTGTCCCGGGCGCCGGGGTTCACATCGATCAGCTCGTTCTCGATGATCTGGCCGCCGAAGACCAGGTTGTGGTCGCCCAGCGCCGTGCCGGTCAGGGGCACGTTGAACAGGGCGTCCCAGACGGTGTTGGTGATCTCGGGCGCGCGGGCGCCGCGGATCAGCACGCCCTGGACGTTGGCGGTATAGGTCTCGCGCCGGGCCTCCTCGCGCAGGACGGACAGGGCGCTTGTCCCCCAGCTCCAGTTTCCGTTCCAGGCGAGGGAGAGGGCGTCGCGGCTGTGCTCGTTGCGGACGCTGCGGCCGGTCGGGGCGACGGTCAGGCCCGCGGTGCTGAAGCGCTCGATGCGGGCGACGTCGTACTGCAGCAGGACCTGGTGGTCGGTGTTCGGCGTCCAGGCGAGGCGGCCGGCGAGGTTGTACTCCTCCGAGCCCATCATGCCGGTGCTGCTGGGAGCGTTGTATATACCGTCCTCGTCACGCTCGAGTGTGCGGCCCCAGAGCTGCAGGCCGAGCTGGTCGCTGACCAGCGGGCCGCCGAGATAGAACTGGCTCTGATACCAGTCGCCGCTGTCGCTGCTTTCCTGCGAGACATAGTCGGCGCCGATGGAGCCGCCCCAGCGCAGCGGGACCTTCTTCGTGATGATGTTGACGACGCCGCCCAAGGCGTCCGAGCCATACAGCGACGACATCGGGCCGCGCACGACCTCGATCCGCTCGATGGCGCCGACCGGCGGCATGAAGTTCTGCTCCAGCCCGCCGTTGCCGTTCACTCGCGCCTCGCGCGTCGACTGGCGACGACCGTCTACCAGCGTCAGGGTGTAGGCGCCCGGAAGGCCGCGGATCAGGATGTCCTGAAAGTTCGAGCCCCCGCTGACCGACACGCCCTCGACGTCCCGAACGGCGTCGAACAGGTCGACGTAGGCTCGGTTCTCGAGCTGTTCGGCAGTGACGACCGAGATGGACGCCGGGGCCTGCTCGACCGTCTGGGCGCGCGTGGAGGCGGTGACGACGATCTCATCCAGCGCGGTGAGGCCCGCCGGAGCGGACTGGGCGAGGGCGGCGACGGGAAGGGCGCTGACGCCGGCGAGGAGGGTCAGGGCGAGGGGTAGGCGCGACATCAGGCTCGGCATCTGTAACAAGCGGAGCGGCACATTTAGTGCGAGTCAGTCGCAATAACAATTGCCGATGTGTCGCAGTCAGGATGATCGCTTGTTCCAGCAGTCGATGACGATCTCGACCGGATCCACGGGATACGACCCGGTGACCGCGACTGTTCGTTCCTCGCCGGCCGCCATGTCCAGGAAGTTGTCGCTGAAGCGAAGGTCGGGCCGCTTCGAGGCCAGCCCCACGAAGGCGAGATAGGCCGGGGCCTTGAGGCGGGCCTCAAGGCCGGTCGGGCCGGTCCTGCGCCACTCGACCTCGGGTCGGGCGAGGGGAAGGGAGAGGTCGCGGATCGGTCCGGGAAGCCGGCGGGCGGTCTCGAAGAGCCCGTTCATCGGGATAGCCCGCAAGACGCTGTCGGATCTGGTCGGCTTCGGGCCGCGCCAGATCACCGCGTGGCCGTGGGCAGGCGCCTCTATGCGAACCGCATGCCATTCGAGCTCGGCTCCCTCGAAAGTATCAAGCCGGACAATGGCTTCGCCGTTGACCGGCTTATCAGTGTCGTTGGTGATCCAGAGCTCGATCTGGTCGCCGGTGTCCCTGAACGAGGCCAGCACGGGCGCGAAGGCGCGGCGGACGGCGTGATACGAGGCCTTCTCGACGCCGTCGTGGTCGATCAGGCTCCAGCTGACGCAGGGCCAGCAGTCGTTGAGCTGCCAGAGCACGGCCCCGGAGCAGTGAGGACGGCGACGGCGGAAATGCTCGATGCCGAACTTCAGGCCCTCGGCCTGACACCACTGGGTGTAGTCGACGTAGTCGCGCAGGGTGGCGGGCAGGCCGGTGACGGGGGTCATCATGGCGTCGGCCTTGCGGGCCTCGTCCTTGATGCGGGCGAGGAAGCCCTCGCTTTCCGGGCTCAGGTCGGCGGGGTCCATCCAGCGTTCCAGCGTCTCAAGCGCGGGCGCCGCTTGCAGGCCGAACTCGCTGACAAAGCGGGAGAAATCCTCGGCGTAGCGGGGGTAGCCGACGCCTTCGGGCGAGGACTGGAAGTCGCCGATCATGACGTCGTCGGGGATCGGCGGGACGCCGTGCCAGACGGTCCAGTCATGGACGTCGCCGGATTTCATGCCGTTGGGATTTGATCCGCCCCAGGGGCTGCCGGGGCGGTAGGGGGTGGTGGGGTCGAGGCGGGCGAGGACCTCAGGTAGGAGATCGTCGTAGATGGCGAGGCCGGAGAGGGCGCCGTCCTCTCCGGATTTGTCGTTGTTTATCCGGTGCATCGCCTGGCTTTCGTTGTTGCCGCACCAGACGGCGAGACAGGCGTGATGGCGCAGGCGGCGGACCTGATCCTCGGCTTCCAGACGGACGGATTCGAGGAAGTCGGGGGCCTCCGGATAGTGGGCGCAGGCGAACATAAAGTCCTGCCACACCAGAAGGCCCTTCCGGTCGCAGAGATCGTAAAGGAAATCAGGCTCGTAGATGCCGCCGCCCCAGATGCGGAGCATGTTCATATTGGCCCGGACCGACTGATCGAGCAGCTGTTCGCAAGCCTGTGGATAAGTCTCTGCGACGAAGGAGGTCGAGGGGACCCAGCAGGCGCCTTTCGCGAAGATCGGGACGCCGTTCAGGATGAAGCGGAAGAAGGTCGCGCCCGGTTCGTCCGGGTCGGGCGACTCGTCGATGGCGATAGTGCGCACGCCGACGGTCTTCGTCGCCTCGTCGATCGTCTCGCCATTCCGGATCAGCCGGGCGGAGAGGACGTAGAAAGGCTGAGCGCCGAGGTCGGCGGTCCACCACAGTCGGGGGGAGGGCAGATCGACCGCAAGGTTGAGCCCGGCGTCGGCCGGGCCGGCGTGGCGGAAGGCGATGCGGCCATCCGGATCGGTCAGGGTGATCTCGACCGTGGCGCTATCAGCGGCGAGGCAGGCGAGCTCGATGCGGGCCGTGGCGTGGTCGGCCGAGGCGGTCAGGGTGGTGAAGGCGAGGTCGGCGAGGCGGGCGGCGGGACGGACCTCGAGACGGGCCGGCCGCCAGATGCCGACGGTGGGCAGGTCGGGGCCCCAGTCCCAGCCCCAGCCGAACTGTGCCTTACGCATGACGTTGCGACGCGAGCGGCTAACGCGGTCGGTGAAGGCGCTCCAGACGGGCAGGTCGCGATGCGGAGCGGCAAGGGCCGGCGGGTCGAAGCGGATGGCGAGGGTCTGGGTGGAGCCGGGCTTCAGATGGTCGGCGACATCGAAGGTCCAGCGGCGGAACATGTTATCCGCTCGGCCGATCTCCTGACCGTCGAGGTAGATCACGGCGAAGGTGTCGAGGCCTTCGAAGACCAGTTCAGCGCGGTCGCCGGGCGCCGGCTGCGGGGCGACGAAGGTGGTGCGCCACCACCACTCGCGATCGCGGACCCAGGCGGCGGCGGTCTCGTTGCGGCCCTGCCACGGATGGTCGAGGCGGCCGGCCTTCACGAGGGCGAGGTAGGTGTCGCCGGGGGCGGCGACCGGAATCCAGGTCTCGCCGCCGGTGGTCGCGGCGTCCTGACCCAAGCCCTCGCCGGGGGCGAAGTCCAGCAGGGTCCAGCGGTCGAGGGTGATCAAGACCGGCCTGCCTCGACGGAGGCGACGAAGGCCTCGAACTCGGCATTGGCCTTTTCGCCGGCGCCGATGAAGTAGTTGTGCCCGATGTCCGGGAAGGTCACGAGCCGGGCGTTCGGCAGCATCTCCGACAGGGCCTTTCCGGCCTCGTAGGGGACGGCGAGATCCTGGGTGCCGTGCAGGACCAGGGCGGGCAGGGTGATGGCCTTCACCTGCTCGGGCGTGATCGAATAGTCCTGGATGGCGTGAGCCTGGGCGAGCACGCCGTGACGGGTGAACGGGTCCTTCGCCAGAATGCCCATGTCGCGGGCGATGCGGTCGTCCGGCGCGGCGTCGCCATAGCCGTTCTTGAACTTGCTGGAGCCCAGCGCCTTCAGGATCGGCGTCGGCAGATTGTAGACGAGGTTCATCAGCCAGCGCGGCTTCGGCTTCAGGTCCGGCGTCTTGGCCATGGTGCAGCCGAGGATCAGCGAGCGGGTGCGTTCGGGATAGACGCGGCCGAACTCCAGGGCGATACCGCCGCCCATGGAAACGCCATAGACGTGGGCGGTCTGGACGCCCGCCGCATCGAGCACGGCGAGGGCGTCGGCGGCCATCTCGGCGACCGAGGTCCGGCGCGGCGAACCGCTCTGTCCCGTGCCGCGATTGTCGAACCAGATCAGGTGGTAACGGTCAGCCAGCGCCTCCATCAGGGGGTACCACATGGCCGAACTGTAGCGGTGGCCCATGATGAGCAGGATGGGCGTCCCCGACCCGCTCTCGTTCCACGCCAGACGCACGCCGTCGCGATCCAGAAACCGCATATCCGCCTCCCATGTACGCGGCTTGTGAGCTCTCACCGGAGCGCCGCTTCGGCCTCACAGTTCCTCAGGATCGGGACAGATGCAAGACATTCACTCGTGAGTGAATGAGTGTTGACGAGTTCCGGATTCGGTGGAACACCTTGCGGCATGGCGACGGAGATCGCCGAGGAAACGCTACAAGGACAGGGGGACCCATCATGGGCCGGAACATCTTGCTTTCGACGTCCGCTATCGCGCTGCTCTGGTGTGGGGCCGCCCAGGCCCAGGACGCCACGCCGCAGCCCCAACAGGACGAGGCTACCTCTCTGGGCGAAGTCGTGATCACCGCCGAGCGACGCACCCAGAACCTGCAGGAGACGCCGGTCGCGGCCGCCGTCCTGACCGGCGAACAGCTGGCCAGCAAGGGCGTCAGCACGGTCGAGCAACTGCAGTTCTCGATGCCGTCGGTGACGGTCCAGAACTCCGGTCAGGGCAACAGCTTCAACGTTCGCGGCATCGGCAAGACCGAGAACAGCTCGTCGATCGGCGTGGGTGTGATCACCTACCGCGACGGCGTCGCTGTATTCCCGGCCTACTTCCAGAACGAGCCCTTCTTCGACATCGCCAGCCTGGAACTGCTGCGCGGTCCGCAGGGCACCTTCGCCGGCCAGAACGCCACCGGCGGCGCGGTCTTCATCAACCAGCGCAACCCCGATCTGGACAGCGTCAACGGCTACATCACGGGGCAGCTGGGCAGCTACGATCATCTGCGGCTGCAGGGCGCGATCAACGTGCCGCTGAACGACACCCTGGCGGTGCGTCTGGCCTTCAACAACGAGAGCCGCGACAGCTTCTACAACGTCATCCAAGGCGGTTCGACGATCGCCACGCCGGGCGACGTCCAGAACGAGAGCTATCGCGCCAGCGTCCTGTGGCAGCCGACCGACGCCCTGCGCGTGCTGTGGAAGACCGACTACAACCACATCGATCTGGGCGGTTATCCGACCACGCCGGTCACCTCGACCGACAGCCTGTTCAACATCCGCACGAACGGCCCGGCCCGCGCCGTGGACGAGACCCTGCGTTCGGTGCTGAACATCAGCTACCAGTTCGACAACGGCCTGACCTTCCGTTCGATCACCGGCTATCAGGACGGCACCACCTCGGTGCGCGCCGACACCGACGGTACGGCGACCCTGCCGTTCACCTCGAACATCAAGGCCGACCAGCGTCTGTGGTCGCAGGAATTCAACCTGATCTCGCCGGACACGGGTCGTTTGAGCTGGGTTCTGGGCGCCTACTACCAGGACGACCTGATCACCTTCCCGCCGGGCCAGTTCACGACGACCCAGTATCTGTCGCCGACCCTGCCGATCCTCGTCGCGCTGACGCTGCAGGGCGAAAACCCCAAGACGACCGCGGCGGCCTTCGGTCAGGTCAGCTATGACCTGACGGACCGTTTCGAGCTTCAGGTCGGCGCCCGTTATTCGCGCATGACCGTCGAGAACGACGCCGTCAGCGCCATTGCGGCGCTGGGTCTGGCGATCGCGCAGAACGACCGGGTCGAGGAAGACAAGGTCACCGGCAAGATCGCCCTGAACTACACGCTGGACGACAACAACTTCCTCTATGGCTTCGTCGCCACGGGCTACAAGGCGGGTGGTCTGAACGGGCCGAACATCCTGGGCCTGCCGCCCGGTCCGTTCCAGGGCGAGGAGGTCACCGACTTCGAGGCCGGCTGGAAGGCCACGCACTTCGGCGGTCGCCTGCGCACCCAGATCGGCGGCTACTACAACATCTATGAGAACTTCCAGGTCATCATCGGCGACCCGACGGTCCCGACGATCACGACCATCGCCAACGTGCTGGGCGAGACGAAGATCTACGGTCTGGAAGCCTCGGCGCAGGGCCGCTTCGGCGCCCTCGGCTTCGATGCCGGCATCTCGGTGTCGCATTCGGAACTGGGCACCTTCTTCGCCGTCGATCCGCGCGGAACGCTGTCGGGCGGGTGCAATCCGGCGACGGGTCCGGCCTCGGCCAACTGCATCAACGTGGGCGGCAACGCCCAGACCTATGCGCCGGAGCTGACCTTCAACCTGGGCGTCGAGTACGACTTCAACGTCGGCGGCGGTCGCCTGACCCCGCGTGTGGACTACAGCCACATCTCGGACACCTGGGGCACCATCTTCGCCAACACGGCGCGCGGCGACCATCTGGAAGCCCGCGACATCGTCAACGCCCAGCTGACCTACGAGCCGGACAATGGCGACTGGCGCTTCCAGGCCTACGGCACCAACGTCTTCGACGAGCACTACATCGGCGCCGTGAAGGCCGGCCAGCGCTACGCCGCTCCGCCGCGCCAGTACGGCGTGCGCGTCACCCGAAGCTTCTGATGAACTGGGGGCGGGTCTCCGGGCTCGCCCCCGTCTTTTTGCTTCACGGATTTCAAGTACCTCGATGACCGTTCACCAGACCATCGACACGACCGGGGCGGAGGCCGCCACGGCGCGCTCCCGTCCGCTGGCCGCGATGGCCGACGGCATGCAGGCGTGGGACCTGACGGTCGACAAATTCTTGGTCCACGCCGCGCGCTGGCATCCCGATGTCGAGGTCGTGTCCTGCGACGTCGACGGCGAGACCACGCGCATGGGCTATGCGCAGGTGCTGGAGCGCAGTCAGAGACTGTCCGGCGCCTTGCAGGACCTCGGGCTGGAAAAGGGCGACGTAGTCGCCACCTTGGCCTGGAACACCCGGCCGCACATGGAGCTGTGGTACGCGGCGATGGGCGTGGGCATGGTGTGCCACACCCTGAACCCGCGCCTGACGCCCGAACAGCTGGCCTCGATGCTGGACCAGTCGCAGGCGACGGTTCTGGCTTACGGCGCCGGACTGGCGCCGCTGGCGCAGGGCATCGCCGCGCATCACCCGGGACTACGCCTGATCGCGCTGGACGAGGCGCAGGCCGGGGACGCGGCTGTCATCGACTACGAGCGTCTGCTGGCGTCCGGAGCCCCGGCCGAATGGGGCGGGTTCGACGAGCGCACGCCGGCGGGGCTGTGCTTCACCTCGGGCACGACCGGAGCGCCCAAGGGCGTCGTCTATACTCACCGCTCCAACTATCTCGTGACCCTGCGCTCGGTGCAGGCGGACTCGCTTGGGCTGGTCGCGCGGGACGTGGTGCTGGTGGCCGTGCCGATGTTCCACGCCAACGCCTGGGGCTTCCCGTTCTCCGCTCCGGCCACGGGCGCCAAGCTGGTCCTGCCGGGCCGTGTGACCGATGGCGCGCGGCTGGCGAAGCTGATCCGAGAGGAGGGGGTGACCCTGACCGCGGGCGTGCCGACCGTCTGGCTGGGTCTAGTCGATCATGTCGAGGCCAGCGGGGAGGGCGTGCCGTCGCTGCAGCGGATCGTGCTGGGCGGATCGGGCTGTCCCGAGGCGCTGATGAACCGCCTCGAGCAGAGTCTGGGCGTTCGCGTGCAGACCAGCTGGGGGATGACCGAGCTGTCGCCGACCGGGACCCTGTCGCCTCCGGACGCGCCGGCCCGGGCCTCGGGCGTGACCTCGATCGGTCTGGACATGAAGCTGACCGATGCGGAGGGCGTGGACCTGCCGCAGCAGCGCGGGGTCGTCGGGCATCTGAAGGTGCGCGGGGCCAGCGTGGTGAACCGCTACCTCGGCGCGCCGGCCCCGGCGCTGGACGCCGAAGGCTGGTTCGACACCGGCGATCTGGCGATGATCGACGAGACCGGCGCCCTGACTATTTCCGGACGCTCGAAGGACCTGATCAAGTCGGGCGGCGAGTGGATCAATCCGGCGGAAATCGAGGAGATCGTCGGCGCGATGGACGCCGTGTCCCTGACAGCCGTCATCGGCCGGGCAGACGACAAGTGGGGCGAGCGGCCGGTGCTGGTCGTCGAACTGCGGACGCCGGTCGAGGACGAGGCGTTCCGCGCGGCCCTGAAAGGCAAGGTCGCGCCGTGGTGGATGCCCGATCACATCCAGCGCGTGGACGCGATGCCGCTGGCCGCGACGGGCAAGATCGACAAGAACCGCCTGCGCGCCCTGTACGGTCAGGGATAATGGCGGCTTCCAAGTCCAGCCAAGCCGTCCGATCCTCCGGGGAATTGATTCCGGAGACGACCATGTCCGCCACCGCACCCAAGCCGCGCCGCGCCGCCGCCTCCAAGGCCGCGACCAAGTCGGCGAAGACCGCCAAGCCGAAGAGCCGGTCCAAGGCGGAGCAGCGCGCCGAGAGCCTGGAGCAGATCTTCGACGCGGCCGAGGAGCTGTTCTCCAAGCACGGCATGTATGGCGTGACCCTGAAGGACGTGGCGCAGAAGGTCGGGGTGCACACCTCGCTGATGCACTACTATTTCGAGGACAAGCAGGACCTGTTCCATCAGGTGGTGAAGCGCCGGGCGCCGATCACCATCGGGCGCCGGATGGAGGCGCTGGAGAAGTACGAGCAGGAGACCGGCGACCATCCGACCGTAGAGGGCGCGTTGCGGGC
The DNA here is from genome assembly GCF_039523815.1 of Brevundimonas kwangchunensis. Lineage (NCBI taxonomy): Bacteria > Pseudomonadati > Pseudomonadota > Alphaproteobacteria > Caulobacterales > Caulobacteraceae > Brevundimonas > Brevundimonas kwangchunensis. The sequence continues at coordinate 55,152 of NZ_BAAAGA010000006.1, read as the reverse complement.
GTTCCTGGACACCGACCTGGATCTCTACATCGAGGGCGGCGAGGGCTGGCGGAATTATGGCGCGCTGGGCGGCCAGGTGAACAACGCGCCGGTCTGGGGCGCGACCCTGATGTACAGCCTGTTCGACCCGGTGGTGCTGAAGCTGATCGGCCTGCTGAAGAAGGCCATGCCCGAGGCGGCCGACGAGGACATTTTCTGGGGCTATCACTTCGTGACGGGCGCCCTGACGCTGACGCTGGCCCGGACGGGCCGGATCGATCACCTGTCGGGCGGGCTGTGCAAGTCCGAGGATTTCGAGGCGGTGAAACTGCGCATGGCCACCTTCATGGCCGGCGGGTTCAGGGCCGTCTGCATCGACCGCATCAAGGCCAGATCCGGAGACCCCAATGGCTGACATCGCCGGCTTTCCCGTCGCGGAGCGGCCCGAGGCTCTCGGGTTCGACAGCGGGCGTCTGCAGAGGCTGGACGACTATATGTCGGACATGGTCGCGGCCGGACGGGTGGCGGGCGTCACGACGCTGCTGATGCGCCACGGCAAGGTGGCGGCGTTCCGGACGCATGGGAAGCCGGTGCTGGGCGGCGGGGCGGACCTGTCGGACGATGCGATCTTCCGCATCTATTCGATGACCAAGCCGATCGCCGCGACGGCGATGATGATGCTGTTCGAGGAAGGTCGCTGGCTGCTGGACGATCCGGTGACGCGGTTCATCCCGGAGTTCGAAAACCTGAAGGTCTGCACCGGCGTGGGGCCCGACGGGCAGATGACGCTGGTGGACGCCAAGCGCGCGCCGACGATGCGCGAGGTGATGAGCCACACCGCCGGCTTCGCCTATGGCCTGTTCGACTTCCACCCGGTGGAGCGCGACTACAGCGCCGCGGCGGTGATGCACCCCGAGAGCGATCAGGACTTCATCGACCGGATCGCGGCGCGGCCGCTGATCCATCAGCCGGGCGAGGAGTGGTTCTATTCGGTGGCGTCGGGGATCCTCGGCGTCATCGTCAGCCGGATCTCTGGCATGCCGTTCGGCGAGTTCCTGAAGATGCGCATCTTCGGGCCGCTGAAGATGGTCGATACGGACTTCCACACGCGGCCGGACAATGCCCACCGGCTGGTGACCTTCTATCAGGACGACCAGCAGGGCGGACTGGCCGAGGTCACGACCGTGCTGGGCGCGCCGATCAACGACTTCCACGCGCCGCCGCGCTTCCAGGACGGGGGCGGGGGGCTGGTGTCGACGGCGAAGGACTATGTCCGCTTCTGCCAGATGATCCTGAACAAGGGCGAGCTGGACGGGGCGCGGATTCTCGCGCCGGCGACGGTCGAGCTGATGGCGACGAACGTTATCCCGGACGCGGTGCTGGCGACGCCGGGGCCGATGCGGCTGCTGCCGTTCAATCCGGCGTTCGGCTTCGGTCTGGGCTTCTCGATCATGAAGGACCCGCGCCGGATGGGCTCGATCGAGGGGCGCGGGACGCTGGCCTGGGGCGGCATGGGCGGGACGTGGTTCTGGATCGATCCGGAGAACGACCTGGTCTTCGTGGGCCTGATCCAGCGCCTTGCGGACCCGATCAGCGGCGAGTTCCGGGCCAAGGCGCGCACCTTCACCTATGCGGCCCTGACCCGGCCGGAGCTCTGACCTGAACGACAGACGGACCCGAAGGTCCGCATCGAGGAAACGACCATGACCACGGCATCCATCGAAGAGCCACCGCAGCCGCCTGTCCTGTTCCGCAAGACGAAGTGGAGCGTGGTGTGGCTGCTGACCATGACCCTCTTCTCCGCCTTGACGGTGGGCGGGCTGCTGGCGCCGATCCAGGAGGCGGTGAAGGCCGACCTGGGCATCAACGACTTCCAGCTGGCCATGATCGTGGGCACGGCGACGGCGATCCCGGCGGCGATCCTGTCGCTGCCGATCGCCTGGATGGTGGACCACTACACGCGGGTGAAGCTGCTGATCGTGCTGGCGACGCTGTGGGCGCTGGGGACGATCGGGACGGCGTTCGCGCAGGACTTCTACGGCCTGTTCGCGGCGCGGCTGGTGGCGGGCGTGGGCGCGGCGACGGCCTTCCCGGTGCTGGTCTCCCTGCTGGCCGACGTCTGCATGCCCGAGCGGCGCGGGCGGGCGATGCTGCTGGTTTCGATCGGCGCATGGGCGGGCGCGGCGGCGGCCTTCGCCATCGGCGGCACCCTGTACGGCTGGCTGGAAGCGAACCCGTCGGCCTTCGTGGCCGGCATGGCCCCGTGGCGGGAGTCGCACCTGCTGGTCGGCATCGGCGCGGCGGTGCTGGTCCTGCCCCTGTTCCTGATCCGCGAGCCGGTCCGGCACGAGGTGAAGGAGGCCAATCCGGGTTTCGTGCAGTCGCTGAAGACATTCTGGGGCCGGCGCTACTTCCTCGGCTCACTGTACGTCGGCAACTTCGCCGGCTCGCTGGCCGAGGGGGCGGCGGCGCTGTGGATCGGTTCGGTGCTGGTGCGGCAGTACAATCAGTCGCCCGGTGAGTTCGGCGGCTGGGTCGGGCTGGTGATCCTGGGCGGCGGCATTGTCGGCTCGATCATCGGCGGCCTGACCGTGGACGCCAGCCAGAAGCTGAAGATGCGCGGGGCCATCCTGCTGCCGGCGGTGATCGCCACGGCGCTGAGCATTCCGGCCAGCGCCTATCCGATCATGCCGAACGTGACGCTGTTCGCCTGGGTGCTGTTCGCCCTGCTGACCGGCGGGGCGGTGGTGAACCTCGTGAACTCGGCGGCCATCGCGGTGCTGCTGCCAAACGAGGAGCGGGCGACCTCGCTGGCGGCGCTGGCCATCATCGGCAAGTTCGTGGGCGGGCCTGTGACGGCGGCGATCATCGCGTGGATGGCGTTCCTGTTCGAGGGACCGACCGGGCTGGGCCTGACCCTGACGTGGCTGGGCGTGGTGACGGGCTTCATCTCCCTGATCGGCTACTGGGCGGCGATGCGGTTCGCCCCGCAGCCGGCGGCGGAAGTCACCGGCGAAGCGGAGCCAGTGTCGTGACGAAGGCTCTCGTCGCCGGCGTCGGGATGATCCCCTTCGCCAAGCCGGGCCAGAGCGCGGACTGGGACGTGATGGCCGAGGAGGCGATCCGGCTGGCGTTGAGCGACGCCGGCGTCGGCTACGAGCAGATCCAGCAGGCCTATGCCGGCTATGTCTACGCCGACTCCACCGCCGGGCAGTCCGCGCTATACCGGGTGGGCTGCACCGGCATTCCGGTGGTCAACGTCAATAACAACTGCGCCACGGGCTCGACCGCCCTGTGGCTGGCGCGGCAGATGATCGAGGCGGGCGCGGTCGATTGCGTGCTGGCCTTCGGCTTCGAGCAGATGCTGCCGGGCGCGCTGGGCGCGGTGTTCAACGACCGCAAGCGGACGCTGGATCACCATCTGACGAAGCAGGAGGAGATCCTCGGCAAGGACGACACCTCCCCGCTCGTCGCCCAGCAGTTCGGCGGGGCCGGGCTGGACTATCAGTCGCGATACGGCGCGGCGGACGAGGTGTTTGGCATGGTGGCGGTCAAGGCGCGCCGCCACGCGGCCAACAATCCGCTGGCCCTGTTCCGCGATCCGATCTCGCTGGAAGAGGTGATGGCGTCGAAACACCTGTACGGTCCGCTGACCCGCTATCAGGCCTGTCCGCCGACCTGCGGCGCGGCCGCGGCGGTGCTGGTCTCGCCGGCGTTCGCGGCCAGGCACGGGCTGAAGGCGGAGGTCTCGATCCTCGGTCAGGCGATGACGACGGACTATGCCGGGACCTTCGTCGGCCGGTCGATGATGAGCGTGGTCGGCTACGAGATGACGCGCGAGGCCGCGCGGTCGGTCTATGAGCAGGCCGGTGTCGGGCCGGGCGACATTCAGGCGGTCGAGCTGCACGACTGCTTCACCGCCAACGAGCTGATCTCGTACGAAGCGCTGGGACTGTGCGCCGAGGGCGGGGCGGAGACCTATATCCGCGACGGCCGGAACAGCTATGGCGGAGACCACGTGGTCAATCCGTCGGGCGGTCTGCTGTCCAAGGGGCATCCGCTGGGCGCGACAGGACTGGCCCAGTGTTTCGAGCTGACGCATCAGCTGCGCGGCACGGCCGGGGCACGTCAGGTCGAGGGCATGCGCTTCGGCCTGCAGCACAACCTGGGTCTGGGCGGCGCCTGCGTGGTGACCCTGTACGGGCGAGCCTGACGCCGCCGGAGATCAGCCCGCCTTTTCGGCCGCGCGCTTTCTGCCCTCGGGCAGGTGGCTGTGGCCGAGGGTGCGGTTCAGCCACAGGGCCAGCAGGGTGACGAGGGCGCCGGACAGCAGATAGGCGCCGGACGCCAGCAGGCCGCCGTAGACCGACAGCAGCAGGGCCGCCAGCGGGGCGAAGCCGGCGCCGAACAGCCAGGCCAGATCCGAGGTCAGGGCCGAGCTGGTGTAGCGGTGACGCTTGGCGAAGCTGTTGGCCACCGCGCCGGAGGCCTGTCCGAAGGCGAGGCCCAGCAGGATAAAGCCCGAGACCATGAAGACCAGCTCGCCCACCGTGCCGCCTTCCAGCAGCTGGGGAGCGAAGCCGCTGAAGGCGGCGATGGCGGCGGCCGTGCCGCCCAGCACCTTGCGGCGTCCGTAGCGGTCGGCCAGCACGCCCGAGGCCATGATGGCGAAGATGCCGGCGACGGCGCCGACCATTTCGATCATCAGGAACCGGCTGGGCTCCTCGCGTGTGAACAGGAAAACCCACGACAGCGGGAAGACGGTGACCATGTGGAACATGGCGAAGCTGGCCAGCGGGGCGAAGGCGCCGATCACGATGCGCGGGCCCTCCGCGCGGATGGCCTCGAACACCGGCGTCGGCTGCAGCTCGCGGCGCTCGAACAGTTCCTGGAAGGTCGGGGTCACCACGATGCGCAGACGGGCGAACAGGGCCACGACGTTGATGGCGAAGGCGCAGAAGAAGGGATAGCGCCAGCCCCAGTCGAGGAAGTCTTCGGCCGACAGCACGATCAGCAGGTAGGCGAACAGGGCCGAGGCGACGAGCAGGCCGAACGGGGCGCCCAGCTGGGGCACCATGGCGTACCAGCCCTTGCGCTTCTCGGGAGCGCTGAGCGCCAGCAGGGAGGGCAGGCCGTCCCAGGCGCCGCCCAAGGCCACGCCCTGACCGATACGGAAGATGCCGAGGATGATCGCAGCCCACACGCCAGCCTGGGCGTGACCGGGGGTGAAGGCCACGGCCACCGTTGAGGTGCCGAGCAGGAGGAGGGCGGTGGTCAGGCGGGTCGCACGGCCGAAGCGGCGATCGATGGCGATGAAAAAGGCGGTGCCCAGCGGGCGGGCCAGGAAGGCCAGGGCGAAGATGGCGAACGACCAGATCATGCCCTCGATCGGGGGCAGATGCGGGAAGATCAGGCGCGGGAAAACCACGACCGACGCGATCGCATAGACGAAGAAGTCGAAGAATTCGGAGGTGCGGCCGATGATCACCCCGACCGCGATCTCACCCGCGTCGACACGCCCGTGCAGCTCTGCAGCGTCGTGCTCCAGACCCTCGGAATTCGGCAGTTCGGCCTTCGCGGACATGAACGAGGATTACTCCTGAGTTTCCTGCGCGACCCTTTCACAGTTACAACGTTCAAAGGGCATTGGACAGATTGTCCAATGTGCAGAGGGCGCGGCTCTTTCTAACGAGCCATCGTCCTCGCTCCCCCGAGGGCTACGTGGAGAGTTAAAGGCGTTGCGCCCGATAACGTTCATCAGCCTCTGTATCGGCGGCCTGCTTCTGTCAGGCTGTCAGGCCGTCGTGCTCGATCCTGCGGGCCATATCGCCGCGCAGCAACGCGACCTGCTGGTCTGGTCGGTGATCCTCATGCTGGTCATCATCATCCCGGTGATGGCCCTGACCATCTGGTTCGCCTGGAAATACCGCGCCTCGAACAAGGAGGCGAAGTACGAGCCCGAGTGGGATCACTCCACGCACCTTGAACTGGTGATCTGGGCGGCTCCACTGCTGATCATCATCTGCCTGGGCGCCATCACCTGGACCGGCACCCACCTGCTGGATCCTTACCGGTCGCTGGACCGCATCGACCACGAGCGTCCCGTCACCGCCGACGTGCGGCCGATGGAAGTGCAGGTCGTCGCGCTCGACTGGAAATGGCTGTTCATCTACCCGGAGTACGGCGTCGCCTCGGTCAACGAGCTGGCCGCGCCGGTGGATCGTCCGATCCGCTTCACCCTGACGTCGTCGTCGGTGATGAACTCCTTCTACATCCCGGCCCTCGCAGGGCAGATCTACGCCATGCCGGGCATGGAGACGAAGCTGCACGCGGTCATCAATGCGCCGGGTGAATATCGAGGCTTTTCCGCCAACTATTCCGGTGACGGCTTCTCCGGGATGAAGTTCGCCTTCCACGGTCTGGACGATGCGGCCTTCGACGCCTGGATCGCCGAGGCCAAGGCCGGCGGGCGTCTGCTTGACCGCGTCTCCTATGTCGATCTGGCCCGTCCCAGCGAGCATGTTCAGCCGATCAGCTACGGCTCGGTCGATCCACTGCTGTGGAACGCCATCGTCGGTCGCTGCGTCGAGCCCGGCTCGATGTGCATGGGCGAGATGATGGCCCTGAACGAGCAGGGCGGCACGGGTCTCGACGGCATCCGCAACTTCCTGCCGCCGGGCTCGCTGCAGTACTCGCGGCCGCGCGTGACGCCGCTGGGCGGCGACAACGCCGGCTATGTCATGCAGATCTGCACCCCCGACGAGGCGCGCGAGGCCGCCATGGGCCGCGCCCGTCTGGCCGAGGAATCCCTGCTGGCCCCGCCGCGCTCGCTGGAGCGCCTGACGGGCGCCGGCCTGCCCCGCAACAAACCTTTCGTCCGTTCCACTCCGGCCTCCCGCGCTGACGCAGTCGAGGCCGGCATCTGATGGCTCCCATGACGTCTTCCGACCCCTCGGCCTATGTCGAGATCTCGCCGCTGCTCGGTCGTCTGACCTGGGCGGCCATTCCGCACGACCCGATCGTGCTGGCCACCTTCGCGGTGGTCGTGCTGGGCGGTCTGGCCCTGCTGGCGATCATCACCCGCTACAAGCTGTGGGGCTATCTCTGGACCGAGTGGTTCACGACGGTGGACCACAAGAAGATCGGGATCATGTACATGATCCTGGGCACGGTCATGCTGCTGCGCGGCTTCGCCGACGCCGTCATGATGCGCCTGCAGCAGGCGATGGCCTTCGGCGGGTCCGAGGGCTATCTGAACGCCCACCACTACGACCAGATCTTCACAGCCCACGGCGTGATCATGATCTTCTTCGTGGCGATGCCGTTCATCACCGGCCTGATGAACTATGTCGTACCGCTGCAGATCGGCGCGCGGGACGTCTCCTTCCCCTTCCTGAACAACTTCAGCTTCTGGATGACCACGGCCGGCGCCGTGCTGGTCATGGCCTCTCTGTTCGTGGGTGAGTTCGCGCGCACCGGCTGGCTGGCGTACCCGCCATTGTCGGGGATCGGGTACAGTCCCGGCGTCGGGGTCGATTACTACATCTGGGCGCTGCAGATCGCGGGGGTAGGAACCACCCTGTCCGGCATCAACCTGATCGCGACCATCGTGAAGATGCGCGCGCCGGGCATGGGCCTGATGAAGATGCCGGTCTTCACCTGGACCAGCCTGTGCGCCAACGTCCTGATCGTGGCGTCCTTCCCGGTGCTGACGGCCGTCCTGGCCCTGCTGACCGCCGACCGCTACCTGGGCACCAACTTCTTCACGACCGATCTCGGGGGCAACCCGATGATGTATGTGAACCTGATCTGGATCTGGGGTCACCCCGAGGTCTACATCCTGATCCTGCCGCTATTCGGCGTGTTCTCGGAGGTCGCCTCGACCTTCTCGGGCAAGCGCCTGTTCGGCTACACCTCGATGGTCTACGCCACGGTCGTCATCACCGTGCTGTCGTACCTGGTGTGGCTGCACCACTTCTTCACGATGGGCTCGGGCGCCTCGGTGAACTCGTTCTTCGGGATCACCACCATGATCATCTCCATCCCGACAGGGGCGAAGATCTTCAACTGGCTGTTCACGATGTATCGCGGGCGCATCCGGTTCGAGCTGCCGATGATGTGGCTGATGGCCTTCATGCTGACCTTCGTGATCGGCGGCATGACGGGAGTCATGCTGGCGGTGCCGCCGGCAGACTTCGTGCTGCACAACAGCCTGTTCCTGGTCGCGCACTTCCACAACGTCATCATCGGCGGCGTGATGTTCGGCCTGTTCGCCGGCATCAACTTCTGGTTCCCCAAGGCCTTCGGTTTCAAGCTCGACAAAAAGTGGGGGCTGGTCAGCTTCTGGTGCTGGGTCGTCGGCTTCTGGGTCGCCTTCGCGCCGCTGTACGTGCTGGGCCTGATGGGCGTGACCCGTCGCCTGCGCACCTTCGACGATCCGTCGTACCAGATCTGGTTCGTCATCGCGGCGATCGGCGCCTGCATCGTCGCCGTCGGCATCCTGGCTTTCCTGATCCAGATCGCCGTCAGCATCCTGAACCGCGACAAGCTGCGCGACGAGACGGGCGATCCGTGGGACGGCCGTACGCTGGAGTGGGCGACCTCGTCGCCGCCGCCGGCCTACAACTTCGCCTTTACCCCGATCATCCGGGACGGCGACGCCTGGTATGACATGAAGCAGGCGAAGTACGAGCGGCCGCTGAAGGGCTTCAAGGCGATCCATATGCCGAAGAGCACGGGCACCGGCGTGATCCTGTCCGGTCTGGCCATCGCGCTGGGCATGGCCATGGTCTGGTACATCTGGTGGCTGGCCATCGCCTCGTTCGTCGCCATCGTCGGCTATGCGATCTGGCACACGTTCAACTACGACCGCGACTATTACATCCCCGAGGATGAGGTGCGCGCGATCGAGGACGGACGCACAGACGCGCTGAAGGCCGCGCTGGCGAAGGCGGAGGGCTGATCATGGCGAGCACCGTGAAATCGACCGAGCCGTTCGCGTTCCACCCGAAGGAGGAGCCGCACCATCCGGAAGGCCACAGCACCCTGCTGGGCTTCTGGCTGTACCTGATGAGCGACCTGCTCATCTTCGCCATCCTGTTCGCCACCTTCGGCGTACTGGGCACGGCCTATGCGGCCGGACCGGGACCGCGCGACCTGTTCGATCTGGAGCTGGTGGCGCTGAACACCGCCATGCTGCTGTGTTCGTCGATCACCTACGGCTTCGCCATGCTGGCGATGTTCAAGGGGGCGAAGAAGCAGACGCTGGGCTGGCTGGCCGTCACCGGCCTGTTCGGCGCGGCCTTCCTGGGCATCGAGCTGTATGAGTTCTCGCACCTGATCCATCTGGGAGCGACGCCGCAGCGCAGCGCCTTCCTGTCCGCCTTCTTCGTGCTGGTGGGCACCCACGGGCTGCACGTCACCTTCGGCCTGCTGTGGCTGGTGGTGCTGATGGTGCAGGTCAGCATGAAGGGGCTGATCCCGGCCAACCGCCGCCGCCTGATGTGCCTGTCGCTGTTCTGGCACTTCCTCGACCTGGTCTGGATCGGGGTGTTCAGCTTTGTCTATCTGCTGGGGATGGTGCGATGAGCGCTCACGACGAAACCCATCACCATGACGACCATCATGATGATGGCCACGACCATGGCACCTATCGCAGCTATCTGACCGGCTTCATCATCTCGGCGGTGCTGACGATCATCCCGTTCGCCATGGTGATGATGGGGGACTTCTCCAGCACCCTGAACATCGCCGTGATCGTGGGCTTCGCGGTCGTGCAGATCGTGGTGCAGATGATCTACTTCCTGCACCTGCATCCGAAGTCGGAGGGCGGCTGGAACCTGCTGGCCTTCCTGTTCACGGCCATCATCCTGGTGATCGTGATCTCGGGCTCGCTGTGGGTCATGCACCACCTCGACAGCAACATGATGCCGGCCCACGACATGGAAGCCATGGGGCAGGCCGCGAGCCCGGGCATTGGCGGGTAAACGTCGCGCTCTGGCGGGGCTGAGCCTGCTGCTGGCCCTGCTGTTCGCGGGGCTGGGTGTCTGGCAGGTGCAGCGGCTGCAGTGGAAGACGCAGCTGATCGCCGATGTCGAGGCGCGGGCGCATGCCGCGCCGATCGCCGCGCCGATGCCCGATGATCGGGATGGGGCTGAGCAAGCCTATCAGGCGGTGCGGGCGCAGGGTGTCTTCGCCCACGACCGTGAGACGCTGGTGCAGGCCGTGACCGCGCTGGGGCCGGGCTACTGGGTGGTGACGCCGCTGGAGACGGACCGGGGCTTCGCCGTGCTGGTCAATCGCGGCTTTGTGCCGGGCGAGCGGGCGGCGGAGCGGGACTGGTCCCGGCCGGAGGGCGTGCAGTCGGTGCAGGGCCTGTTGAGGGTGACGGAGCCGAACGGCGGCTTCCTGCGGGCCAACGATCCCGAAGGCGATCGCTGGCGGTCGCGCGACGTGGCGGCCATCGCGCAGGCGAAGGGCGTCGCCGGGCCGGTCGCGGACTACTTCATCGATGTGGAGGACGACGGGGAGGGCGGCTGGCCGCGCGGCGGGCTGACGGTGCTGAAGTTCTCCAACAGCCATCTGATCTATGCCCTGACCTGGTTCGCGCTTGCGGGCCTGTGCGTGTTCGGCGCATGGCGGTTCCTGCGCGAACCGTTGCAGGGAGACGAGGCGTGAACGGCGTCACCATCACCCAGGCCGCCAACCGCGAGAACCTGCGCCTGCTGATCATGCTGCGCTGGATCGCGGTGGTGGGGCAGCTGGTGACCATCGGCGTGGTGCATCAGCTGATGCATGTTCCCCTGCCGCTGGAGGGGATGCTGCTGGTGCTGGCCGCGCTGGTGCTCTGGAACCTCGCGTCGGTGGCGCGGTGGAAGGCGCAACGGCCGATCGCGGGCCCCGAGGTTTTCGCCGGTCTGATGATGGACGTGCTGGCGCTGTCGCTGCAGCTGTACCTGAGCGGCGGGGCGTCCAATCCGTTCGTGTCGATCTTCCTGTTGCAGGTGATCCTCGGGGCCGTGCTGCTGAACGTGCGGTGGGCCGGGGTGCTGACGGCCGCGACGGCCATCGCCTTCATCGTGCTGAACTTCGTCTACCGGCCGCTGGACGTGCCGAACCTGCACGAGGGGCGAATCTTCAGCCTGCACACCATGGGCATGTTCCTGTGCTTCGTACTGACGGCGGGGCTGCTGCTGATCTTCCTGGCGCGGATCGCCTCCAACCAGCGCGATCACGACCTGAAGCTGGCGGAGCTCAAGCGGCGGGCTGTGGAGGAGGATCATGTCGTGCGCATGGGTCTGCTGGCCACCGGGGCGGCGCACGAGCTGGGGACGCCGCTGGCGACCCTGTCGGTGATCCTGAACGACTGGAAGCGGCTGGACGTGTTCCGCAAGGACGCCGATGCCCGCGAGGAACTGCAGACGATGGGCGCGCAGCTGGAGCGCTGCAAGGCGATCGTCTCGGGCATTCTGCAGTCGTCGGGCGAGCTGCGCGGTGAGGGGACGGTCAAGACCACTGTGCGCGGCTTCCTCGATCAGGCGGTCGAGGAGTGGCGCGGGCTGCGAAGCCCGCCGCGGCTGGACTACGACAACGCCTTCACGCCCGATCTGGATATCGTCTCGGACGTGGCCCTGAAGCAGGTGGTGACCAATCTGCTGGAGAATGCGCTGGAGGCCTCGACCGACCGGATCTCGCTGTCGGCCGCGAGGCATGAGGACCAACTGGGCATCGTGGTGCGGGACAACGGGCCGGGGTTCGATCCGGCGGTGCTGGAACGCTTCGGCCAGCCCTACGTCAGCACCAAGGCGCGGCCGGGCAGCGGGCTGGGCCTGTTCCTTGTCGCCAATGTCGTGCGCAAGCTGGGCGGGACCGTCGAGGCCGGAAACGCGCCGGGCGGCGGGGCGGTGGTGACGCTGCGCCTGCCGCTGGCCGCATTGGGAGCCAAGCCATGACCGATGCGCCGTCGCTGATCATCGTCGAGGACGACACGGCCTTCGCCGAGACGCTGGCCCGCTCGTTCCGTCGCCGCGGCTATGTGGTGGAGACCTGCACCGGGCTGGTCGAGCTGGAAGAGAGGCTGCAGACGTTCTCGCCCGGCTACGCGGTGGTCGATCTGAAGGTGGTCGGCGGCTCGGGCCTGGAGTGCGTGCGGCGGCTGAACGAGCATGACCCGTCCATGCGGATCGTGGTCCTGACCGGATACGCCAGCATCGCCACGGCCATCGAGGCGACCAAGCTGGGCGCCTGCTACTACCTGGCCAAGCCGTCGAACACGGACGACATCGAGGCGGCCTTCGCGCGCGTCGAGGGCGACGCCTCCATCCCGCTGACGGTGCGTCCGACCTCGATCAAGACGCTGGAGTGGGAACGCATCCACGAGGTGCTGGCCGAGACCGACTTCAACATCTCCGAGACCGCCCGTCGCCTCGGCATGCACCGGCGGACGCTTGCGCGGAAGCTCGAGAAGCGCCGGATCAGCTGACGGCCCGCGACGGAAAGGCGAACACCTCCGGAAACTGTCATGGAACGGTAGGGCGTCTCGATCGTCCTGAGACGGATCGACGCGGCGGTTCGTCGATGTGACGACGGCCGCGTTCGGCTAAGCTGTAATTCTTCGGACAAAAAGGATTCGCACGCACGAATGACAACAGGCCTGCTTCTGGTTCTTCTGATCGCCCTGCCGTTCGTCGGGGCCGTGGTCGCGGCGGGCCTGCCGCGTCATGCGAGAACCGCAGCCGCCTTGCTGTCATGGGCCGTCGCCTTCGTCAGCGTCGTCTGTCTGGCGCTGCTGTGGCCCAAGTTCCAGGACGGGGAGATCCTGCGGCTCGACATTCCGTGGATTCCGTCGCTGGGCCTGACGCTGGTGCTGCGCCTCGACGGCCTGTCGTGGCTGTTCAGCGCCCTCGTGCTGGGGATCGGCGCGCTCGTGGTGCTGTACGCCCGGTACTACATGTCGCCGAAGGATCCGGTGCCGCGGTTCTTCTCGTTCCTGCTGGCCTTCATGGGGGCGATGCAGGGGCTGGTGATGTCCGGCAACCTGATCCAGCTGGTCGTCTTCTGGGAGCTGACCAGCCTCTTCTCCTTCCTGCTGATCGGCTACTGGAACCAGAACCCGCTGGCGCGCGAGGGCGCGCGGATGGCGTTGACGGTCACGGCGACGGGCGGGCTGGCGCTGCTGGTCGGCATGGTGCTGCTGGGCCAGATCGTCGGCAGCTACGACCTGCAGACCGTCCTGAACTCGCGCGAGGTGATCCTGAACGATCCCCGCCACACCCTCGCGCTGGGCTTCATCCTCGTCGGGGCGATGACCAAGAGCGCCCAGTTCCCGTTCCACTTCTGGCTGCCGCGGGCCATGGCCGCGCCGACGCCGGTCAGCGCCTATCTGCACTCCGCCACCCTGGTGAAGGCCGGCATCTTCGTGCTGATCCGCTTCTGGCCGATCTTCGCCGAGACGCCGATGTGGATGGCGGTGGTGGGCGGGGCGGGCCTGCTGACCCTGCTGATCGGCGCCTGGACGGCGATCTTCCAGCACGACCTGAAGGGCCTGCTGGCCTATTCGACCATCAGCCACCTCGGCCTGATCGTCCTGTTGCTGGGGCTGGGCACCGAGCTGGGCGCGATCGCGGCGATCTTCCACGTCGTGAACCACGCGACCTTCAAGGCCTCGCTGTTCATGGCCGCCGGCATCATCGACCACGAGGCGGGCTCACGCGACATGCGCAAGCTCAGCGGGTTGATACGGTTCATGCCCGTGACGGCCGTCCTGGCCATCGTCGCGGCGGCGGCCATGGCGGGCGTGCCGCTGCTGAACGGTTTCCTGTCCAAGGAGATGTTCCTGGCCGAGGCCGTCGCCGGCGCGGGGCGGCATCCTTGGGCGACGGCCCTGCCGATCCTGGCCACGCTCGCGAGCGCGTTCAGTGTCCTGTATTCGCTGCGCTTCATTCACGCGACCTTCTTCGGCCCGCCGCCGACGGCGCTGGACCGTATCCCGCACGAGCCGCCCGGCTGGATGCGGCGGCCGGTCGAGATCCTCGTCCTGCTGTGCCTGGTGGTCGGCATCTTCCCGGCCCTGACGGTCGGCCCGTTCCTGCGCAGCGCGGCCGTGTCGGTGGTCGGCTTCGACCTGCCCTACTACAGCCTGAAGATCTGGCACGGCTTCAACCTGCCGCTGCTGCTCAGCGTCATCGCCCTGATGGTCGGGATCGGCCTCTATGTGCTGCTGGGCAAGCGCATCAACGTCAACACCAGCGGCGGTCCGTTGCGCGCGCGCTGGCTGAACGGCGGCTATCTGTTCGAGAAGACCATGACCGGCGTCTTCCGCACTGCGGAAGCGGGCCAGAAAATCTTCGGCGCCAAGGGGGTGCAGCAGCAGCTGCGGACCATCATCCTGGTCTCCGTCGTGGCGGCGGGCGTCGCGGGTCTGGCCTCCGGAGGGTTCTCTGTCGCGGCTCCGGCGCTGACCGCCCCGGCGATGTCCGACGTCGCCTTCGCCCTGCTGTGGGCGGTCGGAGGCGCCTGCGCCATCGCCGCGGCATGGCAGGCCAAGTATCACCGTCTGGCCGCCGTGGTTCTGATGGGCGGGGCGGGGCTGGCCAGTTGCCTGTCCTTCCTGTGGCTGTCGGCGCCGGATCTGGCCATCACGCAGTTGCTGGTCGAGATCGTCACCACGGTGCTGCTGTTGCTCGGCCTGCGCTGGCTGCCCAAGCGGCTGGAGTCGATCCGGGCGACCGATCGTCAGGAGCGCCGCGCGCGCCTGCGTCGGCGCGTGGACCTGATCATCGCCGCTGTGGTCGGGCTGGGCCTCGCCACTGCGTCGTGGGCGGTCATGACCCGCCCGGCGCTGCTGGACGGCGTGTCGCGCTTCTATGTCGAGCAGGCCTATGACTCGGCCGGCGGGCGCAATCTGGTCAACGTCATCCTCGTCGACTTCCGGGCGTTCGACACCTTCGGCGAGATCACCGTGCTGGGCATCGTGGGTCTGACGGTCTTCGTCCTGCTCCGCCGGTTCCGGCCCTACGAGGACAGCCTGCCGCAACCGAAGCAGAAGCGGGTGCAGGCGGCCGCGGATCGTCGTCGTGACGACCGGCCCGAGGGCGAGACGCTGAAGGAGACCATGCTGGTCCCGCAGATCGTCATGCGCTGGATGTTCCCGTTCGTCATCCTGCTGGCGGTGCATCTGTTCCTGCGCGGGCACGACCTGCCGGGCGGCGGCTTCGCGGCCGGCATCGCCCTGTCGGTGGCCTTCGTGCTGCAATACATGGCGTCCGGCGCGCGCTGGGTGGAAGACCGGCTGGAAATCCGTCCGGCCATCTGGATCGGCTCGGGGCTGCTGATCGCCACGGTCGCGGGGGCAGGGGCGTGGGTGTTCGGACGCCCGTTCCTGACCTCGGCCTTCCAGTACGCCGACCTGCCGCTGCTGGGCCGTGTCCCCATCGCCAGTGCGGTGGTGTTCGATCTGGGCGTGGTCATCCTCGTGGTCGGCGCCACGGTGATGATGCTGGTCGCCCTCGCGCACCAGTCGCTGAGGAAGGCCAGACAGACCGCCGCGGTGGAGAAGGCGGAGGATCCGGCATGATCGAGATCGTCCTGTCTCTCGCCATCGGCGTGCTGGGCGCGTCCGGCGTCTGGCTGCTGCTGCGACCGCGCACCTTCCAGGTGATCATGGGGCTGTGCCTGCTGTCCTATGCGGTCAACATCTTCATCTTCTCCATGGGCCGCCTGAAGATCGCCGCGCCGCCGGTCACCGCATCCGGTCTCGAGAACCCGGCCCTGTACGACGATCCGACGCCACAGGCGCTGGTGCTGACCGCCATCGTCATCAGCTTCGCCCTGACCGCCCTGTTCCTGGTGGTGCTTCTGGCCGCGCGGGGCGCGACCGGCAGCGACCACGTCGATGGCGAGGAGCCGGGCGCATGACCGACTGGCTCGAACATCTGATCATCGGACCCATCGTCCTGCCGCTGGTGGTCGCCGCCGGCATGCTGCTGATCGACGAGCGCCGACGCATCGTGAAGGGCGTCGTCAGCCTCGCGGCCATGACGGCCATCCTCGTGATGGCGGGACTGCTGATCCACGAGAGCGCGACGGGTGCGGCGGACGGCGGGGATGTGGCGCGGGTCTACCGGCTCGGCGACTGGGCGGCCCCCTATGGCATCGTGCTGGTCGCGGACCGGCTGTCGACGCTGATGGTGGCGCTGACCGGCGTGCTGGGCCTGTGCGCCCTGATCTTCTCGCTGGCGCGCTGGGACCGGGCCGGGCCGCGTTTCCACGCCCTGTTCCTGCTGCTGGTGATGGGCGTCAACGGGGCGCTGCTGACCGGCGACCTGTTCAACCTGTTCGTCTTCTTCGAGATCATGCTGGCGGCGTCCTATGGACTGGTCCTGCACGGATCGGGCGAGACGCGGGTGCGGGCGGGCCTCGGCTACATCGCGGTCAACCTGACGGCGTCGCTGCTGTTCCTCGTCGGGGTGGCGCTGATCTACGGCCTGACCGGGACGCTGAACATGGCGGATCTGGCGACGAAGGTGCCGGCCATCGCCGCTGGCGACCGCGGCCTGTTCCATGTCGCCGCGGCCATTCTGGCGGTGGCCTTCCTGATCAAGTCGGCGGCCTGGCCGCTGGGCTTCTGGCTGGCCCCGACCTATTCGGCGGCCAGCGCCCCGGCCGCAGCCATGCTGGCGATCCTGTCCAAAGTCGGGGTCTATGTGATCCTGAGGCTGAGCGCCCTGACCTTCTCGCCGGATGCCGGAGCCTCGGCGGGCTTCGGCGACGACTGGCTGCTGACGGCCGGACTGGCGACCATGCTGTTCGGCGTGTTCGGTATGCTGGGCGCGCGGGATCTGGTGCGGGCCGCCGCCTTCGCGGTGATGGTCTCGTCCGGCACCCTGCTGGCCGTCGTGGGGGGAGGCGGGATCGCCAGCCTCGGCGCCGCGCTCTACTATCTCGCCGGCTCGACCTTGGCCTGCGCGGCCCTGTTCCTCGTCGCCGAAATCCTCGAGCGCGGCCGTGACGCCGGCGGAGACGCCCACAAGGCCGTGTTCGACGACGAGTACAAGGATCCGTTTGACGACACCGAACGCAACGATCCCGGTCTGGTCATCCCGGCCGCCGTGGCCGCCCTCGGCGGGGCCGTGATCGTCTGCGCGCTGATGATCGCCGGCCTGCCGCCGCTGGCCGGCTTCATCGGCAAGGTGGCGATGATGGGCGCGCTGATCGCGGCGGACACCGCCGGAGGCTGGGCGATCGTGGCCATGCTGGCGGTGTCGAGCCTCGGCGCCCTGATCAGCCTGACCCGTCTGGGCGTCGGCGCGATCTGGACGCGGGACGAGACGGCGCCGCCGCTGGTCGTCGGGGCAGGGGAGTTCGTGGGCATCGCGGGCCTGCTGGGCGCCTGCGTGCTGATGTCGATCTTCGGCGAGACCGTGCTGGCCTACGCCGACCATACGGCGTCGTGGCTGGCCGATCCGGGGGCCTATATCGGGGCGGTGCTGACGGGAGAGGGCCGATGAGGGCGCTGCTTCCGCATCCGCTGCTCTCGCTGGGCCTGTTCTGCGCCTCGGTGCTGCTCAGCTCCAGCCTGGCGCCGCCATCGCTGGCGCTGGGTCTGCTGATGGCGCTGGCGGCGCCTCAGGTCATGCGGGCCATGCGGATCGATCCCATCCGCGTGCGGGCGCCGGGCGCGATCCTGAAGCTGGCCGGGCGGGTGGTCGTCGATGTCATCCGCTCGAACATCGCCGTGGCGCAAATCCTTGCCGGGCGGCGCGCCGACCGGGTCTCCGGCTTCATCCATATTCCGCTGGACCTGAAGGACCGCTACGCGCTGGCCGTGCTGGCCATCATCATCACCAGCACGCCGGGCACCCTGTGGGTCGAGTACGACCGCGCGCGCGGCCGCCTGCTGATGCACGTGCTGGATCTGGTGGACGAGGAGACCTGGGTCCGGACCATCAAGGACCGGTACGAAAGCTTGCTGATGGAGATCTTCGAATGAGCGCGCGGATCCTCGATCTGGGGCTGACCGCCGCCTTGATCCTGCTGGGACTGGCGCTGGTCTGCGCGACCTTCCGCATCATCCGCGGACCGCGCGCGCAGGACCGCATCCTGGGCATGGACACCCTGTATCTGAACGGCATGCTGATCGCCGTGGTGTTCGGCATCCGCACCGGCAGCGACCTGTATTTCGAGGCGGCGCTGATCATCGGCATGCTGGGCTTCGCCGCCACGGTGGCCTTGGCCAAATTCCTGATGCGCGGCGAGGTGATCGAATGAGCCTCGCATCCTTGCCCGACTGGGCCGCCATCCTGATCGCCGTGCTGGTCGTGGGCGGAGCGGGGCTGTCCCTGCTGGGCGCCTTCGGTCTGGTGCGGCTGGGGTCGTTCTACGATCGCGTCCACGCGCCCACGCTGGGGGCGACGCTGGGCATGGCGCTGATCCTGTTCGCGTCCTGGCTCTATTTCGGCTCGGCCCACGGACGCTGGCTGCCGCGCGAGGCGCTGATCGCCGTCTTTCTGACCGTGACCACGCCCGTGACCCTGATCCTTCTGGCCCGCGCCGCCCTGTTCCGGGACCGGACGGAGGAGTCCGAGCCGGAGGAGAAGCCGGTGCCGCAGGATCAGGCCTGATCGCTCACCGGACGGCGTGCCAGCCCCGGATCATGAAGGCCTGGAAGAAGGGGATGGGGAGGGCGAAGCCGGCCTGTCGCCACAGGGCCTCGGTCTCCGCCACCGACACAACGCCAAGCACGTCGCGCATCATGTCCGGCAGTTTCGCCAGCGAGTCCGGTGTGGCGCCCATCAGGGTCTGGACCTGTTTCCAGTCCTCCAGCATGGCGGAGAATTCAGGGGCGTCGAGATCGCCGCTGATCTCCGCGCTGACGAACCGGCCGCCGGGCCTCAGGCGCGCGTGGATGGCGGCGTAGAAGTCGGGCCGGTCCTCGCGCTTGATGAAGTGGGCGACCAGCAGGCTGACGACCGCGTCGAAGCCCTGATCGGCGACATCCTCGACATAGCCCTGCACCAGCTCGCACCGGTCCATCACCCCGGCCTGCTCCAGCCGGAAACGGCCGACGCCGAGCATCTCGGCCGAGGGATCGACGCCCACGAAGAACCAGCCGGGCCTGGCCTGCGCCAGCGACAGGATCTCCGCCCCCGTCCCGACGCCCACGCACAGCACCCGCGCATCGTCGGCCAGATCGGCCAAGGTCAGCCGCATCAGGAAGTGCAGGCTGTCCGAAATGGGATTCAGCCCCGCATTCCTTCGATCATAGGCGTCCGCCATCTCTTGATTGAAGAAGCCGGCGGTGGAGAAGGACGCATGTTGGGTCATTGTTATTATATAACATGAGCCGTAACGGCTGTCGCTACCTCTGACACGGCCACGCGCAATATGGTGCGCGTCTGGAGGTGACGGGCTGAAGCCTTGGGGATGTGCGGGGGAGGGCCGTGGCGGTGCGTTTCCTCACCACCCATGCCAGCGTCTACAACACCTTCTACAGCCAGCGACATCTCATCAGCCGCCCGACTCTTCGCCAGTTTCGCGCCGGAGCCGATGCGGCATGGGTGGCCGCGACCGCCTGAGGTGGCTGGGGTAGGTCCAGTTGTGCGCTAGCGCAGTTAACCTGACAGCGCTCAGGACGCGACGCATTCAAAGTGAACTCGGCGTAAGTCCAGCGTCTGCTCTGCGGTCGATATGGTGCTGCCCGCTCCTCGTGAGGCAGTGCTCACGGTGCAGACTTGGCGTCCGTCATGAGGCCCGCCGGCTCTTGCGTCAGCGGACGAGCCAGGTTCGGATCAACCTGCGGCTCCGCCGCCGCATCGCGATGTAAGAGCCCTTTGATCTCAATCGGTGGGCATACACGCCTCGTTGTACCGGTCGGCGTTCGACCACACACAGGCACCGTCGATGCAGTCGATCAGGTTGCTGGAGAAGTCCGCGAGGTCGTGGTCGAAGAGCTGGAACCAGCCGCCGTCGTCCCAGACCGTTGTCGGCATCCCGGCGGCACTTGCGTGGACCGCATCGAAACGGCTGTACCAGAGCCGCACGTTGTTGCAGTCCATGGTCGCCAGCCGACTCTTCCAGCCCACGCCCCACTCGCCGATGAAGACCGGCATGCCGCCGCCGGTCGTCGCGGCCCAGTTCGCCATTACCCGCATCGGGCCAGAGATATCTTCGTCGGTCCACGGGTCGGCGTAGTCGCCCTGGTTGTCGCCGTTGAAGGTCCACGGATTGTAGTGGTGGAAGGTCGCCATGACGTAGACGTCCCGGCCGCCGCCGACGGCCTCCAGATCGGGCCAGGTCGCCGCCATCTCGTGGGCGCCGAACCACTGGTTGCCGCCGATGACGACGAGGCGTCGGGGGTCGGCCGCGCGGATGGCGTCGTAGGCTCCGCCGGTCATGGCGCGCAGGGTGGCGGGGGCCATGGGCTCCTTGTTGCTGAGATGCGGCTCGTTCAGGATCTCGAAGATCAGGCGGCCGTCGCGATCGCCGAACCGAACGGCGAGGTCGGCCCAGAGGCGGGCCAGGACGTCGGCGCGGCCGCCGTCCTTCAGCCGGACCTCGTGGTGGGCGTTGAGGACCACATGCAGGCCGGGCTGCGCGAGGGCGTAGTCGATCACCGCCGTCAGCTCGGCAAGACGGCGCGAGGCCGGATCCAGCGCGCCGGTGTCCGGATCGGCCAGGGTCGTTCCGCCGACCGGCTCGGTCCAGGTGACGGGGATCCGGACGGTGCGGAAGCCGCGGGCGTAGTAGGCGTCGATCTTGGGCCGGGCGACCGCGAGCGTGGGCGCATGCTGGTCGTTGTCGAACATCTGGCCGAGGTTGAAGCCCCGGCCCATGGCGGCGGCGGCCTGCTGCGCCGTGGGGCGATCCGCGGCCGAGGCGATGGCGGGCGCAGCGAGGGCCAGAAGGAGGGCGGCGAGCAGCAGGCGGAACAGGCCGGGCCGGACAGATCGGTGAGACATCGCGACCCTCGGGGACAATCGGAGGGGGAGGGCAACAGGGCGCCGGCGGGTCCGTCAAGCCGGATCGCGGATCGGCCGGACAACTCTGGTGTCAGCGCACCCGCCGCACGCCCAGCACCGCCAGCCCGCCGAGCAGGGCCGTTACCGCGACCACGCCCATCAGCTGGGGCCAGTCCTGACGGTCCGGGCCGAGGGCGACGAGGGCCAGCAGGGGGGCGAGGACGGCGGGCAGGGTGTTGGTCAGGTTCATGATGCCGAGGTCGCGGGCGGTGTCCCGCCGCGAGGGCAGGACCTGCGCCACCAGCGCGGCGTCGACCGTGGTGTAGAGGCCGAAGCCGACGCCGTAGAGGCTGTAGCCGACCAGCGGTCCGGGCCAGGTCGGCCAGAGGGCGAAGACCGCAAGACCGGCGGCCATCAGGCCCGCGGCCAGCAGGATGAAGCCCTTGCGCTGGTTGAAGCGGTCGGAGGCGAGGCCGCCGAGGAAGCCGGAGACGACGACCAGGACCGTGGACAGGGCGATGAGCCGGGCGAGACCGCTCTCGACCGTCGAGCCCGGGAACTGGTCGGCGTATCCGGCGTGGTCGGCCAGGTAGAAGAGCATGTAGGCGTTCACGATGCTGGCCGCGATCTGGAGACAGAAGCGCGAAATCCAGGCGAAGCCGAAATCGGCCGACAGGCGGGGCAGGGCCCAGGGCCGTCGCTCGCGGACGGCGGCGGCCGGGGGCTCGCGACAGGTCAGGAGGAACGGCGTGAGGCAGGCGACGACCAGCAGGCCGAGGACGGTCATCCGTTCGGCGGCGCCGGCGAACAGTGGGGCGGTGATCAGCACGCCGCTGGCGGCACCCATGGGCGCGCCGAGGCCGAGGAAGGCCGCGACCCGGCCCTTCTGGCGATCGGGCACGCGGTCGGCGAGGACGGCGGTCAGCGGGGCGAACATCATGTTGAACGTCAGTTGGAACAGCATGACGCCAGCCAGCAGCAGGACGGGGCTGGCGGCCAGGGCGATGAGCGCATAGGCGAGGAGGACGCCGGCGAGGCCGGCGAAAATCCACGGTCGGCGACGTCCCAGACGGTGCCGGGTGCGGTCGCTGGCCCAGCCGACGACCATGTTGGCGCCGCTGGCGACCACGGCGCCCCACAGGGTGACGAGGCTCAGCAGGCCGACCTTGTCCGCCGGCGAGAGCGCCTGGGCCTGAAGCGGCACGAGCAGGGACAGCAGGGGAACGAAGGCGATGAAGGCGCCGACGTAGGCCAGCGTCAGGCTGGCGATGAAGCCTGCGCTGACGGGGGTTGCGGGACCGCCCTCGAAGTCCTGGACAGCCTTCATCGTCGGGACATTGGCCAATGTCGCCCGGCCGGGCGAGCGAAATCTTGCGCGAAGCGGGCGGGAGACCGCATATCGTCGGCCGACGGCGGCCCTTCGGATCCCGCCCGGGGGAGACGGCGAACACGATGACCGCGACGATCTACGATGTCGCCGCCCTTGCCGGCGTCTCCATAAAGTCCGTGTCGCGCGTGCTGAACCGCGGGCCGAACGTCAGTCCGAAACTGCAGGCCAAGGTGCTGGCGGCGGTCGAGACGCTCGACTACCGCCCCAATCTGTCGGCGCGCAGTCTGGCAGGCGCGTCCTCGTATCTGATCGCAGCGTTCGTGGACGCCGAGCTGACGCTGGAGCACTGGCGCAGCGGACGGGGCAACGACTATCTGAGCCGGCTGGAGTACGGCGCGCTCGTCGAGTGCCGCAAGGCCGGCTACCACCTGATGGTCGAGCTGGTGGACTACGGATCGCCGAGCCTGGAGACGTGGCTGCTGGCCCTGCTGCGCTCGCTGAAGCCCGACGGCGTGCTGCTGACGCCACCGAATTCCGATGACCCGCGCGTGCTCGATGTCCTGGAGCGGAACGGCACGCCGTTCGTGAGGCTGGGGGCGGAGATCGACCTGGACCGGGGCATGCGGGTCTTCATGGACGACCGGCAGGCCGCGGCCGACATGACCGCCCACCTGATCGCGCTGGGGCATCGCCGGATCGGCTTCATCGCCGGGCCGGGCAGCTATGCGGCCAGCCGCAAGCGGCGCGAGGGGTTCGAGGCGGCGATGGCGCGCCATGGTCTGGAGGTCGACCCCGGCCTGGTCGTCGAGGGCGATTTCACCTTCGACTCCGGACGCAGGGCAGGGACGGCCATACTCGGCCGGCCCGAGCGGCCGACGGCGATTTTCGCCAGCAACGACGACATGGCGCTGGGCGTGTTGAACGCGGCAGCGGCGCTGGGCGTGGCGACGCCGGCGGCGCTGGCGGTGTGCGGGTTCGACGACACGCCGAGCGCGATGCTGAGCACGCCGCCCCTGACCACGATCCGGCAGCCGGTGGCGGAGATGGCGGCGGCGGCGACCCGTCTGCTGCTGCCGCCCTCCGCTGGCCAGCAGGGCCATGCCGAGCGGGTCGATTATGCGCTGATCGACCGGCTCTCGACCCGGCCCCCAAGCTGAAGATCGTTGATGACAGCGCTGTCAAATCCGATTGACAGCGCTGTCAAACGTGAACAGTCTGCCTTGAGGAAACAGGCGCGCCTTGGCGGGTCGGTGAGCTGGAACCCCGACGAACGGGGTCCACGGGAGGGAAGACAATGACCACGTTCAAACGTTCGCTTCTGCTTGGCTGCGCGTCACTGGCCGTCAGCGCCGGCGGTGCATGGGCCCAGACGGCGCCCGCGCCCGAGACGCCGGAGACGCAGGACGAAACCGCCGAGCTGGGCGAGGTCGTGGTCACGGCCGAACGCCGCGAGCAGACGCTGCAGAACTATGCAGGCGTGGCCCAAGCCATCTCCGGCGACGATCTGCGCGCGGTCGGCATCGACCAGATCGAGGATCTGCAGTCGGCCATTCCGGGCCTGTCGATCTCCAATCAGGAGGGCAACGTCCAGATCTACATCCGCGGCGTCGGCACGGCGAACAACACCGAGCTGGGCGACCCGTCGGCGGCCACGCACCTGAACGGCATCTATCTGCCGCGTCCGCGCGGCCTCGGCGGCCTGTTCTTCGACCTTGCGCGCGTCGAGGTGGCCAAGGGGCCGCAGGGCACGCTGCGGGGCCGCAACGCGGTCGCGGGCACGCTGAACATCATTCCGAACATGCCGCGTCTCGGCTCCTATGAGGGCTTCGGGCAGGGGGAAGTCGGCACCCTCGACACCGTAGGTTACGAGGGCGCGGTCAACCTGCCGATCGGCGACGATCAGGCGCTGCGCCTGGCGGTCTACGGCGTCGATCGCGGCACCGCCTACGAGAATGTCGGCAATGACCAGAGCCTGGATCCGACCGGCGAGCAGCAGCTGTTCTCGGCCCGCGCCACCTATCTGTGGCAGCCCAACGACCGCTTCCGCCTGAGCCTCATGGGCGATTTCGAATCCGAGCGCGGCACCGGCTATCCCGCCACCAATATCCGAAACGGTCTCGTCGGCGGCGGAACGCCCGATCAGCTTGAGCTGCGCGAGGTCCTCTACCGTGGCCCGCAGGGCTTGGTCGAGAATGACAACTGGGGTCTGGCGCTGAACGCGTCCTACGATTTCGGGCCGGCCGTGCTGGAGTACATCGCCAGCCGGCGCAGCGTGGACTACTACCAGGTCAATGCCGCCAGCGAGGGCGTGGTCCGTCCCGGCTATGGCGCGGCCGACGTCGACTACGACAATTTCGGCACCCAGTACTGGCTGACCCTGTCGGAATCCGATGTTCACGAACTGCGGCTGTCATCGTCGGCGGGTTCGGACACCGTGTGGTCGACCGGCCTGTTCTACTTCAAGGAAGAGCAGCAGGTCGGCTTCCTGTCCGTGGTCGACAAGGGACAGTTCTACTCCGGCACCGAGTTCACCTTCCCGGATGTCCAGTCCGACTCGTTCGCGGCCTATTTCGACATCACCTGGCCGGTCACCGACCAGCTGCGGCTGAAGGGCGGCTTCCGCTACACGGAAGAGAACAAGTCCCGTCGCGGCATCGGCGGCAACTGGTCGCTGGGCCTCGGCTCGGAAGGCTTCGGGTGTTGCTTCACCACGCGCCTTGGTACCGAAGGCTTCCGTCCGATCTTCACCGGGCGATCGACCTATGCCCCGCCGACCCCCGGAAACAACCAGCAGGCCGCGCAGTATTTCCTGGGCGCCTTCAGTCCTGGCGCCCGCGACACCTTCCTGCAGCAGATCGCCGGCGTCGCCGACGGCTCGCGGCCTAACGGCACCTGTGTCAACCGTCCCGACACCCAGCCCTCCTATGGCGGCCAGGTCTGTCCGGCCAACGGCCAGCACAGCTTCTTCCAGATCTCGGCTCCGGGGGAGCAGGTCGGGTCGTACGAGGACTCGTTCAAGGACTATCGGGTCGGCTTCGAATACGACCTGACGCCGGATCACCTGTTCTACGGAACCGTCTCCACGGGCCACAAGTCCGGCGGGTTCAACGACA
Source organism: Brevundimonas kwangchunensis (assembly GCF_039523815.1). Lineage (NCBI taxonomy): Bacteria > Pseudomonadati > Pseudomonadota > Alphaproteobacteria > Caulobacterales > Caulobacteraceae > Brevundimonas > Brevundimonas kwangchunensis. The sequence continues at coordinate 29,773 of NZ_BAAAGA010000006.1, read as the reverse complement.
CCATCGTCGTGAACGGCGTGTCGACCGCGCCGACCTTCGCGCCAGAGTCGGTGACACTGTACGAAGCGGGCGTGAAGAACACCTTCCGTCCGGCTTTCGGCCGCGTCGACGTCAACGCCAATGTCTTCCACTACGACTATGCGGACCAGGTCTTCCAGACGCTGGTGTCGCTGGGGACCGGGCCTGGAGGCGCGAGCGCCGGCTTCTCCCAGCAGAACATCAACGTCGCCCAGTCCACCATCAGCGGCTTCGAGCTGGAAACCAGGTTCAGCCTGCCGTTCGGCATGCGCCTCGACCTGATCGGCGCCTACATCGACGCGCGGGCCGACAACGGCGTCCTGACGGACACCCGGGGTACGGATTACGGGGATGGAACGCCCAACTTCAACATCGATATCGGCGGAAACGAGCTGCCCAACGTGTCGAAAGTCAACCTCAACGCCCACTTGCAGCAGACGATCGACCTGTTCGGCGGTCGGGCGGATTTCCACCTGCTCGCGAACTATCGGTCGTCCTATTATCTCAGCATTTACAATGAACTGCCGGTCATCCAGTTTACGGCCCGACCGGCGGACGCGGCGGGCCAGGCGGCCTACGACGCCTTCAAGGCCTCAATGGCCGGGGCCACGGTGGATCCGACCGCACCTCTCGCCAGTCCGTTCCTGCGCAGCACCGACGCGCGTCAGGGCGGCTTCTGGGGACGTCAGGAAGGCTATGTCACGGTCAACCTGGGGGCCGGCTGGGAGCCGTCGGGCGGCCGATACCGGATCGAGGGTTATGTGAACAACGTCTTCGACGAAACGGTCGTCGAGAAGCAACTGGTCTCCGATCAGGTCGTCAACGTCCTGTTCCTGAACCAGCCGAGGACCGCGGGCCTGCGTCTGCGCGCCAACTTCTAGTCTCCCGAGCCTTGAGGCGGTCCGGCCTTTGGCTCGGACCGCCATCTCTTTCCCGTTTCGAGGTCGAGCATGTCCGCGTCCCGCCGAACGCTTCTTTCCGCCGTCGCCCTGGCGGCCGTTCTCTCGGGATGCGCGCCGCTGGCGGCGCAGGCGACCGACCCTGCCGCGGCGGTCGCCGATCCTGCCGCATGGCCGGTCGCGGCCAGCCCCGCTACGATCACCGACGCCGCGACCGAGGCCCGGATCGACGCCCTGCTGGCGCGGATGACGATCGAGGAGAAGGTCGGCCAGCTGATCCAGGCCGACATCGGCTCAATCACGCCGGCCGATCTCGCCACCTATCCGATCGGCTCGATCCTGGCCGGCGGCAACTCCGCGCCGTCCGGGAACGAGCGGGCGCCGCTGGCCGACTGGGTCGCCCTGTCGCAGGCGTTTCGCGCCGCCGCCGCGGCGCGTTCGGGCGCGGCCGTCCCGCTGATGTTCGGCATCGACGCCGTGCACGGCCACAACAATATCGTCGGCGCGACCCTGTTTCCGCACAACATCGGCCTGGGCGCGACGCGCGACCCGGACCTGATCGAGCGGATCGGCGCGGCGACGGCGCAGGAGGTGGCGGCCTCGGGCGCGGACTGGACCTTCGGCCCGACCCTGGCCGTGCCCCGCAACGATCGCTGGGGCCGGGCCTATGAGGGCTATGGCGAGCATCCCGAGATCGTCACCAGCTACGCCGGACCGATGACGCGCGGCCTGCAGGGCGTGCTGGCCGACGGACGGCCGCTGGCCCCCGACCGGATCGCCGGCTCGGCCAAGCATTTCCTCGCCGACGGCGGCACGACCAACGGCGTCGACCAGGGTGATGCGGCGATCCCGGAATCCGAGCTGATCGCCATCCACGCCCAGGGCTATGTGCCCGCGATCGACGCCGGCGTCCTGACGGTGATGGCGTCCTTCTCGAGCTGGAACGGGGTCAAGATCACCGGCAATCGCTCGCTGCTGACCGATGTGCTCAAGGACCGGATGGGCTTCGAGGGCTTCGTCGTCGGGGACTGGAACGCCCACGGCCAGATCCCTGGCTGCAACAACGAAAGCTGTCCGGAGGCGATCAACGCCGGCCTGGACATGTTCATGGCCCCCGACAGCTGGCGCGGTCTGTACGTCAACACCCTGGCGCAGGCGCGGTCGGGCGAGATCCCGGCGGCGCGCATCGACGACGCCGTGCGCCGCATCCTGAGGGTCAAGCTCAAGCTGGGCGTCTTCGACCGGGACCGGTCGCTGGAGGGGCGCGCGGACATCCTCGGCTCCGCCGCCCACCGGGCCCTGGCGCGCGAGGCGGTGCGCAAGTCGCTGGTGCTGCTGAAGAACGAGGGCGTGCTGCCGATCCGGCCGGGCGCGCGGGTGCTGGTGGCGGGCGAGGCGGCCGACTCGATCGGTCAGGCGTCCGGCGGCTGGACGGTCTCGTGGCAGGGCGCGGACACCACCAACGCCGACTTCCCCGGCGGGGTCTCGATCTGGGCGGGGTTGGACGCGGCGGTGAAGGCCGCCGGCGGGACGGCCGAGCTGAGCGCGGACGGTTCGTGGGAAACCCGACCGGACGTGGCGATCGTGGTGTTCGGCGAAACGCCCTACGCCGAGTTTCAGGGCGACATCGAAACCCTCGACTTCCAGCCGGAGGGACCGCTGGAGCTGCTGCGCCGCTTCAGGGCGGCGGGCATTCCGACGGTGTCCGTCTTCCTCAGCGGGCGGCCGCTATGGACCAATCCCGAGATCAACAGTTCGGATGCCTTTGTCGCCGCCTGGCTGCCGGGCACGGAAGGGGCCGGCGTCGCCGACGTTCTGGTGGCGGGACCGAACGGGCGCGCGCCGTTCGACTTCACCGGCCGACTGTCGTTTTCCTGGCCGCGCAGCGCCGGGCAAGATGTCCTGAACGTGGGCGACGTCGGATACGCGCCGCAGTTCGCCTATGGCTATGGACTCAGTTATGCGGCGCCGGCCCGGACCGGACCGCTGTCCGAGGACCCCGGCGTGGCTGCGAGCCGTACCAACGTCGACGGTTACTTCGCCGATGGCCGGGTGCAGGCTCCCTGGTCGTTGATGCTGCGGGACGAGGGCGGTGACAGTCGCGTCGGCACGCTGCTGGCGGCGACCAGCCCGCGCGAGACGCTGCGGGTGCGCTCGACGGACGGCGCTGCGCAGGAAAGCGCGATGGCGCTGACGTTCAGCGGTCCGGGCGAGGCGCTTATCACAGGGCCAGCGATCGATCTGTCGCGCCAGCGCAACGGCGACATGGTGCTGGCGTTTTCGATCCGTCTCGACGCACCGCCTTCGGGGGCGGTCGAGATCGGATTCGGACGCGAGCGTTTGGACATCGCATCGGTGATCGAAAAGTTTCCTACCGGGGTATGGAGACGTCTGCGCATCCGCCTCGGGTGTTTCGATGTCGCGCGTTCAGGGGTCACGACGATCGAGGCGCCATTTTCGCTGCGTACACCGGGTCCGCTCGCTGTTTCGCTCGCTGATATCGGACTTGAGAGCAATAACGGCGACCAGACCTGCGTGACCGCGCCTCAATAGACGACGGTAGAAGCGAACCACTGTACCGCCCGGAAGGTGCTGTCAGTCCAACGACAACTCGTCTCCACTGTTTAGCCAAAAGGTGATGTGGGACAGAGGGTTATGGGAAAAATTTGTTCCAAGCGTCATCGGCATAAGCCGGCTACGATCCGCCAAGCGGTTTGGTTATACTTTCGCTTCTCGCTGAGCTTTCGAGACGTCGAGGAGATCTTGGCTGAGCGGGGCGTGGACGTCTCGTACGAGGCCATTCGGAGCTGGACCCGAAAGTTCGGACCTAAGATAGCCAAGAACCTGAAGCGGCGGCGGCCGGCGCCTTCGGCCCGATGGCATCTCGATGAGATGGTCAGTCGGATTGAGGGCAAGCACATGTACCTTTGGCGCGCGGTTGATGACGAGGGCGAGGTCTTGGGCACGACCGTCCATAGGCGGCGAGATGCAGCCGCGGCGACTCTATTCCTGACAAAGCTCCTGCGTGATCCGACAGTTAAGCCGAAGACCATCACAACAGATGGACTTCGGTCATATGTCACGGCAGCCGAAACGCTGGGTGTGCTCGGGCTCCATCGGCCCGGTCGGCTGCAGGAGAACCGTATTGAGAACTCGCATCTGCCGATCCGAAAGCGGGAGCGACAAATGTTGGGTTTCAAGTCGCAAGGGTCGGCGCAGCGGTTCCTGACCACTCACGCCGCCATCTACAACACCTTCTACACCCAGCGTCATCTGACCAGCCGGGCCACGTTGCGGGAGTTCCGATCTGCCGCGCACCAAGCTTGGCAAGCAGCCGCGTCGTGAGGTCGATGCTGGTGTTACTCAGCCAGCTCTTGGAGTTAAGTTGACAGCACTCTTTGGAGCTATCCGAGCAGCTGGATATTTAGCTCGGAAGCCGGGTTGGCGGAGGTGAATCCCGAGCCGGGCCATGAGCGTCGAGTTCATTGGCCGCTTCGCGCAAGGCAAGCTGGCGGTCCACGAAGACGCCTTCAAACAGTCCGTCGGATCGCGTGACCCGCCAGAGTTCGCCGAGGCGCTCGATCACGATGCCCGGCGGCGGAGGAGGGAGGTCGATCATCGGCGGCCTCCCAGCCAGTCCGCTGGTCGCTGGAGCGTCGCCGCGATCCTTTCGGCCGCTCGCCGGCTTGCGAAGGTGTGAGTGCACGCCCCATCGAAGGAAGATGCTCCAGCCATTCGCGGGGGGACGACGTTGTAACGACGGCGGCCTTCGGTCGCCGGGCTGTGACGACTGGAGCAATAGCCGGCCATCATCGGCGGGTCTCCGGGCGCACGCCGAAGGCCTGGCCCAGCACGTCCATGGTCATCCGCCAGACGCTGGGCCGGCTTGCGGTCGTCGGACGTGTGGAAAGCCGGAGGAGATGATTGCGGGTCACGGGGACCTCCTTTCGAAGGTTGTCACTCCACACCCGTCGCCCGTAAGCGCGCCATGCGGATCGCCCGCGCCCGCATAAGGCCGGCGTAAGCGGCGACGCCCGCCCTTATGTTTTCCTTATGCGCCGTCACAAAACCCGAATGGCGCGCTTACGCCGTTCGGGAGCCTTGTGCCGTCTCCATCAAGTCGGAGGCGATCGGCATGGCCGATGTTCTGTTTCTGGCGATCGGCGGCGGGGCCTTTCTGGCCTTCGCCGCGCTCGCCTTTTTCCTGAAGCGGGTGTGACGATGATCGTCGGCATCCTGTGGGGCGTCGGCGCGGTCGCCGTCGCCGTCTACATTGTCGCGGCGCTGCTGCGGCCCGAGCGGTTCTAGGGAGCCGCCGTCATGACTTTTCAAGGCTGGGCGGAAATTGCCCTTACGCTCGGGCTGTCCGTGCTGATCGCATGGCCGCTGGGCATCTATCTGTCGCGCGTCTGGAATGGTGAGAAGACCTGGCTTGATCGGGTCCTGCGGCCCGTCGAAGGCGTCTTCTACAAGGCTTCGGGCGTCGACCCGAGCCGCAGCCAGGGATGGCTCGGCTACGCCGGCGCCCTGCTGGCCTTCAACCTCGTCGGCTTCCTGGTCCTTTATGGCCTGCTGCGCCTGCAGAGCGGCCTGCCGTTGAACCCGCAAGGGTTCGACGGCCTGTCGCCGCATCTCGCCTTCAACACGGCCGTCAGCTTCGTGACCAACACGAACTGGCAGAGCTATGGCGGCGAGACGACCATGTCGACCTTCAGCCAGATGGCCGGTCTGACGGTCCAGAATTTCCTGTCCGCCGCCACCGGCGCCGCGATCGCGGCGGCCTTGGCGCGCGGCTTCGTCGCCAATCGGGGCGAGGGCGTCGGCAACTTCTGGGCCGACATGACCCGCACGACCCTGTATCTGCTGCTGCCGGCCTCGCTGATCCTGGCGCTGGTTCTGGCAGGTCTGGGCGTGGTCCAGAGCCTGTCGGCTTCGGTCGTCGCGACCGGCGTCGAGGGGGGCCAGCAGACCATCTCCCTGTTCCCGACCGCGTCGCAGCTGGCCATCAAACAGCTCGGCATCAACGGCGGCGGCGTCTTCAACGTCAACTCGGCCCACCCGCTCGAGAACCCCTCGGCCCTGACCAATCTGATCACGGCCGTCTCGATCAACGTGCTCGGCTGGGCGGCCTTCTTCGCCTTCGGCCGCAGCGTGCTGGCCCAAAAGGACGTCCGCGCTCTCGTGGTCGCCGCCTTTGTGCTGCTGGCCGCCGCCACCGCCGCCATGTACGCCGCCGAAACCCGGCCTGCGCCGGCGCTCGTCGCCGCCGGGATCGAGCAGCCTCTCAATATGGAAGGCAAGGAGGTCCGCTTCGGCGTTCCCGCCTCCATCGTCTGGGAAGCCACGACCACCGGCGCCTCGAACGGCTCGGTCAACTCCATGCACGCCAGCTCCATGCCCCTGTCGGGCGGCCTGGCCATGTTCCTGATGCAGCTGGGCGAAATCCTGCCGGGCGGTATCGGCTCGGGCATCGCGATCATGGTCGTCATGGCCATGCTGGCGGTTTTCGTGGCCGGCCTGATGGTTGGACGCACGCCGGAGTATCTCGGCAAGAAGATCGAGGCGCGCGAAATCCAGTTCGCCATGATCGCGGTGCTGGTCCTGCCGCTGGCCATCCTGGGCTTTGGGGCCGTGGCCGCCGTCTTCCCGACGGCGCTAGAAGGCCTGCTCAACGACGGCCCGCATGGCCTGTCCGAGATCCTGTACGGCTACACCTCGGCGGCCGCGAACAACGGCTCGGCCTTCGCCGGCCTGACCGCCAATGCGCCTTGGTGGAACACGACGCTGGGCCTCGGCATGCTGATGGGTCGGTTCGTGCCCGCCGTGGCGGTGCTGGCTATCGCCGGCGCGCTTGCAGCCAAGCCGAAGCTCGCGCCGTCCGCCGGCACCCTGCCGACCCATGGTCCGCTTTTCATCGGCCTGCTGATCGGCGTCATCCTCATTCTGGGCGGGCTGCAGTTCTTCCCCGCCCTCGCTCTCGGACCCATCGTCGAGCACTTCCAGATGCTCGCCGGTGCGGCCGGGGCGTGACCTGGACACCCTGAAATGACCTTCGCAAACCCTGAAGACCTGTCGGACGACCGACCGCGTCAGCCTTCGCTGGCTGGCGGCCTGACCGGGGCCATGATCGGCCGCGCGCTGGGCGAGGCCTTCGTCAAGCTCAACCCCCGCCACCTGCTGCGCAACCCGGTGATCTTCGTCACCTGGATCGTGGCCCTGCTCGCCACGATGTCGGCGGCGGCGGCCATCGGCGCCGGACAGTCGGCGGGCTTCGCCATCCAGCTGGCGATATGGCTGTGGGCAACGGTCCTGTTCGCCAACGTCGCCGAAAGCGTTGCCGAAGGGCGCGGCAAGGCGGCGGCGGATTCCTTGCGCGCTACCCGCGTGACGACCAAGGCCAAGCTGATCGTCGACCCCAAGACTGGCACCGTGGTTCCAACCCCGGCGCATGAACTGGCGGTGGGTTCGATCATCCTCGTCGAGGCCGGCGACGTGATCGCCTCTGACGGCGAGATCATCGAGGGCGTGGCTTCGGTCAACGAAGCGGCCATCACCGGCGAAAGCGCCCCGGTGATCCGCGAGGCCGGCGGCGACCGGTCGGCCGTGACCGGCGGCACGACCGTGGTGTCGGACTGGATCAAGGTGCGCATCACTTCGGCCCCGGGCTCGACCTTCCTCGATCGCATGATCGCGATGGTCGAGGGCGCGAACCGGAGGAAGACGCCGAACGAACTGGCGCTGTCGGTCCTGCTGGCCGGTCTGACGCTGGTGTTCCTGATCGCGGTCGTGACCCTGCTGGGTCTGGGCGCCTATTCGGGCGTATCGCTGGATCCGATCGTGCTGGGCGCCCTGTTCATCACCCTGATCCCGACGACCATCGGCGGCCTGCTGAGCGCCGTCGGGATCGCGGGCATGGACCGTCTGCTCAAGGTCAACGTCCTGGCCACCTCTGGCCGGGCCGTCGAGGCCTCGGGCGACGTGGACACCCTGCTGCTCGACAAGACCGGCACCATCACCTTCGGCAACCGCATGGCCACCGAAGTCATCCCGGTTCCGGGCGTGCGTCCCGAGGCCGCCCTGCGCGCCGCCGTCACCGCCTCGCTGGCGGACGAGACCCCGGAAGGCCGTTCGATCATCGAACTGGGCCGCAACGCCGGCGTCGTGATCGAGCAGCCCGCGGGCGCCAAGGTCATCCCGTTCAGCGCGGTGACCCGCCAGTCGGGCCTCGAATCGGGCAAATCGTCTTGGCGCAAGGGCGCCGTCGACGCGGTCCTGAAGTCGCTCGGCATCGACGAAGGCAAGGCTCCGGCCGAGTTCCGCGCCGCCGTGGACCGTATCGCCCGCTCGGGCGGCACGCCCCTGGCCGTCACGCAGGACGACGCTCTGGTCGGCGTCATCCACCTGAAGGACGTGGTCAAGCCGGGCGTGAAGGAGCGGTTCGCCGACCTGCGCCGCATGGGCCTGCGCACCGTCATGATCACCGGCGACAACCCGGTGACGGCCGCCGCCATCGCGTCGGAAGCCGGCGTCGACGACTACCTCGCCGAAGCCACGCCCGAGGACAAGCTGCGCCTGATCCGCGAGGAACAGTCGAAGGGCCGGCTGGTCGCCATGTGCGGCGACGGCGCCAACGACGCCCCCGCCCTGGCCCAGGCCGATGTCGGCGTCGCCATGCAGACCGGGGCCCAGGCCGCCCGCGAGGCCGGCAACATGGTCGACCTCGACAGCGACCCGACCAAGGTCATCGAGATCGTCGAGGTCGGCAAGCAACTGCTGATCACCCGCGGCGCCCTGACGACCTTCTCCATCGCCAACGACGTGGCCAAGTATTTCGCCATCATCCCGGCGATGTTCGTGGTCGGCCTGCCGGCGCTGGGCGCGCTCAACATCATGGGCCTGCACAGCCCCGAGAGCGCCATCCTGTCGGCGGTGATCTTCAACGCCCTGGTCATCGTGGCGTTGATCCCGCTAGCCCTGCGCGGCGTGAAATACCGCGCCGTCGGCGCCGGAAAGCTGCTGTCCCGCAACCTGCTGATCTACGGCCTCGGCGGCCTGGTCGCCCCGTTCATCGGCATCAAGCTGATCGATCTGGTCATCTCCGGCCTCGGCCTGGCGTGACCGCGATGTCTCTCGTGAAAGTTCAATCCATGACCCGCAAATCCCGTTTCCGCGCCTCCGGCGCGAACGACGTCTGGTTCGCCGGCGCCTGTCTGGTGGCCCTGGTCGTCTGGGGCGTCGCCAGCCATGCCGAGGCCCAGGACGCCGAAGGCCCGCAATGGTCGGCCAACGTCGCCGTCGTCTCGGACTACGTTTTCCGGGGCGTCAGCCAGACGGAAGAGGACGCGGCCATCTCGGCCGGCGTCGACATGACCAGCGGCGTCTTCTACGCTGGCGCTTGGGCCTCGAACGTCTCGTTCGCGGGCGATGACGACACGGGGATCGAAGCCGACGTCTACGCCGGCGTCCGCCCCGAGTCCGGCGGCTTCAACTGGGATTTCGGCGTCGTCGGCTATCTGTATGACGAGCCCGAGGCGCTGGACTACGACTACGTCGAGCTGAAAGCCGCTGCCTCGCGCGCGGTCGGTCCGGCCACGGTCGGCGCCGCCGTCTTCTGGTCGCCCGATTTCTTCGGCGCCTCGGAAGATGAAGCCACCTATGCCGAGGTCAACGCCGCCTTTGCTCCGGCCGATCGCTGGACCGTCTCAGGCGCAGTCGGCCGCCAGTGGCTGTCCTCCGACCTCGACTACACGACCTGGAACATCGGCGCGGCCTGGGCCCTGACCGACACCTTGGCGGTCGATCTCCGCTACCACGACACCGACGAGCACGACTTCGGCCAGATCTACGAAAGCCGCGCCGTCGCCAGCCTGAAGGCGACCTTCTGATGATCCGCTCCCTTCGCCCGGCGATCGTGACGGTCGCCTTCTTCACCCTGCTGCTCGGCCTCGGCTATCCGCTGTTGGTCACCGGCGCGGCTCAGGCCGTGTTCCCGAACCAAGCCAACGGCAGCCTGGTCCGGAGTGCCGACGGAACCGTGGTCGGCTCGGCCCTGATCGGCCAGCCGTTCGCGGGCGCCGGCTATCTGCACCCGCGCCCGACCGCGGCCGGCGACGGCTATGACGCTTCCGCCTCCTCGGGCTCCAATTACGGTCCTTTGAACGCCGATCTGGCCACGCGCGTCGCGGAGTCGGCGACGGCCATCCGCGCCGCCGACGGTCCGGGCGCGGTGCCCGCCGACGCGGTCACGACCTCCGCCTCGGGCCTCGACCCGGACATCTCGCCGGAATACGCTCAGCGTCAGGCCGCCCGCATCGCCGCGGCCCGGGGCGCGCCCGTCGAGGAGATCCGTCGCGTGATCAGCCAGCACACCGAAGGCGCGCTTCTGGGCTTCATCGGCCAGCCGCACGTCAATGTCCTCATGACCAACCGCGCGCTCGACGCCCGCTTCCCGGCGCCGGCCGGCGCCTGAGTTGAGCGAGGGGTTCCCCACCGATCCGACCCGGCCGGTCCCGCGAAAGCGGGGCCGGCTGAAGGTTTTCCTGGGCATGTCGCCCGGGGTCGGCAAAACCTACGAAATGCTGCGCGCCGCCCGCCGCCGAAAGGCCGAGGGCGGCGATGTCGTTGTCGGCGTGGTCGAGACCCACGGCCGGCGCGAGACCGAAAGCCTGCTGCGCGGGCTGGAAGTGATGGCGCGCCAGCCGATCGACTACAAATCCCGTGTCCTGATGGAGTTCGACATCGACGGTGCCTTGGCCCGTCGTCCAGACCTTCTGCTGGTCGACGAATACGCCCACTCCAATGTGCCGGGCTCGCGCCATCCGAAGCGATGGCAGGACGTCGAGGAGATCCTCGCGGCCGGGATCGACGTCTGGACCACGCTGAACGTCCAGCATCTGGAGAGCCTGTCCGACGTCGTCCTGCGCATCACCGGGGTGCGCCAGCGCGAGACCGTGCCGGATGGCGCCCTGTCCAAGGCCGACGACATCGAGGTGGTGGACATCACCCCCGAGGAGCTGCGCAAGCGGCTGGCCGAGGGCAAGGTCTATGTGCCCGAGACCGCGCGGCTGGCGTCCGAGAATTTCTTCAAGGTCGAGAACCTGACGGCCCTGCGCGAGATGGCGCTGCGGCGGGCGGCCCAGACGGTGGACGACCAGCTGGTCGCCACCCTGCGCGAAAAGGGGGTGTCGGGCCCTTGGGCGGCGGGCGAGCGGATCCTGGTGCTGGTCGGCGGCGACGCCATGACCGCCGATCTGGTCCGCACCGGGCGCCGGCTGTCCGACATGATGATGGACGCGCCTTGGACCGTGGCGCACGTGGACCGGCCCAGCGCGGCCGCCTCGGACGCGACGCGGGCGGCGCGCATTGCGGACGCCCTGAAGCTGGCGGAACAGCTGGGGGGGCGGGCCGTGGCGCTGAGCGGCGACGACATGGTGCGCGCGGTCATGGACTACGCCCACCGCAACAACGTCACCCAGATCGTGCTGGGCAAGGGACGCGACAGCCGGTTGAGCGAACTGTTCGGCCGCTCGCTGGCGGCCGAGCTGCTGCGGTCGGCGCGCGGGGCGGCGATCCATGTGGTCACCGACCGGACGACCGAGGCCGCCGCGCCCCCGCCGCCGCGTCGCCCGGGGCGGCCGGACTGGCCCGGCTACGCCATCGGCGCGGCTTTCGTGGCGGTCGCCACGGGACTGGCCCTCATGCTCGACCAGTCGTTCGAGCGGGTCGATCTGGGCGTGGTCTATCTGTCGGCCGTGCTGGCGGCGGGCGTCCTCTACGGCCTGCGCCCGGCGCTGGCGGCGGCGACGGCCGCATTCCTGACCTACAACTTCCTGTTTCTCGAGCCGCGCTACAGCTTCTCCATCGGCTCGCCGACGGACATCCTGACCCTGCTGGTCTTCTGGGCTGTGGCCCTGGTGACCGGCTATCTGGCCGGGCGGGTGCGCGATCAGGCGCGGCGAGCGCAGAGGCGCGCGTCGGCGGTCTCGGCCCTGCTGGTCGCCAGCCAGAGCCTGACGGACGCCGACGGGGTCACCGATACGGCGCGCGTGCTGGCCGAGCAGACCGCTGCCGCCGCCGGCGCCAAGGCCGTGGTCCTGCTGCCCGAAGGCGAGGACATCGCCCTGGCCGCCAGCGCGCCCAAGGCCGAGACGCTGGGCTCCGCCGCCATGGCCGCCGCCCGCTGGGCCTGGGAGCGGGGCGAACCGACCGGCCACGGCACCGGCACCCTGCCCAACACCAGCTGGACCTTCCGGCCGCTGGAAGGCGTGCGGGGCAGGGCGGGCGTCGCGGGCATAGAGGCCGACGCCCTGGCTTCCGGCTCCGACGAAGAGCGGCTGGCGCTCGCCTTGCTGGACCAGGGCGCCGTGGCGCTGGAGCGCGCGCGTCTGGCCAACGACGCGGTCGAGACCGAAAGCCTGCGCCGCGCCGACCGCTTCCGGGGCGCACTGATGAACTCGGTCAGCCACGACCTGCGCACGCCCCTGTCCACCGTGCTGGGCGCCTCGACCACCCTGATCGACTACAGCGACACCCTGAAGCCCGAGGTGCGCGACGACCTGCTGCTTAGCATCCGCGAGGAGGCCGAGCGGCTGAACCGCTACGTCGGCGACCTGCTCGACATGACCCGCCTCGAGGGCGGAGGGCTGAACGTCCGGGCCGACTGGGTCGATGTGCGCGACGTCCTGAACGCCGCCGCCGAGCGGGTCTCACGCCGGCTCGAGACCCGCGTCATGACCCGGGACTTCCCGGCCCAGCTCAGCCTCGTCATGCTGGATCAGGGCCTGCTCGAGCAGGCCGTCGTCAACATCCTCGAGAACGCCATCACCTACAGCCCCGATGGCTCGACCATCGAACTGGCCGCCTATGAGGACCGGGGCTCGGTCGTCATTTCCATCGAGGACGAGGGCAAGGGGATACCGACGCCGGAGCTCGAACGCGTGTTCGACAAATTCCGCCGTATGGATCAGCCCTCCGACCGCTCCAAGGGCGCCGGTCTCGGCCTCGCCATCGCCAAGGGCTTCGTCGAGGCCATGGGCGGCCGCATCGCCGCCGCCAGTCCCATCACCAACGGCCACGGCACCCGCATTCTGATCAGCCTGCCCAAGGCGATCGCCACCCATCGCGACCTGCTATAATCGATCATGTCCGCCGTCCGCCCCGTCATCCTCGTCATCGACGACGAGCCCCAGATCCACCGCTTCCTGTCCCCGGCTCTGGATGCCGCCGGCTATGAGCCCAAGCGCGCCGACAGCGGGCAGGAGGGTCTGCGCGGGGTTGCCCTCTGGTCGCCGGACGCGGTCGTACTGGACCTCGGCCTGCCCGACATGGACGGCAAGCATGTGCTGGCGCGCGCGCGGGAGTTCTACGCCGGCCCAATCATCGTCTTGTCAGCCCGGGACCGTGAGGCCGAGAAGATCGCCGCCCTCGACTTGGGCGCCAACGACTATGTCGAGAAACCGTTCGGCGTCGGCGAACTGCTGGCCCGCCTCCGCGTCAGTCTGCGCGCGACGACGCCCGAAGCGACCGGACCGATCGAGGCCGGCGAGGTGTCGATCGACCTGGAGTATCGCCGGGTCCGCAAGGCCGGCGAGGTGGTGAAGCTGACACCCAAGGAGTTCGAGGTCCTCGCCCATCTGGCCCGCCACCGGGGCAAGGTGATCGGCCACGGCGACCTGCTGACCGCGGTCTGGGGAGCGGCCCATTCGCACGACACTCAATACCTCCGAGTTGTTGTGGGGCAGTTGAGGCAGAAACTGGAAATCGATCCGGCCAGCCCGGCGCTGCTCCTCACGGAACCAGGCATCGGCTACCGCCTGGAGGCCTGAACGTCTGCTCTCCGGCTGCACGTCAATGTCCGGTTTTGGCGCGTTGCGGCGGCGCGACCAGGTCGCAACCGCCATCCGCAGGCAGGCGGCCTATCTCTGCTCTGCTGCGCTAGCGGAGAAATCCGCCCCGGCGAGCTTTGAAACGCAGGTCAGGGTCGGAGGTGCTGTCGGGTCGTTGATGAAGTCGAAGGCCATCCGACCACCGCAGGCATTGAAGCTCGCGCCATGGCTCAGGCCTGGCATCAAGACGAAGAACGCCTTGGGCATGTTGGCCAACAGACGTCGGCCCCACTGAGGCGGCGTGGAGGGGTCGAACTCGCCGGCGAGGATCAGGGTCGGCGTGTCGCTGACGACCGGCTCATTCGCAGAGGACGCCGCTGATGCAACGCCCCAGGCGTCGCACATCTCAGGCGATGCGGCTCTGGGGTCGATGCCGCCCAATCCGTTTACCGGCGCCGTCTGGGCGCGAACCCTGTCCGCGTTCTCGAACGGCATCTCTTCGCCGCACCACACAGACAGCCGCAGTCCCCAACTGAATGACGCAGGGTCCTGCGCCCCGCCAATCCAAGCTGCCAACTCTTCGTAACGCCCCGCCAGCGCATCGCCCACGGCGCGAGGGATCAGCGGAATGCGGCGAGGGTCCTGGAGGGCCGCCGCGACGCCCTGCACGACCTGGGCGCCGCGGACGTGGATGGAAGGATCCGTCAGCCTGAACGGGAGTCGCTCGCTATCGGCGCGGGAGACCAGAGTTTCGAAATCGCCCCTTGGGTTCGGCCATCTGGCGGCACAGGCCGGATCCACGGCGCAGCCGTCGAAGACGGCGTTCAAGGCTCGCCATGTGTTCGCGGTTGCGGTTTCGTCATAGCCGACTTCCGGCGGCAAGGCGGAGTCGAGGACCATCGCCTTTACCGACCCTGGATGACGACGCGCCACTGTCAGGGCCAGGCGCGTTCCATAGGACAGGGCGTAGAGATTGAGCTGCGGATAGCCAAGGGCGACGCGGAGATCTTCGATATCGTCCGCGGCCTCCGCCGAATTATAGCCATTCAGGTCCGCACCGGCGCCGACGAGCCGCGCTCGACACGTAGAGGCGGCCGCCACGAGGCCATCGTCCGCCGCTTCGGCCCTCAGCCGACCGGCCGCGATCTCACGCTTCGCCGTGATGATTTCCGGGCAGTCGAGCGCCGGGGTGGAGAGGCGGGCGCCACGCGGTTCCAGAAGCACCTGATCACGCTGGTCGAGGAAGGGGTTGCTTCGTCCTGACCGCTGGCCCGTCAGGGCGCTGTTGCCCGGGCCGCCCGTCAGGAACATCACCGGGTCTGCAACAGGTTGGGACGACCGGCTACGGAAGATCATCACTGGCAGCCGTATCAGACGGCTGTCGGCGATGGCCCGGTTCTCGGGAACGCTGAGCATTCCGCACTCGATCTTCTCATCGGGCGCGATCTCGACAGCGCACGGTCCGCTCTCGAACGCCGAACGCGAGGGCGTGGCCTGAGCGAGCGCTGTTGAGGGGATGGCTGTGACCAACGATAGGCACAGGATGATTGGTTTGAACATGTCGATCCCTGTTTCGAGGCGACCGTCGCGACCACTAGCGCTTGGCGCAACTTAATCATCGGTAAGGGACCAAGCGCCGTCAGAAACAGCGTTTGCAGTTCACTCGTCGGGCGTGAGCTGAGGTCTGCTTCTCGGGAAGGAGGCAATGTCCGCTGTTGGCGCCAAGCCGACCTAAGGCCGGATCAGATCAACCGGCGTCACGTTCAGCGCCTGCGACAGCTCGAACAGTGTCACGACCGTCGGATTTCGCTGCCCGCGTTCCAGGCCGGACAGATACTGCTGACTGAACCCCGAGCGCTCGGCGAGCTGCTCCTGCGACA
This sequence comes from Brevundimonas kwangchunensis, assembly GCF_039523815.1. Taxonomy (NCBI): domain Bacteria; kingdom Pseudomonadati; phylum Pseudomonadota; class Alphaproteobacteria; order Caulobacterales; family Caulobacteraceae; genus Brevundimonas; species Brevundimonas kwangchunensis. Next base: position 14,152 of record NZ_BAAAGA010000006.1, on the reverse strand, counting down.
GGCCTGCTGTCAGGCGAGCCTCTTTCACGTTCTGTCCGACGAGCTTGCGCATATCCATGCGGAGCGATTACTCGTCGGAGAAGAGCCGCCGAACCCCTGCTCGCGCAGGACCTGGAGCAGCTGGGTGCCCGAGGCGTGATCCTCGATCAGCACGACCGTCGGGTCGAACTGGTCGGCAAGCCGTCGCACCACCCTCACCAGATCCGGGAACAGTAGTGGCTCCCGGTCGACGTGGAGCAGATAGATGCTTTCGCCCAGCCGGCCCCATGTCGAGCAGACCGTCCAGTCCGCCCACTGGGTGACGGTGTTGGCCGTGTCCCAGGACTGGATGATCTCGTCGAAATGCTTGGGTCGATCCTCCCTCGCATAGCGCTGGAACCATTCCGCCTGAACAAGGCCCCCACCGGCCGGCGCCGGGCGCTGCTGGTACTGGGTCGCGAACAAAGCCTTGCCGATGCTCTGCTCCATCGACGTCAGGTACTCCAGCGGCGCCCACTCCGGGTGGAGCGGCTCGCCGGCCTTGCGGCTGAACATCTTCCGCCCGGCGAGCGTGGGATAGGTATGGACTTCGACAAATCCCCCGCTTCTCGCGGTCTCGCTGGCGCTTACGGCGTGCGCACAAGGGACAGGCATGGCGGAATCCCTGATAATTTCCCTGATCGCAGGGAAACTCCACCGGATCATTGGCGCGCAGAGACGGCCGCGCAGAGTGTGCCGCAAAGCGGCGCGGAACAGCGCTGATCCAAGGTCGGATTGCAGGAGTTTGGCTGCGCCGAAGCGCCCGTACGCGGCGTCTCCCCGTCGGGGACGCAGATACAGAGACATACGGGGAGGGCGAGTGGCGGACAGAGAGGGATTCGAACCCTCGGTACGCTTTCACGTACACACGCTTTCCAAGCGTGCGCGATCGACCACTCCGCCACCTGTCCGTTTCCACGACGTGCGTGAACCGCCGGACGGTCGATCCGGCGAGGGGCGCTGATTAGAACAGTCGAACCCCCTCGGCAAGCGTCGTTTCAGGCCCCATATGGTGCGCAAGGGATTTGTCCGGAGTTCTCCCATGCTGAGCCAGAAGACCACCATGCCCGCGCCCGACGCCGCCCTGCCGGGCCGCGCCGCGCCCCTGCACACCGACGAGGTGCATTTCGTCAGTGGCCGGCCGCTGAAAGGGCCACATCCGGAGGGCTTCCAGACCGCCATCTTCGGCATGGGCTGCTTCTGGGGCGTGGAGCGGATCTTCTGGCAGTTGCCGGGCGTCTGGGTGACTTCCGTCGGCTATTCGGGCGGCTACACGCCCAACCCGACCTATGAAGAGACCTGCACAGGCCGCACAGGCCATACCGAAGTGGTCCAGGTCGTCTTCAACCCGGCGGAGATCAGCTACGGCGAACTGCTGAAGGCGTTCTGGGAAAACCATGACCCCACGCAGGGCATGCGTCAGGGCAACGACATCGGCACCACCTACCGGTCCGCGATCTATTATCTGAACGAGGCCCAGAAGGCCGAGGCCGAGGCGGCGCGCGACGCCTATCAGGGCGCGCTGACCAGGGCGGGGCGGGGCGAGATCACCACCGAGATCGCGCCGGCAGGGCCCTACTATTTCGCCGAGGACTACCATCAGGGCTATCTGGCCAAGAACCCGGCCGGCTACTGCGGCATCGGCGGGACGGGCGTGACCTGCCCGATTGGCGTCGGCGTCGGCGTCGAGGCCTGAGCATGGACCGGGCGGGGATAGGCAAGGTCTGCCTGTCCCTGCCCGGCGCCACGCTGGACCATCCGTTCGGCGAGCATCACGACGCCTATCGTGTCGGCGGCAAGATGTTCGTGATGGTCGGCGAGCAGGGCGGGGTGTCGTTCAAGGTCTCCGACATCGCCTTCGCGGTGCTGACCGAGGACGGCCGCGCCCGTCCGGCGCCCTACCTGGCGCGGGCGAAGTGGGTGAACCTGCCCGAGCCGGCCGCCTGGCTCGACGACGAACTGGCCGAACATTTCGCCATCGCCCATTCGATCATCGCGGCGAAGCTGACGAAAAAGCAGAGGGCCGAACTGGGTCTGGGCTGATCGCGCGCGATTGCACGACTCTGAAAAACAATGTTCTCTTCTCTCGTCGGGGGAGAACAAGGATGATCAGACAACTTATTGGGCTGACGCTGATCGGTGTCGGCCTCGCCGCCTGTGATCAGGCGCGGGTCGATGTCAGCACGTCGGAGGCCGGCCCGCACGTCGTGGCCGCCACCGATATCGAGGCCGGGCGTTATCTGGTCATGACCAGCGGCTGCAACGATTGCCATACGCCCGGCTATGCGCCGAGCGGCGGCAAGGTGCCTGAGTCCGAATGGCTGAAGGGCTCGGGGATGGGCTTCATGGGCCCGTGGGGCACCACCTATCCGCACAATCTGCGTCGGACCGTGGCGGGCATGACGGAGGACGCCTGGGTCGAGATGCTGTCGACCCGCGAAGATTCCGCGCCTATGCCATGGCCGAGCGTCCGCGCGATGGCGGAGCCCGACAAGCGGGCGCTGTATCGCTACATCAAGTCCCTGCCGCTGGCGGGCGAGCCTGCGCCGACGGCCCTTCCACCCGGCCAGACGCCGACGACGCCCTACGAGAACATGATGCCGGTGATGCCGACCGGCGGCTAGCGCGCCTTCTCGTCGGCAATCCAGCGGTCCATCCGCTGGTCCAGCAGGGCCAGCGGCAGTGGACCGTCGACCAGGAGGGCGTCGTGGAAGCGGCGGACGTCGAAGCGGTCGCCCAGCTCCTGTTCGGCGCGGGTGCGGATGGCGCGCAGGCGGATCTCCCCGACCTTGTAGGCCGTCGCCTGGCCCGGCCAGCCGATGTAGCGCTGCAGCTCGGTCTCGATGTTGTGCGGAGCCAGCGCCGAGTTGTCGCGGAAGCAGGCGCGGGCCTGTTCGATGTCCCAGCCCAGCCAATGAATGCCGGTGTCGGCCACTAGACGGCAGGCGCGCCACATCTCGTAGCTGAGGCGGCCGAACCGCTCGTAGGGCGTGCGGTAGAAGCGCATCTCCTCGCCCAGGAACTCGGCATACAGTCCCCAGCCCTCGGTGAAGGCGGTCACGTCGACGCTGCGGCGGAAATAGGGGCCTTCCTCGGCCTCCTGCTGCAGGGCGATCTGGATGTGGTGGCCGGGTGCGGCCTCGTGGAGCGTCAGGGCGGGCAACTCGTACAGCGGGCGCTGGTCCAGCCGACCGGTGTTGACCAGATAACCGCCGGCCACGCCGTTCTCCATCGAGCCGGGGGAGTAGCGGCCGGTGGTGTAGTTGGCCTCGATCTCGCGCGGCACCTCGCGCACGCCGTAGGGGGTGCGGGGCAGGGCGCCGAACAGGGCCGGCAGGCCGTCGTCGGCGCGCTTGGCCATCTCTGACGCCTTCTCCATCAGGCCTTCGCGGGTAGTGGCGTAGAACTGCGGATCGGTGCGCAGGAAGTTCAGGAAGCCGGCGAAGTCGCCGGTCCAGCCGGCCGCCTGCATCTCCTGGTCCATGCGGGCGCGGATGCGGGCGACTTCCTGAAGGCCCAGGGTGTGGACGTCGTCCGGCGTCATCTCCGTCGAGGTGAAGCCGCGCACCAGATAGGCATAGAGCTCGCGCCCGCCCGGACGGTGGGCGAGACCCAGCGTTTCCGGCGCGACGGGCAGATAGTCCTCGCGCAGGAAGCGGACCCATTCGCGGCGCTGGGGCGCGATCCGATCGGCGACCACGGCGGCGGCGCGGGCGCGCAGTTCGGCCTGACGGTCGGCGGGGATCGAGGCGGGCAGGGTTGTGAACGGCTTCAGCAGCGGATCGGCGTCGGGCGTCAGGGCCGCCTCTGGCTCCATCAGCGACAGGGCGTTCTCGACGATGGAGCGGGGCTGGACCAGACCGCTTTCCAGCCCGCGGCGGGCGTTGGCCAGCTGATCCGTATAGACCTTGGGCATGGCCTCCAGCCGGGCGATCCAGGCCTCGGCGTCGGCGGTGTTGGTGATGCGGGTGACGCTGGCGAGATAGCCCAGGTTCTGACCCGGTCCGCCCTCGGAGCTGAAGGCGTCGATCCGGCCGGTGTCCAGCGGGATGCGATCCAGCGAGCGCTTGAGCACATAGGCGAGGAAGGCATGGTTCAGGCTGTCGTCAGGGGACAGCGTGGCCGGGTCGATGGCCTCAAGGCGTTCTGCGAAGGCCTTCAGCACCGGCTCCTGCGCCAGTTCGAAGGTGCGCGAGGTGTCATACATCCGGGACCGGGCTGCGCGGTCGCCTTCCATGCCCGCGGTGACGGGATCGACCGAACGCAGCCACGCCTCGTAGTCGGCGAGGATGGAGGCCAGCGCCGGATCCTCGGCCTGCGCCCGGACTGCTACGGGGGGCGGGGTCTGCGCCAGAACGGGCGCGGCGGCGGCGCAAAGCAGGGCTGCCAGACTGGCGGCGACGACGGTTTTCATGATGTCCCTCCCGGATCGGGCGGGACTGCACCCTGACCGGGCGCGGGCGTCAACCGCAGAAGGCGAAGAAGCGCTCGATCCGCTCGGCAGACTGGGGATGGGGCGCATAGGCGTTGCGCTCCTCGCCCTGCCAGACGGCCAGCCAGCCGACCCGGCGGAAGCGCTGGAACACCGGCTCGCTGGTGCGCGCCGCGGCCGTCAGGAACAGGCCGTCATGAAGTTCCGAAGGCTCGCTGTGCGCCGGATAGCGTTCGGTGTCGCCGCCGGATTCCAGATGGATTTCGGAGCGGGCGCCGGCCTTGGCGATGGCGCTGAGATCCAGCTTTCCGGACGCGCGGCGGCAGTCGAGACCGATACGCAGGTCGTCGCTCTCTTCCAGCCCGTAGGCCAGGCGGGCCTCGTCGCCGTCCTCGCTGAGGAACCAGTCGTAGTTCTCGGCCGGTTGCGGCGATCCCGAGCCGGTCGACAGTGAGGCAGGCTCCATCGGTCCGCTGGCGCAGGCGGCTGCGGTCAGGGACAGGCCGGACAGGGCCAGAACAGTGATCAGGCGCATCGGTCCCTCCGGTGCATCAACCCGAACACAGTTCCGCAAACCGGCGCAGCTTGGCAAGGTGCGGCTGTGCGATCTCGACCGAGCGGCGCTGTTCACCGATGGCCACGCCCAGCCGTCCGGTCGCGCCGAAGGCCGCGAAGGCGGGGTGATCGGTGCGCAGGGTCAGCTTGAGGCCGCCGCCCCTCGCCGGTTCGGCGGCGGCCATGGCGGAAGAGTCTCCGGCAGCGACGCGCGCCGTGCCGGTGGCGCCCTCCCCGCCATAGAGGGTCAGGCTGGCGACGTTGGACCCGCGATCGCACTGCAGGGTGCTGCGCAGGTAGGCCGTGTCCGGCACCTCGTTGGCCAGGACGATCGGATCGTCCTCGTACAGCGTCCAGGTCCAGGCGGTTTCGGCCGGCGAGTCCTGGACGGCGGTCGCCAGCAGGCTGGCGGCGGCAATGGCGATTAGCATTGGGTCAGCCCCCGCTGATGATCCGGACAGGAAATCTGGTCAGACCCGGCCGGTTCCGCAATAGGCGAAGAAGGCGGCGATCGCCTGACGCTCGCTGCGGGTGGCCGTCAATTCGAACTGTCCGGCCTCGCCCTCGACCTGCAGACGGCCGGCGGTCTTCAGGCGCTGCAGGCTTGCCGAGGTCGTGGACATGCTGACCTCGTCGGCCAGTCCGCCGCTCAGAGGATCGATCGGCGCCATGGCCGATGCATGGACCATCTGCGGGCCGACAGGCTTCACCTCGCCATAGACCACGGTCTGGGCCGCGCCGCGTTCGCAGGTCATCAGCAGGGCCAGCTGGTCGGAGTTGGCGACGCCATAGGCCAGCTTGGCCATGCCCGGCTCCTCGCTGAGGTGCCAGCCCATGCCCCCGACGCGCGTGTCGTCGTTCTGGTCGGTCGCGCTGGACTGGGCGGCGACGGCGATCAGGGCGAGGGCGGCGGTGGCGGGCAGGGCGAACTTCAGCATGGGACAAAACTCACATCTGTCCGGCTAACGCCGTTGCCCCGTTAACGGTTCAAGGCAGAGCTTGAATTGTCGCCATTGAGTAATCCTTGAACGAGAGGTGTGCTCTGCAGGTAGCTGTCCCGTCCGGAAACCGCGGGCCGGTGCGCCGGACGGCCATGCCCGGTTGACGGGCTGCAACCGTGAGGATTGGTTAAGCCTGTCGGGTACGGAACAAACGCATGGGCACGATCGAACTGCTGACGCCAAGGGAGCGGGAGTGTCTGCGCCTCGTCGCGGCCCACATGCAGTCCAAGCAGATCGCCCGCCGGCTGGGCATCAGCCCGTCCACCGTCGACCGGCATTGCGAGAAGGCGATGCGCAAGCTGCAGGCCGGCGATCGCGTCACCGCCGCCCTGATGCTGACGGCCGAGGAAGGCCTACCGAACGACTCGGAATGGGACCCGTCCCCCATCGCCCAACGCCCCCCGATCCGGCTCGATGACCCGGCGAAAGGGAGGCGGCATGAGCCAGACCACAAGTCACAGGGGTATGTTCCCGACCATGCGTTGGGAGCAGCTGGAAGCGGTCATGATCGAACTGGCGGATACGGAGGCCAAACGGCTGATGGTCCGGCATCTGGTTGAGGGTACGCGCAAGCAGGCGGCCTTTCTTCCGGTCGAGGAGACGATCCGCGAAGTGCTGTGCATCGGGTTCGCCCTGATGGATGGCGACTTCCAGCCCCAGGCTCCGACCACCCGTTTGCACGCCTGACCCTGGTGGTCGGCTTCGCGGCCTTTGTGGCGGCGACGGCGGCCGTGTTCATCGGCGCGGAGAAGGTGGCCTTCCTCTTCCAGTGGCTGCGCTACGGAGAGGTCGCTCCCTGATCGCGCCCAATCTCATCGAGAGAAGGCCCATCATGAAACGAGTGGATGTAGCGAAGAACCTCGCCGAACAGCTTTTCGAGGCGGAAGCGGCGATCGAGGATGCCTACCGGAAGATCGGCGTGCTGGCCCAGGCCCTGCCGGAAGCCCGCGCCAACTCCGGCATGGCGTCGACCGTCGGCCAGGCGGCGTTCCAGGCCGTGATGGAGTCCATGGCCGGACAGGTGCAGTCGCGCAGCGCCATGATCGCGGTGCATGAGGAGCTGGCGCGTCTGAAAGCCGTCTCGCCCTATCGCGCCGTCGCCGTCGGCGGCGGGCAGAAGTCGGATGAGCCCGTGCCCCGGCCCCGCGGGCAGCTTGCCCTCGTCGGCTGATCGCGACAAGGATGGCGCGGGCAGGGGAGGCCCGCGTCATCTTTTACTATGCCGGGTTCGTCGCGCTCGCGGTCACAGTGCTCGTCGCCTTCTGGCGGGGCGGGCGGCTGGAGAAACAGGCCGCTATCGTCATCGCCCTGGCCTGGGCGGGTCCGCCTTGGCGCCCAACGATCAGACCAACCTGTCGTGGCCGCTGTTCGCAATAGATGTGAGCCTGCTGATTTATCTTCTGTATCTGGCAGTCTTTGCGAAGCGCCTGTGGCCTGTCGCGGCGGCCGGGTTTCAGCTTCTGATTGTGGCCACCCACGTCACTTTCGCCATGCGGCCTGAACTCGAGCAGTGGGGCTACTTCAGCGCCTACTACCTATGGAGTTGGGGGCAACTGGCCGCCCTGGCCGTCGGCGCGTGGCGAACACGACGACCTGACCTTGCGTAACCTTGCGATTTGAGAGCAGTGGGGTAAGCCTGACCGCAAGGAGTCGCCCATGCCGTTTGATGTCGATGCCATTGATCCCGTTGACCGCCACGTCGGCGCGCGGATCCGTGCGGAGCGCACCCAGGCGGGATTGACCCAGTCCCAACTCGGCGCCGCCGTCGGCGTCACCTTCCAGCAGATCCAGAAGTACGAGCGGGGCGCCAACCGCGTTTCGGCCTCGATGCTGGTGCGCACGGCCAAGGCGCTGGGCGTGTCGGTGAACTGCCTGTTCCCCGATCCCGAGGGCCAGACCGACGAAGAGGCCGCCGCGGGTATCGGCGCGTTCAAGGACGGCCGCGTGCTGGCCGAATGCTTCGCCTCCATGGCTCCGGAGCAGCGCCAACTGCTGGTCGCCATCGCCCGCGATTTCGCCAAACGCGATCGCCGCTAGGCAAAATTGGACGAGGAGCCTTTCGGCCCCTCGCTGAACCCGACTTTCAAGCCGCGATCAGAACGGGCTGAAACGCTCGACAAGCGACTGTGCGGCCGGCGTGGCCTGCATGCGGCTGATGTCGCCACGACCGCCGTAAGAGATGCGAGCCTCTGCGATCTGGGTGTGGGCGATGGTGTTGGCCGAGGAGATGTCCTCCGGACGCACGATGCCGGCGACGGTCAGTTCGCGCACTTCGCGGTTGGTGCGGACCTCCTGACGGCCCTGGATCACCAGATTGCCGTTGGCCATCACGTCGGTGACGACGGCGGCGATGGTCAGGTTGACCCGCTCCGCCCGGCTGACGGAGCCCTGTCCGCTGGCGTTGGCCTGGCCTTCCATGCCGACCATGTTCGCCGGGTCGAACCCGCCCGGGAAGGCCCGACCAAGCGCGTTTTCGAGGCCCAGCAGGTTGGTGACGCCGCCCGAAATGTCGTTCGAGCGGCTGCGGTTGGTCGAGTTCTGGGTCTCGGCGCGGTCGTCGATGTTGATGTTCACCGTCAGGATGTCGCCGACGCGGCGGGCGCGCTGGTCGCCGAAGAAGGTGCGCGAACCGACGCGCCACAGACTGTTGGCGCTGGCGGCGCGGGCGGCCCGCTGCTCTTCCGGCGTCGGCAGATACACCTGGCTGGTCGGGACGAGGGCGGCCGGATAGCCGATCGGGGCCAGCTCGGGGCCGCGAACGGCCTCGACGGCGGTCGAGCAGGCGGCGAGCGACAGGGCGGCGGCGGAGACGATCAGGGCGGTACGCATGATGGGCTTCCCTCTTATCGGGCGGCGAACTGTTGGGCGCGAAGCGCCTGTGCGGCGGGACCGGCGACGGCCATGCCGGGCGCGGTGGCGACGGCGTCGATGATCCGGTTGGATTGCAGATTGCGGATGGCGAGGCGCTGGCCCTCGGCGGCATTGCCTTCGGCGCGGCCCGAGATCGTCAGGCGGACGCCGTTGGACTCGTACAGCACCTCGACGATGTCGTTGCGGCTGATGATGCGCTGGCCGGCGGCGGTGACGCGCGGAGCCGGGGTCATCGAGGCCATGACCGGAGCCGCGGTCGGGGCGGCTGCGCCCTCGACGGTCGGAGCGGCCGACGCGGCGCGTACGACGACCCGGCGCAACCCGGTCGGATTTGCCCAGTCCAGTCCGGCCTGACGGGCCATGCCCTGCAGCTGGCCGGCCTCGAAGACCAGCGAAGGCCCGCCACGCTGGCCGACGACCACGTTCGTGGCCGCGCCGGCGCCGTCGAATATGTCGCCCAAGGTGACCTGGCCGTCGTGATCGACCGGGTTGGCCTTCAGGGTGACGGGGCCGGCGAAGGCCGGGGAGGCGACGAGCAGGCCCGCGACGGCGGCGAGGATCAGGGACTTCACGATTTCACCTGCGCGCTGACCGACAGCATCTGGTCGGCTGTGGTGATGACCTTGGAGTTCATCTCGTAGGCGCGCTGGGCGATGATCAGGGCGCTGATCTCGGCCACGGCATCGACGTTCGAGGCTTCGGTGAAGCCATGCAGGATCTGGCCGAAGCCCACGTCGCCGGGCGAGCCGATGTTGGCGGGGCCCGAGGCGGTGGTCTCCAGCAGCAGGTTGTCGCCGATGGCTTCCAGACCCGCCTCGTTGAAGAAGGTCGCCAGCTCCAGCTGACCCACGATGGTCGGCTCGGTCTGACCGGCGGTGATCACCTGCACCTGACCCGACTTGGAGATCGAGACGTCGACGGTGTCCTGCGGCACCGAGATGTTCGGCTGGACGGCGTAGCCGTCGTCGGTGACCAGCTGGCCCTCGCCGTTGACGGCGAAGTTGCCGGCGCGGGTGTAGGCGGTCTCACCCGACGGCATCAGGATCTGGAAGTATCCCTTGCCCTCGATGGCCACGTCGTATCGGCCGCCGGTCTGGGTCGGGGTGCCCTGTTCGGTGATGCGATAGACGGCGCCGGCCTTCACACCCGCACCGATCTGGATTCCGGTCGGAACCACCGTGCCCTGGGTGGACGACTGCGCGCCCATGCGCTCGACGTTGTGGTACAGCAGATCCTGGAACTCGGCCCGTTGGCGCTTGTAGCCAATGGTGTTCATGTTCGCGATGTTGTTCGAGATGACCTCGACGTTCAGCTGCTGGGCAGCCATGCCCGAGGCGGCGGTTCTGAGCGCGCGCATGTTCCGGCCTTCCCTTAAGCGGCCCGACCGAGGCGCTCGACGGCGCGACGGGACAGGTCGGTGGTGTTCTCGATCATCCGGGTCACGCTTTCGTAGGCGCGCTGGATCTCGATGAGGTTGGTGATCTCGAGGATCGGATTGACGTTGGAGCCCTCCAGCATCCCCTGACGAACGCGGGCGTCGGGCGCTTCCTGCGCGACGGCGTTGGAGGCGTTGCGGTACAGGCCGTCGCCGCTCTTCTCGAGCACGCCCAGCGAGTCGAAGCGGACGACCGACAGGCGGCCGATGGTCTCGCCGTCCTGGCTGATCGTGCCGTCGGCGCCGACGGAAACCTGGCCCAGTTCCGGATTGATGACGATCTCGCCGCCGTCGCCCAGGACCGCGTGTCCGGTCTCGGTCGTCAGCCGTCCTTGGGCGTCCAGGGTGAAGGCGCCGTCGCGGGTGTAGGCCTGATCGGCGCCGTCCTGCACCGTGAAGAAGGCGCCTTCGCCCTCGATGGCGAAGTCCAGCGTGCGGCCGGTCTGGGACAGGGCGCCCTGGCTGAAGTCGCGACCGACGCCGTTGTCCAGCACGAAGCTGACGCCGGGGCGGATGAAGGCGTTGCGGGCGCGCTCGCCCACTTCCTCTCCGACCAGCAGCTGTTCGACCTTGAAGCCGGTCGTGTCGGCGTTGGCGATGTTGTTCGCCACGATGTCCAGCTCGCGGCGCAGGGTCATCTGACGTGACAGTCCGACGTAGGCGGCGTTTTCCACGGGCGGCTCCTTTCGCCGTCTCCCGTCGCAACGGTCGTGCCAACACGGTTAATCCAGCAATGGCGGGCTTTTCCACGGTAAAGCCTGTCGCGCCGCCCGGCAGGATTTGCCGGTTCTAAACGGCTCGTTAACCAAAAAACGGTGGAATGGACGCTGAGATTCTCGGGGCGTCGGCATGTTGAAGTTCGGCAAGAAAAAGAAGGACGAGGCGGCGCCGTCGGGCGACGAATCGACCGCCGTCGCCGTGTCGGAAGGCGGGGAGGGCGATGCGCCGCCTGCCAAGAAGAAGATCCCGCTGCTCTTCATCATCATCCCCGCCGCGCTGATCGTGCTGGGCGGAGGCGGCGGCGCGGCCTTCATGCTGATGCAGCCCAAGCCGGCCGCAGCCGAGGGCGATGGCCACGGCGCCGAGAAAAAGGGCGGCGACCACGGCGAGAAGAAAGGCGGAGGCCACGGGGAGAAGAAGGGTGGCGGCGGTCACGGCGGAGGCGGCGACGCGGCCGCGAATCCGGCGCTGGGCGTGATCGCCGAGGGGCCTGACGGCGTCACCTTCTACACCCTGCCGGACCTGCTGGTGAACATTCAGGGGCCGCAGGGCCGTCCCACCCTGCTGAAACTCAAGCTGACGCTTGAGATGAAGGACGCGGCGCTGGCCGAGCACCTGCAGGCCGAGATGCCGCGGGTTCAGGACATGTTCCAGAGCTTCCTGCGCGAACTGCGTCCCGAAGATCTCGCCGGTTCGGCCGGCAGCTTCCAGCTGCGCGCCGAGATCCTGCGCCGCATCAATCTGATCGCCGCGCCGGGCAAGGTTGACGCCGTGCTGATCGAAGAGATGCTGGTGCACAACGGATGACCGACGCCGCGTTCGCCGAGAGCACGGATCCGTTCGCCGAGCCCGATGACGCGGCTGAAGATCGCTCGGCCGTCTCCGAGCGTGTTCTCAGCCAGGACGAGATCGACAACCTTCTCGGGTTTGACCTCGGTGACGACGACGGCTCCGAGCGCTCGGGCATCCGGGCGATCATCAACTCGGCGCTGGTGTCCTACGAGCGTCTGCCGATGCTCGAGATCGTCTTCGATCGCCTGGTGCGGCTGATGACGACGAGTCTGCGCAACTTCACCAGCGACAACGTCGAGGTCAGCCTCGACAACATTTCGTCGATCCGCTTCGGCGACTATCTGAACTCCATCCCGCTGCCGGCCATCCTGGCGGTGTTCCGGGCCGAGGAGCTGGACAACTACGGCCTGCTGACGGTCGACTCGAACCTGATCTATTCGATCGTAGACGTGCTACTGGGCGGCCGTCGCGGCACCGCGGCCCTGCGCATCGAGGGGCGGCCCTACACCACCATCGAGCGGGTGCTGGTCCAGCGCATGATCGAGGTCGTGCTGGCCGACGCCCAGGCCGCCTTCGAGCCGCTGACGCCGGTCCACTTCAATCTGGATCGTCTGGAGACGAACCCACGCTTCGCCGCCATCGCGCGTCCGGCCAACGCCGCCATTCTGGTGAAGCTGCGCATCGACATGGAAGACCGCGGCGGCCGCGTCGAGCTGCTGCTGCCCTACGCCACGCTCGAGCCTATCCGGAAGATGCTGCTGCAGCAGTTCATGGGTGAGAAGTTCGGCCGCGACAACATCTGGGAAGGCCACCTGGCCACCGAGCTCTGGACCACCGAGACCGAAGTCCGCGCCGTGCTGGACGAGCAGCAGGTGCCGCTGTCGCAGGTGCTGAACCTTAAGGTCGGCGACACCCTGATGCTGAACGCCACCCCGGACTCCGAGATCACCGTCCGCGCCGGCGCCATTCCGCTGACCGTCGGACGCATGGGCCGCAAGGGCCAGCATATCGCCGTGCGCGTCGAGGCCCCGGTGAACGTCGAGGCCGCCGCCCACCTGTCGAAAGGGAAACGCTGATGACCGGGATGATTCTGGACGGCGTGCTGATGCTGTTGCTGGTCGCGGCCTTGGGCTACGGTGTGCGGCTGGAGCGCAAGCTGACGGCCCTGCGCGCCGGCCAGCTGGCCTTCGCCTCGGCGGTCAACGACCTGAACCAGGCCGCCGGCCGCGCCGAGGCCGCCATGGCTTCGCTCCGCGCCTCGGGTCAGGAGACCGACCTGCTGCACGACCGCATCATCAAGGCCCGCGAGGTGAAGACCCAGCTGGAGGCCCTGATCGCCCGAGCGCCTTCGGCTCCGGCGCCGCGCGCCGCCGAACCGGTTCGCGAGGCCCCGCGCCCGGCTCCGGCTCCCACCGCCCCGGTCGCCGCGACCGAGGACGACGAGCGCGCCCTGCGCATGGCCGCGCTGGCCGAGCGCATCCAGGGCCTGTCCGCGCCCGCCCGCGCGCCGGAAGGCCGCGACAACGTTCGCGCCATCCTCGGCGCCCTGACCGCTAACCAGTCTGCGAAGCAAAGCCTCAATCAGGCGCGCCGCAGACTGGACGACGACCTGTTCGCCGCCTGATCCCCGCCCGAGTATCGCCATGCGAAAGATCCCCCGCCTCCTGCCCCTGATCGCCGTCGCCATCGGCGGCGTCGTGGTGGTCCGCGCCATCGGCGTCGCGCCGGGCCTGTTCGAAGGCGCGCGCGCCTGGGCCGAGGAGGCTGTGCCAGCCGCCGCGCCGTCCGCTCCGCCTGCCGCCGTCTGCGCCCTGACGCCCGAGCAACTGGCCCAGCAGGCTGGGATCTCCCCGGCCGAGCTGCGCATCATCCAGTCGCTGTCGCAGCGCCGCACCGAACTGGACGCCCGCGATCAGGATCTGGCCTCCATGCTGCCGCTGATGGCCGCCGCAGAGCAGAAGCTCGACGCCAAGGTCGCCGCGCTGGAGGCTGTGAAGCGCGACGTCGCCGCCATGCTGGGACAGGTGGGCGAGCGCGAGCAGCAGGAGCTGGATCGTCTGGTCGCTGTCTATTCGGCCATGCGTCCCAAGGAAGCCGCCCGCGTCTTCGCCACGCTTGACGACGATGTCCGCCTGCCGGTCGCCGCCGCCATGCGCCCGCGGTCGCTGGCGGCCGTCATGGCGCAGATGGAGCCGGACGCCGCCCGCGTCCTGACCGAGCGTCTGGCCCGTCGGTTCGAGGCCCAGCAGCGTCTGGCCGCCCGCGCCGCAGCCGCCGCTTCGGACACTGCCGCGCCCGCCGCCGCCACGACCGGGACCCCGGCTCCGG
>NZ_BAAAGA010000005.1:691929-696339 GCF_039523815.1 Brevundimonas kwangchunensis | reverse complement strand
GCCCCGGCGGAGCGATCCGGCGGGGGTTTTTCTTTGGGGGTCTGTTCGCGGTTCATCACGGCGGGCACGGAGAGGCACGGCGAACACAGGGGGGCGCTATGGCGTCAGTTTGTTTGCGCGAAGCGCCACTCCGACTGCCCTGCGGGCGGTCCGCGGACGGGCGAGCGTGCACGGCTTTCGCCGTGTCCGTCGTGCCTCGATGTGCTCGCGGTGATGAACCGCCTGGCCTAGACGCGAACCAGAGCCGATACCGCACGGGCCGCCGCTTCTCCGGATCGGAAGGCCCCGCCGCAGGTCTGGATCAGGCCTCTTGCCAGCGCTTCACCGGCGAAGAAGATGCGGTCTCCGACCGGGCGGGCCAGAGCCTCGCGTGCCCCGTGGCGGCCGGGTGTGACGGCGGCATAGGCGCCGCGGGTCCAGGGATTGGAAGCCCAGCGGGTCAGGCCGCCCTTCACCACGGCTGACGCAGCATCGGAGCCGAACATCTCGACCAGCCCTTGCGTCGCGAAATCGACGGCGGCGTCCTCGCCGGCGGCGGACAATTCCCAGCCCAGATCGCCGCCGACGAAGCCGACCATCAGATCGGTGTCGAACGGGAAGCTGAGGAAGTAGAGGTCGCGACGGCCGCGCCGGGCCAGCAGGACGTCGGTGAACGGCTCCAGCCCGAAGCGCTGACCCCGGATCTGCAATGGGATCTTGGCCAGCATGCCCATGGGGATGTCGGTGACGGCCTCCTGCGTCTCGACGGGCAGATCGGGCGTAAAGCGGATGCCCCCATTTGCGAGGACCCCGGTGGAGACGGTGACGATCACCGCGCCGGCCTGGATCGAGCCGGCATCGGTCTCGACCGTCACGCCCGGACCGTCCCAGCGAATGTGGCGCACCGGGGTGTTCAGCCGAACCGGCAGGGCTCGTCCGCGATGATGGACTATGGAGCCGAAGCCCTCGGCACACAGCAGATTGGGCTCGAGGTCGTCGGTCGAGGCGTAGTCCAGCGATGACAGCTCATCGAGGTCGACCGCCATGTCCAGCGCACCGAGATAGTCGCCTGCGGCCTCGGCGATCGGATCGGAAAGATCAACCAGTGTTGAGGCGGGGACGTCGGCTTCGGCGTCGGCGATGGTCTCGCTCATCGCCGCCTCGGCTTCGTTGACCAGCCGGGCGGGCGTGGGCTGCGAGCCCAGCCAGACCCGCTCCGGATCGTATTCGTGCGCCTGCAGCCGGAAACCGTTGGCGCGGGCGTAGCCAGTGTAAGGATTGTCGTCCGACTTGTGCAGCCAGGCGCAGCCGACGTCGAATGGCACGCCGAAGGTCGACGTGTCGGTAAGGGCCCGGCCGCCGATGCGGTCCATGGCCTCGACCACGACGACGCTTCTTCCCTGCGCCTGCAGTGTCAGGGCGGCGGCGATGCCGGCGGAACCGGCGCCGACAACCACGACATCCGGATCGGAGGGCAGGCGGAACGCGCCCAGGGGCGCGGCGGCGGCCAGGCCCAGCAGGGCGGCCCTTCGGGTCAGCATCATGCGGCGATCCTCCCGACGATCAGACTGCCACGAGCGGGAAGGGCGCAGAAGCGCTGTTCGACGAAAGCGCTCGCCCCACAGGGGAGGGACGCGATTAACGGCCGCCGCATCGCGCGCATCGGCTTGCCCCCGATCCGATTCCGTCGTCTACGTCCGCTTGAGGTTGTTAAGGATTTGGTAACCAATGCGGCGCGCGCTCCACATCGGCCTGTTCATCGGCACCCTGATCGGGATGAGCGCCTGTGCGGCTATCCCGGCTGACGACAGCGGCGCGCGCGGTCCTTACGGCGGCATCGAGGCTGGCCGCCGGGGCTGATGCGACAAGGAAACCTTGGCGGAACGGGGCACATGCCCCTATCATGTGCTGGCGGACGCCGTCTGATGCGCCGCGCCGGTTCATACCCCCCTAAATGTTAGCCATCGCTATCCTCGTCGTTCTGCTCCTGGTGGTGCTCAACGGCGTTTTCGCCATGACCGAATTGGCGGTCGTCTCTTCCCGGAAGTCCAAGCTTCACAGCCGTGCCGAGAAGGGGGACCGCGGTGCGCGCGCGGCTCTCAAGCTGGCTGAAAATCCGACCCACTTCCTCTCTGCTGTACAGGTCGGCATCACGGCGATCGGCATTCTGGCCGGCGCCTACGGTCAAGCCGCCATCGCTGGCGAACTGAATCACATTCTTGAGCGGAACATCCCCGCGATCGCCGCCTGGTCCGAGGCGATCGCAACCGGCATCGTGGTTGTGATGATCACCTATGTGTCGCTGATCGTCGGCGAACTGGTGCCAAAGCGGATCGCGCTGATCTTCCCCGAGGCCGTGGCGTCGAAGATGGCCGCGCCGATCTCGACTCTGGCTCTGGTGCTGAAGCCCTTCGTCATGCTGCTGACGGCCTCGACCTCGGGCATCCTGAAGGTGCTGGGCGTCAAGGATCGCGACGGCTCGGACGTCACCCAGGAAGAGGTGGAGACCATGATCGCCGAGGGCACCTCGGCCGGTCTGATCGAGCCTGAAGAGCAGATCATGATCGAGGAGATCCTGACGCTGGGCGACCGCCCGATCCGGGTGGCCATGACGCCACGCCACGAGGTCTTCTGGATCGCGCTGGACGACACCGAACAGCAGATCCGCGACGAAATCCGCGCCTGCCCCTATTCGCGGATCGTGGTGGCGAAGGAGAGCGACGTCGATAACCCGCTGGGCGTGGTCCACAAGAAGGATCTGCTCGACAGCCTGCTGACGACCGGCAAGTTCGATGTCGAATCGCTGGTGCAGACCCCGGCCTTCATTCCTCAGTCGACTTCCGTGTTGAAGGCTCTCGACATCCTGAAGTCTTCGAAAGTCCACATGGCCTTCCTCGTCGACGAGTTCGGCGCGTTCGAAGGCGTGGTGACCGCCACCGACCTGCTGGAAATGATCGCCGGCGATTTCGACGAGGGGCACGACGAGGGCGAGGCGATGATTCGCCAGCGCGAGGACGGCAGCTGGCTGGTCGATGGGCAGACCGACCTCGAGGAACTGGCCGACGAGCTGGGCGAGGACTTCGGCGAGCGCGAGGGTTTCCACACCGTGGCGGGCCTGGTGTTGCACCAGCTGTCGCGCGTGCCGGACGAGGGCGAGGTGCTGCAACTGGGCCGTTTCGAGGTCGAGGTTATCGATATGGACGACCGTCGCATCGACAAGCTGCTGTTCCGCCAACTGGTCCGCAAGGAGGACGAGGCGGACGCCGTGGCGGCTCATATCGAGGAACAGGACTGAGAGCCGGCTTAACGGCTTGATATGCCCGGGCCACGCTGGTAATCACCCCGGCTCTGGCGAAGACCACGCGCCGATGGGGTTCGTCCCCGCCGGCGCGTTGTGTTTTGTCCTAGGAGTTTAGCTCAGCTGGTAGAGCACCGGTCTCCAAAACCGGGGGTCGTGGGTTCGAGTCCCCCAACTCCTGCCATTTCTCCCCTGTCGCATCGGGTTGGGTCTCCCCATCTGATGCGACAGGAATAGATGTTTGAAGAGAACCGCATGGCCAAGGCCAAGACTCCGTCGGGACGCCGTCCCCAGACCGCCCAGCCGGCCATCGCCGGCAACGCCGTGGCGGCTGACGCGCCTGTCGCCAAGAAGAAGACCTCGATCCCCCAATTCATCGCCCAGGTTCAGGCCGAGGCGAAGAAGATCGTGTGGCCCAGCCGCAAGGAGACCTGGATCACCTCGGTGATGGTCTTCATCATGGTCGCGATCGCCAGCGTGTTCTTCTTCGTCGTCGACGCCGGTCTGACCGTCGTTTCGCAATTCATTCTTTCGATCGGCCGATAAGACCCGACCATGACCGAAGCCAAGCCCGCCAATCCCCGGCACAAGTGGTACATCGTCCACGCCTACTCGAACTTCGAGAAGAAGGTCGCCGAGCAACTGCGCGAGCAGGCCAAGCAGCAGGGCCTCGAGGATAATTTCTCGGAGATCCTGGTGCCGACCGAAGAGGTCGTCGAGGTCCGTCGCGGCCGCAAGGTGAACTCGGAGCGCAAATTCTTCCCGGGCTATGTGCTGGTGAAGATGGAGATGACCGACAACGCCTACCACCTGGTCAAGAACACGCCGAAGGTGACGGGTTTCCTGGGCGCCGCGGGAGGCACCAAGCCGCTGCCGGTCTCGGAACGTGAGGTTCAGCAGATCGTCGGTCAGGTGGAAGAGGGCGTCGAGCGTCCGAAGCCCACGATCCGCTTCGACATCGGCGAGACCGTCAAGGTCATCGACGGCCCGTTCGCCAGCTTCGACGGCCAGGTCGAGAGCGTCGACGAGGACAACGCCCGTCTGCGCGTGGCCGTGTCGATCTTCGGCCGTCCGACCCCGGTGGATCTGGAGTACAATCAGGTGGAGAAGGTCGCGGCGTAAGCCCGATCCCA
>NZ_BAAAGA010000005.1:645126-691895 GCF_039523815.1 Brevundimonas kwangchunensis | reverse complement strand
AGGGCGTGCTCGGCTATACGCGCGCCTCGCCCGGAACAGGGCGGCGCAAGCGATTGCGTAAATCCGTGGGAGGCAGCCATGCCAGACCACGGCTCACCGGTCCCGATTGAGTTCGGGATCACCGTTTAGGAGAGACCAATGGCCAAGAAGATTCTCGGCTACATCAAGCTGCAGGTGCCCGCGGGCTCCGCCACGCCTTCGCCCCCGATCGGGCCGGCGCTCGGTCAGCGCGGCGTCAACATCATGGGCTTCTGCAAGGAGTTCAACGCGCGCACCGAGAAGGAAGCCAAGGGCACCCCGCTTCCGACCGTGATCACCGTCTACCAAGACAAGTCGTTCACCTTCGTCACCAAGACGCCGCCGGCGACCTGGTACCTGAAGCAGGCCACCGGCCTGAAGTCGGGCGCCAAGCTCACGGGCCGCGAGACGGTCGGCAAGGTCACGCGCGCCCAACTGCGCGAGATCGCCGAGAAGAAGATGAAAGATCTGAACGCCAACGACATCGAGGCCGCGGCCAAGATCATCGAAGGCTCGGCCCGCGCGATGGGCCTGAACGTGGTGGAGGGCTAAGACCATGGCCAAGCAAGCCAAGCGCATCAAAGCCTGGACCGGCGACCGCGAGTCGCTGATGCCGTTCGCCGACGCCATCAAGGCCGTCAAGGACAACGCCAAGGCCAAGTTCGACGAGTCGATCGAGATCGCCGTCAACCTGGGTGTCGACCCGCGTCACGCCGACCAGCAGGTCCGTGGCGTCGTCAACCTGCCGTCGGGCACGGGCCGTGACGTCAAGGTCGCCGTCTTCGCCAAGGACGCCAAGGCTGATGAAGCCCGCGCCGCCGGCGCCGAGTATGTCGGCGCCGAGGATCTGTACGAGCAGATCAACGGCGGTCTGATGGACTTCGACCGCGTCATCGCGTCGCCGGACATGATGGCCCTCGTCGGCCGTCTGGGTAAGGTGCTGGGCCCGCGCGGCCTGATGCCGAACCCGAAGGTCGGCACCGTGACCCCGAACGTCGCCCAGGCCGTCAAGGACGCCAAGGGCGGCGCCGTCGAGTTCCGCGTCGAGAAGGCCGGTATCGCCCACGGCGGCATCGGCAAGGCCTCCTTCACCCAGGAAGCCCTCGAAGCCAACGTGAAGGCCTATGTGGACGCCCTGAACCGCGCCAAGCCGTCGGGCGCCAAGGGCACCTACATCAAGCGCATCAGCCTGTCCTCGACGATGGGCCCGGGCTTCAAGATCGATCCGGCCTCGCTGGGCGCCTGATCGAACTTCGACAGTCGAAAGACACGGAAACGGCGGGGAGCGATCCCCGCCGTTTTTGCTTGTGTGGTTGTCAGTACGCCGCGGTGAAGCGGGCGCGGCTGTGCCGGTGCTGTTCCAGCTCGTCGACCATGGCGGTGGCGTAGTCGGCGAAGCTGATCCGGCTTTCGCCCTTGTCGTCCACTACCAACTGGTCATCGCCCAGACGGAAGCGGCCAAGTCGAGGGCCTTCCTCAATGACGGCGGCGGGAGAGAAGAAGGTCCAGTCGACGTCCGAGACGCCGCGCAGGTGGTCGAGGAAGGTCAGGCCGCCCTGGGCGAACGGTTTCCATTCGGCGGGGAACTCCGGCGTGTCGAACAGGCGGCGGCCGGGGGCGACCTCGAGGCTGGCGGCGCCGCCCGTAACCAGCAGGCGAGGCACGCCGGCGTCGCGGATCGCCGTCAGAAGGGTCTCTGCCGTCACATCGAAATGCAGGGCGCTGATCACCGCGTCTGCGCCCTTGAGCAGGGGCGTGAGCGCGGCGGGGTCAGAGGCGTCTCCGGCGACGGCTGTCACGCCGTCCAGTGACGGGATGGCTTCGGGCTTGCGGGCGATGGCGGTGACGGCGTGGCCCCGCGCGGCGAGTTCGCGGGTGATCTCCGAGCCGGCGCGACCACTGGCGCCGAGGACGACGATATTCATGGACTGACTCCTGTGGTATCCAATGGGTACCAAGTGCGTTCAGGAGATCAGGCGTGCAAGAAGGCACCGAAACCTCACCCGGTTACTCCGGGGTGACCCTGCGGGGTGACGTGTTCTCGGCGCAGTGCCCGACGCGGGAACTGCTGGACCGGATCGCGGACAAGTGGACCGTGTTGTTGCTGACCATGCTGGAGCGCGGGCCGTCGCGGTTCAACGCGCTGAAGCGCGAGGTCGATGGCGTCTCGCAGAAGATGCTGAGCCAGACCCTGAAGCAGCTGGAGCGAGACGGTCTGGTCAGTCGCTCGGTCGACGCTGCGGCGATGCCGGTGGCGGTGACCTATGCGCTGACGCCCCTCGGAGGAACGCTGGTGGCGGCGATCCAGCCAATGATCGACTGGGCGGAGAGCCGGATCGGTGAGGTGCGGGAAGCACGCTCGCTTTACGACGAGCGTGAGGCAGCCGTGATTTCATTTGCCTCCTGAGGTTGCGAGAAGGACTATGACGTCCATCGCACGGGGGGCGTCATGCGTAAACTGGCCATCATCATCGCCATGGCTCTGGCCTGGACCGCGCCGGCGGTTGCGCAGGAGACTCCGAGCCCGGAGCGGGAGGCCCATCTTGCTCTGGCTGATCGTTATCTTGAACTGACCCAGGGCGGGGATCTGGTGAAGCAGATGCGGAACCAGATCGGTGCTCAGTTCGAGGAGAGCGAAATGCCGGCCGACCAGCGAGAGTGGATGACCGACCAGATGTCATCCATCCTTGAGGAGGTCATGGACCTCACCCTTGTCGAGCTGCGCGATGACGTCGCGGACTCGTTCACGGTGCAGGAACTGGAAGCGGCCATCGGTTTCTTCGACACGCCGATGGGACGCGCGATCGTGCTCAAGCAGGGCGAAATGAACTTCGAGATCCAGCAGGTCATGATGCCTCTCATCGTCCCTCGCTTCACCTCGATGATGGAAAAGTTCTGCATGCGCTTCGACTGCGACGCCTTGGGCGCGTCAGCGGCGAAGAACTGATTTTCTTCCGTCCCCGGAGGGCTTGACGCAAGGCCGCCGACGTTCGACGGAACGAAGATGTCGAACACCGTCGTCCGGACAGAGCGAGCGGAGCGCCGTCAGGTGGCGGCCCTGCCGTGGCGACGTGGTCCGGACGGCATCGAGATCCTGCTGGTCACTTCGCGCGAAACCCGTCGCTGGGTGACGCCCAAGGGGGGGCGCATGCCGGGCAAGACGGATGCCGAGGCCGCCGCCATCGAGGCGCTGGAGGAAGCGGGGGTGCATGGAGAGGTCGCCGCGCATCCGATCGGCGTTTTCCGGTATCTGAAGGTTCTGAAGCGCCGCGCCGCGCGCTGGTGCGTCGTCGCCGTCTACCCGCTGGAGGTCTACATCCTGCAGGGCGCGTGGAAGGAACAGGCCGAGCGCGAGCGGGTCTGGATGTCGCAGGAGCAGGCAGCAGCCTGCGTCAGCGAGCCGGATCTGGCGGAGATCATCCGGAGGTTCGCGCCGGAGCCGTCCTGAACGCTGCGGCGAAGCGACATTCCGGCTGGGCGGCGGTTGCGTCGCCGCGTCCTCATCCCCACAACCAAGGGCATGAACGCGCCCTTCAAGAGCCCCGCCGATCCGCTGGACGCCCCCGTCTGGGACCTGTCCGACCTGTATGCCTCGCGTGACGACGCCCGGGTGGCGGCCGATCTTGAGCGCGCCCGCGTGCTGGTCGGCGAGCTGAATGCCCTGCAGGGACAGCTGGTCGCCGCGCGGGCCGAGCCGGCGACGCTGGGCCAACGGCTGGATCGAACGGTCGAGCTGTATGAACAGGCGTCGGACGTTCTGGGCGGGTTGGGCGCCTACGCCTTCCTGGCCGCCTCGACCAATCGCAATGACGCGGCGGCGCAGGGCTTCGAGGCCACCGTCCGCGAGAAGCTGACGGCCATCGCCACCCCGACCATCTGGGTGACGCTGGAGGTCAATGCGCTGGAGGACGCCGAGATCGAGGCTGCGGTCGCCGCCCATCCGGCCGCTTCGCGCTGGTCGCCTTGGTTCCGCCGGGTGCGGGCGATGAAGCCGCACGAGCTGAGCCAGGAGCTGGAGACCTTCCTCGCCGAGCGTGGGCCGATCAGCGCCCAGTGGCCGCGTCTGTTCGACGAGACGCTGGCGGCGATGAAGGTGAAGTCGGGCAGGGATGAACTGACGCTGGCGGAAGCCCTGAACCGTCTGTCCGATCCGAAGCCGGCGCAGCGCAAGGCGGCAGCCGAGGGACTGAGCACGGCTCTGGGCGAGCGGGCGTCGACGATGGCGCTGGTGCTGAACACGGTGGCGGCCGACAAGGCGCTGGAAGACAAATGGCGCGGGTTCAAGCGCCCGGCCGACAGCCGGCACCTGTCGAACGAGGTGGACGGCGAGTCCGTGGACGCCATGGCCGAGGCCGTGGCCGCCGCCTATCCGGTGCTGTCGCATCGCTACTATGCGCTGAAGGCGAAGGTGCTGGGCAAGCCGGTGCTGGACCAGTGGGACCGCAATGCGCCGTTGGTGACGACCGCCCCGCGCGGTTACGACTGGGAGGCCGGCAAGGCGCTGGTGCTGGAAAGTTTCGGTGATCTGGGCGGCGACTTCGCCGACCGGGCGCAGGGCTTCTTCGACAAGCCATGGATCGACGGCAAGGCGCGCGCGGGCAAGCAATCCGGCGCCTATGCCCACCCGGTCACCGCCGACCGCCACCCCTATGTCTTCCTGAACTGGATGGGCGAGCGTCGCGATGTGCTGACGCTGGCGCACGAGCTGGGGCACGGCGTGCACCAGACGCTGGCGGCGGGGCAGGGCAGCCTGCTGGCCGATACGCCTCTGACCCTGGCCGAAACGGCCTCGATCTTCGCCGAGGGCCTGACCTTCGACCGCCTGCTGAAGACCGCACCGGCGGACGAGCAACGTGGACTGCTGGCCGGTCGGATCGAGGACGGGCTGAACACCGTGGTGCGCCAGATCGCCTTCCACCGCTTCGAGACCCGCTTCCATGACGAGCGGGCGGCGGGCGAGGTCCCGGTCGAGCGGATCGGCGAGATCTGGCTGGAGGAAATGGGGGGCTCGCTGGGACCGGCGATCACGCTCAATCCCGGCTATGAGCACTGGTGGAGCTATGTCAGCCACTTCGTGCACTCGCCCTTCTACGTCTACGCCTATGCCTTCGGCGACCTGCTGGTGGCGGCGCTGATGGAGACGCGGGCCAAAGATCCGGACGGCTTCACGCCGCTGTATCGCGAGCTGCTCGCGGGCGGCGGATCGAAGGGCTACGTCGAGGCCTTGGCGCCGTTCGGGCTGAACCCGCGCGACCCGGCGTTCTGGACGATCGGCACGAAGCGTCTGGAGCGGCTGGTCGACCAGTTCGAAACCATGGTCTGAGTTGACGCTCTGGCGTGGGCGGGCGACCGTCCGGCCATGCGCACCATGATCGTTGCGGCCGCCGCCGCCATCGCCTTTCCCGCCATCGCCCAGAGCCCGCCGCCGGCCACCATCCCTCCGGCGTCCGTGCGGGCCATGGCGGCAGGGTACAAGGCGCTGACGGTCTGCAGCGCGTTGAAGACCGCCGAGGCCGCGGGTGGCCAGCGGACGCTGGAGAGCGTGCAGGCCAATGAACTGGTCGGCGTCTATCCCGAGATCGACGCGATCGTCCGCGAGGTTCCTGCAGACGTTTCTCAGAACCGGGTGTCCGTCGCCTGGGACGGCGTCATGCCGGCCCGGGTCGCGCTGTGGAGCGAGCAGGGCGGATGCCGGATCATGCCGGTGGGTTGGGTCGGCGAGGAGACCTCGCCCCCGGCCTCATCGCCGCGGACGCAGACGCCTTTCGCCGTCGGAGCGCCGGACGACGCCGCGGCGCTGGAGCCGGTCTTCCGGCGGGCGGCCGTGGGCGGGTTTGGAGACGGCAGCAACACGACGGCCCTGCTGGTGTTGCGCGACGGCCGGCTGGTGTCCGAGTGGTATGCGGAAGGTTTCGGTCCCGACACGCCGCAGCGGACCTGGTCAGTCGGCAAGTCGATCGCCGGGACCCTGATCGGGGCCGCCGTGCAGCGGGGCGAGGTCGATGTGAACGCGCCGGCGGCGATCAGCGACTGGAGCCGCGAAGGCGATCCGCGCGCGGTCATCACCGTCGATCAGTTGATGCGCATGGCCTCCGGACTGACCAGCGACACGGCGGGCAATCGGACGGACGGGCTGTACTTTGGCGGCGTGGGCATCGACGAGCAGGCCACGACCTGGCCGCTGATCGCGACGCCGGGCCGGCTGTTCCGATACGCCAACAACGACACCCTTCTGGCCGTGCTGGCGATCGCGCCGACGTTCGAGCGACATCCGCCGGCCGAGCTATTCCGGCGTCTGGGCATGACC
This sequence comes from Brevundimonas kwangchunensis, assembly GCF_039523815.1. Taxonomy (NCBI): domain Bacteria; kingdom Pseudomonadati; phylum Pseudomonadota; class Alphaproteobacteria; order Caulobacterales; family Caulobacteraceae; genus Brevundimonas; species Brevundimonas kwangchunensis. Next base: position 685,570 of record NZ_BAAAGA010000005.1, on the reverse strand, counting down.
CACACCTGGGCCGAGACGGACTGGCGCGGCAACTACATGCTCTCCAGCCAGGTCTGGACCACGGCGCGGGATCTGGCCCGGTTCGGGCAGCTGTATCTGGACGACGGCATGGTCGGGGGCGAACGCATCCTGCCCGAAGGCTGGCTGGGCTACGTCTCGGCCCCGACCGGACCCCAGCCGACGGGCGAGCAGGGCTATGGCGCGACCTTCTGGCTGATGAACACGTCCAACGGCGTGCCGGCGGACACCATCTCGGCCAACGGCAACCGCGGGCAGTACGTCATCATCGTGCCAAGCCGGAACATCGTCATCGTGCGTCGCGGCGAGGATCCGACCGGCAAGCGGTTCGAGCCGGTCGCCTTCACGCGCGAGGTGCTGGCCGCGCTGGACTGACGGAAATGTCGGCGGCGACTTGAGCGGGGCGGCGGGGCCGGTATAAGGGCCGACGAACCGACTTCAGATTCCCGGACCCGACCCTCATGGCCGACAACCACGCTCACGACGACTACGTTCGCGGCTCGATGGAAATCAGCGAGCAGAAGTCGACCTTCGACCTGTTCATGGGCATGTCGAAATACGGCTCGCTGGCGATCGCCGCGTCGCTGGCCTTCCTGACGATCTGGTTCATGCCGAAAGGCAGCTTCTTCGGTGGCCTGATCGTGTTCGTCGTGATGATGGCCGCAGGGATCTTCTTCCTGCGCAAGCCCAAGGCCCACTGAGGCCTTTCGGCGTGGATCCGTCCACGCCACTTTGACGCATCCTCTGCAACAGGCCTAACGTCCCTTCGTCGAGACAAGACGGAGGGATTCGCTTGGCTGTCGCTATCGCCGTCACCCGTGAACGCCGCGAAGGCGAAACGCGCTGCGCCGTTACGCCGGAGACGGTGAAGAAGCTGATCGCGCTGGGCGCGGCGGTGACGGTCGAGGCGGGGACTGGCGTCGGATCATCCATTCCCGACGACGACTATGCCGCTGCAGGCGCGTCGGTGAAGCCGGATACCAAGGCAGTGCTGGCGACCGCCGACATCCTGCTGAAGGTGCGGGGCCCGACGGCGCAGGAGATCAGCGCTCTGAAGCCCGGCGCGGTCGTCGTTTCCATGCTGGACGCCTATCGCGAGAAGGACACGGTCCAGGCGCTGGCCGGCGCCAACGCGACCGCCTTCGCCATGGAGTTCGTGCCGCGTATCACCCGCGCGCAGGTGATGGACGTGCTGTCGTCACAGGCCAACCTCGCCGGCTATCGCGCGGTGATCGAGGCAGCCGCCGCCTATGGCAAGGGTTTCCCGATGATGATGACGGCGGCCGGCACCGTCGCCGCCGCCAAGGTCTTCGTCATGGGCGCGGGCGTCGCCGGTCTGCAGGCCATCGCCACGGCGCGCCGGCTGGGGGCGGTGGTGACCGCCACGGACGTGCGCCCGGCGTCGAAGGAGCAGGTCGAAAGCCTCGGGGCCAAGTTCGTCGCGGTCGAGGACGAGGAGTTCAAGGCCGCGGAGACGGCCGGCGGCTACGCCAAGGCGATGTCGGACGAGTATCAGGCCAAGCAGGCCGAATTGACCGCCTCGCACATCGTCAAACAGGACGTCGTCATCACGACGGCCCTGATCCCCGGCCGCCCGGCGCCGCGGCTGGTCACGGCGGCCCACGTGGCATCGATGAAGCCGGGTTCGGTGCTGGTCGATCTGGCCATCGACAACGGCGGCAACGTCGAGGGCGCGAAGGTCGGCGAGATTGTCACCACGCCGAACGGAGTGCAGGTCGTCGGCTGGTCCAACCTGCCGGGCCGCATCGCGGCGGACGCTTCCGCCCTCTACGCCCGAAACCTCGTCGCCTTCCTGGGGCTGATGGTAAAGGATGGCGCTCTGGGCGTTGATCTGGAAGACGAAATCCTGAAAGCGTCGGTAGTGACGCACGGCGGCGCCGTGGTGCATGAGGGAGTGAAGGGCTGATGGAACACGTCGATCCCACCGTCTTCCGGCTGGCTATCTTCGTGCTGGCGATCTTCGTCGGCTACTACGTCGTCTGGTCGGTGACGCCGGCGCTGCACACGCCGCTGATGGCGGTGACCAACGCCATCTCCTCGGTGATCATCGTCGGCGGCCTGATCGCCTCGGCGGCCCTGACCAGCGGTGACGGCTGGATCGCGCGGGGCGCGGGCGTCGCGGCGGTGACCCTGGCCAGCGTGAACATCTTCGGCGGCTTCATGGTCACGCGGCGGATGCTGGCGATGTACCGCAAGAAAGAGCGGCCGAAGTGACAATCGGCGTCGAGCAGTTCGCAATCGGTATCTCCTGGGCCGCGTCGGGCGTCGGCCTGGCGATGTGGCTGTGGAGCTGGTTCGCCGAGAAGAATCCGTTGCGTCGCCAGCGGCTGCTGGACTGCGGGCTGGTCCTGATCTCGTCGGCGATCCTGTTGCGGATCGTGACGCAGACCAAGCCGCTGGGCGTGCTGGACTGGACGATGGCGATCCTGTCGCCGTTGTTCATCGCCGCGGCGCTGTGGCGGCTGTGCCGGACGGCCTGTCCGCCTGCCGACGGGGCGAGGTGAGGGCGACGATGACGGGAATGATTTCGGGGGAAATGGCGTGAACGCATCCATCGCGGCCCTGGCCTATCTGGTCTCCGGCGTCCTGTTCATCCTGAGCCTCAGGGGGCTGTCGAGCCCCGAGACCAGCCGGCAGGGCAATACCTTCGGCATGATCGGCATGGCGCTGGCGGTCGGCGTGACCCTGCTGACGCTGTGGTCCAGCGGACTGGTGGATGCGGTGACGGCGGGTCTGATCGCCGGGGGCATCGTCGTCGGCGGCGCGGTCGGGGCGGTGATTGCCGGGCGCGTTCAGATGACCCAGATGCCGCAACTGGTTGCGGCCTTCCATAGCCTGGTCGGTCTGGCCGCCTGTCTGGTGGCGGTCGGCGCGGTCTATGCGCCGGAGAGCTTTGGCATCGCTACGGCTGAGGGCGGGATCAAGACCCTGTCGATCATCGAGTTGAGCCTCGGCGTTGCGATCGGCGCCATCACCTTCACCGGTTCGGTCATCGCCTTCGCCAAGCTGAACGGCAACATGAGCGGCGCGCCGATCCTTCTGCCGATGCGCCACCTGATCAACATCGCTTTGGCGCTGGTGATGGTGCTGCTGATCGGCCTGCTGATCGGCTCGGGCGGCACGGCGACCTGGGCCTTCTGGGGCGTGTTCCTGATCGCCCTGGTGCTGGGTGCGACCCTGATCATTCCGATCGGCGGGGCCGACATGCCGGTCGTGGTGTCCATGCTGAACAGCTACTCCGGCTGGGCCGCGGCGGCGCTGGGCTTCACGCTGGAGAATATCGCCCTGATCATCACCGGGGCGCTGGTCGGCAGCTCGGGTGCGATCCTTAGCTACATCATGTGCAAGGGCATGAACCGCAGCTTCTTCTCGGTCATCCTCGGCGGGTTCGGCGGCGACGCCGCGGCCTCGGCGGGTGGCGGGGCGGTCGAGACGCGGCCGGTCAAGCAGGGCTCGGCCGAGGACGCCGCCTTCATCATGAAGAACGCCTCCAAGGTCATCATCGTGCCCGGCTACGGCATGGCGGTGGCGCAGGCCCAGCATGCGCTGCGCGAGATGGCCGACAAGCTGAAGGAGGAGGGCGTCGAGGTGAAATACGCCATCCACCCGGTCGCCGGTCGCATGCCCGGCCACATGAACGTGCTGCTGGCCGAGGCCAATGTGCCCTACGACGAGGTGTTCGAGCTGGAGGACATCAACAGCGAGTTCGGCAGCTGTGACGTCGCCTTCGTCATCGGCGCCAACGACGTGACCAATCCGGCCGCGAAGACGGATCCGACCAGCGCCATCTACGGCATGCCGATCCTGGACGTCGAGAAGGCCGGCACCGTGTTGTTCATCAAGCGCGGGATGGCGGCAGGCTATGCGGGCGTGGAGAACGAACTCTTCTTCCGCGACAACACCATGATGCTGTTCGCCGACGCCAAGAAGATGGTCGAGGGGATCGTCAAGTCGATCTAGGCACCCATGACGGGGGTGCCGGGGCGGCTGCTCGGACGCTGAAGCGGAAAGTCCTTGCAACCACCCCGACTGAACGACCCGGCAGGAGAACCGGACCGCTCGCGGACAGACGACGACGTCGGGTGGAGGGCGTCGCCTGCCCGATTTCGATCAGCGCGCGGCGCGCGCCGAATCCGTCCGGCCTTCGACCATCAGGTGATCCAGCTGGGTACGGGCGCGACGCATGGCGTCGGTGACGCAGGCCCGGCGGCTTGTGACGGGATTGGCGTCGTAATCGGGGCGGCAGGCGGCGCGCGCGGCGGCCTGGATCCGGGCCTCCAGCACCGCGCGGTCGGCGGTACGCGACAGGTTCAGATCGATATGCGGGACGCGCAGCAGGCGTGCGTCGTCGGCGACGGCCGGAATGGCGACGACGGCAGCCGCGGCGATCGTGGCGGCGAAGGTGGCATGCGCCAGGGTTTTGAAGGCGGGCATCGGGCGGTTCCGTAGAAGACGTTCAGCCTGCGTTTCGGTGGGCCATCGGGGTCCGCCGGGAATGCGTTGAAGGCTGCGGGGAGTGAAGGGGGAGACGCGTGTTGTTTACAGGCCGGCATTTTGTTGCGGTCCGCTGCGGTCCGGCCTTCCCCATCGCGGCATTCGGCTCAAAGGCGTTCGGGTTCGTCGCAACAAAGCGGCAGCCGGACGCGGCCGTGTGATGGAAACCGGGGCGATCGCGAGAACGCTGAAGCGGAAAGTTCTCGCGACCACCCCGGCATTGGTTGGCTCGGCAGGAGAACCGGAACCAACCCGGCGAAACGACGACGTCGGGTGGAGGGCGTCGCTGCGCCGTTTTCAGCTCGAGGGGCGCATTTCCACGCTTATCCGACCCTCTCCCGGGTCGCGAACCTCGACAAAGTAGTGGTCTGCCGTCGTGACAGGCGCAGGCTGAGCCGGCGTGGTCCTGACCAGGGATGGCAGGGCGACGAGCGCGCCCTCGACGGCGACGGCGCCAGCGATCATCAACACCATGTAACCGACCGATGTACGCAACCGGACCACCGCGAACTCTCCTGAACGGCAGTGAAGCTGGAGAGCGAATGCCGTTGGCCGCCCCCTGTTGACGACGACGGTGCGTTACCGATCCGCCCAAAGTCCTGACACGGCCGTAAGGGATTTCTGATAGTTTTCTGAGGAAGCGCTGCGGACGGGCTCGGGCGCTGGCTCCGCACGTCTTCGCTGGCTAGCGTCGGTGTTGTGGTCGGTTCACGCATCGCAGGGAGAGGTCAGCGTCGATGAAGGAGAGGTATCTCCTCGCCGAAGGGCTGTGCCTGGATCGCCAGGACGCCCGCGTGCTGGTGGACGGGAAGCCTGTCCGCCTTGGGGCGCGTGCGTTTGACCTGCTGACCGTGCTGATGGAGCGGCCCCAGGTTCTCGTCACAAAGGACGAGCTGTTCGCGCGCGTCTGGTCCGGCGTCACGGTCAGCGATGCGGTGCTGACGACTGCGGTCAAGGAACTGCGTCAGGCCATAGGTGATAATGCCCGACAGCCACGCTACATCGAAACCGCGCACGGACGGGGCTATCGCTTTCTGCCGGCGGTCGAGGCCCTTTCGATCCTGCCCGGTGTGGTCGACCAGGTCCCGCCCGATGCGACGCGTTGGCCGCCTCAACGGCTGCTGGCCTTAGCCGCCGTGTTGGCCAGTCTGTTCATCGCCGGGGCATTGATCGTCTGGCCGCGGATTTCACCTTCGCCCGCGCTGGCGCCGCGCTCGATCGTGGTCATGCCGTTCGAGGACCTGTCGCCGGGCGGCGACCAGCGGTGGTTCGCGGATGGGCTGGCGGAGGAGCTTCAGACCACGCTCGCCCGAACGCCCGACCTCCGGACCGTGTCGCGGTTGTCTGCCGCAAGACTCGTGCGGTCCGGATCGTCGGAACAGGAGGCGGCGTCGCAACTCGGCGCAGACCAATTCCTCGAGGGCGCCGTGCGTCGCTCCGGAGACCGGATCCGGGTGACGGTCAAACTTCTGCGCGCAGAAGACGGTTCGCAAATCTGGGCCAACAGCTATGACCGTAGCGCCAGCGACGTGATCGAAATTCAGGAAGACATCGCGTTCCACGTCGCCTCCAGCCTCAGCCCGGCCGCGCCCCGCCGTCAGATCAGGGCGCTGGTGGGTGCCGGCACCCACTCGTCCGAAGCCTACGAGGCCTATCTGCGCGGTCTGGCCATGGACCAGCGGCAGTTCGAGGAGGGGGATCTGGACTTCGCCACAGCGGCGGCGGACGCCTATGAACTGGCGCGGGTTCTGGATCCGACTTTTGCCGCAGCGCACTGGAAGGCGGCGGACACCTGGTTCGGCAACCAGACCCGGCTGGATGCCTCGACGCGCGGGTCCGTTTCGGACGAGGTCCGTCTGGCGCGGCATATCGAGCGGCTGGACGCGGCCATCGCCAACAGCCGTGATGATGTCGAGCGTCTGAAGTACCGCGCAGCCCGCGCCGCCATGGATCTCGAGCTCGTGACCGCCCGTCGGCTGATGGAGCAGTATGTGCGGGCTCGACCGCGCGACACCGATGCCTGGGAGGAACTGGCCGACCTGTCAGCCTATTCCGGCGACCGGGCGGGGATGCGTCGCGCCGCCGGTCAGGTTCACCAGCTCTCGCTGGAGGAAGGCGAGCCCAGGTCTCGCGCGATCACGATCTCTGTCATGGCGATGGATCTGGATGTCGCCGTGCGCTACGCGCGGGAGCAACTGGCGCAGCGGCCGGAGCAAGCCGTGACGCAGTACCAGGCGCACCGGGCCTATATCTGGGCCGGCCGGTTCGATGAGGCGCGCCGTCTGCTGCCGCCGATCCGGACGTCGGGGCTGGCCCCGGCGACACGTCTGCTGGCCGAGATGCGTCAGGCCTGCGCAGAGGGTCGGCAGGCCGAGGCTTTGCGTCTGAAGTCGCAGATCGATGCGACAGGCAATCTGAACACCCGGTGGCTGGCGGCGGCGCTGGCCGGGGACGCGCGCGGCGCGGTCGCGCTCCTTCGTCCGCTGGATCGGGAGGGCAGCCTGCCGAATCTGATGCAGTACATGATCAACCCCGGCTTCGACGCCCGTCAATTTCCGGTTCTGCACGATCGCCTGACGCGAAACGGCGTCAGGCCGCATTTGCCGGCGCCCATACCCCATGCCTGTCCGCCGAGGGCGGCCGGGGCCAGCCTTGCAGCCTGATCCGGACGGCCGCACTGTGTAGCCGAAGGGGAGGGATCATGGCCAGCGAACCCAAGACGAAGCCGACGGATGTGCCGGTCGCGAACTTCATCGCCACGGTGGAGCATGAGGGGCGGCGCGAGGACGCGAAGGTCGTCGACGCGATCCTGACCGAGGTCAGCGGACAGCCGGCGGTGATGTGGGGACCATCCATCGTCGGGTACGGCGTCTACAAAGGAGCCACGGGCGACTGGCCGGTGCTGGGCTTCTCGCCGCGCAAGGCGAACATGGTCCTGTATCTGATGCCCGGGTTCGACAAGGACGACGCGGACCTGCTGGCCCGGATGGGCAAGCACAAGACCAGCGTGGCCTGCCTGTACCTGAACCGGCTGAAAGACGCGGACCTCGACGCCCTGCGTGAGCTTGCGGAGCGATCGCTGGCGCGTACGCGAGCGAAGTATCCGGACGCGGCCTGAGCGATCTCAGGCGGCGATGCGGAAATCCTCGGCCGGGTCGAACAGCGGGCGGGCCTCGTCCCAAAGGGCGTCCTCGTCGGCGTAGCGGGCGCTGGCGCGGGCGTCGATGACGTCGATCACCTGTTCTTCCAGACGGTCCCAGATGACGGCCAGGTCGCCGCAGCCGTCGGCGTCGCACGGGACGATCAGGTAGCGGTTGGCGGCGACGTGGGCGGCGGGAGCAAAGCGGGCCATCAGTGAACTCCGAAGCGGTGTTTCATTCGATGGTTGGAGCTTGAAACAGTGTTGCGTCATTTTTTGTCGTATGATTTTCTGAACGCATGAGACATTCCAAGGCGGCCGATGTTCTGGAGCTCGCGCGGCGCATGGCGGCCAGCGCCGAGGGCGTCTCGATCGCCGAGATCATGGCCGACTACGACATGCAGCGCCGGACGGCCGAGCGGCTGCGGGACGCGGTGGTGGCCCTGTTCCCGCAGACCGAGGAAGTGTCGGAGTGGCCGGGCAAGCGCTGGCGCATCCGCGGCGGCCTGTCGGCCTTCGAACAGGCGCCGACGACCGAGGAACTGGTCGAACTGACCAAGGCGGTGCAGTTGCTGCGGGCGCAGGGCGAGCCGGTGCGGGCGGCGGCGCTGGAAGGGCTGGAGCGCAAGCTGAAGACGGCCATCCGCTCAACGACCCTGAACCGGCTGGCGCCCGATCTCGAGGCGCTGGTGCGGGCCGAGACCATCGCCGTGCAGGCCGGGCCGCGGCCGACGGCGGACGAGAGCCAGTTGGCCCAGATCCGGCAGGCGGTCCTGGCCGGTCAGCCGCTGGGCTTCATCTACAGCCGTCCGGGGGCCGAGCCGCGCCGACGCAGCGTAGCGCCGTGCGGCGTCATGTTCGGCCGCGCCAACTATCTGGTCGCCGCGGACCGCGAGAGCGGCCGCATCCAGACCTTCCGGCTCGATCGAATGAGCGCGGTGAAGGCCGAGGAGGGGACGGCCGCGCCGCCAGTGGACTTCGACCTGCAGGTCTTCGCCAGCCAGTCGTTCGGCATCTATCAGGATGAGATCGAGGATGTGGTCCTGCAGATCACCTCCGAGGGCGCCGACGAGGCCCGAGCATGGCGCTGGCACCCGACCCAGACGGTGGAGGATCAGGATGACGGCTCGGTGATCGTCCGCTTCCGCGCCTCGGGCATGCGTGAGCTGGCCTGGCATCTGTTCACCTGGGGCGAGCAGGTGCGGATCATCCAGCCGACGCGTCTCAAGGCGGTGATGGCCGGGGAGCTCGACGCCGCCGGCCGCGCCCTGAAAGCGGTCGAAGCCTGACCAAAGCGTAACGAGACGCCCGCTGCTCGCCACGGCTAAGCCTGTGGCACAGGAGAGTTTCGAGCATGCGTACCGCCTTCGCCGCCGTTCTGGCGTCCGTCGCCCTGCTGACCGGGTGCGCCACGATGTCGTCACCGGCAGAACGGGATCCAAACGCTCCGGACGTCACGGTGACGCGTGACGGAGACCATTGGAGCGCGGACTATGTGCTGCCGGCCGATGCACCGGCCTGGGCCTTCCTCCGCTCGGCGTTGGCGCGGGAGAACCGTCAGCCGTGGCGGCTGGGCCAGTGGACGCTCGAGACGCCGGGTGTGGTTCTGGAGCGGCGAGGCCATCTGGACGTGATCCGTTCGCTTGACGGTGGCCCTGTTCCCCGTCGCCTGCGCTTCCGGCTGACGCCGAAAGCCGAGGATCTGGAAGCTGATTACGATCCCGCTTTGGTCTTCACCGACGGTTCGGTGGCGATGTTCTCCGGGCATTTCGACGTCATTCCGCTGACGTCCGCCGAACAGGCGGATTCGCTGCCGCTGGATCTGAAGGACGTGGACATCCAGAAGTCGAATGCCCGGATCATGTGGCAGGATCGCGCGGGGCCGGTGTTGTTCGAGGGCGAGCGACGGCGCAATCCCGTCTCCGACACCGGCACGATCTATGTGCTGTTCGGGCAGGCGGATCTGGTCGACAGTCCGCGTCTGGCGACGGTCATCGATCCCGGCCTGCCGGCATGGATCGGAACTGAAATTGGCGAGTTCGCTCCGAAGGTCGCGGACTACTATGCCCGCAGGCTCGGGCCCGGCCAGACCGACAAGCCGACGATCATGGTCAGCTGGAACGGACCCACGCCGCATCTGCGCAGCATGGGCGGCAGCGTGCTGCCGGGGCTGATCATCATGGCGTTCGAGGGCGATAGCGTTGTCGAGCCCTCCACGGAGGTGGCTGACCATACGCGCTGGTTCATCGGCCACGAGAGCGCCCACTTCTGGCTGGGGCAGACGGTGCGTTACGAGCGTTCGCGGGACTCGTGGATCACCGAGGGCGGGTCGGACCTGATGGCCATGCGGGCCATGGCGGAGATCAGTCCGTCCTACGACGTGCGCAGCGCCCTGCAGGAGGAGGTCGACGACTGTATCGATCTGGCCGACGAGCCCGTGGGGGAGGCGAACAGCCGTGGGGAGCATCGCGCCTACTACGCCTGTGGCGCCGTGTTCGCTCTTGTGGCCGAAGGTTTCCAGAGGCGGGCGACGGGCGGCGACTGGTTCGATTTCCTGAAGCCGCTGATCGGCGCCAATCGTGAGGACGGCGTTCTGACGCGTCAGGAGTGGTTCGAGGCGCTGGACCGGCTTTCAGGCGATCCGGCCGTGCGGGCGGACGTGGAGACCCTGCTGGATCGGGGCTCGGATGAAGCGGCGACGCTGGTCGCACGTCTGCTGGATCGGGGCGGGATCGGCTACCGTCTGGAGGATGGAAAGGTTCGCCTGACCTGAAAGCTTTGCGACAAGTGCTGGTTAAACGCAGACGAAATCCGCGATCGACGGATGAAGGCTGATCGTCGAGCGTCGGATGGTCCCGTCGCTGACTAGGGTGCCGCAGGCCCGGATCAGGGCGGGGGAGCCAGTCACATGCATCTGAAACGGCTATGCGGCCTTGTCGCCTGCGGGTTGATTCTCGCTCAGCCGGTCAGCGCGCAGGAGTTCGACCGTACCGGCTGGTTCGCTGATCTGGAGCAGATGCGGGACGTCATGTCCCACAGCTACGCCAACCTGGAATGGGCGGCGTCGGAGCGGCAGAGCCTGAAGACAGCCTGGGATACGGCCTACGCCGCGGTCGGGGCCGCAACGGACGATGCATCGGCGCGCACGGCCCTGACGCGCTTCGCCTCATCGTTCGCAGATGGGCATGTCTCGGTGCGCTGGCCGGCCGCGACTGCGCAGACCGGGGGCGCAGGTCCTGCATCGCCATGCGCCGGCCTGGCGCCAGGCGGGGCCGGCGACCGGCAGGGCGCGTTCCCGGGCATGCCGGGCTTTGAACCGATCCCGGGAGATGATTCGGCCATTCTCGCCGCCGGTTTTGTGACAGTCGACGGAAAGCGGTTCGGCGTGCTGCGCATCCCCGCCTTCGGCCAGTTCGCCTTCCCTGAAATCTGCAACGGGATCGCCGCCGAGAGAGGTATCGGGAACGACTGCGATGACGCCTGCGTCGAAGCTCTCGAGAGGGAGGGCCACGCGGCCTTCGTCGCGATCGCCACACGGCAGTTGCGGGCTCTTTCCGCTCGACGGCCTGACGCCCTGATCGTCGACCTCGCCCGTAACGGCGGCGGCGACGACAGTTCTGAAGCGATTGCCCGGATGGTGACCCGCCGACCGCTCCGTTCGGCTCGTGTCGGTATGATGCGGACACCTGCATGGACGGCGAAACTCGACAGCGACATAGAGGAACTGACGGCCATGCGCCCGAACCTCGCTGCAGCGGATCGAGCCACGGTGGATGGCCTGATTGCGCAGATGAGGGCCGCGCGCGATGAGACCCGAACGCCCTGCGACCGCTCGCCGATGTGGCGGGGCGAGCCTGTCTCCTGCTCGCAGCTTGTCGAGACCGGCCTGTCGGCGACAGGCTGGATCAATGGTCATGACGCCGATCAGGTGCGGGGAAAGCCGTGGGAGGGGCTGACCTTCTCGCTCGTGTCCTATCCTTATGAGGCCGGCATCTGGGATGGCCCGCTGTACGTGGTCGTCGATCAGGGCAGCGCCTCCTCTGCCGAGCAGTTCGCCTCGGTGCTCAGGGACAACGATGCCGCGGTGATCATCGGAGCCCCGTCGTTCGGCGCCGGCTGCGGCCACTGGCTGGGGGGTGAACCGGTGCGCCTGAACCACTCGGGTGGCGAGTTCTCGATGCCGGATTGCGTGCGCTATCGCGCAGACGGCGCAAACGAGGTCGGCGGCATTGTGCCGGATGTGCTGATCCCCTTGCGGAACAACGACACGCGGCAACAGCGCACGGCGCGCATGCGAGCGGCTCTGGCTCGCCTGACGCCCGCACGGCCCTAGAACCGGATCAGCCGGCCGCGAACGGCCAGGGGCTGACGGACTTGGCCCAGTCGTCGACCGCCGGGGCGCGGTCGACGGGCGGGGCGGCGCGTTCGGCGCAGGGATGGCGGTGGCACAGGCGGCAGGCGGGGCCGATGGGCGTCACCTCCGGTGCGCCGAGGTCCAGGCCACGGGCGTGGATCAGGCGGTGGGCGTGCTTGAGCTCGCAGCCGAGCCCGATCGCCAGATCCTGTCCCTCACTGAAGCCGTCGTGGCCCTGGCGATTGACGGTGCGCGCGAGGGTGAACCAGCGCTGGCCGTCCGGCGTCTCGATGATCTGGGTGACGATCCGGCCGGGTGTGCGGAAGGTCGAATGCAGCCTCCAGCGCGGGCAGGCGCCCCCGAAGCGCGAGAAGGGGAAGCTGCCCGAGGCGAAGCGCTTGGAGACATTGCCTGCCTGATCGACCCGCATCAGGAAGAAGGGCACGCCGCGCGCCGTGGGGCGGGACAGGGTGGTCAGACGATGGGCGGCCTGCTCGAAGCTGACGCCGAAACGGGCCTGAAGCCGGGGAAGATCGTAGCCATTGGCCTCGGCCGCCGTTTGGAAAGCGGCGTAGGGCATCAGGATGGCGGCGGCGAGGGTGTTGGTCAGGGAGACCTTCAGCAGGCGGCGTGCGGCCTCGTCGGGCGCCCCGGAGCCGGCGATCAGGGTCTCGAGATCGGCCGCGTGCTCGACCTGGGCCAGTTGATAGGCGACGGCGAAGGCGCGGGAGGAGGGGCCGAGCGTCTCGGACAGCAGCAGGCGCTTGCGGTGCGGGTCGTAGCGGCGGGTCCATTCGACCATGACCTCGGCCGGGAGGGTGCGGACGGTCAGACCGTGGGCGGCGGACAGGCGGGCGCGGACACGGATTTCGAAGGGCTCGCCTGGAGCGTCGGCCTCGAGCGAAGCAGCGAGGGCCTCGCCCAGCGCGTCGAGCTCGGGGAAGTGATTGCGGCGGGCCTGCACATACTCGCGCACCCAGTCGGCCGGGCCGTCGTCGGTTTGCGGCCCGGTCTGCGCGCGGGCGCGCTGGTCGGCGAAGGCGCGATAGAGGCGCAGGAACGCGTCCGCGACCGTGGGCTGATCCTCGGCCAGCTGGACGATCTCGTGCCGGGGCGCGGCGAGGCCCTGAAACACCGGATCGGCGAGCGCCTCGGCCAGTTCGGCTTCCGTCGCCGGGCCGCCGGTCTGGCCCAGGGTGCGCAGATCAACGTCATAGGTCTCGGCCAGACGCAGGAGGAGCTGGGCTGAAACCGGCCGCTGATTGCGCTCTATGTGGTTGAGATAGCTGGGGGAAACGCCCAGATCGCCGGCCATGGCGGTCTGAGTCAGGCCGAGCTCGCGCCGGACCCGCTTGAGGCGGCCTCCCAGAAACAGCTTGCGATCGGCGACGTCCATCACTGCACGTTGTCATAAAATGACTTAACAGCAAGTGTCATGATATGACTCAATGACGCGAAATGTAGGCTTGCGTCTGTGTCATTCGTGACTTGTGCGTGTTGTCCTTCCGTCGAACCGCCGCACTCCCGCCGGCGACCTGACGGATGACGACGATGACCACCTTCGCCGACCTGGTTCCTTCGCCCACCGGCCGCTTCGACGGCATCGAGCGCCCCTACACGCCGGAAGACGTCCTGCGACTGCGCGGTTCGGTGCCGGTGACCCATACGCTGGCAGAGCGGGGCGCCAATCGTCTGTGGGAGTTGCTGCACAGCGAGCCCTATATCAACGCTCTGGGCGCCGTGACCGGCAATCAGGCCATGCAAATGGTTCGTGCGGGCCTGAAGGCCATTTACCTGTCCGGCTGGCAGGTCGCCGCTGACGCCAATACGGCCGGCGCCATGTACCCGGACCAGTCGCTGTATCCGGCCAACGCTGCGCCGGAGCTGTGCCGCCGCATCAACCGCACCCTGCAGCGCGCCGACCAGATCGAGCACGCCGAGGGCGGGGCGAAGCGGGACTGGTTCGCCCCCATCGTCGCCGACGCCGAGGCCGGCTTCGGCGGGCCGCTGAACAGCTTCGAGATCATGAAGGCCTTCATCGAGGCAGGCGCCGCGGGCGTCCACTTCGAGGACCAGCTGGCCTCGGAAAAGAAGTGCGGCCACCTGGGCGGCAAGGTGCTGATCCCGACGCAGGCGCATGAGCGCAACCTGATCGCCGCCCGCCTTGCCGCCGATGTCTGTGGCACGCCGACCATCACGGTCGCCCGCACCGACGCTGAAAGCGCCCAACTGATCACCTCGGATATCGACGAGCGCGACCAGCCCTTCATCGACCGCGAGAACCGCACACCCGAAGGCTTCTTCCGTCTGAAGCCCGGCACCGGTCTGGACCACTGTATCGCGCGTGGCCTGTCCTACGCCAACATCGCCGACCTGCTGTGGTGGGAGACCTCGCATCCGGATCTGGACGACGCGAAGAAGTTCGCCGAGGCGGTCCAGAAAGAACATCCGGGCAAGCTGATGGCCTACAACTGTTCGCCATCATTCAACTGGGAAGCCAAGCTGGACAAGGCGACGATCGCCAAGTTCCAGCGTGAGCTGGGAGCCATGGGCTACAAGTTCCAGTTCGTGACGCTGGCCGGCTTCCACAGCCTGAACAACGGCATGTTCGAGCTGGCCTCGGGCTACCGCGACCGCGGCATGGCGGCCTACTCCGAGCTGCAGCAGCGCGAGTTCGCCAACGAGGCCATCGGCTACACCGCCACGCGCCACCAGCGCGAGGTCGGCACCGGCTACTTCGATCAGGTCGCCACCGTCATCTCCAATGGCCAGTCCTCGACGACCGCCATGAAGGAGTCCACCGAAACCGCCCAGTTCGTCGCGGCTGAATAAGGAGAGAGATCATGCAACCGCTGAACAATCCCGAAGCCATCATCGACTTCTGCCTCGCCCCCCTGAACCTGGACACCCGGACGGAGGCCGAACGCGAGGTGCGGCGGCGCCTGGAGCATGTGATCAAGACCTTCCGAGCCAGACTGGCCCAGCCGGTGGCGGTCGATTTCTCGGAGATGCCGCTTCAGGTGATCAACGAGGCCGCGCACGGCCAGGAATAGGCCGTCGAGGCTCCGCGTCAGGCCGCCAGCGAAGCGGCGGCCGCGCGGGGCAGGGTATCGATGAGGCCGAGCAACTCGGCCGCATCGAACGGCTTGGCCAGATGGCGATCGGCGCCCGCAGCCTCGGCTGCAGTCACGTGTTCCACCAAGGCGTTGGCGGTCAGCATGATCACCGGCGTACGGGGCAGGCCAAGGGCCGCCTCGTGCAGGCGGATCTCCTTCGTCGCTGTCAGGCCGTCCATGACGGGCATCTGCATGTCCATCAGGATGATGTCGAAGTCAGAGGCGCGGGCCGCCTGAAGCGCTTGCGAACCGTTTTCTACCTGCGTCAGTTCGATGTCCGCCTGCATCAGGATCATCTCGACAACCTTTCGGTTCACCGGGTGATCGTCGGCGAGCAGGACCTTCATGCGGCGGGCTTCGGTGGTTTCCACCGTCGTTTCCGTCACCGCCTTGAGCGCCGGGGCCTCGGCACGGCGGAGCGGCACGGTCAGGATGAAGGCCGAGCCGCCGCCGGGCTCGCTCTCGCAATCCAGATCGCCGCCCATCATCTCGGCCAGTTGGCGGGAGATGGACAGGCCAAGGCCCGAGCCACCGAACTTGCGGGTGATGCCGCCGTCGGCCTGCTCGAAGCGGCTGAACAGGCGGGCGCGAGTCTCGCTGTCGAAGCCGATGCCGGTGTCCTCAACCGAGAAGCGCAGGGTCTCGACGCCCTTCAGGATCGGCCCCGGGGCAACTGTCAGGCAGACGAAGCCCTTGTCGGTGAACTTCACAGCGTTCGAGACGAGGTTGGTCAGCACCTGTTTCAGGCGGACCACATCACCCTCGATCCAGCAGTCGACCTCGGGAGCGATCTCGACGAAGAACTGAAGGCCCTTCTCGCTGGCCTGCGACTCGTAGAGCTGTCCCGATTCGCGGACGGCGCGGCCGAGATCGAAGGCTTCCTCGTTCAACTCGAGGCGTCCGGATTCGACGCGGGCGAGGTCGAGGATGTCGCTGAGCAGGACCTGAAGCGTGTGGCTGGACGAGCGGATCAGGTCCAGCATCTCGGTCTGACGGGCCGACAGTTCGGTACTGCGCAGAGCCTGGGCCACACCAATCACGCCATTCAGGGGCGTGCGGATTTCGTGGCTCATATTGGCGAGGAATTCGCTCTTCGCTCGGTTGGCGGCCTCGGCGGCGTCACGGGCTTCGGAGAGGGCGTCGGCGTGGTTCTTCAGTTCGGTGATGTCGGTGCAAACCGTCACGATGCCGCCGGCTCGGGTGCCGCGATCCGAGACGCGGATCCAGCGGTTGCCGGCGAAGCGCTGCTCCATTGTGGCGGACAGGCTCTTGCGCATGGCCATGCGCTCGGCGACGAACTCTTCCTCACGCCCGTGGGCCTCCGAGTAGAGGCCCTCATCCAGACCGACCTGAAGCAACTCGCGGAAGGTCATGCCGACCTGCAGACGCGAGGCCAATTCGGGGTTCACCTCTCCGTAGCGGCGGTTCCAGAGCACCAGCTTGTCGTCGGCATCGTAGAAGGCGAGGCCGTCGGACATGGCGTCGATGGCGTCCCGGATCTGGTGGGTGGCGCTGGCGCGGGAGAACCAGGCCATGGCGACGAGGAGCGCGGCGACGACGGCCATGCCCAGCACCATGGCGGCGATCACGAGGACCATTACGCCCGGCGACATGGTCCAGCCCAGCGCTGGCGCCGGGGCGGGCGTCAGCGTCATCGCGCTCATCGCCGTGAAGTGGAGGATGATGACCGAGAGTGCGCCGCCGATGCCGGTCACTGTCATCCGGAAGGGGCTCAGGCCGTGCAGCAGGCCGGCGCTCAGGGCGGCGACAGTCATCCCGGCGATAATCCCGCCTGCGATGTATCCCGGGTGCCAGGCGATCATGCCCGGCATCTCGATGGCTGACACCCCGAGGAAATGCATGGCGCTGACGCCGGCAATCGCCACGGCTCCAGCGATCGCGCGCATGACGGGGCCCGGGCGTGACAGGGCGATCAGGCAGGCGAGGGCGATGCTGCCGAACGCCATGAAGAAGGAGCTGACCGTCAGCCAGACGCCGAATCGGATCGGTGCGCCGGCATCGAATCCTAACATGGCGATGAAGTGAGTCGAGAACACTGCGAGGCCGCACACGAAGGCCGAAAGCACGGCCATACGAAGCTGACGGGGCCCCGTCAGCCCGCGAGCCCGGCACAGGGCGCGATAGGCGACGCCGACGCCGAAGAAGCACACCAGGCCGGCCGCGAGCGTCCAGCGCCAGTCATGCTGCAGAGCGATGCAGGAGATGATGCGTTCCAAGACGCCCCCTTTCAGCGTTGCAGTATCGCTTCAAGGGGTGAAGAAAGAGTGCGCGTTTCCGTACCGATCAGGCGGCGGCGACCTCGACTTCGAAGTCCCGGCCGAGGACCTTGGTCGGATTGACCTGCTGATGGCCGCGACGGACCTCGAAATGCAGGTGAGGACCGGTCGAGCGGCCAGTACTGCCGACCAGACCGATGCTTTCTCCCTCGACCAGTCGCTCACCGGAAGCGACATCGACCCGGCTGAGGTGGCCATAGAGGGTCGACATGCCGTTGGGATGGAGCACTTCGATGAAGCGGCCATAGCCGCCCGCATCGTAACCCGTGCGCAGGACCCGGCCTTCGGCGGCGACGTAGACGCTGGTCCCGCTGGGGGCAGCGATGTCGACGCCGTCGTGGTGGCGGGCGGCGGCGCCGGGCAGGCGGCGCATGCCGAACGCCGAGTTGATGGCGTAGCCCCGCACGGGTTCGGCAAAGACGATCTGTCGAGTGACTGGACCGGCTGGCTCGGCCACGGCGGCGACCGGCGGCGCTTCGGGCGTGGCGTAGCCTTCAATTGGTGGGATATCGCCGGCGACGCTCAGCGGCGCGGCGGCCATGGCCAGCAGGGCGACGCCGGCCATGGCGGCGGCTTGTCCGGAGTGGGTGAGGAACGACCGGGCGGTCGGCAACAGGCGTCGCATGGGCGGCGTCGGCTCCGTCTTCGGCTCGGAAAGAGCAGGGAGGGAGCGCCGGGAGCGTCGCCTTCATGGCGTCCGGTCCGTGCTGTACGCTCCGTGATGAGGAGCGTCTTTCTAAGACTCGATGGGACCGGAATGGGGCGCACGGGGGTGGCAGGTCGTCGCAGGGCGGGAACGAAGAAGGGCGCGCGGCGAACCGCGCGCCCTCCAGTGCTTCGGAGCTCCAGGCTCAGTTCAGCGGGATCGTGTAGCTGACGCCACCGACATGGCTGTCCGCCGCGTCGCCGAAGCGGCCGCGGTAGGCGATGGTGAGCTTGCCCGGTCCCATGTCCGCCTCGATACCGGCCTGGGCCAGCATCGAGCCGCCGAACGGATCCTCGACCTCGCGGTAGAGCACTTGGGCAGGATTGCCGGCAATGCCGACGCCGACCGCATCGCTGCTGTCGGCGAAGGTGTCGCGGTAGCCGCCTTCGATGAAGAAGGTGAAGCCGTTGCCGCCGCCTTCTGCTCGCAGCGAGACCTCGCCCGATGCCGACTGCAGGGTGCGATCCATGTAGCGATACTCTGCGGCCGTGCCGGTTTCCGAATAGCCATTGACGTCGGTCGACACCCAGCTGATCGCCGCGCGAGGCGACAGGGCGATGCCGCCCATGTCGAACCACATGCCGCCCTGGACCCGTGCGCCGAGGCTGCCGCCGTCGGTTTCGCCCGCATGGACGATCGGCGCCAGCGACGTCAGGCGTCGGATGTCGTCATACTGATCGATCGAGCCGCCGACGGCTGCGTTCAGGAACATGTCGCCGGATCGCATGCCCGCCCACATGTCGAACGCGTAGGTCTCGACGTCGAAGGTCATGGCGCCGGCCTCGACGTCGGCGGTGCGGAAGACGCCGGACAGGCCGAACCGGAAGCCATCGTTGACCACGTGATCGAGCGCGAGGCGACCGCCCCAGCCATTGGCCTCGGATGCCGCAACGGAGCCGCGAGCGTCCGTCTCGACGCTATCGACGATGGCGCCGAACGTCATGCGCGTTCCCGACTGCCAGGCGTCACGTCCGGCCATAGTTTCGGACGCCAGATCCAGCAGATCCTCGCGTTGGCGGAAGGCGGTCTCGCCCTGAACAGCCGACTGCGCGCCGATGTCCCCGTAATACAGATAATCGTTGGCGAGGCGCGCGATCAGGCGATGGCCAGCCGCCGTCGGATGCACGCCGTCCCAGTACAGATAGGTGTCGGGCGTGGCGCAAACCGTCACGCCGTTGAAGCAGGGCGCGGTGACGTTGGTCAGCCCGAAGCGTCCCGGACTCGACGCCAGCACGTCGCTGGTCTTGTACAGGTCCATAAGGATGATGTTCGTGCCCGGACGCGCCGCCGCCGTGGCGTTCAGGCCGGCGGCGAGCGCGCTGTTGAACGTGGTGCCCGAGAAGTCCGCCAGCGTCGAACCGGCGGCGCCGACAAGCGGGTTGTTCGGGGAGAACTGGGGCGTGATGCCAAGGCGCGGCAGGTTGGTGACCAGAATGGTCCCTGCCCCGGCGCCGGCGATCGAGTTGACGATGGTGTTGATGTCGGCGGCCGCGGCCGTGGCGACCGAGCCCATCACGCCCTGGGCCGTGGTGGGCGAGGCTGCTGCAGCGGGGAAGGCCTGGAAGATGTTGTTGGCGCCGCCCAGAACGCTGACGAGATCGCTGCGTCCGAAGGTCCCGCCTGCGCCCTGATAGGCGGCCAGCTGGGCACGCATGCCCGGAGGGCTGGCGGTGAAGTCGGTTCGGGCTCCGCCGAAGGCGTAGTTGACGCTGCCCGTTACGGGCGCACCGGCGGTGAAACGCCCGGCGTTGAAGCCCAGCAGTTCCGTGAACACCGGCCCGTTCGAGAATCGACCCTGGAAGTAGGGTGGCGAGAGCGGCTGGGCGCCGGCGGTGGCGGCGTACAGATTGCCGTTGTCGCTGAGGCTGTCGCCGAAGACGACGAGGCGGCTGTAGCTCTGGGCGCTGGCGGCCCCGGCAGTGGCCCCAAGGGCCGCGACGGCGAGCGCAGTGGCTGCGACGGTGCGCAGGAAACGAGACATTGGCGATCCTCCCTCGGTCGTCAAAACGCGACCGTTGGGGGCACTCTGCGCCCGTTTTGCGCGTGCGCAAGATGCCGTCGGGTAAGGATTCAGTACAGGCTTCGGAAACGAAGCGTGCCCGCAACACTCCTCAGCACCCGGAGCGCTTCCGGATCGTAGCCGCTCTCAACGTCGATGATGACGTAGCCGGTGCGTTCGTCCGTCTTCAGATGTTGTCCCAGGATGTTCAGGCCGGCGCCCGCGATGGCCCGGTTCAGATCGGCGAGGACGCCGGGCTGGTTGCGGTGGATGTGCAGCAGGCGGTGGGCGCCCGAGACCTCGGCTAGCTGAACGTTGGGAAGGTTCACGCAGAAGGTCGTGTCGCCGCGGTTCAGATAGGCCAGCAGGCGGTCGGCGGCGAATTCGCCGATGGCTTCCTGCGCTTCCTCGGTGGACCCGCCGATATGTGGCGTCAGGATGACGTTCTTCAGGCCGCGGAGCGGGCTGTCGAACGGATCGGCGTTGGTGGCAGGCTCATCGGGGAAGACATCAAGAGCCGCGCCGCCGATGCGGCCCGAGCCCAGCGCCTGGGCGAGCGCCCCGATGTCGACGATGTGGCCACGCGACAGGTTGAGCAGCAGGGCGCCGTCCTTCATGCGCGCCAGCTGTGCCGCGCCGAAGATGTTGGTGTTCTCGACCCGGCCGTCGACATGGAGGGTGACGACGTCGCTCTCGGCCAGCAGGGCGTCCAGCGAGGACATCCGGCGGGCGTTTCCGAGGGCCAGGCGCTCGGTCAGGTCGTGGAAGATGACCCGCATGCCCAGCGCCTCGGCCAGCACGGACAGCTGGCTGCCGATCGCGCCATAGCCGACGATGCCGAGGGTCTTGCCGCGCAGCTCGCGTGAGCCGGTCGCGGACTTGTTCCACTCGCCGCGATGCATGGCGGCGGACTTGTCGGACACGTCGCGCATCAGGGCGATGGTCAGGCCGACGGCCAGTTCCACCACCGAGCGAGTATTGGAGTAGGGGGCGTTGAAGACGGCCACGCCGCGGTCGGCGGCGGCGGCGAGGTCGATCTGGTTGGTGCCGATGCAGAAGGCGGCGACGGCCATCAGCTTGTCCGCGGCGTCCAGCACACGGTCGCTGACCTGGGTCTTGGAGCGGACGCCCAGAACGTGGACGCCCTTGATGCGCTCGATCAGTTCGTCCTCGCCGAGCGCGCCCTTGACCGTCTCGACCGTGTAGCCGGCTTCCTCGAGCCGATCGACGGCGGCTGGATGGACGTTCTCGAGCAGCAGGATGCGCATCCGGCTGCGCGGGTAGGACCAGCGCCCCGCCAGACCCTCGGCGTGGAGGAGTTCGTCGATGGAGGCGGCTTCGGCGTCGGCGGCGGAGACCACGGGCTCGCGACGGACGATCTCGGTGAAGGCGTAGAAGCGGTCGGCCGCGCCGGCCTGTTTGACCTCGGCGTCGTTCCAGCCGTCGCCGACCATGACCACCGGTCCGGTCAGGCCCAGGGCGCGGATGACCGCAGGCTTGCCGCCGGCCTCGGACAGGGGATTGGCCGGGTCAACGCCGGCGACGCGGCCCTCGGCGTCGTAGAGCAGGTCATTGGCCAGAACCCGATCCGGGGCGACGCCCAGTCGCTCGGCGACGGGGGCGATGATCTCGCGGAAGCCGCCTGACAGGATGACGATGCGGTCCGCGTGGGCGCGGAAGAAGGCGAGGTTCTTGCGGAGGGACGGCGTGCCCTCGTCGAGGATGCGGTCGGCCAAGGCCTGCACGTGGTCACGGGTCAGGGGCAGCAGGGCGAGACGGCGGCGCAGGGCCTCGCCGAAGGCGACCTCGCCGGCCATGGCCTGATCGGTAAGGCGGGCGATCTCGGCGCGGACCTCTGCCGCATCTGGCGATCCGGCCAGGGCGATGTCGGCCAGGGCCTCGAGCGTCTCGATCCGGACGAGGGTGGAATCGAAGTCGAAGATGTAGGTGGCCGCATCGTTCATACCGTGACCTTGGCCCACCTTCGCAGTTGCAGCAATCGAGTGATTTCCGGACTCCGGGAAAACGCGTGTGAGTCGTCCGGAAGTACGAAAAAGGCGTCGGCCGCATGAAAGCGACCGACGCCTGTCTAACGCCGTGATGCGTCAGAAACTGTCGTGTCAGAATTTGCCGAGGCTGCGCAGGCGGCTGTCGGGGCGACGGGCGTCGAGGGCTGCGGCGCCGACGGCGGCGGCGATGGTCGCCAAGGCGATCAGGGCCCCGCCTTCCCTGGCGTGGTCGCGGGCGTAGTCGCCGGCGTCACGGGCATATCGGCGCGCCTGCTTGCCGTGTTTCTTCAGAGCTTTACGCGACGACTTTCGCGTATCGCGGAACCAGCGGCGCGAGCGGTCGCGGGCGTCGTCGGTGAACTCGTGCGCGCGGTCACCGGCCTCTTCCAGACCGTGGCGGGCGGTCTCGACGATGTCGTCGAAACGGCCGCGCAGGGACTGGGTGTCGATCCAGTCGCGCGGGTCGATGCGGCTGCGGATGGCCTGCAACCGGGTCGGGCCGGTCCGCTGGTTCAGCAGCAGGGTGGCCAGACCGACGCCGGCCAGCACCGCGACGACGCCTGTGGCGATGCCGGGGTGTTTGCGGACTTCGGCGAGGGCGGAAAACTGTCGAACCATGGGATAGTGAACCTCTTCATCGAGGCCGTCCTCGGTCGGGTCGTACAGCCCGTCGTCATACGGCTCATAGGCGGAACGACGGTCCCGCATGAGCTTAGGAGCGAACCGCGCGAAAAGAGGTTCCGCCAGACCGGGCAGGGCCGCGTAGAAGCTGGCGATCAGACGCCCGCCGCCACCCACGGTGATCTCGCGGATCGGATGGCTGGCGCAGTACAGAATAGTGTCGGCCACCACATGGGTCGCATAGACCGGCTGGGGGTTCTGCACCGCCTGACCGGTCAAGTTGCGGGCGTGGCGGCTGTAGGGGCTGTCGACCGCAGACGGTTTGACCAGCGACAAAGTGATGGGCGCCTGCTCGCGGATCAGCTCCATGCGCAGGGCGTTGGTAAAGCCCTTCACCGCATGTTTGGACGCCGAATAGACCCCCTGAACCGGCACCGGGGCGTCGGACAGGGTGGAGCCGACATTGATGATCGCCCCGCCGTCGTAGCGTTTGCGAAGATGCTCCGCGGCGACGAGGGAGCCGTTCACAACGCCCCAGTAATTGGTCTCGAACAGGCGGCGCTGGTCCTCCAGCGTAGTCTCGCGGATCGGGCCGAAGATCGAGACGCCGGCATTGTTGATCCAGGTGTCGAAGCCGCCGAACAGGCGACGACATTTGTCGGCGGCCTCGGACAGGGCGTCGAAGTCGGCGACATCGGCGACGGCCCAGGCGGCGCGGGCTCCGGTGGCCTGCAGCTCCTCGCACAGGGCCCTCAGGTCGTTCTCACCACGGGCGATCAGGAAGACGCAGGCCCCGCGCTTCGCCGCCCGGCGCGCAACCGCCAGCCCGATCCCGGAGGTCGCGCCTGTGATGACGATCGACTGTTTGTTCAGGGGCTTGAGGTTGGCTCTGGTCATGGGAATCCGGGGTGCTTCGCGCCGCCCGGCCACTATCCTCGCCATTCCGGGGACGGGCAAGCCGGGCCGGAGAGGTCGGGGCCTTACCAAAGCCGTGGCGGACGCCTATCTAGCGGCGCTTCCGTATCATTGTCTTATCGAGGACCGCCCGTGACCGATCACGCGCAAGCCGCGCCCACGCCTTCCGACAACCTCGCCGCCGCCTTCCAGATCGAGGGCTGGCCGGTGCGGGGTCGTCTGGTGCGTCTGGGCGAGGCCATCGACAAAATCCTGTCCGCCCACGCCTATCCCGAGCCCGTCGCGGCCCTGTTGGGCGAGGCCTGCGTGCTGGCCGCCATCCTGGGCTCCAGCCTGAAGTTCGAGGGCCGTCTGCTGGTGCAGGCGCAGGGCGATGGGCCCGTGCGCTACGTCGTGGCCGACTACGGCACCGACGGGACGCTGCGCGGCTATTGCCGGTTCGATCCGGACGAGGTCGCGGCCGCGTCGGAAGGCTTCGCTCGCCCGGGCGCCAAGGCGCTGCTGGGGCAGGGCATGTTCGTCATGACGCTGGATCGGGGCGCGGACTTCGAGCGCACCCAAGGCATCACGCCGATCGAGGGTGAGAGCCTGTCGCTGGCGGCCGAGCACTATTTCCAGCAGTCCGAGCAGATCCCGACGCGGGTGCATCTGGCGGTCGGCGAGATCATGACCGACAGCGGCCGTAGCTGGCGCGCTGGCGGCGCCCTGATCCAGCTGATCGCCGGCGACGCCGCGCGAGGTTCGACGGAAGAGGCCTGGGATCGCAGCCGCGCGCTGTTCCAGACCCTGGCCGACGATGAACTGCTGGATCCGACCATCTCGCCGGAGACCCTGCTGTTCCGCCTGTTCCACGAGGACGGGGTGCGGCTGGAGGATGCGCGTCCGCTGACGGCCCAGTGCCGTTGCTCGAAGGATCGCATTGCAGCCGTGCTGGGTTCGTTCGACCCGGCCGAGCGCGCCGACATGGTCGAGGACGACGGCAAAATCCGGGTGACCTGCGAGTATTGCGCGACGGTCTACGCTATCGATCCGGAAGAGGCGGTCGCCGCAGCGGCGGCGGCCGACTAGGCTCCGCTGGACCGGACGAGGGCGCCGTCACCGATCACCAGGGTGGCGCCCTTGCCCGCCGTTCCGACCGCCTGAAGCATCCGCAGGTTCATCAGCTCGGGATTGTCCTTGAGCAGCCGGGCGGCGTTGGCCAGCGAGCGCAGGGCCGCGTGCTCTCCGCGCGCCCGCTCCAGCGTGGCCTGTCCCTCAAGCCGGGCGCGCTCGACCTCGGTCACGGCGCGACGCAGCTCGGGCGGCATGATGACGCCGGCCAACACCAGTCCGACGATCTTCGCCGGACCGACGAGGGGCTCGACCTCAAGGCGCAGCGGCTCTTCCGTCGCGGCCGTGCGGGTGAGGAGCTCGTCCAGAGTGTGCCGCGAGCCCAGCGCGATCAGCGACTGGCTGACCGAAAGGCGGACGGCCTCGGACGCCGGGTGGCTGAGCGAGGCCTGTATGTCCGTGATTTCATAGACGACGGTCGCCGACAGGCGGATGGGGAGGCGGTCGGAGGTGACGGCCTCGACTGGCCCGATCTGCATGTAAATCGGCCCCGTCTGTACGCGGTGAACGTACAGCTTGCGCCCGAGGCCGACGATCCGGTGCCGGCCGGGCGGCAGCATCCGCTCGAAGCCGTCGTCGACATACAGGACGCCCTGTTCCCACGGGCTGACGCGGATGGTGCGGAAGGAGGCCAAGGCGATCAGGACGGCGACACCGACGACGCTGGCGATAACGATGAGCACCATTCTATCTCCAGTCAGAAGTCCCGGCGCCACGGGGCCGGAGGCGGGGGCGCGTAGCCCGCAGGGCCTCCTGTCCGTTTGCCTCTCGGCGAGCGCCGGGAGCTTCCTTTTCTGTTCCGTGACAGGGAAACGCTCCCCTCATTGCGGCTGGCCGCGCCCCACTGGAGCGTCGCGCCTGAGGGAGGCGTTGGTGCGGGACTGACCGCAGGCCGAGGCTATGCGGGGCCGGTCCGGAGGTAAAGCCGGATCAGGGTGCGGGGCGTATCGGCGGCGAGGCGGTCGATGGACCCAGCGCCAGACGGCCGTCGTAGGCGCCGTCCCCGTCCGGTTCGAGGATCACGCCGAAGCGACCTTGATCCTCCACGCCACGCGAGACGTTCACCCCGCACTCTGACTGGCAGTTCCATTCCTCGCCGCCCTGCTGGGATACGCGCAAGGTCAGGACATCAGCGGAGGGGAGGTGGCCGGCGGCCGGGACGCCGACCTCGGGCCAGCGTGCGAACGCCGTCTTGCGGGCATGCAGGTTGCCGACGATGGCCAGAACCTTGGCGTCAGGGCGTTCGTGGATGGCGCTGGCGAGGGCATGGCCCATGTCGAGCTCGTACCAGGCCTGGCTGAAGCCTTGCGGGCGTGACCGGGTCGGCTGGAAGGCGTGGAAGGCGACGTCGCGGCCGGCGATACGCAGCTCTCGCACGGTGTTCAACATCGCCAGCATGGCCACGCTGCTACGTCCGTCGTTCATGCGCGGATTGAGGAAATGCGTGCCCTCCAGCGCTGCGAGCGCGGATGCCTCGTCGGGCGCGGCGAGGAAGGCGTCGAGTTGGGGCTGCATGACGACGGGAAGCTCCAGCGCCACCGTGACCGGGCCTTGCTCGCTGGCGGCGCAGACCATCTGCGCAAAGGCCGCCGGCGCCTCGGTGGTGCCGTGGGCCTTGCCAATGGCGATGTAGGATTTCGGCATTTCCAGCAGGGCGGCGAAGCCCTCCGGCGGAGCGCAGGCGGGCTGGGCGGCCAGAAGGCTGACCGTCGCGAGCAGTTCGAGCATCGTATTCCCCCGCTTACAGCGCCGCTCGACCGGCGCGTGTCGAACGCTCGCCGGTCAATATGGCGACGCTGTGGCTCAGACGACGAGGAAGATGGCGTTGCCGAAGTTGTGGAGCAGAACCGGCAAAAGGACGCTGCCCGTCTTCTCGCGCAGCCAGACCAGCAACAGCGCCGCACCGCCGGTGGTGGCCATCAGCAGGGGCTCGAAGGTGAAGCCACCGTCGTCGTAGCCCAGCGCATGGGTCAGGCCGAAGGCGACCGAGGTGACCAGCGCGCCCCAGCCCATCTGTGCGCCCAGCAGGCGGACGGGGCGGCCGAACGCCTCGTTGAACATCAGCAACAGGACGCCGCGGTAGAAGAGCTCCTCGTCCAGCCCCGGCATGGTCATCTGGAAGGCAAGTTCGTCGACGTCCAGCGGGGGCGTCGGGAAGTAGAGCGCCAGTCCGAGGAAGAGGGCGACGAGGGCGCCGGACAGGATCAGGGCCCCCGTCAGGCCCTTGCGGTCCTGCTTCAGCGTCAGACCCGCCTTCTTCCAGCCGATCATCGGCAGGCTGGCGACGATCAGGGACAGCAGGACGGCGAGGTTCTTGCCCTCCCAGTTCCAGCTGGACGGCCAGAAGCTGATCGGGATGTGGCCGTAGCCGCGTGTCAGCAGGGCGTCGTAGATCGCCATCAGGGCGAGCGCCGACAGCAGCCAGCCCCACTTCACCCGCCCCTTGCACGCGACGACGCAGACCAGCGCCGCCGCCGCCGTCAAACCCAGCCAGCCGGCCAGAACCATGATCGCATCCGGCATGTCGCCCTCCCGCTCCGTTCAGGACAGGAGGCGGCGAAGCGCGGCTGTGGATGCGGGCGAGAAGATGAAATCGCGGTAAGGCGGGCGTCAGTACGCCAGCGCCACGCCGTCCTTGCGCATCTCGGTGGCTGCGCCGTAGGTCCAGCGGCCGTCGGGGTTCTGTTGCATGACCACGTTCTGGTAGCCGCCGAAGCCGCCGTCGGGCGGGCCGAGGGTCCAGCCCATGGCTTCCAGCTGGCGCTTGCTGGCTTCGGGCACGCCGGATTCCAGATGCAGGCGGCCGACGCCCTCGGCGGCCTCGCCGGTGGGCTCGGACGAGCCATAGTGCTGCCAGCGCGGGGCGTCGCCGGCCTCCTGCGGATCCAGGCCGTAGTCGACCATGTTGATGATGATCTGGGCCTGACCCTGCGGCTGCATCCCGCCGCCCATGACGCCGAAGGCCATCCACGGATTGCCGTCCTTGACCGCGAAGCCGGGGATGATGGTGTGGAAGGGCCGTTTGCCCGGGGCGTAGACGTTCGGATGACCGTCGGTCAGGGCGAACAGCTCGCCGCGATCCTGGAACATGAAGCCCAAAGTGCCGCCATTTCCGTCGTCCGGCACCAGACCCGAGCCCATGCCGCGGTAGTTGGACTGGATCCAGCTGACCATCATGCCGTCCTTGTCGGCGACGCTGAAATAGGTGGTGTCGCCCTGGGTCGGGGCGTCGCCCGGGAAGGCGCGGTCCATGACGCGGTCGGGGCGGATCAGGCGGGCGCGCTCGGCGGCGTAGGCCTTGGAGTTCAGATACTCGACGGGAGTGCGGCTGAAGCGCTGGTCGGCGAACCACTTGGCCCGATCCTCGAAGGCCAGCCGCTTGGCCTCGGCCTGGTGGTGGATCGATGCGGCGGACTGGAAGCCCATGCCGCGCAGGTCGAACTGCTCGCAGATGTTCAGGATCTGGTTGGTCGACAGGCCCTGTGTGTTCGGACCGAGGCCATAGACGTCGACGCCGCGATAGTCGGTGCGGATCGGCTCGACCCATTCGGTGGAGTGGGCGGACAGGTCGGCCTTGTTCAGCCAGCCGCCGATGCGGCGGAAATAGCCGGCCATGGCGTCGGCCAGCGGGCCTTCATAGAAGGCGTCGCGGCCTTGTTCGGCGATCATGCGATAGGTGCGGCCGAGGTCCGGGTTGGCGAACATCTGGCCGACCTTCGGCGTCGCGCCGCCGGGCATGTAGACCCGCTTGCGGTTGTCGTTTTCCTCGATGATCGCAGACGATCGGTCGAAGTTCGCCATGTTGCGCTCGAGGTACCAGGCGATCACCTGCGGCACGGGCACGCCCTGCTCGCACAGCTCGGCGACCGGCAGCAGGACCTCGCGCCAAGGCAGCTTGCCGTAGCGCTGGTGCGCCGCCCACCAGGCGTCGACCGTGCCGGGGACGTTGACGGTGACCGCGCCGTAGGAGGGCAGCAGGCCGTTGGGTCGGGCCTTCGAGCGGGCGCTCTCCAGCGACAGGCCAAGCGGGCTGTTGCCCGAGCCATTGAAGCCGACGACCTTCCGCTGGGCCGGGTCCCACAGCATGCAGAAGGCGTCGCCGCCGATGCCGTTGGCGACGGGCTCGAGGAAGCCCAGCGCGGCGTTGATGGCGATGGCGGCGTCGATGGCGGAGCCGCCGCGCTTCAGCGTCTCGATGCCGATCAGGGTGGCGACCGGATGGGCCGAGGCCGCGGCGCCGTTGCCACCCCAGGCCGTCGAGCGGCCGACGAATTTCGGACCGGTGATGCGATCGCCGATGCCCACGCCCGGGAAACGCTCGGGCGGGCGGCCTTGGGCGGCAGCAGCGGGTTGCGGTGCGGGCGGCGGGGTCTGTGCGCCGGCCGCTCCGGCGCCGGCCAGAAGCGCTCCGGCGGGCAGGGTCGACAGGAAGGTACGGCGGCGCATGGGCGGACTCCCTCTGAACTGAGGGAAGGGACCGTAGCGGTTTCGGGGGCGCTGTGAAGCCGTCGGGGGACGGAGCATGCGGCATGGCGCCTCTGGTCGCGTCAGAAATGTCGTGACAGGCTCGCCCCAACGGCGCGCAACAGCGCCGAGGGGGACACGCTCATGGGTTCAGCCATCACCGTCATCGGCCTGCCGATCGCGCTGGGGATCATCATGTTCGGGCTGGGGCTCAGCCTGACGCCCGGCGACTTCGCCCGCATCGGACGGCGGCCCAAGGCGGTGGCGGTGGCCCTGGCTTGCCAGCTGATCCTGCTGCCGGTGGTCTGCTTCGGGCTGGTGCTGGCGTTCAACCTGCCGCCGGTGCTGGCGGTCGGCATGATGCTGCTGGCGGCCTCACCGGGCGGGACGACGGCCAATCTCTACAGCCATCTGTTCCGCGGCGACGTGGCCCTGAACATCAGCCTGACGGCGATCAACTCGGTCGTGGCCGTGATCACCCTGCCGATCGTGACCAATCTGGCGCTGGCCTACTTCAACCCCGGCGAGGGGCAGGTCGGGCTGCAACTGGCCAAGACGATCGAGGTATTCGTGATCGTGCTGGCTCCGGTGGGGCTGGGGATGCTGGTGCGAGGGCTGAAGCCGTCCTTCGCGGCGGCGATGGACAAGCCGGTGCGCATCGCCTCGGTGGTGATCCTGACGCTGGTCATCATCGGCGCGGTGTCGGCCCAGTTCGACGTCTTGATGGCCAATCTCGGCGCTCTGGCCGGGGTGGTCGTGACCTTCTGCGTGCTGAGCCTCGCGATCGGCTTCATCGTTCCGCGCCTGCTGAAGATCGATCGGCCGCAGTCGATCGCCAGCGCCTTCGAGGTCGGGCTGCACAACGCGACGCTGGCGATCGTGATCGCCCGGTCGGTGCTTCAGAATGCGGACATGTCCCTGCCGGCGGCGGTCTATGGCGTGCTGATGTTCCCGCTGGCGGCGGCATTCGGCATGCTGATCACGCGGGGCGCGCCGAAGACCCCGGAAGCCTCATCGTAAGGCTTTCATGACCAGTCCGCGGGCGGTGTCCATGACGCCGGGGCCGTGCAGCACGTCGCCGTGCGAGGGGACGATCACGGCGGGCGGGAAGCGGGTCAGGCCGGCCAGAAGCTGTGACAGCATCCGCTTCCTGTCATGGGCGGTGGTCATCATGGCGAGGTGGAAGACCCTCAAGCCCGGGCCGCTGCTGGTCAGGCGAAACAGCCAGCGCATCAGCAGGGGCCCGGTGAGCCTTGGTATATTGGTCAGCAGGTCCGAGGCGAACCAGACCGCCCCCTGCCGCCTGCGGACGACGGTCCAGGTCTCGCCGATGCGCGAGGCGGGCATTTCGGTGACGATGATGGTGTCGCCCAGCAACGGCGTCAGTCCGGCGAGTGGTTCGAACCGTGGCGCGTTCGAGGTCTGCTTTCGGATGCGGTGCGCGGCATCGGCCGAGGCGAAGACGCGGGCGCGGGGAAAGCGGGCCTTCCACTCCTCCAGTCCCTTCCAGTGCATGCCGTTGTTGGCCAGCAGCGCGCCGACCTGGCCGTAGCGGCCGATCTCCCGGATCGCCGCCTCGGGCATGTCGCAGCCGGGGCTGATGACCAGCAGCTGGCCGTTGGCCATCCTCGCGATGAAGCAGTTGGCCGTCGCCTCGCCGTCGAACCGGTAGGGGTGTACCAGAATGCAGGCGTCGTCGTCGATCACCTGCCAGCCGCTGGCGGTCGTGCGCATGGAGAGCGTCCCGGTACGCGGACAACGCGCCGCCGGGAGCCACAGTGATCAGCGTCGGGC
Organism: Brevundimonas kwangchunensis; assembly: GCF_039523815.1. Classification (NCBI taxonomy): domain Bacteria; kingdom Pseudomonadati; phylum Pseudomonadota; class Alphaproteobacteria; order Caulobacterales; family Caulobacteraceae; genus Brevundimonas; species Brevundimonas kwangchunensis. The sequence goes on along the minus strand of NZ_BAAAGA010000005.1, from coordinate 654,513 downwards.
GCGGCTGTTCGTTCGACGGCGCCGGTTAGGCGCTTCGGTCGGTAGCCGGTCGCTGCAGAAGGGGCGTTGGTCGCCCGCGGGATCAGCCGCCCAGATCGAGCGAGTAGCCGGCCGAGCGGACGGTGCGGATCGGGTTGACCGTGCCGTCGACGTTCAGGGCCTTGCGCAGGCGGCCGACGTGGACGTCCACCGTGCGGGCCTCGACATAGACGTCCGAGCCCCAGACGGCGTCCAGCAGCTGTTCGCGGCTGAAGACCCGGCCCGGGTGCTGCATGAAGTGATCCAGCAGGCGGAACTCGGTCGGCCCGAGGTGGATCTCGTTGCCGGCGCGGCGCACGCGGTGCGCGACACGGTCGATGACGATGTCGCCGTGGCTGATGCGGTCGTCGGCCAGACCCGGACGGATGCGGCGCAGCACCGCGCGGATGCGGGCCGTCAGCTCGGTCATCGAGAAGGGCTTGGTCAGATAGTCGTCCGCGCCGGTGTCGAGGCCGCGCACGCGGTCGGTTTCCTCGCCGCGCGCGGTCAGCATGATGATCGGCAGATTGCGGGTCTCGGGCCGGCCACGGATGCGGCGGCAGACCTCGATGCCGGACAGCTTGGGCAGCATCCAGTCCAGCAGGACGAGGTCGGGCAGACGCTCGTCGATCTGGATCATGCCTTCCTCGCCATCCGAGGCGACGACGACCTTGTAGCCCTCTTTTTCGAGGTTGTAGGACAGCAGCGTCGCCAGCGCGTCCTCGTCTTCCATCACCAGAACATAGGGCTGCACGTCAGGGCTCTCCGGTCAGGCTCAGGCCGAGGGGACGTCGGTTTCGGAATCCGGGTTCCAGCGCGGGCGTTCGCCCGTGAACTCGGTGCCGGTGATCTCGTAGTGAATGGTCTCGGCGATGTTGGTCGCGTGGTCGCCGATGCGCTCAAGGTTCTTGGCCATGAACAGCAGATGGGTGCAGGCGCTGATCGTGCGCGGGTCGCCCATCATGTAGGTCAGCAGCTCGCGGAACAGGGCGTTGTAGTGCTCGTCCACCTCGTCGTCCGTGTTCCAGACGGCGATGGCGCGGTCGACCTCGCCCACGGCGTAGGCATCCAGAACGTCGCGCAGGCGCATCGACACCAGCCGGCCCATGCGCTCGATCGAGCGGGTCAGCGGCTGCATCGGCTCGCCTTCGGCGAGGATCAGCGCGCGCTTGGCGATGTTCTTGGCCAAGTCGCCGGTGCGCTCCAGATCCACCGCCAGCTTCATGGCGGCGAGGGTGCGGCGCAGGTCGGAGGCGACCGGCTGGCGCAGGGCGATCAGGCGGATGGCCTTCTTCTCGATCTCGCGGTGCATGCCGTCGAGACGGCCATCGCGTTCCACGACAGCCTTTGCGAGGGCCACGTCGCGACGGGCGACGGACTCGACGGCGTCGGCGACCTGGGCTTCGGCCAAACCGCCCATGCGGGCGACCTCGGCGGTCAGCTGGTTCAGCTCGTCCCCATAGGCCTTGACGGTGTGCTGGTTCATCAGCCGAAGCGCCCCGTGATGTAGTCGAGGGTGCGCCGCTCGCGGGGATTCGTGAAGATTTCCTCGGTGTCGCCGGTCTCGACCAGACGACCCAGGTGGAAGAAGGCGGTGCGCTGCGAGACGCGGGCGGCCTGGGCCATCGAGTGGGTGACGATGACGATGCAGTAGCGCTCGCGCAGCTCGTCGATCAGTTCCTCGATCTTGGCGGTGGCGATCGGGTCCAGGGCCGAGCAGGGCTCGTCCATCAGGATGACTTCAGGCTCGACCGCGATGGCGCGGGCGATGACCAGGCGTTGCTGCTGGCCACCCGACAGGCCGGTGCCCGGAGAGTGCAGCCGGTCGGCGACCTCGTCCCACAGGCCGGCGCGCTTCAGCGAGATCTCGACCACGCCGTCGAGCTCGCTCTTCGAGGAGGCGAGGCCGTGGATGCGCGGGCCGTAGGCGACGTTCTCATAGATCGTTTTGGGGAAGGGGTTCGGCTTCTGGAACACCATGCCGACGCGGGCGCGCAGCAGCACCGGATCGACCGACCTGGCGTTGATGTCCTCGCCGTCCATCTCGATCCGACCGGTGACCTTGGCGTGCGAGATGGTGTCGTTCATGCGGTTCATCGTCCGCAGGAAGGTCGACTTGCCGCAGCCCGATGGGCCGATCAGGGCGGTGACGGTCTTGTCGGGGATGTCCAGCGAGACATCGTACAGCGCCTGCTTGCCGCCGTAGAAGACGGAGACGTCGCGCGCGGCGATCTTGGTCGGGCCGACGGGCGCCGAGCCGTGGGTCACGGTCGGGGCGGCCACGACCGGAGCGTCGGCCGTCGGGGCTGCGCCGTTGTCGCCCTCGGGAGCGCGGAAAATCCTTGAGAACATGGGAGTTACCACCGGCGTTCGAAGCGCCGGCGCAGCAGGATGGCGGCGGCGTTCATGACGATCATGAAGGCGAGCAGGACCAGGATCGCAGCGGCGGTCCGCTCGTGGAAGGCGCGTTCGGACGCGTTCTCCCAGATGTAGACGAGCGAGGGCAGGGCGCCCGCGGGCTCGACGAGGCTGTGGGGCAGGCCCGGCACGAAGCTGACCATGCCGATCAGCAGCAGCGGAGCGGTCTCGCCCAAGGCGTGAGCCATGGAGATGATGGCGCCGGTCATGACGCCCGGCATGGCCAGCGGCAGGGTGTGCTGGAAGACGGTCTGGGTCTTCGAGGCGCCCATGGCCAGGGCGGCCTCGCGGATCGAGGGCGGCACGGCCTTCAGCGACGAGCGCGTGGCGATGATGATGGTCGGCAGGGCCATCAGGGCCAGCACCAGACCTCCGACCAGCGGGCTGGCGCGCGGCAGGTGCATCCAGTTGATGAACAGGGCCAGACCCAGCAGGCCGTAGATGATCGACGGCACGGCGGCGAGGTTGTTGATGTTGACCTCGATGATGTCCGTGATCCGGTTCTTCGGAGCGAACTCCTCAAGGTACAGGGCCGCGCCGACGCCCAGCGGAATGGCGATCAGGGCGGTGACCAGCAGCATCATGGCCGAGCCGATGACGGCGCCCAGCACGCCGGCCAGCTCCGGCTCGGTCGAGTCGCCGCGCTGGAACAGGCCGGCATTGAAGTGGGCCGAGACCTGACCGGCGGTCTTCATGTCGTCGAGCCAGGTGAGCTGCTCATCGCTCAGGCGGCGCTGATCCGAGGGCGTGTCGCGCTTGATCTTGCCCTTGAAGTACAGGTCGGCGTCGTCCGAGACCGGGGCGGCGATGGTCACCGTCTGGCCGATTAGCGACGGCTGGCGCTGGACCCGTTCGGCGGCGACGAACTTCAGCTCTGACGAGAACAGGCGGCGCATTGCCGAAGCCTTCGTGCCCTGCTCATCATCGACGATGTTCATGCGGCGCAGCTGTTGCTCGGCGACCAGCTGCTCGAAGTTGGTGCCCTGCGGGTAGGCGGCGTTCACGCGGGCCGGGTCCATGTAGACCGGCACGGTGACGGTGTTCGTATAGAATGCCGTGTGGCCCTGATCGATGATCCGGCCCAGCAGCAGCAGCAGGAAGCCGACCGCGATGCCGATGGCCAGGAGGCCGTACAGGCGGAAGCGGGTCTCGCGCGCATAGCGACGCTTCAGGCCTGAACGCAGGCGATCCACGCGGGCGGCGTCGGCGACGGGGGTGTCGTGGGCCGTATCAGTCATACTGCTGCCGATAGGTCTGGACGATGCGCTGGGCGACGATGTTCAGCAGCAGGGTGACCAGGAACAGGGTCAGGCCCAGGCCGAAGGCCGAGAGCGTCTTGGGGCTGTTGAACTCCTGGTCGCCGGTCAGCAGAGTGACGATCTGCACGGTCACCGTGGTCACCGTCTCGAGCGGGTTCAGGGTCAGGCGGGCGGCCAGGCCGGCAGCCATGGTCACGATCATGGTCTCGCCGATGGCGCGCGAGACGGCCAGCAACATGGCGCCGGCGACGCCGGGCAGGGCGGCGGGCAGCAGCACGCGGGTCACGGTCTCGGACTTGGTCGCGCCCATGGCGTAGGAGCCGTCGCGCAGCGACTGGGGCACGGCGTTGATGATGTCGTCCGAAAGGGAGCTGACGAAGGGGATCAGCATGATGCCCATCACGCCGCCGGCGACGAGGGCCATCTGGTTCTGGACCAGCATCAGATACTGGCCGAGGCCGTCCAGCGGACCGCCGACGAACCAGCTGCCGATGGTGTTGAAGAAGACCCGCATAGCCGGGCCGACGGTCAGGGCGGCGAAGAAGCCGTAGACGACGGTGGGGACGCCGGCGAGGATCTCGAGGATCGGCTTGACCGTCGCGCGGAAGGTCGGGCCGGCGTACTCCGACAGATAGATGGCCGAGAACAGGCCGATCGGCGCCGCCACCGTCATGGCGATGATCATGATCAGGAAAGTGCCGGCGAACAGCGGCAGGGCCCCGAAGGCGCCCGAGGAACCGACCTGGTCGGCGCGTATGGCGGTCTGCGGGCTCCACTGGGTGCCGAACAGGAATTCGGTGATCGGTACGGAGCTGAAGAAGCGCGTCGAGTCGTAGACCAGCGAGGCGATGATGCCGACGGTGGTCAGGACGGCGACGGCCGAGCAGAAGAACAGGACGCCGACGATCCAGCCCTCGACGCGGTTGCGGGCGCGCAGGCCCGGGCGGATCTGGCTGAAGACGAACAGGGCGCCGAGGACGGCGGCCAGCGCGGCGGCGACGATGCCGCCGAGGCTGAGCATCATGTCGATCCTTGCGGCGCGGCGGCCTTCGGACGGCAGGAGCTCGGCGTAGGGGGCGGCCCAGATCTGGACGGCCGGGCGACCCGCGCCGACGGCGTTGGCATCAGAGTAGAAGGCCTGGCGACGGAAGGGCTCGAGCTGCTGCACCGCTTCGGGCGCGCCGGAGGCCATCAGCTGGTGTTGGACCGGGCCGGAGAAGATCGAGGCGGCGAACAGAACCACGAGCGCCGGCACCGCGGTCCAGATCAGGGCATAGGCGCCGTGCTGGTTCGGACGCGAATGGGCGCGCTCACCCGCGGAACGACGGCGCGCCAGAGCGCGCGCGGCGAACCACGCGCCCACGGCGGCGGCGAGCAGGATCGGCAGGAAAAGCCAGGTCATCGCGATCCGGGAAGGGAGCCGGGAGGGAATCGGGACGGGTCCGGTCACCCGGTTCGCCCCGGCGCGGAAACTGCCCCGGAATGGTCTTCGGATTAAGACGGCTGCGTGACAGTTCTGTTACGGCGTCGGGCGCGCCGTCTTCCCGCCGTCACCAGTCTGTCGCGGACCGCTCTGACACAGCGGGAAATAGGCGGTGAAGGTCGCGCCCTGGCCCGGGGCGCTTTCAACGGTCAGACCGCCGCGATGGCGGTTCACGATATGCTTCACGATGGCCAGGCCGAGACCTGTTCCGGAACGTTCCCCGCTCTTCTGACCTTCCACGCGATAGAAGCGCTCGGTCAGGCGGGGCAGGTGCTCGCGCGCCATGCCCGGGCCGTGGTCGCGGACGATCAGGGCGGCGTAGCGCTGGCCGGGCTCACGATCGGGGGTGACCAGCGGCAGGCGGGTGACGCCCCCCTCGCGCGCGCCGCCGGACCATGGCGCCGATGCGGCGTCCACACCGACCTCGGGCTGGATGACGATCTCGACCGAATCTCCGGAGGGCGAATATTTGATCGCGTTGTCGACGAGGTTCTGGATGACCTGGATGATCTCGTCCCGGTCGCCGTTGATCGGAGCGGACAGGTCGCGGCCGTCGAGGCGCACCTTCACGTCGCGCTCGGCGGACAGGATGCTGACGGCGTCCATGACATCGACAGTCGCGCGGGCCAGATCGACGCGGCCGGACGGCGGGATATGCTCGTTCAGCTCGATGCGGCTGAGGGACAGCAGGTCGGCGACCAGACGGCTCATGCGGTCGGCCTGGATTGACATGATGTCGAGGAAGCGGTCGCGGGCCTTTTCGTCGTCGCGGGCGTGGCCCTTGAGCGTCTCGATGAAGCCGGCGAGCGAGGCCAAGGGGGTCTTCAGCTCGTGACTGGCGTTGGCGAGGAAGTCGACGCGCATCAACTCCATACGACGCACGTCGGTCTCGTCGCGGAGCACCAGCAAGGCCAGCGGCCGGTCGGCGCGCGAGGGCAGCGGACGGGTCAGCGCGCGCCAGTGACGGGTCTGGGCGCCGACGCCGGAATAGTCCGTGGTGCGGGCGATGCTGCCGAACAGGGCTTCGTCCAGGGCCTCCAGCACCGAGGGTTCGCGAAGGGCCGAGACCAGCAAGGCGCCCTCGCGCTGGATGCGGAAGAGGTCACGGGCGGCGGCGTTGGCCAGCACGATCCGGCGGCCCGCGATATCGTCCGCCTCGCCGCCCGAGACGACGATGACGGGATCGGCAAGCGCCTCGAAGGCGCTGTCCAGCAGGGCATGGTCGATGGCGTTGACCGGCTCGGCCGCCGTTTCCTTGAGGACAGAAGCTGGCCGACTCGCCGGGCGTCGACGGTTCACGGCCCAGGTCGCGAGTGACACCGCTGCGGCCGTTGTCAGCAGGACAGGGGCCAACTCCCAATGCAGAACCGACAGCGTGACCAGCACCGCCACTGAAACGCCTGCGCTGGCGCCCGCGGTCCACAGACGGGACGCGGCGGGCGGCGCGACGGGGGAGGGGGTCATATCGAGGGGCATGCACGCGTCCGGCGAGTTCGACTCGGCTCTCTCATGACAATGGCACGGATATCATGACAAATGATCCATATCCGTCATCGCGGGTTGTCAAACGTCCTTTACATCGCTTACCGTCCACACAAGCGGAAGTTTTAGTGGAGGGCATATGACGGCGGCATTGACGCTGGAGGGTGTGAGCAAGCGGTACGGCGAGTTCCAGGCCGTGCGCGATCTCAGCTTCCAGGTTCAGAAGGGCGCGATTTGCGGCTTTCTGGGACCGAACGGGGCGGGCAAGACCTCGACCATCCGGATGATCCTGGGCCTGCAGCCGGCGACGGCGGGGCGGATCGAGATCCTCGGCGCCGACGACGGACGCAAGGTGCGCGACCGCATCGGCTTCCTCCCGGAAGAGCGCGGTCTCTACAAGAAGATGACGCCGGTCGATGCGATCGCCTTCTTCGGTGCGCTGAAGGGCGTGCCCCTCAATGAGGGCCGCAAGCGGGCGAAGGAAATGCTGGAGGCCCAGGGCCTCGGCGGCTCCAGCCGCAAGAAGATGAAGGAGCTGTCCAAGGGTATGGCCCAGAAGGTCCAGCTGATCGCCTCGGTCGTGCATCGGCCGGAGTTCGTGATTCTGGACGAGCCGTTCTCGGGGCTGGACCCGGTGAACCAGCAGGGACTGGAGAAGATGATCCGCGGTCTGGCCGCGGACGGGGCCACGGTTCTGTTCTCGACCCACGTCATGCAGCACGCCGAGCGCCTTTGCGACCGGGTGGTGCTGCTGGCGCGCGGACAGAAGGCGTTCGAGGGCACGGTCGAGGAGGCGCGTTCGACCTCTCGCCGGTTCCTCGAACTGGAAGGCGCGATCTCGCCCGACCAGGTCGCAAGCCTGCCGGGCGTCAGCGAGGTGGAGATCGTCTCCGACCACGGTGACGGCGTGCGCGTGCTCAAGGCGGCGATGGGGCAGGGCGGTCGCGGGCAGGAGGCCCTGAAGGCCGCTTTCCTCGGCGGACTGGACGTTCGCCGCTTCGACCTGCGCGAACCCAGCCTGCATGACGCCTTCATCGATCTGACGGGCGTGCGTCCCGATGTCGACCAGTCCGTGAAACCGACCGGTCAGGAGGCCGCCCGATGAACCGCACCTTCCTGATCGCGCGCCGCGAGTACGGCGCCTATGCCAAGACGGTCGGCTTCTGGCTGTCCCTGCTGGCCTTCCCGTTGTTCGCCGTGCTGGGCGGCGCGGTGCCGCTTCTGATTCGCTCGTCCGAGCCTGTGCGCGCGGTGGCCATCATCGAGGAGGGGCCGCAGGCCGTGGGCCTCGCCGCTTCGATCCAGGACGCCCTGCGCCGTGACGCCGACCGGCGTCAGGAACGCGAGCGTCAGGTCGCCGAGGCGGCCGAGAAATCGACCGGCGTGCCGGCCGCTGCGGGCGGCGGCGCCACCAAGGGCGCGTTCGCGTCCCTGTCGCGTCCGCGCCTGCGGATCGTCGAGACGCCGGCGGATATCGCCAGCGCCGCACCCGGCGACGCGCAGGACGAGGCCGTCCGCCGTTGGCTGGGGGACGACACGCCCAAGGATCAACGTCTGGACGCCGTCGTCTTCCTGACGCGCGATGCCGGGGGACCGGCCGCCCGCGTCTGGGCGGCGCGCGCGACGGACGACACGGTTGAGGACTTCGTTCGCGACGCCCTGCGGGCTGCCAACCGCAAGACGGTCTTCGAAGGCGCCGGGATCAATCCGTCGGTGGTCGAGACGACCGAGCAGTTCCGGCCGAACATCGCGGTCTTCTCGCCGCGTTCGCAAAGCGGGGGCGAAGTGTCGTTTCGCGACAAGCTGCCGACCCTGATGGGTATGATCGGCGGGTTCCTTCTGTGGTCCCTGATCATTACCGGCGCCTCCATCCTTCTGAACAGCGTCATGGAGGAGAAGTCGAACAAGATCCTGGAGGTGCTGCTGTCCTCCGCCTCGCCCATGGAAATCCTTACGGGCAAGGTGCTGGGCGTGGCCATGCTGACGCTGACGGTGCTGATCGGTTGGGGTTCGATCGGCGCGGCAGGCCTGATCACGGCGGCGCCCGAGCAGGCTGGTATGGTCGGCGACATCCTGCTGAGTGGCGGGATGCTGGGCTGGTTCGTGGCCTTCATGGTCGGCGGCTACATGATGTACGCGGTGTTGTTCGCGGCCATCGGCGCCTTCTGCGAGACGCCGCGGGACGCCCAGACCCTGATGGGACCGATCATGATGATCCTGATCATCCCGATGATGACCATGTCGATGGCGATGAGCACGCCGGACGCGCCGGTCATCCGCATCCTGTCGCTGATCCCCTTCTTCACGCCCTTCATCATGATGGCGCGTCTGCCGTCCGATCCGCCGATGATCGAGCTGATCGGCGCGATGGGCGGGATGTTCGCCTTCGCCCTGTTCATGATGTGGCTGTCGGGCCGCGCGTTCCGTGCGGGCGCCCTGTCGGACGTGAAGCTGAGCTGGAAGAGCTTCGCCGGCGCGATCCGCGGCGGGGGGAACTAGGTCTGTGGCCCCTCTGCCGTCGGTCGGACGGTGGAGGGGCTTCGGCCTACCAGGGCCAGCGGGTGAAGCCCTCGCTGAAACAGTAGACGACCGGGATCGACACCACGCAGATGGCTGAGACCGCCAGAACCGCGCCGCCGATAACGAACAGGGCCTTCAGGGTCATGTCTTTCATGGCGCAATCTTCACGCGATGACTGCGATCTTGGCAATCGGAGATCGTGTCGCA
>NZ_BAAAGA010000005.1:640011-645084 GCF_039523815.1 Brevundimonas kwangchunensis | reverse complement strand
CCTTTGATCTTTCAGCCTTGCGGCCCGGTCTTACCGGGGAGCGCGGGGCTTCGGAGCCGGCAGCAGGCCTTCGCGCTGGGCGCGCTTGCGGGCCAGCTTGCGGGCGCGACGAACGGCTTCAGCCTTCTGGCGAGCGCGCTTTTCCGACGGCTTTTCGTAGTGCACGTGGCGCTTCATTTCACGGAAGCTGCCTTCGCGTTGCATCTTCTTCTTCAGCGCCTTGAGGGCCTGATCGACGTTGTTGTCGCGGACGAAAATCTGAACCAGGTGAAACTCTCCTTTGGCCGCCCGCCGCGTCCTGTGAGGGAGACGGGCAGACAAATAAAATTCGTGCTCCCGGACCGGGGTCCGCGAGTGAAGGCGGGCTGATACACGAGCGAACCGGGCCTGTCCAGATCGTCGCGATCACTTCTCAAGGCTCGAAACGCCCGTCGGACGGGCTTATGATGCAGGAATGACCGACGCGCCACACCTGCCGAACGAAGAGCCCGCAGGAGATTGGGCGGACCGCATGGAACAGGCGGTGCTGGACGTCGCTATCCGCCGTGCGCCAGTGCTGGGCTGGAATGCTCGCATGGTGCGGGTCGCCTGCGAAGACAACGGCCTGTCGCTTGGGGACGAAGAGTTGCTGCTGCCCAACGGCGCGCGCGATCTCGCCGCCCTGCTGTCCCGTCGGCACGACGACCGCGCCATGGCGACCTTGGCCGAGGTTGATCCGGCCAGCCTCAAGATCCGCGAGCGAATCGCCCGCGCCCTGTCGGCCCGCATGGAGGCGGGCGCGGAGGATCTGGACGCCACGCGCAAATGCGCCGCCTTCCTTGCGCTGCCGACCAACGCCGATCTGGGGCTGAAGCTGGCGTGGGAGACTTCGGACCTGCTGTGGAACTGGGCCGGGGACACGGCCACCGACTGGAACCACTATTCGAAGCGCACCATCCTGTCGGGCATCCTGATCCCGGCGCTGACCATGCGCTGGTTCGACGGCCGCGAACCGGCCGAGGCCTTCGTCGCCGCCCGCATCGAGAACGTCATGGCGTTCGAGAAGTGGAAGGCCGGCAAGGACTTCGACGCCCCGCTGCGCAAGATGACGGACGTGCTGAGCCGGATGCGGTACGGGGCGAAGCAGCCCGGCTGATCAGCCGAGAGGCTTCACCCGGTTCACGTGCGCCATCTTGCGTCCCGGACGCGCCTCCGCCTTGCCATAGAGATGCAGGCGGGCGTCCGGTTCGGCGGCGAGGGTCTGCCATTGCTCGACCTCGTCACCCAGCAAGTTGGTCATCTCGACGCGGCAGTGGGCTTCGGTCGGGCCGAGGGGCCAGCCGGCGACGGCGCGGATGTGCTGCTCGAACTGGTCGCAGACGCAGCCGTCCTGAGTCCAATGGCCGGTGTTGTGCACGCGCGGGGCTATCTCGTTGACCAGCAGCACGCCGTTTCCGAGGTCGAACAGTTCGACACCCAGCACGCCGACGTAGTCCAGGCCGTTCAGGATCGCCGTGGCGATTTCCTTCGCGCGGACCTCGGTCTTCGCATCGACATCGGCCGGGGCGAGGGTGGTCTTCAGGACGCCGCCCTTGTGAATGTTCTCGCCCAGCGGGTAGACGGCGACCTGCCCGTCACGACCTCGTGCGGCGATGACCGACAGTTCGCGGGTGAAGGCGGCCTTGGCCTCGAGAATGGCCGGGCGTTCGCCGATGGCGGCCCAGGCTTCGGCGGCCTCGTCGGCGGACTTCACCCAGACCTGCCCCTTGCCGTCGTAACCCTCGCGGCGGGTCTTCAGCAGGGCGGGGGCGCCGAGGCGCTCCAGCGCAGCCGTCAGGTCCTCGATACTGTCGACCGGCGCGAAATCGACGGTGGTGGCGCCGACGCTGTTCAGGAAGGTCTTTTCGTCCACGCGGTCCTGCGCGGCGGCCAGCGCCTTCGGGCCCGGAGCGACTTCGGCGCCGCCTTCCGCCAGCGCCGCGACCGAGGCGGCGGGGACGTTCTCGAACTCGAAGGTTACGGCCTGCGAAATGCGGCCCAGCACCGAAAGGGCGTCCGGATCGTCATACGCGGCCACCAACTGGTGCTGGGATACGCGCGCGGCCGGGCAGGCTTCCTCGGGATCGAGGATGACGACATTGAAGCCGAGGCGCGAGGCGGCCTGGCTGAGCATGCGGCCCAGCTGTCCCCCGCCGAGGATGCCGATGGTCGAACCGGGAGGCAGGGGCAGGGAAGCCACTCAGTCCTCGACCGTCTCGTGCACCGACTCGGTCTGGGCTTCGCGGAAGGCCTGCAGGCGGCCGGCCAGCACCGGATCGTTCAGGGCCAGGATCTGCGCGGCGAGGATGCCCGCATTCCTGGCGCCGGCCTCGCCGATGGCCAGGGTGGCGACCGGGACGCCGCCGGGCATCTGGACGATGGAGAGCAGGCTGTCGAGGCCGCTGAGCGCCTTCGACTGGACCGGCACGCCCAGCACCGGGAGCTCTGTCATCGAAGCGGCCATGCCCGGCAGATGGGCCGCGCCGCCGGCGCCGGCGATGATGACCTTGAAGCCCGCGGCCTTCGCGCCCGTTGAGAACTCGACCAGTCGCTGGGGCGTGCGGTGGGCGCTGACGACCTTCGCATCCCAGGCCACGCCGAGCCGGTCGAGCGTGTCGGCGGCGTGCTTCATGGTCGGCCAGTCCGAACGACTGCCCATGATGATCGCCACCGGCGGGGATTCGGTCGCCATCGAGCCACCCTTTCTCGCGGAAAGCGGCGCGATACAGGACTCGCGTTGCGCCCGCAACCGACGGCGTTAGGCTCGCGACAGGCCGGACATGTTGAGTCGCCGGCCGGGGAGCCTGTTTTACGCCCGTGACCGACGCGGCCCTCACCGACCCGATCGCCGAGATCGAGCGCCTGCGCGCCGAGGTCGAGCGCCTGCGCGTGCGTGCCGAGGCGGCCGAGGCGGCGGCGGATCACGACGTGCTGACGCCGACGCTGAACCGGCGGGGCTTCGTCGCGGCGATGAAGAGCGCCATGGCCTTCAGCCAGCGCCACGGCACGCCGGCGGTGCTGCTCTACCTCGATCTGGACGGGTTCAAGGGCGTCAACGACCGGCTGGGCCATGCGGCCGGTGATGCGGCCCTCGTGCATGTCGCCGAACTGATGAAGGCCAATCTGCGCGAGTCGGATGCGGTGGGGCGTCTGGGCGGCGACGAGTTCGGCCTGCTGATGCTCAACGCCGGTCTGGACGAGGGGCGCGAGAAGGCGCGGCGTCTGGCGGCGGCGCTGGAGGCGGATCCTTTCCGATGGGAAGGTGAGGAAGCCGGCCTCGGCGGATCGTTCGGCGTGCGGGCGTTTGCCGGCCACGCCGATCCGGAAGTCTGGCTGGCCGAGGCGGATGCCGCCATGTGGGTTCGCAAGAAGGGGCGCTGAGCTCCGGCCTCAGGCGATGATGTCCGGCAGGATTCGGGCTTCGATCTTCACGATCTCGTCGCGCAGGGTCAGCTTCTTGCGCTTCAGCCGCGCGATCATGAGCTGATCCGGAATCGGCATGTGGCCGAGCGCCTCGATCGAGGCGTCGAGGTCGGCGTGCTCCTGCTGGAGCTCCTTCAGCCGGGCGTGAAGCGCCAGCTCTTCCTCGGTCAGAAACGGTTCGTCGTCGTTCATGTCAGGCCCCGGACGGCGGTGCTTATAACGTGCGTTCCGTCAGGCCGGAAGGCGTTCGGCGAACAGGGACAGGGCGGTGCGCGGTGTGACCGAAGACCATTCGCGCGACGCTGCGACCAGGGCCGGCAGGACGGGGCGCGAGGGGCCGGTCTCCGCTGGCGTCAGGGCGTCCAGCGCCTCCAGAAGGTGACGCTCGGTCTGCAGTTCGATGGCCTTTATGCCCTCGCGCACGGCCTCGCGGGCGGTGTCGTCCATGTCGGGGATGCGTGACTTCATCGCGCGGCGGACCTGACGCAGCGGAGCGATGGTCGTCTCGTGCCAGACGCGGGCGGTATCCGCGGCGGCCTCGACCTCGTCCTGATCGACAGCGCGGCCGGTCTGCGCCGCCCAGGCGGCCCAGAGCAGCAGGGGAATGCACTGGCCTTGCGCGTCCTGCAGGTCGAGGGCGGCGAGGGAGACGCCGGGCGCGGCCCAGGCGCGGAGAGACCAGTCCCACAGGGTCATTCGACGGCCGGGCCCTTGAGGCCGTCCCATCGCTTCACCGCGGCCCAGTCGAGGCCGAAGACGTCCAGCGCGCGGCCGACGGACTGGTCCACCATCTCCTCGATCGTCTTCGGGCGAGCGTAGAAGGCGGGCAGGGGCGGGGCGATGGTCGCGCCCATCTCGGCCAGGGACGTCATGGTGCGAAGGTGGCCGAGGTGGAACGGCGTCTCGCGCACCATCAGCACCAGCGGCCGCCGCTCCTTGAGGGCGACATCGGCGGCGCGGGTCAGCAGGGTGGTGGTCACGCCGGTGGCGATCTCGCCCATGGTCCGTATCGAACAGGGAGCGATGATCATGCCCATGGTGCGGAACGAGCCGGAGGCGACGGTGGCGCCGACGTCGTTCAGCTTGTGAACCACGTCGGCCTTCGCCGTCAGTTCGTCTGCGGACAGATCGGTTTCCTGCGACAAAGTGAGCAGGGCTGCGCGGCTGACGACGAGGTGGCTTTCGACCTCAAGTTCCCTGAGGGCCTCAAGGACGCGGACCCCGTAAGTCACGCCGGAGGCTCCGGAAATTCCGACCACGAGACGTCGAGGCGGGTTCCGTACAGCTCCGTTCACATCTTCGGCCAATTCGGGCTCCAGGGTCGTCGGGTCCGGCGGGCCGCCAGCCTCACCGGAAAGTGATTCTACAGGCGGTCAAGCCGGGCGCTCACTCTAGTGGTCCCTTAGACATGGAGGCGCAAGCCATGAGTATCGAAGCTCGGATCCGCGAACTGGGAAATCGTCATCGCAGTCTGGACGAAGCGATCCAGCGAGAGATGACCCACCCGTCGTCGGACACGCTTCGCGTAAGGGAGCTCAAGCAGAGGAAGCTCAGGCTGAAGGAAGAAATCTCCAGCCTCGAAGCCCGCCCCTGACGACACATCCACCTGAATGAGAAACGGCCCCGGAGATC
>NZ_BAAAGA010000005.1:545229-639983 GCF_039523815.1 Brevundimonas kwangchunensis | reverse complement strand
CGGGGCCGTTTTGCATCTGTCTGCGACAGGCCTTAGTCGCGGGTGCCGAAGACCGACTCGGCGGTCGGCTCGGCGCCGCGGCGCTCGCGCTCTTCCGGAACGAACTCCTCCTCGACGACGGCGTCCTCGGCCGGGGCGTCGGCGGCCTGCAGGGTCGGGCCGCCGCGCTTGGCGTCGTCCTTGGCCTTCTTCTCGGCGGCCTTCTTGACCACTTCGTCCAGCTGCAGCTGGCCGATCAGGCCCAAGGTCACCGGATCGACCGGCTTGATGTTGGCCGAGTTCCAGTGCGTGCGGTTGCGCACGGTCTCGATGGTGGCCTTGGTGGTGCCCAGCAGCTTGGAAATCTGGGCGTCGGTCACCTCGGGGTGATTACGCACGAACCAGGCGATGGCGTCCGGACGGTCCTGACGACGCGAGACCGGGGTGTAGCGCGGGGCCGGCTTGGCCTGCTTCAGCAGCTCGGCGTGACGGCTGACGATCGCCTTCATGCGGTAGTTTTCGTCGGCTTGGGCCTTGTCCAGCTCCTCGCGGGTCAACTGGCCTCCGGTGATCGGGTCGACGCCGCGGATGTCACGGGCCACGTCGCCGTCGGCGATGCCGCGCACTTCCAGCGGATGCAGGCCGCAGAAGTCGGCGATCTGTTCGAAGGTCAGCGAGGTGTTGTCGACCATCCAGACGGCGGTGGCCTTGGGCATCAGAATGTCGGTCATGGGCGTCTTCGCTTCTTGTTCTGCCCGGCCAGGCACGCGGCCCGGCGGGTTCCGGATACGACGGCGCCCGACCTTTCGGCCGGGCGCGGATGATCCTGATATAGGCCCATTCTCCGGAAAACGCGACAAAAAGAAACGAACGCCGACAACGTCGTACAGCAAAGGTTCATCGGCCGGGTGAACACTGCTCTCACAGACGCGTTGTGCGTTTTGGAGAGAGCGGGAGGAGACCCCCATGTTTATCGAAACCCTTGCGGCGGTGGCCTTGATGTCGGGGCAGGACATCGGTCCGCGCGTCGCTCCGCGCGGCGACTACCGGCAGTCGTGCAGCGGCGAGTACACCAATCGCGGGCGGCTCTATGCCGACTGTCGGACCCGTAACAATCAGGTGCGCGGTTCCTCGATCGAGCTGAACCGTTGCAGCGACTACGAGATCCGCAACGACAACGGCCTGCTGGTGTGTGGTCCGGTGCGCGGTCAGTTCGAGGACGATCACGGAAACGGCGGCGGCTGGCCGGGCGGCCCCGGCGGCCCCGGCGGTCCCGGCGGTCCGGGCTGGGGGCGTGCCTCCATCACGGTCTATCGCGACGCCAACTATCGGGGTTCACAGTACACCTTCAACGAGGAGATCCCCAATCTCGCGAACTCGGGCATGAACGACCAGATCAGTTCGATGCAGGTCCGCGGTGAATGGGAAGTCTGCACCGACGCCTATTTCCGCGGCGTGTGCCGGACCTTCCGCGACGACGTCCGGAATCTGCAGAACTGGGGCATGAACGATCGTATCTCGTCGATGCGTCCGGTGCGTCGCGGCGGCGGCGGTCGCTGGTAGAGGTTCAGATCGTCAGCACGATCTTGCCGACGTGGTCGCCCGCCTCCAGCGCGAGGTGGGCGGCCGACGCCTGTTCCAGCGGGTAGCTCGCCTGGATCGGTGGCCGAACCTGACCTGAAACGACCCATGGCCATGCGGTGCGCTCCACCTCGGCTATGAGCCGGGCCTTTTCGTCCGTCGGTCGCGCGCGGAGCGTCGAACCTGTCAGGGTGATCCGCTTCAGCATGAGTTTCAGCAGATCGATCTGTGCAGCGGCTCCTGACTGGGTCGCGATGACAACCCAGCGGCCCATCGGCTTGAGAACTGCCTGGTTGATCGCGGCATAGTCGGCGCCGACCATGTCCAGCACCACATCGACGCCCCCCAACTCCCGGATGGCGCCCTCCAGGTCGCCTGAGCGCGCGTCGAGGCTGACGTCGGCGCCGAGGGCAAGGGCGGCGGCGGTCTTCTCTGCGCCTCGCGAGGTGGCGATGACCCGCGCGCCGGCGGCTTTCGCCATCTGGATGGCCGTCACGCCGATCCCGCTGGTCGCGCCATGAATCAGGAAGGTTTCGCCCGCCTTCAGCACTCCGGCTTCGAACACATTGGCGAAGACGGTGCAGACGGTCTCCGGAAGGCCGGCCGCCTGAACGAAATCGAGACTCTCCGGAACGCGCAGGGCGTGGCGGGCGTCGACGACGGCCAGTTCCGCGTATCCGCCGCCGCCCAGCAGGGCGCAGACGCGGTCGCCGACAGACCAGCGCGTGACGCCCGAACCCATCTGATCGACCTCGCCGGCGACCTCCAGACCGAGGATCGGGGAGGCTCCGGGCGGGGCAGGGTAGAGGCCCTGTCGCTGCATCAGGTCGGGACGGTTCACGCCTGCGGCCCGAACCCGGATGCGGATCTGGCCCTCTCCGGCGACCGGATCCGGCTGTTCGGACAGCGTCAGGGCCTCGGCCGGACCCTTGTCGCCCGCGATCTCGATCACCCGCATAAGACCATCCCGTCCTTGCATTCGTCCGTGTCCGGGCGTTCAGATAGGCGGTTGCATCCACGAAGGCCACGGGAAGGAGGCCCAGATGTTCGAGGATCTTGAGCCCCGTCCGGCGCGCGGCGCGCCGTTGATCGCTCTCACGCGCGAGGATCTGGACGGCTATTCGGTCGAGGATCTGAAAGAGCGGATCGAGGCTCTGGAAGCCGAGATCGCCCGCTCGAAAGCCGCTATTGAGGGCAAGTCCTCGCAGCGTAACGCCGCGGATGCATTGTTCAATTTCCGCAGCTGACCGTTTTCCCCTGTCGCGTGTCTGGCACAGCCGTTGCACATTGGCGGAGCACCGGGCGTAACTGTGCCGGGCGTGATACGGATGTACCCTCTTCATGAGTCTGGTTCAGTTGATGTCCACCGAAGACACCCTGCAGTCGCCTTCGGGCCGCAGCCGCGAGGCGGTGGTGGACGACTTCGCGCGCTCGGAGCTGTTCGACCGGACTTTCCGCGAAGGTATGGAACTGGTCGAGGACACCGCCGCCTATCTGGACGGCGACGGTCGGCGTGAGTCCAAGCTGCTCTCGCGCTCGGTGGCTCTGGCCTACGCCTCGGAAAGCATGAAGCTGACCACCCGGCTGATGCAGATCGCGTCCTGGCTGCTGGTTCAGCGCGCGGTGCGTGAGGGCGACATGAGCGCCCTTGCCGCTTGTGAGGCGCGCTATCGCCTGGCGGACCGGACACCCGAGGTCGAGCCGACCCATCCTGACCTGCCGATCGCCCTGATCGAGTACATGGTGCGGGCCGAGAAGCTGTACGACCGGGTCCTGCATCTGGACCGTCGCATGTATCTGGACGCTCCGGAGGTCGAGGCGGTCAATCCGGTGCAGAGCCAGCTGGATCTTCTGACGGCGGCCTTCCGCCAGTAAGCAAAAAGCCCTTCCCGTCCGGAAGGGCTTTTTCTTTTCTCCACGAATAGCCTGAGCCTACGGTCCGACGTCGTTGACGTCGGTGCGGCCATCGGCGACCACGGCGGGCAAGCTGACGCCGATGCCCAGCGCTTCGGCCAGCTTTTCGTCACGCTTGTAGACATCCTCGCGGAAGGCGACGCGGCCCTGACCGTCGACGAAGGCGGTCCAGTACAGCAGGCGCACCGAAATCTCGCGACCGGTCTGGATGCGGCGGGTGTTGCGGCTGTCCAGTGCGGCGTCGAACTGACCCAGCAGGGTCGGATCGGGCGACAGCAGCAGGCGGGCGAAGTCGATCGCATGATGCACGCGCACGCAGCCGTGACTGCGCTGACGCATGGCGAGGTTGAACGCGCCCTTGGACGGGGTGTCGTGCAGGAAGATGGCGTAGCTGTCGCGCAACTCGAACTTCACATAGCCCAGCGCGGCCTGCGGACCGGCGCGCTGAATGACCGTTCCGTTCTGGATGTACATGTTCTGGCTGGCCAGATAGCCCGGACCCCGCGGCAGGATCTCGTTGCGCGCAATCGACGCGGGCACATACCAGGGCGGATTGGCCACGACCGAGGCGAACGGCTTCTCGAGGCTGGGGGTCTGGTTCTGCGGTGAGCCGACAACGACGCGGTTCGAGTGAACCGGACGGTCGTCCTTCCAGTAGACCATGATGGCGGCCGCGGTGTTCACCTCGATCCGCTCGTGCGCCAGCTCGCGCTTCAGCCAGCGGCGGCGTTCGAGGTTGAGGGCGATCTGACGGGCGCGGTCCTCGGCGGAGGCCGACAGGGAGCGCTGGGTGCCGGCGCCGATACGGCCGTCATTGGCCAGACCGTGGCGGGCCTGGAAGCTGCGCACGCCGGCCTGAAGCTCGGGTCCGTAGACATTGCCCATGGCGGTGATACGCGCGCCGTCGGCGGCGGTCAGGTCGCCCTCGGCGACCAGACGGCGGATCAGGGTCGGGATGCGCGGATCGCTGCCGCCCGGCTCGATGTTCGCTCCCGGACGGAAGGCGGGCCAGCCGCCGTTGTCGCGGATCAGGCGGCGATAGCGGACGTAGCCCGCCGAAAGGTTGGAATAGCCGATGTCGGTCGGAGCCAGTCCCTCGAACCAGTCGAGCAGGCGGTTCTGGGCCATCGCGTCATTGAGGCCGGTCGGCAGGTCGACGCGGTTCTTCTGCATCTCCCACAGGTCTTCGACCGTCTCGGGACGGACGCGGCCTTCGGCCAGCACCCGGCCGTAGCCGAGGGCGGCGGCGGTGGTGCGCATCTCGCCGTTGTCGCGATCGTTGCTGAGGGCGGCGAAGTCGAAGAAGTCGCCCTGCGACAGGCCGTGGCGTTCCGCGCGGCCGGCGGCGTTCTGGAGTTCGCGGCGGCGGTCGGCCGTCCAGACAGGGCGCCAGCCGTTCAGTTCGTAGAAGGCGCGGACATCGGGCTGGACGGCGGCGGGCAGGCGCGCCAGCTGGTCGTTGAAGGTCTCATAGAAGGTGACGGCCGACGGATCGCGTGTCTGTGCGGCCACGCCTGTCGCCGAGGCCATCGCCGCGGCGGCTGCGCCAAGACCCAATTGCCGTCGATTCATCGCTCGCTCATTCGTCCGTTAGTCGATGCACGGACCCAACGCCCACGCCCCGAAAGCCCAACGCGAGTGATGTTATCGGCGTTCCGGACAAACAGAAAGGCGCCGGCCCGATGGACCGACGCCCTTGTGTCGTCTTGCCGCGGCGGTGTGGCCGCGTTGCAAGGCCTACTTCTTGATGAAGCCGGCGAACTTGTTGTTGAAGCGCGAAACGCGGCCGCCGCGGTCCAGCATCTGCTGGTTGCCGCCGGTCCAGGCCGGGTGCGAGGTCGGATCGATGTCCAGGTTCAGCGTGTCGCCTTCCTTCCCGTAGGTCGAACGGGTCTGGTAGGTCGTACCATCGGTCATCACCACGGTGATGAAGTGGTAGTTGGGGTGCGTATCCGCCTTCATGGTCGTCGTCCGGTCTCTGCGCGGTGACGATGCCGACCGTCTGTGCGCGTAAAATGAGAAACCCGCCGAAGGACTCCGGCGGGAATGAGCGGCGGCGTTTACACCGGGGGGCGTTCCGGGGCAAGAGGCGCGCACATGACCGACACCCACGCCCCGACCGCCGACGCCGACCTTCGTGGACGCCCGGGCGCCGGCGCGCTGCTGGCCGAGCAGATGAACGAGGCCGGCGGCCGTCGCGAGAAGCGCCGCGATGTGCGCCCGTTGGGCCGGCTGTTGCCCTACGCCCTGCGCCACAAGGGCCATATGGCCATGGCGGGGCTGTGGCTGATCCTGTCCACGGCGGCCTCGCTCAGCCTGACGGCCGCGGCGCGCGGCGCGATCGACAACGGCTTCCAGAATGGCGGGGCCCAGTTGAACCTGTGGTTCATGCTGCTGGGCGCCAACGCCCTGTTCCTCGGCCTAGCGACGGCGGTGCGCTATTACTTCGTCACCAAGACGGGCGAGCGCGTCGTGGCCGACCTGCGCAAGGGCCTGTTCGATCGCATCCTGACGCTGGACCCGTCCTTCTATGCGAAGATGCGGACCGGCGAGGTGCTGTCACGTCTGACCACGGACATCGCCCTGGTCGAGACGCTGATGACGACGTCGGTCTCGTATGCCCTGCGCAACTTCCTGACCCTGATCGGCGGGGTAGCCCTTCTGTTTGTGGTCAGCCCCAAGCTGACCGGCCTCGTGATGCTGATCGTGCCGTTGCTGATCGTGCCGCTGTTCCTGTTCGGCCGGCGGGTCCGGAAGCTCACCGTCGCGACCCAGGACCGGTTCGCCAACGCTGTGGGATTCGCCGGCGAGAGCGTGGACGCCATAGAGACGGTACAGGCCTTCGGCCGCGTTCGCGGCGCCACACAGCGGTTTGGCGATGCCGTCGAGGCGGCCTTCGGCTCATCCCTGATCCGCATGCGGGCGAGGGCGCTGATGACCGCCATGATCATCGTGGTGATGTTCGGCGGCGTAACGCTGGTGCTTTGGCTGGGCGCGCAGGACGTGATCGCCGGGCGGATGAGCCCGGGCGCGCTGCTGCAGTTCGTCCTGCTGTCGGTGTTCGCCGCCGGGGCCGTGGGCGCGCTGGGCGAAAGCTGGGGCGATGTCCAGAAGGCCGCGGGCGCCATGGAGCGGATCGACGAACTGATGCGCTCGCAGCCGTCCATCGCGGCGCCGGAGCAACCGCGCGCCCTGCCTTCGCCGCCGGTTGGCGAGGTGTCCATGTCGGGCGTCCACTTCAGCTATCCGGGCCGCCCTGACCTGCCGGCGCTGAAGGGCTTCAGCCTGACCGTGCGGCCGGGCGAGACGGTGGCGCTGGTGGGTCCTTCGGGGGCGGGCAAGTCGACGGTCTTCCGGCTGCTGCTGCGCTTCTACGATCCGCAGTCGGGACTGGTCTCGGTGGATGGCGTGGATGTGCGCGACGCCGACCCGGTCGAGGTGCGCAACCGCTACGCCTGGGTCTCTCAGGAAGCGCCCCTGTTCTCCGGTTCCGCGAATGAAAACATTCGTTTCGGCCGCGAAGATGCATCGGAAGATGACGTTCGCGCCGCCGCCGAGGAGGCCCAGGCGCTGGGCTTCATCGAGGCCTTGCCCGAGAAGTTCGACACCCCCTTGGGCGAGCGCGGCAAGAGCCTGTCGGGCGGGCAGCGCCAGCGTCTGGCCATCGCCCGGGCTCTGGTCCGGGACGCGCCGATCCTGCTGCTGGACGAAGCCACCTCGGCGCTGGACGCCGAGAACGAGCGGCTGGTGCAGGCGGCTCTGGATCAGGCGATGGAGACCCGCACCACCCTGGTCATCGCCCACCGTCTGGCGACCGTGCTGCGCGCCGACCGGATCGTGGTGATGGAGGACGGCAAGGTGGTCGAGGAGGGCAGCCATCACGCCCTGATCGCGCTGGGCGGCCTCTATGCCCGTCTGGCCGAGCTGCAGTTCCGCGCCGACTGACCGGCAAACGAAAGGGCCGACCCGGTGTCCGGATCGGCCCTCGTCATTGCATCAGCGATATCAGCCGGCGGCGATCACGCCGCAGGCCACACGGTCGCCCGCGCCGCCGATCGGCTGGCTCGAATGGTCGTCGGCGTTGGCGTGGATCAGGATCGACGAGCCGTCGGCATCCATCAGATACTCGCCCGGACCGCCCTGGTTCAGGCTGGCGGCGGTGGTGAAGACCTCTGCGAAGCCGCGGCCGTCGGCGCCGACGTAAAGGTTGGGCAGATCGCCCGAGTCAGGTCCCTGGGCGTTCAGATAGCCATGCGGCGTGGTCGCATCGCCGTGCTGGATATGCGAGCCGGCGCTGGTGAAGGGAGCCTCGCACTGGCCGACGGCGTGCAGGTGCAGGCCATGCCAGCCGGGCGTCAGGCCGGTGGCCTCAACGCGGATCAGGACACCGGTGGAGCCTTGGGTGAAGGTCGCCGTGCCGGCCTGGCCGCCCGTGGCGTTGATCAGGGCGGCGCGGGCCGTGGCACCGACCGGCGCGCGCACCGCTGCAGCCGTCGCCGGAGACGCTTCGCCGGCCGGCGCGGTGGTCGTGGTTTCGGTCGAGGTCTGCGGGCTGCAGGCGGCGAGAAGCGGCAGCGTCAGAAGACCGGCGGCGATCAGCGGAAGGCGCATGGGGGAGGGTCCTTTTCGACGGGTCTTTCGACCGTTGTAAGTTTTGCCTCAAGGAGGCCGGACTGCTAGAAAACCGGATAGCGGATCACGTTCCGATTCCGGCCATTTAAAGCCCGATTTCCTTGACCGACGACAGCTACGACAACGCCGCGCCCGCCACCGGCGGCGACATCTCGACCATCACCATCGAAGACGAGCTGCGCCGCTCGTATCTCGACTACGCCATGAGCGTGATCGTGAGCCGGGCGCTGCCGGACGCGCGCGACGGCCTGAAGCCGGTGCACCGCCGCATCCTGTACTCGATGCACGATCTGAAGATGTCGCCCGAGCGCGCCTATTCGAAATGCGCCCGCGTCGTCGGTGACGTGCTGGGTCGCTTCCACCCGCACGGCGACGCCTCGGTTTACATGGCCCTGGTCCGCATGGCCCAGCCCTTCTCGATGGGGCTGATGCTGGTCGACGGCCAAGGCAATTTCGGCTCGGTCGACGGCGATATGCCGGCCTCGATGCGATACACCGAGGCCCGGATGGCCCCGGCCGCCGTGGCCCTGCTGGCCGACATCGACAAGGACACCGTCGATTTCCAGCCGAACTACGACGAGAAGGAGCTGGAGCCGGTCGTCCTGCCCAGCCGCATTCCGAACCTGCTGGTCAACGGCGCGGGCGGCATCGCCGTCGGCATGGCGACGAACATTCCGCCGCATAATCTCGGCGAGGTGATCGACGCCTCGGTCGCCCTGCTGGACGATCCGAACATCGGCGATGAAGCTCTGCTGGACATCGTGCCGGGCCCGGACTTCCCGACCGGCGGCGAGATCATGGGCCGCACCGCGCCTCGCAACGCCCTGCGCGATGGCCGCGGCTCTGTCATCGTGCGCGGCAAGGCGTCGATCGAGACGATCCGCAAGGACCGCGAGGCGATCGTCGTCACCGAGCTGCCCTATCAGGTGAACAAGCAGACCCTGATCGAGCGCATCGTCGAACTGGTTCGCGAAAAGCGGATCGAGGGCATCGCCGACGTGCGCGACGAGTCGGACCGCGACGGCATGCGCATGGTCGTCGAGCTGAAGCGCGACGCCTCGGGCGATGTGGTGCTGAACCAGCTGTGGCGCTTCACGGCCATGCAGTCGTCGTTCGGCGTCAACATGCTGGCGCTCAACCACGGCCGTCCCGAGCAGATGGGCCTGCGCCAGTTGCTGGAAGCCTTCCTGGAGTTCCGGGAAGAGGTGGTCGTCCGCCGTATCAAATTCGAGCTGGGCAAGGCCCGTGATCGCGGCCACGTGCTGGTCGGTCTGGCCGTCGCCGTCGCCAATATCGACGAGGTGATCCACATCATCCGCTCGTCGGCCGATCCGACCGAGGCGCGCGAGCGTCTGCAGGCCAAGGCCTGGCCGGTGGGCGACATGATGGCCCTGATCGAGCTGATCGCGGACCCGCGCTCTGCGCTGGTGGACGGTGACAAGCTGAACCTGACCGACGAGCAGGCCCGCGCCATCCTCGCCCTGACCCTCAGCCGCCTGACCGGCCTGGGCCGCGACGACATCTTCGGCGAGGCCCGCGAGCTGGCCGGCACCATCCAGGGCCACCTGACCCTGCTGTCGGACCGCGCCAACATCCTCGCCGTGATCCGCGAGGACCTGCTGGCGGTGAAGGAAGAGTTCGCCGTTCCGCGTCGCACCCTGATCGGGGAAGGCGACGGCGAGATGGAGGACGAGGACCTGATCCCGCGCGAGGACATGGTCGTGACCGTCACCCACGGCGGCTACGTCAAGCGCGTCGCCCTGAACGCCTACCGAACCCAGCATCGCGGCGGCAAGGGCCGCTCGGGCGTGGCGATGAAGGAGGACGACGCCGTCGTCGGCGTGTTCTCGGCCTCGACCCACACGCCGGTGCTGTTCTTCGCCACCAACGGCAAGGCCTACAAGCTGAAGACCTGGCGCCTGCCGCTGGGCAATCCGCAGTCGCGCGGCAAGGCCTTCGTGAACTTGCTGCCCATCGAGCCGGGCGACAGCATCATGAACGTGCTGCCGCTGCCCGAGGACGAGGCGGACTGGGCCAACTACGACATCATGTTCGCCACCAGCTCTGGCGACGTACGCCGCAACAAGCTGTCGGACTTCGCCACGGTGAACCGCGCCGGCAAGATCGCGATGAAGCTGGAGGAGGGCGACCGCATGGTCGGCGTGGCCCTCTGCACCGCCGAGGACGACGTCATGCTGACGACCGCCCTGGGCCGCGCCATCCGCTTCAAGGCCGACGACGTGCGCGTGTTCAAGGGCCGTGACTCGACCGGCGTCCGCGGCGTGCGTCTGCAGGCCAATGACGAGGTGATCTCGATGGCCGTGCTGGGCCGCGTGGACGCCACGCCGGAAGAGCGCGCCGCCTACGTCAAGCACTCGAACGCCATGCGCAAGGCGCTGGCCGGGGCCGACGCCGACGACGACACCGCAGTGGTCGAGGCCGATGACGAAGCCGTCGCGGACGCCGTGCTGAGCCTGGAGCGGATCGCCGAACTGGGCGCCGCCGAGCAGTTGATCCTGACGGTCACCGAGACGGGCTTTGGCAAGCGTTCATCGGCCTACGAATACCGCCGCACAGGTCGCGGCGGCCAGGGGCTGACGGCCCACGGTCTTGGCGGTCGCGCCGGCGCGCGCTTGGCCGCGGCTTTCCCGGTGCAGGAAGGCGACGACCTGCTGATGGTCACGTCGGGCGGCCAGATGATCCGTACTCCGATGGATCAGGTCCGTATCGTCAGCCGTTCCAGCCAGGGCGTCACTATCTTCAAGACCGGCAAGGACGAAAAAGTCGTTTCGGTCGAGCGCCTGCCGAACTCCGGCGGGAGCGACGAGGATGTGATTGAGGGCGAAGCCGGCGCGATCGAGGGCGGCGAGGGCGAGGCCTGAGTCTGACCATCCAGATCGACGGCGAGCCGGCCAGCGTCGAGGCGTTGGCGCCGGTGCTGCTGTCGAACTACGGCGCCTTCACCTCGATGCAGGTCGAGGACGGTGCGGTGCGGGGTCTGGACCTGCATCTGGAGCGGCTGGAGCAGGAGGCGCTGACGTTGTTCGGCGTGGCTGTGCCAGAGGCGCGGCTGCGCGAGCGGATGCAGGCGGCTCTGGCAGGGCAAGCCAGCCGGTTCAGCCTGCGCGTTCAGCTGTTCCTGCCCACGATCACGCACCGGACGCCGGACGCCATGGGGCAGCCCAGCGTGCTGACCGTCGTCAGCGCGCCAGCGAACCCGCTGTGCGATCCGTTGAGGCTTCAGACGCAGGACTATGCCCGCGAGGTTCCGGAACTGAAGCACAATGCCACCCTCGGCCTGACGCGGGCGCGGCGGTTGGCCAAGGAGGCCGGGTTCGACGACGCCCTTTTCGTCGGCCCCGACGGCCTCGTTTCTGAAGGCAGCATCTGGAACATCGGCTTCGTCGAGAACGGCCGCATCGTCTGGCCCCGGGCACCGATGCTCAGAGGCGTCGGGCAGCGGCTCCTGGAAAGCGGTTTCGACCTCGTCGGTCTGGACAGCGAGACCCGCCCGATTGACAGGGCGGCGCTGGCCGGTTTCCGGCAAGCCTTCATCTGCAACAGCGCGACGCCGGGCTGTCCAGTGGCCAACATCGACGGCCGGTCGCTGGACGTCGATCCGGCGCTGATCGACCGGCTCCAGGCGGCATGGGCGTCGAACGCGCCGCAGTCGATCTAGGCCCCTCGTTTCGCACCTGCTAAACCGGCTCAAACAGGGGGACGTACAGCCATGAGTATCGGGCTCTATCCGGGCACTTTCGACCCCATCACAAACGGGCATCTGGACATCATTGGCCGGGCCGTGAAGCTGGTCGATCGTCTGGTCATCGGCGTGGCGCGCAATGACGACAAGGGCCCGCTGTTCACGACCGACCAGCGTGTCGAAATGGTCCGTGCGGAGGTCGCGCGGTTTGGCGAGAAGGTCGAGGTGCGCGCCTTCTCAAGTCTGCTGATGCATTTCGCCGAGGAACTGGAAGCGAAGGTCATCGTGCGCGGCCTGCGCGCCGTGGCTGACTTCGAGTACGAGTTCCAGATGACGGCGATGAACCAGCGCCTCAATGCCGACATCGAGACGGTCTTCCTGATGGCCGACCCGCGGCATCAGGCGATCGCCTCGCGGCTGGTCAAGGAGATCGCCCGTCTCGACGGGGACATCAGCAGCTTCGTCAGCCCGGCCGTACAGGCTGCAGTGATGAAAAAGGTCAAGGGTTAGAATGCGTTCGAGTGCTTTGCTGGCGGCGGTGGCCGCGATGGTTCTGGCGGCTCCGGCTGCTGCTTCGGCGCAGACTGCGCAAAGCGACTGGCGCACCGTCGCGCCTGAAAATCTGCTGGTGATCGATACGGCCAAGGGGCGCATCATCGTCGAGTTGGACCCACGCGTCGCGCCGCAGTCGGTGAACCGGGTTCGCACCCTCGCGGATCAGGGCTTCTACGATGGACTGAAGTTTCACCGCGTGATCGCAAACTTCATGGCGCAGACCGGCGACCCGGAAGGCACGGGCGCCGGCGGTAGCGATCTGCCGGACCTGAGCGCCGAGTTCGAGTTCCGACGCGGTCGGGCGGATGGCTTCTATCCCGTGATTCCGGGCTCACCGCTCCAGTACGGTCTGATCGGCTCGATCCCGGTCCAGACCCAGCCGGATGCGCAGATGATGATCACCGCCGACTTCAGGACGACGGCGGTTGGACGGTTCTGTCCGGGTGTCGCCGGGATGGCGCGGAACGGAGCCAGCGTCGATAGCGCCAACAGCCAGTTCTTCCTGATGACCGGCGCGCGCGAAAACCTGAATGGTCAGTACACGGTGTTCGGACGGGTCCTCATTGGCCTGGATGTCGTCGAGGCGCTCAACGCCGGCTCCGAGGCGAACAACGGAACGGTCGCCAATCCCGATGTGATGACCCGTACCCGCACTGCGGCAGCGATGCCCGCGGGCGAGCGGCCGGCTGTCCGGGTGATGAATGCCTCCAGCCCGGCGTTCGGGGTGCTGGTCGAACAGAAGCGAACCGAGCGAGGCGCGCGGTTCAATGTTTGCGATATCCAGCCGCCGGCTGAACTGGTGAATTGACGCAACGACCAAGGGGAGGGGACGGATGAGACTGACGCTGGCCATCGCCGCCATCACGCTGGCGGCCGGAACCGCGATCGCACAGGAGGCGCCGCCTCCGCCGCCGCCGCCGCCGCCGACCCCGGCGACGACGATCGTGCCTCAGGACTGGCGCGCGGTGCCGGCCGAGAACCTTTTGGTCATCGACACGACCAAGGGGCGGATCATCGTCGAGCTGACGCCCGAGATCGCACCGCTGCACGTCGAACGCATCCGTCTGCTGGCGCGCAACGGCTTCTATGACGGCATCGTCTGGCACCGGGTGATCGACGCCTTCATGGCACAGACGGGAGACCCGCTGGGCAATGGCGAGGGGCAGAGCGCTTATCCGGACCTGAAGGCGGAGTTCACCTATCGCCGCGGCCCGCAGTCGGCATTCGCCCCCATGGCCGAACCTACCGGCGCGCGCCTGGGCTTCCACAACGCTTTGCCCGTGCAGACACAGCCGGACGCCGTGATGGCGACCACGGCCGACAACAAGGTTCATGGCTGGGGACTCTACTGTCCGGGCGTGGCCGGCATGGCGCGCGACGAGGGCAATGACACCGCCAACAGCCAGTTCTTCATCATGCGTCAGGCCTATCCGGCCCTGGACAAGCGCTACACCATCTGGGGCGCGACGGTGGTCGGCCTCGACGTGGTCCGCTCGTTGCAGGTCGGCGATGGCGACAATGGCATGATGGCGGCCGCCCAGCCGGATCGCATGATCCGTGTGCGGGTCGCCTCTGACCTCCCCGAAGCTGAGCGTCCGTCGGTGCAGGTCCTGTCGCCGGACTCGCCTCGCTTCCGGACCCTCATTGAGGAAACCCGTGCTCTGCGCGGAGCCGACTTCTCGGCTTGCGATGTCGCTCTGCCGGTTCAGGTGACCGGGGGCTGAGCGCCCTTGCCGCGGCCGCGACGCCGACGACGGCGGGACGGCTTGCGGTCCTCGCGCATGCGCTGGAGCAGCAGGCCCTCGCGCAAGCCGCGATCGGCGACGCGCACGCGCTCTGACGGCCACGCGCGCTGCACGGCCTCCATGATGGCGGCGCCAGCCAGCACCAGATCGGCGCGGTCGGGGCCGATGCAGGATTCGGCCGCGCGTCCGGCGTGACCCATGTCTTTCAAGCGATCTGCGGCGGCCTCGCAGTCGGACCGGGTCATCCAGAGGCCGTCCACCAGGTTTCGCTGATAACGGCGAAGGCCCAGATGGATGCCCGCCAGGCTGGTGATGGCGCCCGAAGTGCCGACCATGTGCGCGCGTCCAGTCTCGAACAGAGACCGGAGATCCGGATCGGCCGGGTTGTCGGCGATAGCGGCGCCCATGTCGGCCACCATGGTCTCGTACCAGTTTTCGAGTACGCCCGTCCGCGCGCCGGCCGGTTCCGGGTGGCGTTCTGCGAGGGTGACGACACCGATCGGCGCTGACATCCAGGACTGCATCTCGAAACGGTCGCCCTCACGACGGAGCCAGCTCAACTCGGTTGAGCCGCCGCCCACGTCGACGACGAGGATCGCCTCGGCGTCCGGATCGAACAGGTTCACGCAGCCTTCGACCGCCAGTTTCGCTTCCTCGACCGGATCGATGATGCGCAGCTTCAGGCCTGTGCCGGTCCGCACCCGCTCGATGAACTCGGCGCCGTTTTCGGCCTGCCGGCAGGCCTGTGTGGCC
Source organism: Brevundimonas kwangchunensis (assembly GCF_039523815.1). NCBI lineage: Bacteria > Pseudomonadati > Pseudomonadota > Alphaproteobacteria > Caulobacterales > Caulobacteraceae > Brevundimonas > Brevundimonas kwangchunensis. The sequence goes on along the minus strand of NZ_BAAAGA010000005.1, from coordinate 625,121 downwards.
ACGGCCATCAGACGGTCGGAGTCCACACCTCTTCGCGCCACCCGCTCGGAGCAGGCCATAAGGGCGTCGTAGGCGCGATCCATGGCGGCATTGTCGAGGCGGCCCGTGCGGGACAGGCCCTCACCCAGCCGGACGATGCGGCTGAAGGAATCGACCACCCGAAACCCGTCGCGCGACGGTTTCGCGATCAGTAGCCGACAATTGTTGGTCCCCAGATCCAGGGCGCCATAGAGGCGGCCTTCTGAATCCATCGCCCTGTGTCCCTCGGGGGCGCCGCCGCGGGCGCGCCTGCCGTCGAAACGTCGGGGCTGGGACCGGTGGCCGCGTTCCCGCGGGCCGTCGGTCTCCGGCATGGGCCGAACTTTCAAGGTGGGCGGTCCGAAGCGGCGCCCGTCCTGGACAACCTAGAACAGCGACTTCGTCCGCGCCAAGCGTATCTGACGCGAATATGAACAGGTCCGTATGATCCGGCTCAGGCTGCGCTGAGTAGCCTGTATGCATGACACGCAATTTCGCCCGTTTCGGCCTTGGACAGATCGTCCGCCATCGCGACGCCGCCTTCCGCGGCGTGGTGATCGACGTCGATCCCGTATTCGGCGGTCGCCCCGGCGACACGGGCGCGATCTCGCCCGACCAGCCCTTCTACCAGGTGTTGGCGATTGGCGAGGACGGCGGCTTCATCGCTTACGCCGCCGAAGAAGCTCTGGAGCACGATCCGGAACTGGCTGCGCTCTCGGGAAAAGCTGAGCGGCGCTGGTTCACCGTCGATCGGTCGGGACACCACGCGCCGCAGGGACAGGCCATCCACTGACTGGCGCGCGCTGGCGGCGGGCTCTAGATTGTCCCGGACGGAGCCGTCAGAGCCCCGCAGAGGAGAGCGTATCATGTCCGACTTCGAACACGTCTTCGACAAGCCGCCCGAGGGCGCTGCCGCCGACTGGACGATCCCGCAGGACTGGCGCGCCTATACCGAGGTCGAGCACAGGACCTGGGACACCCTCTACGCCCGTCAGATGAAGATCCTGCCCGGCCGGGCCGCAGACGTCTTCTTCAGGGGCCTCGATGCGCTGGACCTGAACACCGGCGGCATCCCGGATTTCTCACTGATGAACCCCAAGCTGCAGGCGCTGACGGGCTGGACCGTAGTCTGCGTGCCGGGGTTGGTGCCGGATGAGGTGTTCTTCGACCATCTGGCCAACCGCCGCTTCCCCTCGGGCCAGTTCATCCGCAAGCCGGACCAGCTGGATTACCTGCAGGAGCCAGACATCTTCCACGACGTCTTCGGCCACGTGCCGATGCTGACCAACCCTGCCTTCGCCGCCTACATGGAGGCCTACGGCAAAGGGGGGCAGCGCGCGGCGTCGCTGGGCATGCTGCCCAATCTGGCTCGCCTGTACTGGTACACGGTCGAATTCGGCCTGATGCAGGACACCGACGGCCTGCGCATCTATGGCGCGGGCATCGTCTCGTCGGCGACCGAGAGCGTGTTCGCCATAGAGGATCCGTCGCCCAACCGGATCGGCTTCGATCTGGAGCGGGTCATGAAGACCCTCTACCGGATCGACGACTTCCAGCAGGTCTATTTCGTTATCGACAGCATCGAGCAGCTGAAGCGCGAGACGCTGAAGGACTTCGGTCCGATCTACGACCGGCTGAAGGGCGCGGACGCCATTCCGATCGAGGCCATCCTGCCGACGGACGAAGTCTTCACCGAAGGCACACAGGCCTATGCCGCCAAGGGCGGACGCTTCGCGGCCTGAGGCCTGTGGGTGTCGGTGAGGACTGCGGTTCATCACAGCGGACACAACGAATGCACAGCGTACACGACCGGATCTCGCCACTTCATCCGGCGAAGCCGGCTTTCAGCTGGATGCATGGATCGCTGCGCGATCACTCGGGCTCGATATCGTCGTGCCCGTTGTGAACTCGTTGTGCCCGTGGTGATGAACCAACGAGGGCGACGCCACCCCTTAGTCCTCGTGGCTGATCAGGCTCTTGTGCTTGGTGTCGCGCATGAACAGGTACACCAGCAACGACACCCCGATCATGCCGGTGACGTACCAGAAGTAGACCGGCTCCAGGCCGACGTCCTTGAACCACAGGGCCACGTACTCGGCTGTCCCGCCGAACATCGCATTGGCGATGGCGTAGGGCAGGGCCACGCCCAGCGCGCGGATATGAGCCGGGAACAGCTCGGCCTTCACCACGGCGTTGATGGCCGTATAGCCGCTGACGATCACAAGGGCGGCCAAGGCCAGCAGGAAGGCGACGAAGGGGCTCTGGACCGTCGCCAGCGTCGACATGATCGGCACGGTGCACAGCACGCCCAGAACGCCGAACGTCACCATAACCGGCTTGCGTCCGATCCGGTCGGACAAGGCGCCCACTGCGGGCTGCAGGCACATGAAGACGAACAGGGCCGCGGCGCTGACTTCGGTGGCGATGTCCTTGGTGAAGCCGGTCGTGTTGACGAGGAATTTCTGCAGGTAAGTCGTGTAGGTGTAGAAGGCGAGCGTGCCGCCGGCGGTCAGGCCCATGACCAGCAGGGCCTCCTTCGGATGCTTCAGGATCAGCAGCAGAGCGCTTGAGCGCGGAGCCTTCTCCGTGTCGCTGGCCACGAAGGCGCGGGTCTCGTCCAGACGACGGCGCAGCCAGAACACGATCACCGCCAGCGCCGCGCCGACGAAGAACGGAATGCGCCAGCCCCATGAGGCCAGATCGGCCTCGCTCAGGGTGTTCTGCAGCACGATCAGCAGCAGCAGGGCCAGAAGCTGGCCGGAGATCAGGGTCACGTACTGGAAGCTGGACCAGAAGCCGCGATGCTTCGCCGTGGCCATCTCGGACAGATACGTCGCCGACGAGCCGTACTCGCCACCGACGCTCAGACCCTGCAGCAGGCGGGCGGTGAGCAGGAGGGCGGGCGCGAACACGCCGATGGTCTCGAAGCCGGGGGTGCAGGCGATGATCAGGCTGCCGGTGCACATCAGGGTCACCGACAGGGTCAACCCCGCCTTGCGCCCCCTGCGATCGGCATAGACGCCCATGATCCACGCTCCCACCGGCCGCATCAGGAAGCCGACGGCGAAGATGGCCGCGCTCGACAGCAACTGCGCCGTGGAGTCGCCTTTCGGAAAGAAGACCGGGGCGAAATAGAGGGTGAAGGCCGCGTAGGCGTACCAGTCGAACCACTCGACCAGATTGCCGGCCGAGCCGCCGATGATGTTGCGCAGGCGACGGGCGGGCGACATGGCCTCGGTGGTCATGGGATCAGTTCCTCTGGAACGGGTAGAAGCCCGAGCCGAGGCCCAGGATCGACGTCAGCTCGTCCAGCGCGCCGCGGCTCTCGTCCAGCAGGGCGGGGTCGGCGAGATCGGCGGGAGACAGCGTGTCCCGATACCAGGTCGCACCCCAGACGCTGAGCGCGCCATGCAGTTCCTCGGTCAGGCGCATGCCGGGATTAGTCGCCGCCAGTTCGGCTTCGTTCAGCACGACGCGCAGACGCAGGCAGGCGGGCCCGCCGCCATTGCGCATGGACTGGCGAACGTCGACGTACTCGACCCGGCCGATGGGGCCGTTGGAGCCGGCCACGCTCTCGGCCGCCGCATGGGCGCGGGCGTTGTCGCGGGTCTCGGTCGGGCAGATCAGGGTCAGGCGGTCCTCACCCGGGATCTGCATCAGCATGGAGTTGAACAGATAGCTGGTGATGGCGTCTTCCAGCGGCAGGTCGGCGGCGGAGACTTCGACGAAGATGGGCTCGAAGCCGCTGGCCGCCGCGCGGATCGCTGCATGGGTGGCGGAGGTGTCCTCGAAGGCCAGTTCGTGATGGAACAGGGTCTCCAGCGCGCCGACACAGACCACGTCGTTATGGAAGGTGCCGCCGGCGATGGCGGCGCGGGACTGGCGGGCGAGAACAACGCCGGATGCCCCGTGACGACGGGCCAGAGCTTCGGAGGCCTCGCGCGTCTGGCGGGCGGGGTAGGGGCCTGACCAGTGCTCCCAGGCCTCGCGGCCCCAGACCAGCAGGTTGACGCCCGGGGCACCGTGCTCGGCGCACAGGCGGACGTGGTTCGCCGCGCCCTCGTCAGCCAGATGAGCGACGGAGGGCAGGGCGTCATGAACGGCGAACCGTTCCGGATCGGGGAAGAGGGCGTCCAGCGACCGCTTCGTCTGCTGATGCTCCAGCGAGCGATGCAGGTTGGTGACGAGGTTCGCCGGGGTGAAGTGAACGCGGCCATCCGCGCTGTCGGCGGACGGCGTCACCGTCGCGGCGTTGGCGGCCCACATGGGCGAGGCGGAACAGGCGGCGGCGGCGAAGGACGGCGAACGCTTCCACGCCGCTTCCAGCACCTGCTTATCCGATCCGCCGAAGCCCAGCGCACGCAGGAAGCTGATGTTCGGCCGCTCGTGAGGTGGCAGGACGAACTGCGGCAGGCCGAGGTCGGCGAGCCGCTTCATCTTGTCGAGGCCCTGCAGCACGGCGGCGCGCGGGTTGGAGGCCTGCCCCTCGTTCAGGCTGGATGCGAGGTTGCCGGGGCTCAGCCCGGCATAGGAGTGGGTCGGCCCGATCAGGCCGTCGGCATTGGCTTCGACGGCCTTCGAGGTCACGCGCTCAACCCCTTGATTTCGCCTTCGACGTTCTTGACTGCTTCGGCCTCGAAACTGGCGACCGGATAGGCGCAGTAGTCGGCGGCGTAGTAGGCGCTGGGGCGGTGGTTGCCGCTCGCGCCGAGGCCGCCGAACGGCATGTCGCCGGCAGCGCCGGTGGTCGGACGATTGAAGTTGACCACGCCCGCGCGGATGCGGCGGATGAACCGCTTCCAGTTGGCCGGATCGTCCGACACCAGACCGGCGCTGAGGCCGTAGCGGGTGTCGTTCGCGGCGGCGAGGGCGGCCTCGAAGGTCGGAACGCGGATGACCGACAGGAAGGGCGCAAACATCTCCTCGTCGGGCACCTCCACGCCGGTGACGTCGATGATGGCGGGCTTCACGAAGGCGCCCGGTAGGTTGCCGACCGGGCCTGAGGCGCGGATGACCTTTGCGCCCGCGTCAATGCGCTCCTGAAGGGCGGCCAGCGCAGCGGCGGCGGCCTTCTCGGAGATCAGCGGGCCGGCGTAGGGCTCGGTCGCGCTGTTCCAGGGCGCGAAGACCAGACGGTCGCTGAGCGCGGCGATGGCCTCGACGATGGCGTCGCCCTGCGGGCCTTCCGGCAGGACCAGACGACGCGCGCAGGAGCAGCGCTGGCCGGTGGTGACGAAGGCGGACTGGACCGCGATACCCGCAACGGCTTCGGCGTCGGCGGCGTCCCAGACGACCAGTGGATTGTTTCCGCCCAGCTCGAGCGCGAGGATGACGTGCGGATCGTCCGCAAACTTGCGGCGGAAGTGCGCGCCGGCCGCGCCCGAGCCGGTGAACATCAGGGCGTCGATGCCGCTGTCCAGCAGGGCTGCGCCGGTCTCGCGTCCGCCCTGCACCACATTGACCACGCCCTCTGGCAGGTCGGCTTCGGCGAAGGCTTCGGCCATCAGCTGGCCGGTCAGGGGCGTCTCTTCCGACGGCTTGAAGACGACCGTATCGCCCGCCAGCAGGGCCGGAACGATGTGACCGTTGGGCAGGTGGCCCGGGAAGTTGAACGGTCCCAGCACGGCGGCGACGCCGTGCGGACGGTGGCGCAGGATGGCGCGGCCGAAGCCGGTGGCGGTCTCACGCTCGCCGGTGCGTTCGTCATAGGCGCGGATCGAGATGTCGACCTTGCCCTGCATGGCCTGAAGCTCGGTCTGCGTCTCCCACAGCGCCTTGCCGGTTTCGCGGCTGATGGCTTCTGCGATCTGCGGCGCGCGGTCCTTGAGCACGGCCTGATAACGTTTCACGGCGTCGATCCGGTCCTGACGTGGGCGGTCGGCCCAGTCGGCGAAGGCGGCGCGGGCGCGGTCGGCAGCGGTCTGGACCTCGGCGGCGGAGGCGGCGGGGCCTTCCCAGACGGTTTCGGCGGTGGCGGGATCGATGGACTGGAACACGGTCATGGGATCACTCAGGTCTTCACGCGCACGATGTCGCCGGCCTTCACCTTGAGAGCATCGGCGGTCTCGCGCGTCAGGGTGGCGGTATCGCCCTCGATATGGGTGCGCTGGCGCACCGCGCGGAAGGCGGCGACGCTGTCGGTCGAGATCAGGGCAGGCAATTCAGCCTCGACCTCGTCGGCGATGGCCACGGTCAGGGCGCGGGCGTCGCGCACGGTGCGGATGTTGTCCCGGCCGCAGGAAACGGTGGGGCCGGCGTCGAAGATGTCGATCAGGCCGTTGGGCCGGAAGCCCTCGCTCTCCAGCAGGGCCATGGCCGGGACGCCCTGCGGATGCACCTTGCCGATCACCGCGCGCGCGGGCTCGGGCAGAAGTTCGACATAGATCGGATGACGCGGGGCGAGGTCGAGGATGAACTGCTTGTCCGTCGCGCCGGTCAGACGGTCGGCCTCGTCGAACTCCATCGGGAAGAATTTGTGCGCCACATGGTCCCAGAAGGGGCAGGCGCCGTCGGGGGTGAAGACGCCGCGCAGCTCCGCCAGGACGTTCTCGTTGAACAGCTCCGGCTCGGCGCCGATCAGCATGTAGCGCGACTGGCTGAGCAGGCGGCCCGCGCCGCCCTTGCGGCGGTCAGCCTTGAGGAACAGCGAACCCACCTCGGTCCAGCCGGTGCACTCGTTCACCAGCACGAGCGTCTTCTGCTCCAGCTTGATGCCGAGCGAGGGCGAGGACTGGGCATTGCTCACGACCCGGAAGCTGAAGAAGGGGCGCTTCAGGCCGACGGAGGCCTTCACCGAACCTATGCCGTCGACGTCGCCGGTCTCGGACTCCTCGAGCATCACCGTGTACCAGCGCTCGTGCGGCTCCATCTTCCCGGCGAAGCTGTCGCGGCTCAGGTCCAGGCGTTCGGTCAGCTGGTCCGGGTCTTCAGGCAGGCTGGTGAAGCCCGGCCCCGACAGGATGGCCAGTTCGAGAAGGTGATCGAGGTCGGCGGGGCCGGCAGGTCGGACGACGAGCATGGGGTTACATCGTCTCCAGACGCAGGGACTTCAGTTTGAGGGCGTCGATCTCGCCCGACGCGATCTTGCACAGGATCAGGGCCGACAACTGCGCGCGTTCGACGAAGCTGTCGGGCCAGGCGAACTCCTGATCCGAATGGATGTCGCCGCCGAGGACACCGAGGGTGTCGATGTTGGGCAGACCGGCGGCGTGCAGGTTGTTGCCCTCGCAGACGCCGCCCGATGGCTTCCAGGCAATCGTCTGGCCCAGCAGGGCGCCGGCGTCGCGGACGGCGTTGAAAAGCGCGGTCTGGCTGGAGTCCATCGGCTTCGGCGCACGGGTCATGCCGCCATGCAGGTCCAGCGTCAGGCCGGGGAAGGGCGGCTCCGTGGCGATTCTGCGCACAGTTTCCGAAACCCAGGCTGAAGCCTGCGCGTCCGGGACGCGGACGTTGAACCGAACGACGGCATTATCGGCGACGACGTTCAGCGCGCCGCCGCCCGAGATCTTCGCAACATTGACGGTCACGCCTTCACGCTGGCCGTTCAGGGCGTGCAGCCGCGCGGCGATGATGGCGGCGCCGGCGACGGCGTTGGCGCCTTCATGGAAGGCCCGCCCGGCGTGGGCCGCCTTGCCGGTGACGATCAGATGGTAGTTGCCGCTGCCCTTGCGTTCGCCGGCCAGGGTGCCGTCCGCCAGCGCTGGCTCATAGGTCATGCCGACATGGCCGCGAGCGCCGAGCTCGGCCAGCAAGGGGGCGGAAGCGGGCGAGCCGATCTCCTCATCGGGCGACAGCAGGACGGTCCAGCCGACACGCTCGCGGTCAGGGTGCGTCTCGAACGCCTCCAGCGCCGCCATCAGCACGGAGATGCCGCCCTTCATGTCGGCGATGCCCGGACCGTTCAGCGCGCCGTCCGCGCGGGTGGTCAAGGTCTGGAATGGCGAGGTCTCGGAAAAGACGGTGTCGTAATGGCCGGTCAGGACGACCTGTAGCGGCGCGTCAGGACGGCAGGTGATCTTCAGGGCATCGGCGTGGGCCTCGGCCTTTACCGCACCATCGTCGCCGATGGTCGTGGAGCCTGCCGTGGCGATCCGCTCCACTGACGCCGGCAGTTTCGACGCTTCGGCTTCCAGCAGGGCGAGCACGGCCTCGAGGCCGGCCGCGTGACGGCTCCCCGAGTTCATGTTCGACCACTCGACCGCGCGGCCGATGATGTGGTCCTGGCGCGCCGCGACGTGGTCGAGGACAGCCTGATCGGAGGGCAGAATCCGCATGCGCCGGGACCCTAGACCTGCCCGCGGCAAAGGTGAAGGCGAGGGCGGGTATCGACTCGTCGCATTCAACGACTAGGCTCGCATCCTCTCTTGGAAGGAGCGTTAGACATGACTGACTGGATCAAAGCGTCCAATCCCGCCACGCCGATCACCACAGAAGCGGATGCCATCGCCGCAGCCCGGGCCAGCGCGATCGCGATTTTTCTGGGCGCCGTGTGGGGGATTGTCGGGCTGGTCTATATGATGACCGCCGGATCGGGCGCGCTGGAAGCAGCCGCGGCGCAGGCAGCGGCGGATACGCCTGAAATGCCCGGGATGGCGAACGTCGTCACCCAGGCTGCCCTTTGGATGGGGATCGGACTGACGGTCGTTCAACTCATCATCGGCTTCGTTCAATGGGCGAAGCCCAACATCGTAATCCCGATCATCTTCGTGATCCTCGTGGCCTTCGGTCTGGTGACGGGCGTCTTCGGACTCGTTATGGCCGGACAGCCCGAGATGGCCGCCGCGGCCGCGCAGACCCCGATGTGGCAAACCGTCATCGGCTTCGTCATTCTGGCGGTTCAACTGGTGATGCACATCGCGGGCATCCGCGGAGCCAACAAGCTCGACAAGATCCGTATGGCCGCCGCTCAGGATTACTGAGCCGCGCTACCGGTTCGGGCGCCGGTCCTCGCGACCGGTACCCGGCTGACGGGATTGGCGGCGCCAGCGGATCGACAGGCTGGCGTCGCCCTGTCCCCCGAACTTCGAGCTGACCGTCAGGTTGCGGCGCACCTGCCACTCGACGTTCACCGCCGCGCCGTTCTCGCCGCCGCCGATCACTTCAAGATAGACGTTGTCGCTGATGTAGCGACCGCCCGCGACGGTCAGGCTGGACGCCTCGCCGCCGAAGGACAGACGGTCCAGACCGGCGAGTTCGCGCAAGTTCCCGATCACATCGAACCCACCGCCGCCGGCCAGAGCCGCGACGCCGGCCGCCAGCTGCGCGGCTTCGAAGGCCGAGAGCTGGGATGCCGAGCGTCCGAACAGCACCTGCGACAGAATTTCATCCTGCGGCAGGGCCGGGGTCGAGGTCAGGGCGATCTCCGGACGCGCGGCCGTGCCGGTCACGCGGATCGTCGCCGTCAGGGCCGGGTCGTCGCGCGTCGCCGACAGGTTCAGGCGGATCTGCTCCGGATTGGTCGACAGGGCGACCGTGCCCGTGTCGTCGAACACGAAGCGCTTGCCGGCGAAGTCGTAGTCGCCGCGCACCACCCGTGCCGTGCCGGTCAGGATCGGGCGGCTGATCGTGCCCGTGACGCGGGCGTTGACGCCCATCTCGACGTTCAGGCCGCGGCCGACGACCATGACGTCGCCGCCGGGAGAGCGGATGGTGATGTCCATGCCGATCTGCGGGCCGCGGCTGCGGTTTTGCTGATCCTCGGGAATGTCGCCGCCCGGGCGGTTGATCTCCACCACATCCATGCGGACGATGCCGGTCGAGCCCGGAGGGTTGGCCTCGATCCGCGCCTCGTCGATGGTGATCTGACCGGCCAGTTGGATATTGCCGTCCTCGCCGCGGACGACCGTCAGCGGGCCGGAGGCACGGGCTTCGGCGATGTCGTTGTCGATGATGCGGAAGCGCTGCAGCGCCAGCTGGAAGCTGGAGCCCGAACCCTGACGCAGACCGATGCGGCCGTCGCCAGTGACTGTGCCGCCCGCGCCGTCGTTGGCGCTAAAGGTCTCGATCAGGGCAGTGGTGTCGTCGAAACGGCTGTTCAGGGTCAGCGCGCCCAGCCGCAGGCCCGTCGCGTTGTCCCGGAAGGCGCCTTGTTGCAGGTCCAGCCGGCCATTGATGCGCGGCTCGTTCAGGGTGCCAGCGAGGCTGGCGCGGGCATTCACCTGACCTGACAACGAGCGCTCGCCGCCTAGCAGCAGGTCCCAGATCGGCTGGATCTGGCCCTGGATCGTCACGTCGCCGTTCATGGCGCGAGTGCGTGCGATGGCGAGCCGCAGCGGCGCGGCCGAGGCCTCGACCGGCAAGGTCAGGTCAGCCGAGGCCTGCACGGCGTTTTCATCGTGTGCGGCGGCCTGGATGCGCAGGGTGTTGTCGACGAGGACCGCGTTCAGAGTGCCATCGACGGCCAGGCCGCGAGGCGCGTCGATGCTGCGCAGGTCCTCCATCGTGACATTGGCGGAGCCGGACAGGTCATCGCCCGCCCCGCGCAGCGACAGTCGTCCGGTTACCCGCCCGCGCAGGTCGGGAGCCAGGGACTGCAGGTCCACGCTGCTGAGATTGGCCTCGATGATGGCGGCGCGGGAATCCTGCCGCAGTTCGCCGGTCAGCACGCCGCCGCCGACGCCCAGATCGACTCGCGCCACCCGGCCATCACCGGACAGGGCCACAACTGCCGGACTGCGGGTGGTAAAGGCGACTTCGCGGACACGGCCAGAGCCTTCGAGCGTCACGGACTGGGCGGCTCCATCCCGCGAATAGACGCCACCGCCGGTAAAGGCGACCGGAGTGCCGCCACCGACATCGGCGGTCACGGTGAAGGGCAGGCGATCCAGCGTGCCGCGGCCATTCAGCTCCAGGTCGCGGATCACCCAGGTCGAGCCGGCGAGCCGGACATTCTCGCCGCTGACATCAAGGATGGCTGTCTCATTGCCGGCGCCCTCGGTCAGGCGCACGCGGCCGTCGGCGGTTCCGGAAGCGAGGAAGGCGCCCGGCCTGGCGGTGAACGTCAGATCCGCGCTGGACGGGAAGTTGTTGGACAGAGCGACGGCGCCTCGGGCGGTTACGCCGCCGGCATCGAGGTCAACCTCGGTCAGGCGGATGCGCTGGCCGCCAAGGAAGAAGTTGCCGCTGGCGCGCGCCGGACCGTAGTTCGAGCCTGCGGTGATCGCGATCCGGCCATCGGAGGCGTCCGCACCCTTGCGGAAGCTAAGGATCAGGTCGACGGCGTTCAGCTTGAGCGCGCCGGCGCTGACGTTTGCGAAGGCTGCCCGCAGGTCGGCGCGCGGCTGGGCCAAGGTGCCGGTCAGGGCGCCGTTGCCGCTCATCGCGCCGTCGATAGCCACGGGGCCGACCCCGAACGGGCCGTTGGCGTTCCAGTTCAACGCCAGTCTGAGACGACCGTCACCCTCGATCAGGCCGCGCGCCCCGGCATTGCCCTGTGCGCCGGTCAGCTGAGCCTGTTCGACCTCGATCCGGCCGCCGTTGAGCGAGCCGGTCAGTTGCAGGCGGGGTGTACGGCCCAGCAGACGGTCCGCCTCCTCTTGGCCGGTGATCAAGTTGCGTCCGCGACCATCGAAGGTGAGCCGCCAAGGCGCGCCGGTACGCGCCATCGATGCGGCGATGGGGCCCCCGAAGGCGCCGCGCGCATCGGCATGAATCCTGGAGGCGTCAGTGATCTGGGCCTGACCGCGGAAACCAAGGCCGCCGGCGAGGTTTCGGCCGCCTGAGCCGCTCAGAGTCAGCGCCTGACCCGTTGCTTCGAGACGCTCCAGCAGAATGGCGCCGTCGACTTGCCGCGCGGCCTCGAACCGAATGCGCGGCGTGGCGCCGAGCAGTCCGCCGACGATACCGGCGCTGGATCCGCCGGTCGCGCGAATGTCGCCGTCCAGATCCATGCGGCCGTTCTGCACCGCGACATTCAGCGGGCCGTTGACGCGCTGGGCGCGATAGCTGGACGCATCAACGCGCAGCAGATCGATCGAGCCCTGCAGCGTCCAGTTCTGCGCATCGCCCTTGAACAGGCCCTTGTAGGCCGCGGGACCGGCGAGGTTGCTGCCGACGAACCGGCCCAGCGAGGGGGTCGAGACATCCAGCTGGATGCCGTCAGGGCTTGTGCGGTCCTTGAGATTGATCTGGCCGCTGGCGCTGGAGTTCAGGTTCTCGGCCATCAACCGCCATGCCACGCCCTGTTGGCCGTCGCCGTCGGTGTCGGGAGATGTGGCGAAGCCGAAGCGCGCGGTCTGGCCGATGCGCTCGGCGAAGGGCGCCAGCAGGTCAGAGCCCGAGAAGTCGAAATAGCCCGAGATCCGGGTCTGGTGATCGCCGTAGCGGCCCTTGATCGTCAGCGGCGTGAACTGGCCCGTGCGAACCACGGCGTCGATCACCTCGCCGTTGACGATGGCGGAGGCCATGAAGGGCTGGTTGGGCGAATAGCCCAGCGCACCGGCGATCGGCCCGCCCTGCGCTTCATTGGCGCGCAGGTTCAGCCGGGTATCCGCAAGATCGTTTCCGAGCGTGGCGTTGATCCGCAGGTAGTCGCCGGGCCGGCTGTTGCTGGCTGCGTTGACGATGAACTGCTTGTTCCCGCGGCGGGGGACATTGGCCTCGCCCGACAGGTTCCAGCGCCCGTACTCCTGGCTGAAGCCCTCCAGCAGTTCGACGTTGGCGGCGAAGCGGTCGATGTCGATCGACAAGGCCTGCGGTCCGGGTGGCTCGGTCGAGGGTTCGACCAGCGGGCGACGGATCACCCGTACAACATCAGCCTCGATCTCGCTGGCGTGGAAACGACGCCCGATCAGCGCCCACCAGCTCCAGTCGACATGGACGTTTCGGACCTCAAGCCAAACGCCTTCGCCATCCGTGACCGTGACGCGGTCGATGGTGAAGTCGTCGAAGATGTCGCCCTTCACGCCCTCGACGTTGATCCGCCCGTACCGGCCGATCTTCTTGCCAGCGACGAAACTGGTGATCAGCTCCCTGCCGGGGCCGGAGACGAGGTACATCCGACCGCCCACGGCGACGATCAGCACTAAAGCGGCGAGGATCGCCAAGGCCATCCCGCCGAAGAAGGCGAGAGCCTGCAGGCGTGTGCGCTTGCGCTTTTCCGTTTGCGCAGGCGTGTCGGGCGTCTCAGGCGTATCGGTCAAAACGCCTGTCCGATACTGACGTAGATCTGGAAGTCGGAGTCGCCGTCACGGCGATCCAGCGGGAAGGCAATATCGGCGCGGATCGGACCGAAGGGCAGTTTGTAGCGAACGCCGAAGCCAGCGCCGTAGCGCAGATTGTTGAAGTTCGGATTCTCCTGAAAGCCGATAGCGCCAGCGTCGACGAAGGCGACAGCCTGTAGATTGCGCCAGACGGCGCGGCGGACCTCGAAAGAGGTCTCGAAAAGGCTCAAGCCGCCGCGCGGCGTGCCGTCGGGTAGGCGAGGGCCGACGCCCTGATACTCATAACCTCGAACCGAGCCGCCGCCGCCCGAATAGAACAGGCGATCCGACGGGACCGTAAGCTCGGTTCCGCCAATGATCGAGCCCACGCGCAACCGCCCGGCCAGAACGGTCTTCGCTTCGTCGTCGAGAGGTAGGTAGGCCGTGCCCTGCGCTTCGGCGCGGAGGAAGAGGATCGTGTCTTCGCCGGCCACGGCGGTCGGCTGTCCGTTCAGGGTCACCCGCCAGCCTTGGGTGGGGTCGAGTGGGTCGTTGGAGTAGTCCAGATAGGCGCTGCCCCGGCCGGTCAGGATCACCAGATCGCGGTCGAACTTCTCGGGCAGGCCGAGGACGGCGTTGAAACGGTTCTCGTTGTACTGACCGGCGTCCAGACCGATGCCGTAGCTGAACCACGACGTCTTGCCGAGGCGCTGCTGAAGATCGGCCGCAGCGGCGATCGCCGTGCGCCGGTAGGCGTCCGTATCCTCGTGGATCAGGCCGCCGGAAAGTCGCAACGTCTGCCCCGGGCGGCGCCAGTGCGGCAGGCTGAGGCTGGCGCCCAAGCGACTGTCGACATCCGCGGCGCGCGCTTCCCAGACGAGGGTGTCCGCGCGGCCGAACCGGTTGTGCCAGGTCCAGATCAGATCGACACCCGAGCCATCCGCGGTCGAGAAGGTCGCCCCCGCCTCCAGGATACGACGCGGGCGATCCGTCAGGCTGACGACGACCGGCCGCAGTCCATCCGGCCGCGCCTGCGCCGCCGGCGCAAGGCCGACGCCTACGCCGTCGTAGACGCCTGTCTCCAGCAGACGGCGCTCAAGCTCGGCGACCTGTTCCGGGTCGTACGTGTCGCCCTCGGACCATGGCGCCAGACCTGCGACCCAATCGGGATTGGTCGGCCCGCGTGTCTCGAGGTTGATCCCGTCAAGCCTGACAAGTTCGCCCGACGCGATGTTGTAGGTCGGAGCGACGGTCAGCGTGCTGTGATCCACGACGACCCGTCGGGGCTCGGCGCGGGCGTCCGCGTAGCCCCGGCGAACCAGACCGGCGACGACACGACCTTCGGCCGCGATGACCTCGACCGCGCGGCCGGGCTGGCCGGCGCGAAGCCCCAGTCCGCTACGTGCGGCCGTAGCGGCCTCGCCATCGGGAGCGGGAGCCGACCATTGCAGGACCGGTTCGACCAGATTGAAGCGCGGGCCGGGGGTGACGCTGACGATCGCGACCGGCGTGTCATCGCCCTCGACGATGTCTTCCAGCACGGGCTGATAGTAGCCCTCTGACCGCAGGAGCGCTTCCGCGGCCTCCATGGCCCCGCGTGCGCGCCGACGCGCTTCGAACCGATTGCCCGGAGGACCATCGACCTCGCCGACGGCCCTGACCAGTTGCGCTCTCAGTTCGCCATCCATGTCGCCCCGGATCTGGGCGCGAGGATCAGCCGCCGCCGGCGCAGCGATCGCGATGGATGCGACGCTGAACAGGAACAGGGCGGGCCGTAGGGTCAAACTCAAACCTTGGTCTTGGCCCGGGGAGGGCGGAACGTCTTGCGGTCAGACCGCAGCGCGATGGCAACCCTAGTAGAACAGGGTCTCGCTTTCCGGCTGTACGGACTGCTCCGAGGTGCGCGGCTCGGTGGGCTGCGAGGACGAGTCGGTGGGAGCGGGAGGCGGAGCAACCGCATCGGTCGGCGCAGCGACATCCTCGGCTGCGGGCGCAACCGGTTCCTCGACCGGAGGACCGATAAACTCGTCCTCGACCGGGCGCGGGTCCTCGCAGGCTGCGAGCGCGAAGGCCCCCGACACGGCCAGCAGGGCGAACATGCGTTTCATCTTATGTGGTCTCCCCCGGATTCTGGCGTCAAACGCTCCGCTTTATCTGTCGTTCCCATAAAGATTTTCGCATGGCGGCGCATCCCCTCGGAACGCGTGAGAGGGTTTAACCTTAACGGGAGAGTTGCATCAAAATTACAACCAGAAACCCTTCGTTGTACATTCCGAGCCATACCTTCGTTACGGGAGGTGGCGATGACGCTGACTACATACGCCATGGTGGCGCAGGTGCGCTTCCGCGAGCTCTGGACGCGTCTGGCCTTGGCTGCCTTCATAGGCGTCACCGCCTGGGTCATCTCGCCCTCGATATGGCCAGCGGTGTGGCTCGGCGGCGTTCTGGCGACCCAGACCGTCGACTGGTTGGTGTTCCGGCGGTTCCGCGAGAACCCGCGGTGGGTACCTGACCGTGCCTATGTCGCCCTGAGTTGTCTGGTCACCTTCCTCGGCGTCGCCGTCTATTCGGGCATAGCGGTGTATCTCTGGATTACCGGCGGCGAGATCGGGCGGTTGTTCGCGATCGTACAGGTGGCTGGCGGCCTGCTGCACGTCAGTCTGCACATGCACCACGCGCGACCGATTCTGATCTCGGCGGTAGCGACGCACGGAGCCTATTTCCTGAGCCTGCCGATCATGACCGCCGTGATCATCGGGGAGTGGCAGGAGGCGCTGATTGCGATCGGATGCCTGCTGTACATGAGCCATCTGGTCGTGGCGGTCAGGCAGAGCTCGACGATCACGGGCGCATTGAGGGCGGCGAACGCAGAGGCGCAGGAGGCCCGGCACAAGGCCGAGGTCGCCAATGCCGCCAAGTCCGATTTCCTGGCGGTCATCAGCCACGAAATCCGGACGCCAATGAACGCCGTGATCTCGGCGGCGAACCTGCTGCGCCGCACGCGGCTGGATGATCAGCAGAGCGAGCATGTGACCATGCTCACCGATGCGGGCGATGTCCTGATGGGGCTGCTGAACGACGTGCTCGACGTGTCCAAGATCGAGGCCGGCAAGATGGAGCTGGAGGTGACGGACATGGATGTCCGCGCGCGCCTGACCGCCCTGCGTCGGCTGTGGGAACCGCGGGCGTCGGCCAATGACGTGAACCTGGTCGTGCGCATCGCGCCGGCCGTGCCCGATGCGGTACGGACCGATCCGCTACGGTTCCAGCAGATCCTGTTCAACCTGATTTCCAATGCCGTGAAGTTCACGGCCTCCGGGGAGATCGTGGTCTCGGTCGACTGGGTCGACGGGCAGATGGTCGTGGCCGTGACGGACAGCGGGGTCGGCATTCCGGCGGACCGGCTGGGCAATGTCTTCAACAGTTTCGAGCAGGCCGATGCCGGCACGACCCGTCGCTACGGCGGGACCGGGCTGGGGCTTGCGATCAGCCGCAAGCTGGCGCGACTTATGGGCGGCGATCTGACGGCGACGAGCGTCGTCGGCCAAGGCTCGACTTTCACCCTGAGCTTGCCGATGGCCATGGCCGTCGCGGTCGTGGAGGGTGAGACGTCGGGGCCAGCCGATGTGTCAGCGCTTCAGGGACGGTCGATCCTCGCGGCCGACGACCACGAGGTGAACCGGCGAATCCTCAAGCTGCTGCTCGAGCCGCATGGCTGCAACCTGACCCTGGTCGAGAACGGGCAGGAGGCGCTGGAGGCCGCAGCGGGGCAGCGGTTCGACGCGATCCTGCTGGATATGCAGATGCCGGTGATGGATGGGCTTGAGGCCGCGCGGCGGCTGCGGGCAGGCGGGCAGAACCGGACAACGCCCGTGATCGCCCTGACCGCCAATGCCCTCGATACGCACCGGGCGGCTTGGGACCAGGTCGGGGTTCACGCCTTCCTGACCAAGCCGATCGACCCGATCCTGCTGGCCTCGACGCTGGCGGAGGCCTGCGCCGACGACGGCGCGTCGGTCGAGGCCGCCGTCGCCTAGCGCTGGCTTGCGCCGCGCGGGCGGAACCAGCTGGGCGAGGCGGGCGGGGCGCAGTTACGCTGGATGCCCAGCCCCTTGAGGAAGGCGCGGCGCACACGCCCGGCCTGGATCGCAGACTGGACGTGCCGGCTGTGCTGCTCGGCCCCTGTCAAGCGGCGGATCCAGCTCCGGCCCGGGATGAAGTCGGTAGAAGCGTCGCGGATCGCGTCCAGCGCCGCTTTGGAGGCCGCATCGGCCGCGCGCTCGCCCAGCGTGGAGCCGTCCGGCGCGGGCGGTTCGTCGCCATCCGGTCCCAACGCCTCGTTCAGACGCCCGACCTCGGCGGCGATGGTGCTGCAGTGGTTCAGGTTCCGGCGATCGTACGGATTGGCCTCGGCCTGCAGCAGGACCGTGGGGATGTACTCCCGGCGCAGGTTGAAGTCGTCCAGCGGCGCGGTCGCGGCAGCGCCGACGCCCGAGCCGAAATCCTGCGCGGCGGCGCAGGCGGAGAGCAGGGCGATCGGGGCGAGCAGCAGGAGACGGCGCATGCCGCGTTCAACCACGCGAGCGCGGCGAACGGAAGGCGTTGCGATGTCCGGAAATCCCCGCAGGCGCGGGAAGATCGATGGTACGTCCTCTCGGGCTCGAACCGAGGACCCTCTGATTAAAAGTCAGATGCTCTAACCAACTGAGCTAAGGACGCACATCGAACCGGGGCGCAGATTCGCTCCGGAAGCGGGCCTTCTGATGCAAGCCGGGGCCGGGGTCAAGCGCCGCCTCGACGGTTCGTCGATCAAAGGCTAGGCAGATGCGATGAAACCACTCTCCGACGTCCGGATCATCGAGTTCGACGGGCTGGGTCCCGTGACCTTCGCAGGCATGCTGCTGGCCGATCTGGGCGCAGAGGTGCTGAGGCTTTCGCGCGGCGCGGGGGCCGGGGCGGCGGTGTTCAGCGATGTGGGCGGGGAGGTGCTGCACCGGGCCCGCGCCGCCGTGCCGGTGAACCTGAAGGATCCGGCGGATCAGGCGCGGGTGCTGGAGCTTCTGGCCGGCGCGGACGCGCTGATCGAGGGTTTCCGGCCCGGCGTGATGGAGCGGTTGGGGCTTGGTCCTGAAGCGGTGGCGGCGGCGAACCCCCGGCTGGTCTTCGGGCGGATCACGGGCTGGGGGCAGAGCGGGCCGCTGGCCCAGAGCGTCGGGCACGACCTCAACTACATCGCCGTGTCCGGAACCCTGCACGGGATGGGAGAGCCCGATCGGCCGCCGCGGCCGCCGCTGAACGTGGTGGGCGACTATGGCGGCGGGGCGATGTTCCTGGTGACCGGGGTGCTGGCCGCCCTGGTCGAGGCGAAGACCACGGGCCGGGGTCGGGTGGTGGATGCGGCCATGACCGATGGCTCGGCCTTGCTGACCAGCCTGTTCCACGCCTTCGCGGCCCGGGGGCTGTGGAGCGACCGGCGGGGGGCGAACCTCCTGGACGGGGGCGCGCCCTTCTACCGGTGCTTCACCTGCCGGGATGGGAAGTACGTGGCCGTCGGGGCGCTGGAGCCTCAGTTCTACGCGGCCCTTATCGCCGGGCTGGGGCTGACGGCGGAGGAGGCGCCGCAGTTCGACATGCCGAACTGGCCGGCCCTGCATGCCCTGTTCGAGGCCCTGTTCGCGACCCGGGACCGGGACGACTGGGCGGCTCATTTCGAGGGAACCGACGCCTGCGTGAGCCCGGTCCTGACCCTGGCCGAGGCTCCGCATCATCCGCACAACAGGGCGCGGAAAACCTTTGTCGAACAGGGTGTTGTCCAGCCCTCCCTGGCGCCGAGGTTCAGCGGCGAGGACGCCTTGCCGGAACCTCAGCCCGCCGACCTGTCGCTGGACGAAGCGCTGGCCCGCTGGCGTTAGCCGTTCGAAGTGTGGCGGGCGTGGAAGTCCTTGCGGAACTGGTCGAAGCGGCTTTCCGCGATCGCCGCCCGCATGGCCGCCGTCAGGGCCTGGAAGAAGGCGATGTTGTGCCAGCTGAGCAGGATCTTGCCGAGGATCTCATCGGCCCGGATCAGGTGATGCAGATAGGCCTTCGAATAGTCCTGTGAGGCCGGGCAGGGAACTTCGGGATCCAGCGGGTCCTGATCCTCGGCGAAGCGGGCGTTCTTCAGATTGATCGGGCCGCTCCAGGTCCAGGCCTGACCGTGACGGCCTGCGCGGGTCGGCAGGACGCAGTCGAACATGTCGACGCCGCGCCAGACCGCCTCGACCAGATCGACCGGCTTGCCCACGCCCATCAGATATCGCGGGCGATCCTTCGGCAGGAACTCCGGCGCATAATCCAGCACCTCGCACATGGCCTGATGGCCTTCGCCGACGGCCAGGCCGCCGATGGCGTAACCGTCGAAGCCGATCTCCTGCAGGCGCTCGGACGATTCCTTGCGCAGGTTCTCGAACGTCGAGCCCTGCTGGATGCCGAACAAGGCCTGTGTGTCGCGCGTGCCGAAGGCGTTCTTCGAGCGCTGGGCCCAGCGGGCGGACAGCTCCATCCCCTCGCGGGCGCGCTTCTCCTCGGCGGGCCAGGCGACACACTCGTCCAGCTGCATGACGATGTCGGAGCCCAGTCGGTCGGCCTGGATTTCGATGGAGCGTTCCGGCGTCAGGACGTGCTTGGAGCCGTCGATATGGCTGGAGAAGGTCACGGCCTCCTCGGTCAGCTTGGAGATGCCCGACAGAGACATGACCTGGAAGCCGCCCGAGTCGGTCAGGATCGGCTTGTCCCAGCGCATGAACTCATGGAGCCCGCCGAGGCGCTCCATCCGCTCCGGGCCGGGGCGCAGCATCAGGTGGTAGGTGTTGCCCAGCAGGATGTCGGCGCCGGTCTGCTTCACCTGATCCACCGTCAGCGCCTTCACCGTGGCGGCCGTGCCGACGGGCATAAAAGCAGGCGTGCGGATGTCGCCGCGCGGGGTTTTCAGCACGCCGGTGCGGGCGCGGCCGTCGGTCTTCGAGATGTCGAACGGGAAGGTCATGCGGTTTGCGAAGTGTCCGAATGACGCAAGAATTCGTGGGACACTTCAGGACACTTTCAAATCTGGAGCGGCGGAAGGCGAGGTTTGGACGCCATTGTAAGGCGGTCTGCGGGGGTGCCGGGGATAAATCCCAAGCCTCTGAAATCTTACGGGAGTTCCCGTTGCTATCGGCGCCGAGCGGTCAGTCGGTCAGCTTTTCCAGCGCCTCGGCGCGCTGCAAATCCTTGGGACGGCCGAAGCGGCGAGCCATGGCGGCCTGTTCGGCGGTGCGAGCGGTCGGGATGTGGCGATCCTGAACCGGGCGGTCGACGCGGGTGCGGAAGGCGACCGGCGCCCAGCCATCGTCGGTCTTCACCTCCAGTCCGACCATGATCTCGATCGGCACCGGGGTGCTGTCGATCCGGGCCAGCAAGCGCGACCGGAAGCGGTCCTGCGTCTTCGGTGTGATGATCCGGCCGCCGAAGGCCTCGATCAGGTCGTTGGCGGTCTCTTCCGACGCCAGCACGTCGATGTCCGGCACGGGCCAATCCGGCAGTCCGGACAGGGCCATGGCGGCGCCGCCGAAGACGAGCCAGTCGTTGCGGAGCTCCAGCGCCTCGGCTGTGGCGGCCAGCATTTCAAGGCTCTGGATCAGGGGACGGGGGAGGGCCGTCATTGAGCGTCGCTCCGGAGCAGCAGGCTACCGTCACCATAGGAATAGAACCGATAGCCGTCGGCGATGGCGTGGGCGTAGGCGGCCTTCATCGTCTCCAGCCCGGCGAAGGCGCTGACCAGCATGAACAGGGTCGACTTCGGCAGGTGGAAGTTGGTCATCAGGATGTCCACCGCGCGGAAGGGGTAGCCGGGGGTGATGAAGATTGCCGTGTCGCCGTGGAAGGGCTTGATGGCGCCGTCCTCGCCGGTCGCGCTCTCCAGCAGGCGCAAGGAGGTGGTGCCCACGCAGACGATGCGGCCGCCGGCGGCATGGACGGCGTTCAGGGCGTCGGCTGTCTCTTTCGAGACCTCGCCCCACTCGGAGTGCATCTTGTGGTCGGCGGTGTCATCGGCCTTGACCGGCAGGAAGGTGCCGGCGCCGACGTGCAGGGTCACGGCGTGGGTCGAGACGCCCGTCGCGCGGATCGCTTCGAGCAGGGCAGGGGTGAAGTGCAGGCCCGCCGTCGGGGCGGCGACAGAGCCGTCATGCTCGGCGAAGACCGTCTGATAGTCCGAGCGGTCGCGGTCGTCCTCGGCGCGCTTGGCGGCGATATAGGGCGGCAGGGGCATGACGCCGACGTCGCGGATGACGTCATCCAGCGCAGGGCCGGACAGGTCGAACTTCAGGACGACAAGGCCGTCCTCCCCCTTGTCGGCGACGGTGGCATCGAGCCGTCCGAGGTCACAGGCGGCGTCGCCTACGGCGCCGAAGCGGATACGGTCGCCCGCCTTGATGCGCTTGCCCGGTTTCATGAAGGCGGACCAGACATCCGGCGCGTCGCGGTGGTGCAGGGTGGCCTCGACCTCGACGGTCAGGGTCTCGCCCTCCTGACCTCCGACACCGGGATTGGGACGTTCACGTACGCCGGACAGGCGCGCGGGGATCACGCGGGTGTCGTTGAAGACCAGTGCATCGCCCGGCCGCAGGAAATCCGGCAGGTCGCGGATGATGCGATCTTCGCGCCCGTCGGGGCGCACGACCAGCAGGCGCGCGGAATCGCGGGGCTCGGCCGGGCGCAGGGCGATCCGGTCTTCCGGCAGGTCGAAGTCGAAATCGGCGGTCTTCATCAGCCGGCGCAAAGGCCATGTACATGCGGCGCGGTCAAGGCGGAGGCATGGTGAGACCATGTGTCAGCCTGACGGGCGACGTCAGCGCTGCCATCTACACCTTATGAAACTGATCTCCGGCCTGGCCGCCTCCGCCCTGTTCGTTCTTGTCGCCGGTTGCGAGGACGCCGTCTCCACCCTGCAGGAGATCGAGGACACCGCCGCCAAGACCTCTGCCACGGTGACCGAGATCAACGAACGCTCTGCCCAGATCCAGCAGGCCGTCGAGGACCCGGTCGGAGCTTTGCGCGGCGCGGTCACCGCCAATCTGACGAAGACGCCGACCGACCAGCCCGGCGTCTATGTGCTGACCGACCTTCAGACCGGTTGCCAGTTCCTGGCCACCTACGAGGCCGACGGCACGACAGTCGCCTCCGTCGCACCGCGCGTTGAGCCCACCGCCGACGGCGGCACGCGCCAGCGCTGCATCGCCATTCCGGGCGGTGGAGAGCGGGCTTCCAATCAGATCGAGGGCTGATACCTTCAGGCCTGGTCTGACTTAAACGTTGCTTCAGGCGTTTCCGGCACTCTGCGTCGATGAGTTTCGAACTTCCATATCTCGCCGACGGCGGGCGCCTCGATGCCTGGGATCGCCTGCGGCGACCGGTGTGGCTGTTCGATCCGGTCAGTTGCCGGGGCGTCTACGCCAATGTCGCGGCTCTCGCTCTCTGGGGGGCGGTCGATCTTGCCGAGCTTCTGTCGCGGGATTTCTCGAAGCTCTCGCCAGCCGTCAGGGCGCGCACGGACCGCTTGCGGACGGCGACTTCAGGCGGGCGTGAGGTTGGTGAGCACTGGACCTTCTATCCCAACGGTCAGCCCGTAACCGTGCAGGCCGTGATCTCGACCGTCGCCCTCGCCGACGGACGGGAGGTGCTGCTTTTCGAGGCGGCGGCCGTCGAGGTTGAACCGGAAGAACGGCGCGCGGTCGAGGCGCTGCGACATTCGTCGGGGCCAGTCGGCCTGTTCGACGGGGAAGGCCGGTCCCTGTTCGCCAACCCGGCGGCCTTTGCAGCATATGGACTGGATGCCGGTTTCACCGGGCGGTTCGTCGTCGCTCAGGAGGGCGAGGTCGTCCTCGGCCGCGCCATGCAGGGGCAGGCGACCGGGGCACTGTTTCAAATGTCGACCGATGCCGGGCCGCGCTGGCACCATATCGATTGCCGCCCGCTCCACGACCCGGTGACCGGAGCCATCAGCGTGCTGCTGAACGAGCGCGATGTGACGGATCGTGTTGAGGCCGAGGCCGCCCGCGCCGCTGCAGAACAGAAGGCGGCTATGGCGGAAGCGCGGCAGCGGTTCCTGACCGACATGTCCCATGAGCTGCGCACGCCGTTGAACGCTGTGCTCGGGTTCTCGGCCCTGCTGTCCGAGGCCGGGCTTGAGCCGGCGCAGCGGGATCACGCCGGCCGCATCCATGCGGCGGGCGAGCGGCTGGCCGATGTCGTGGAACAGATGATCGGCCTGTCGCAGCGTGACGACTGGATCGGCGGAGCTGCGCCACAGTCGACCAACGAGTCCGACCTGAGCGACGTCGAACCTGTTCCTGCGGACGACGAGGAGGAACGGGCGATGCGCGTTCTCTACGTCGATGACAACGACAGCAACCGCGCTCTGATTTCGGCGCTGCTGGCCTTGCAGGGCATTGTCTGCGAGACCGTGGACGACGGCGCGCAGGGGCTTGCGGCGGCGTCGCGCGGCGAATGGGATGTGATCCTGATGGATATCCAGATGCCAGTGATGGACGGCGTCGAGTCCGCCCGGCGGATCCGCTTGCTGAAGGACGAGGCGTCGGCCGTTCCGATCATCGCCCTGACGGCCAATACGCTGCCCGAGCAGATGGTGGTCTATGCCGAAGTCGGAATGAACGACTGCATCGCCAAGCCGGTGAAGGCGCCGGAACTGCTGACCAAGCTGTTCCAGTGGGCTTCGACCCCGTGGCGCGACGACTGGCGGTCGGAGGTGGTCGTCGAAGCGGACCTTCAGGTGAACACGCGCTGAAGCCCAAGGTTGTCTTTACCTCCCGCCGGTAGATTCTTGCAGCTATCGGGAGGTCGTCGTGAGCTTTGGACGTCGAGTGACTGCGCCAGCGGGCGTTCCAACGCCGGAACGGGCTGAGCCAAGGACGCGCCGCGGCGGGTACTGGCTGGGGCTTCTGGCCATGGCGGTTGTCAGCGCAGCCACCATGGCGGCGATGCCGTTGATCTCGCCTTTCAGGATGAACGGAGCCTCACTGGCCAGCCTGGTGGTTCCCGGCGCTATCGCCATCGCGGAGATGGTTGTCGCAGCCGCCATCCTGAACCTGCTGATCGATCTGGCCTTGCGCACGCTGGGCTGGAGGCGTCCATGGATCTACGCCCTGGCCTGCGGGGCGGCGACCGCGGCGCTGTACCTCTCGATGGTGCTGGCGTTCGGGACGATCAATCCGATCTTCGCCCTCTACGTCGCGGTCTGGCCCGCCGCCGTCGGCGGCTGGGTGATGGGGTTGTATCGGCGTTGACGACGTCGGGGCGTTGACCCGCGCGCCTCAAGGCGTCAAAGCCCGTCGCATGCTGCAGAACATCGAAACCCTCGCGCGCGACGCAAAGTCGTGGCCGTTTGAACAGGCCCGCAATCTTCTGAACCACGTTCTGAAGAAGCGGCTGAGCGACGCCGAGCGAGATGCGGCCAAACTTCTGATCGACGCCGGCAAGGCGGACGAGGCGCTGGCGACGTTCGAGGTGCTGCAGCGGCCGGTGATCCTGGAGACCGGCTATGGTCCGTCGGGCCTGCCGCACATGGGCACGTTCGGCGAGGTGGCGCGCACGACAATGGTGCGCAACGCCTTCCGCGCCCTGACCGGCGATCACTGGCCCACCCGCCTGATCGCGTTCAGCGACGACATGGACGGCCTGCGCAAGGTCCCGGAAGGCATTCCGAACCCGGAAATGCTGCGCGAGGACCTGCATCTGCCGTTGACCCGCGTGCGCGATCCTTTCGGCACGCACGACAGCTTCGGCGCGCACAACAACGCCCGGCTTCAGGCCTTCCTCGACAGCTTCGGCTTCGACTACGAGTTCATGAGCTCGACCGAGACCTACAGGTCCGGCCGGTTCGACGAGGTGCTGTTGCGTCTGCTGGAGCGGTTCGACGCCGTGCAGGCGATCATGCTGCCGACGCTGGGGGCGGAGCGGCGCGAGACCTATTCGCCCTTCCTGCCGATCAGCCCGATCACCGGCCATGTGCTGCAGGTGCCGACGCTGGAGCGGAACGTGGAGAAGGGAACCATCGTCTTCGACGATCCCGCCGGCGGCCGCACCGAGGTTCCGGTCACGGGCGGGCATGTGAAGCTGCAGTGGAAGCCCGACTGGGCGATGCGCTGGACGGCGCTGGACGTCGACTACGAGATGTCGGGCAAGGACCTGATCGAGAGCGTGCGCGAGAGCTCCAAGGTCTGCCGCGCGCTGGGCGGCACGCCGCCGGAGGGCTTCAACTACGAGCTCTTCCTGGACATCGAGGGCAAGAAGATCTCCAAGTCCAAGGGCAATGGCCTGACGATGGACGAGTGGCTGCGCTACGGCACGCCGGAGAGCCTGAGCTGGTACATGTTCCAGTCGCCGAAGTCGGCCAAGAGCCTGCACTTCAACGTCATTCCGCGGGCGATCGACGACTATCTTTCCTTCATCGACCAGTTCCAGACGCAGGAGCCGGCCAAGCAGATCGACAACGCCGTCTGGTCGATCCACGCCGGAAACCCGCCGAAGGTGGCCAGCCCGGTGTCGTTCAGCCTGCTGCTGAACCTCGTCGGCGTGGCCAACGCCTCGTCGAAGGAACAACTGTGGGCGTACTTCGCCAAGTATCTGCCGGAAGCGACGCCTTCGAGCGAGCCCACGCTGGACCGGCTGATGGGCCATGCCCTGAACTACTACGAGGACTTCGTCCGCCCCACGAAGACCTATCGTCTGCCCGACGACAAGGAGAAGGCCGCGCTGTTGGACCTGGCGGCGCGCCTGAAGGCCCTGCCGGCGGATACGACGGACGGCGAACTGATCCAGGGCGAGGTCTATGCGGTGGGCAAGGAACACGCGTTCGAGCCGCTGCGGGCCTGGTTCGGGGCGCTGTACGAGGTGCTGCTGGGCGCATCGCAGGGGCCGCGCTTCGGCTCGTTCGCCGCGATCTACGGCCTGCCGGCGACGATCGAGCTGATCGAGGCGGGGGCCAACGGAAAGCTGGCGTCCTGAGCCGGGTCGGTCCGGTAACGTACATGAACTGAATATAACGGCGAGGCTTTGGGAGCCTTCAGCTTGGCTCGGGCATTCTCCATTCCATCGACCACCTCGATGACAGGAGAGAGTCATGTCGAAGAAGATCACCGTCGCTATCGCCGCCGCCGCCATGTTGGGCGGTCTTGCCCCGGTCGCACTGCCGACCGTCGCCATGGCCCAGCAGGCCAACGGCATCACCAACTGTGACGCCCCCGGCGGACGCCAGCAGGGCGGCGCCCTGATCGGCGCCGTCATCGGCGGCCTCGCGGGCAGCCAGATCTCGCGCAACGAGCGTACGCTCGGCGCCGTGGCCGGCGCCGCGGCCGGCGCCGCGGCCGGTTCGTACATCGGCTGTAACCAGCAGCGTCAGCGCGCCGACAACGCCCAGAGCGGCGCCCAGTATCAGGCCACCTCGAACCTGCGCATCCGCTCGGGTCCGGGCACGGGCTACCGCCAGGTCGGTAACCTGTCGGCCGGCCAGCCGTTCTCGGCCATCGGCTCGCAGGGCGAATGGGTCCAGATCGCCGGCGGCGGCTGGGTGAACGCCCGCTACGTCGCGCCGTACTAGACCCGGCGCATCCGCAAGGATCGAAGGGCCGCTCCGAAAGGGGCGGCCCTCTCTCTTGGACGCTACTGGCTGACCCAGAGAATGCGGCCCATCCAGAGGATATCGGCGCGGGGCAGGGTGCGGGGCCCGTAGTCGGGATTGATCGAGGCGAGGGTGACGTTGCCCGCCGACAGGGCGGCCAGCTCCTTGGCCAGGGTCTCGCCGCCGGTGGTGCGGACCACGACGCGGTCGCCCTTGCGGACGTCGGTCGCCTCGCGGTCGACGATGACATGGTCACCCTCGCGGTAGAGGGGCGACATGGAATCGCCGGCGATGCGCAGGCTGAGCAGGCTATCGCGCGGGCGGGGGAGCTCGGTCTGGAGCCAGCCGTCGCCGGTGGGCAGGCCGGCGTCGTCGAAGAAGCCGTCCTGACCGGCCTGGGCCATGCCCAGCATGGGTACCAGCGGCGGGCGATCCGGGGCGTCCTGCGCCAGTTCGGCGAAATCGCCCAGCGACAGGCCGGTGACGGACAGGATGCTGGTCAGGCTCTCGGTGGAGGGCCAGCGGGGGCGGGGCGGTTCGCCGGGGCCGAAACGCTTGGACGGATTGAAGCTGGTCGGGTCCAGCCCGGCTCGTCGCGCCAGGCCGGACGCGCTGAGGCCCTCGCGCTTCGCGAGACGGTCGATGGCGGTCCAGATCTGAATATGCGACAGCGGCATGGTGAATAGGAATATCCACCTACGCATGGAATCGGTCAAGCGGAGGCGGAGCTACTCCAGCCCGGCGGCGCGGCGTTCCTGCCAGGCCCAGAAGGTGCCGACGGCGATGGCGACCAGCACGCCATAACTGGCGAGGTTGATCACCGCGTAGAAGGCGGCCAGCGGCGGGCGGATGTCGACGATGGTGAGCAGGTGGCTCATGACGATCAGGGCCTGCATGGCACAGACCCAGACGGGCCAGGTACGCCGGCTCTTCCACGCCAGACCCGCATAGACCGCCAGCATCACGCAATCGATGGCCAGCAGACCCCATTGGGTGCCGGTCAGGGCGGTCTTTTCCTGCATCAGGATGGAGGCGAACAGGGCCAGCATATAGGCGCCCGCGCCGATGCGCTCGGGCTCATCGCCCTTGAGGAAGGCGAAGGCGACGACCAGGACGGCAATGCCGAATCCGATCTGCGATGACAGGGTCTCAAACATGCAAACGCCCCCGTGCCGCAGGGCACGAGGGCGAACATGCATTGAATCGGCGCAAATCGAAATGACCGGCGCCGGACATTACGATGAATTAAACCGCGCGGAGGCGGGCCACCGTGGTCTCTTCCATGCTGGCTTCCGGCGGCTTGTCCAGAACGCCGAGGGCGTACGGACCCCAACCGAGGCGACGGTGATCCTTGGCCAGTTCGGTGTGGCAGGCCACGATGGCGGCGCGAGCGGCCGACAGCGCGGCGATGGCTTCCATCGCCTTGGCTTGCGACTCAGCGCCGGTGACCGGCGAGAGGCTGAGGCTGGTACGAGCGCCGATCATCGACTGAACCAGGGTGGTGGCGCGAGCGATCGCGGCGTCGAGCGACTGTTCGGTCGCATTCAGGTCGCCAGCAACGCTGGCGATAACGGCAGCCTTATCCATGAAACCCTCCGGGAGGCAAAAACTTCAGTGATCGCTGTTTATCAGACGTTAAGCTTGCCGGGTAGTGAATTGTTAGCCATTTCTCTTGAGTCTTCGTTAACCAATTCGCCTGTGGCGTGAATCACACGTCCGCCAACAGGGGGCGTGTCTCCGGGTTTATCGATGGGACCCACCGCAAGTGGCTCCAGTCCCAGCTTGCGGGCGAGGGCGGCCAGGGCGGTGTGGGTGCGCACCAGATGCGCGCGGACGTCGGTCAGGGATTGAACGCTGGCCGCCGCACCGTCGAAGACGGCCTGCCCGGCCACGGCGGACAGGAAGGCGTCGGCGCGCGCGCCGGGCAGGGCGGCGACCAGCCCTGCGGCGTGGCTCAGAGCCTGATCGATGGCGGATTCAGCAGCGTACAGACGGGCGGCCAGCGCCTCGCCGATGGTTTGACGGCACATGCGGGTTTTCCCCTCGCAGCGCTTCAGCGAGGGGAGGCAACCATGCCGTTAACAATGAATCAACTAAAAGTCGTTTCCTGCGACCAGGAAGTGTGCGCTCAGGCTGGCGATCGGGTTGTCCGGATCGTCCTGCCAGGCCTCGGCCTGAACGTGGGCGACCCGTTTGCCGGCCTTGCTGATCCGCGCGCGGGCATGGACGTCCACCGGGCGCCCCGAGCGGAGGTAGGCGACGGTGACGTTGATCGGCCGCGGCAGCTTCAGACGGGGATACAGCAGGGCAACCTGGGCGACGGCGGTCAGCTCCAGCATGGCGGCGGTCGATCCGCCGTGCAGGGCTGGCAGCACCGGGTTGCCGATCAGCTTGTCGGCAAACGGCATGGTGATGGTCAGGACGTCGCTGTCCTGCGCCGATGTCAGGCCCAGGAAGCGGGCGTAGGGCAGGGTGGAGAGGAGGTCGGTCATGCGCCGTCTCCGGCGCGCGATTTCAGATTGGCTCCCACGCCACGCTCGCCGTTCGAGTTCAGGATGTAGGCGCTCTGGGCGGCCGCCACGGGATCGTCCGGGGTATCCTCGAACGCCCAGGCGCGAACGAAGGCGATGGAGTGCGTCAGGCGGTAGCACCGCGCCTCGGCGATCAGGTCCGCCTTCGGGCGAGCGGCGCGCATGTAGTCGACGCGCAGATCGAGCGTGGCGACCGGTTCGAACCGGTTCAGCGCGGTCCAGACGGCCAGGCCGCCGACGTGATCCAGCAGGGTGGTGACCAGCCCGCCGGCCAGCACGCCGGTCTCGGGGTCGCCGACCAGATCCTCGCGCCATGGCACGCGAATGCGGACGCGATCGCCTTCCAGCCCCTCATAGGCGAAGCCCAGGGCATGGGTGTGCGCGGCGACCGAGGCCAGTTGTGGCAACAGGGGAAGGATCTGCGAGGCGGGCATGGTCCGGGTATCGACCGGAGGCCGGGTTGAGCGCAAGCGCCGCTCGTGCGTTCAGTGGCGGATGATCCGTTTTGAGGACCTGCTGAGACCGACGCCCGCGGGGCTGTATTGCCCGCCGGGGGATTTCTACGTCGATCCCGTCGCGCCGGTCGATCGGGCGGTGATCACCCATGGCCACGCTGACCATGCCCGATCCGGTCATGGCGCCGTGCTGGCGACCCGCCAGACGCTGGCGATCATGGCCGAGCGCTATGGCGAGGATTTCACCAAGGCACGGCAGGGCGTCGCCTACGGTGAGACGGCGACCATCAACGGGGTCGAAATCAGCCTCGCGCCTGCCGGGCATGTGTTGGGTTCTGCGCAGGCGGTGGTGCGCTGGAAGGGTCTGACCATGGTCGTCTCCGGCGATTACAAGCGGCGACGGGACCCGACCTGCGCGCCATTCGAACCCGTGCCGTGCGACGTCTTCATCTCGGAAGCCACGTTCGGACTTCCGGTCTTCGTGCATCCGTCGGATGGCGACGAGATCGCCCGGCTATTGCGGTCGCTTCGTCAGTTCCCCGAGCGCGCACATCTGGTCGGAGCCTATGCGCTGGGTAAGGCGCAGCGGGTGATCCGCCTGTTGCGCGAAGGCGGCTGGGACCGGACCATCTACGTCCACGGCGCGCTGGAGCGGCTGAACCGGCTGTACGAG
This sequence comes from Brevundimonas kwangchunensis, assembly GCF_039523815.1. Taxonomy (NCBI): domain Bacteria; kingdom Pseudomonadati; phylum Pseudomonadota; class Alphaproteobacteria; order Caulobacterales; family Caulobacteraceae; genus Brevundimonas; species Brevundimonas kwangchunensis. The sequence goes on along the minus strand of NZ_BAAAGA010000005.1, from coordinate 594,651 downwards.
CGCGAGGGCATTGATCTGGGGCCGCTGGCGCCCGCCACGGGGCTGAAGGCCGGGGCGCTGGGCGGAGAGGTGGTGATCGCCCCGCCGTCGGCGACGCGGGACCGCTGGGCCCGTCGCTTCGCCGACCCGGTCGTCGCTTTCGCCTCAGGCTGGATGGGCGTGCGGGCGAGGGCGCGTCAGCGGGGCTGCGAGCTGCCTCTGGTGCTGTCCGACCATGCCGACTGGCCCGAGCTGATCGCGACCTTCACGGAGTTGAAGCCGCAGGAGGTCTGGATCACGCACGGGCGCGAGGAGGGGCTGTTGCGCTGGTGCGAACTGAACGACCAGCCGGCGCGGGCGCTGAGGCTGGTCGGCTATGATGAGGATGACGACGAGGTCGTCGCCGAAGACGCGGCCTAGCCGGCCTTGCGGGCGGCTTCCGGCTCGGCGGCGGTCGCTGCGGCCTGTTCCAGCGCGGCGTTCATGGCCATGCGCAGGCGTTCCGGCTTGATCGGCTTCTCGACCACGGCGGCCATGCCGATCGACAGGTAGCGGCGGGCGTCTTCCGGATCCGCATTGGCGGTCAGGGCGACGATCGGGATGTTGCGAACGGGGTGGTCCAGCGCGCGGATGGCCTGGGTGGCCTGCACGCCGTCCATGCGGGGCATCTTGATGTCCATCAGGACCATGTCGAAGCGGCGCTCCTGCACGGCCTCGACGGCCTCGACGCCGTCTTCGGCGGTTTCGGAGGTGCAACCGAACATCTCGCACAGGGCCTGGGCGACGACACGGTTGGTGGCGTTGTCGTCCACGATGAGGATGTGCGGGCTGTCCTGAACGTCGAAGTCGGTCAGGGCCTCGACGTTCGATTCCACGGCTGCCGGAGCCTCGGCCAGCGGCACCTCGAGATCGAAGGCGAAGGTGGCGCCGCGGCCGGCGTTGTTCTCGGCCCAGATGCGGCCGTCCATCCGGTCGATGATCTGGCGGCAGATCGACAGGCCAAGGCCGGCGCCGTCGGGGCCCGAGCCATGCACGAAGGGCTCGAAGATCATGTCGACCCGCTCGGGATCGATGCCGGGGCCGTCGTCGCGGACGCGGGCTTCAAGACGGATATGATCGCCCTCGGCCACGGCCTTCAGGCCGGCCTCGACCACGCCGTTGCGGGCGAATTTCAGGGCGTTGCCGATCAGGTTGTTGAACACCTGCTTGATCCGCATGCCGTCCAGCAGGCCGGTCAGCTCGGTGTCGCCCTCGTAGCTGACCATCAGGGTGACGTTGTCCTGCGAGGCGCGTGGCGCCCACATGGCCTGAACGTCGTCCATCATGGCGCGCAGCGGCGTCGGATCGGATTGCAGCTCCAGCTCGCCGGCCTCGGCGCGCGACAGGTCCAGCGCGTCCTGCAGGATGCGCAGCAGGGTTTCGGACGATTCCACGATGGTGGAGACGTGGGCCTGGGCCTGGGCGTTCAGCGGCTGGCGGCGCAGGAGTTCAGCGACGGCCAGCACGCCGTTCATCGGCGTGCGCAGCTCGTGGCTCATGATCGCCAGGAACTGGCTTTTGGCGCGCGCGGCGACGAGGGCCTGGGTGCGGGTATCGGTCAGGACGCGGGCCTGTTCGGCCAGTTCCTCGTTCTGGCGCTGCTGGGTCTCGTTGACCGCCTGCAGCAGGGACACGGCGGTGCCGACCCCGTGATACTTGCCCTGACGGGTCACGATGAAGCCGCGCATCAGCGTGCCGGCTCCGCCCTTCAGCATGGTGTCACAGAAGCCTTCGATGGCCACGCCCGCTTCGATGATCGCGGGCTCGGCGTCCATGACGTGGATCACGGCGCGCTGGGCGTACAGTGCATGGCCGAAAGCGCCGGCGATCTTCATCAGGAAGGCATTGCGCTCGATCAGGCCGAGCGGGCGGTCGTCCTCGACGACCGGAATGACAAGCGTATCCGGCTCGCGCTCGAAGCGCGCGTAGACGTCGATACCGAGCGTGTCCGGAGCGATCGGCTCCACGCGTTCGGTAAGGGTTTCGATCGTCGGCATGAGGGCCGGAACTCCTACTGAGACCGGTGGACATCTAGGCCGTAACGGTTTGCAGAAGGGTTAAAGCGAATCGATCCGCCCCAATCGGGCCATTTTTGCTCGATCCCGCCCTCTGGTGTAGAAGGCCCGCCCTCGCCATCTGGCGACCCATCACCCTTTGCATGCGCGCGGCCGATCCGGCCGACCGCAGGTTTGTCATGAGCGAAATCGACCCGAACCGCACGAAATCGGCCCTCGTCCTCTTCTCCGGAGGGCAGGACAGCGCGACCTGCCTGGCGTGGGCGCTGGAGCGGTTCGACCGGGTCGAGACCGTCGGTTTCGACTATGGTCAGCGCCATGCGGTCGAGATGCAGGCGCGGCTGGATGTGCGCGACGGCATGGTGAAGGTGCTGCCGCAATGGGCCGACCGGCTGGGGCCGGACCACGTCGTGGATCTGACCGGCTATGGAAAGATCGCTGACAGCGCCCTGACGGCCGAACGGGCCATCGAGATGGATGAGCGCGGTCTGCCGACGACCTTCGTGCCGGGGCGGAACCTCGTCTTCCTGACCTGTGCGGCGGCCTTGGCGGACCGGCGGGGGCTGGAAGTGCTGGTCGGCGGCATGTGCGAGACCGACTACTCGGGCTACCCGGACTGTCGCCGCGACACCATCGAGGCGATGGCGCAGGCGCTGAGCCTGGGGCTGGACAAGCCCGTAGTGATCGACACCCCGCTGATGCATCTGACCAAGGCGCAGACGTGGGAGCTGGCCGACCGGATCGGCGGCGCGGCTCTGGTCGAGCTGATCGTGGAGGTCTCGCATACCTGCTACCTCGGCGACCGCGAGCACCGTCATGCTTGGGGCTACGGCTGCGGCGACTGCCCGGCCTGCGAGCTGCGGGCGGCGGGCCACGCTGAATGGGCAGCCGGCCAATGACCTACTCGGCCAAGGAAGTGTTTCTGACGGTACAGGGGGAGGGTGGTCAGGCCGGCCGGCCGGCGGTCTTCCTGCGCTTCGCCGGCTGCAATCTGTGGAACGGGCTGGAGCGGGATCGCGCCACGGCCGTCTGCACCTTCTGCGATACGGACTTCGTGGGCGTCGATGGCGACGGCGGCGGGAAGTTCGCGACCGCTGACCTGCTGGCCGACCATGTCTTCGGGATGTGGCGGGGGCGGGAGGGCGATCCTCGGCTTGTGGTCTGCACTGGCGGGGAGCCGCTCCTGCAGCTGGATGCTCCGCTGATCGACGCCCTGCACGCCCGAGGCTTCGAGATCGCCATCGAAAGCAACGGCACGCTGGCCGCGCCCGAGGGGATCGACTGGGTCTGCATCAGTCCCAAGGCCGATGCGCCGGTGGTGCAGACCGCCGGCCAGGAGCTGAAGCTGGTCTTCCCGCAGGCAAAGGCCATGCCCGACCGGTTCGAGCATCTGGAGTTCGAACGCTTCTGGCTTCAGCCCATGGACGGTCCGGATCAGGCCGCCAACACCGCCGCAGCCATCGAATACTGCCTGACGCACCCGCAGTGGCGGCTCAGCGTCCAGACCCACAAATACATCGGCGTCCGCTAATGCCCGTCTTCGAGATCACCAAACAGGCCACCTTCGACGCGGCCCACCACTTCCCGAACGAGCCGGAGGGCAGCATTTACCGGCGCGTCCACGGCCATTCGTTCACGGTCGAGGCGACGGTGCGGTCCGAGGTGCTGGACGCCGAGCACGGCTGGGTCGCGGATCTGGGCGCGCTTGACCGTGCGTTGAAGGCTGCGGCCGAGGAACTGGACCACGGCATGCTGAACGAGCACGAGGGCCTTGAGCTGCCCAGCCTCGAAAACCTGTGCCTGTGGTTCGTGAAGCGGCTCCAGCCGGAGTGGCCGGGTCTGTGCCGGGTTCAGGTGGCGCGGCCGACGGTCAACGAGCGGTGCGTTCTCAGTCTCTGACGCTCAGCAGCTGCGACCCTGGTTTCGACGCTGCTCGCAGCGGCGCTGTTCGCGTTCCCATTCGCGCTGCTCGCGCTCGCGTTTGGCGCGGGTTTCCTCGTCGGAGGTGGTGACGGCGTCCACGCCCGCGCCGACGACCGAGGCGCCTGCGCCCACGACGGCCGCGCCGGCTCCGACGACCGCGCCGACAATACAGCCCTGCAACATGAGCGAGCCCGCGATGAGCACGGACAGGGCGGCGGCTTTGCGGATGTGGGCGGACATGGCTTCAGCACTCCCCGGATGCGGCAGGATTAACCGTGAATGGTGAACGCCGTCTGACCGGAAGGATGGTGGGCGGCGAGGGGTTCGAACCCCCGACCCCCTCGGTGTAAACGAGGTGCTCTGACCAGCTGAGCTAGCCGCCCGATCGCGAAGCGAACGCCGCTTCTAGGGCGCCGTGGGCGGCGTCGGCAACGAAAAAGGCCGCCGGCGTCCCGACAGCCTTTCCGTATTCGATGCTCCGGCGATCAGAACCGGAAGCTGGCCCGCAGGAACAGCATGTAGCGGACGTAGTCCTCGAGCAGTTCGGCGTCGGCGCTGATGGACAGCATGCCCAGTTCGTTACCGACGTTCATGCGGAAGCCGATGATCGGACCGCCGCCTTCGATGGTGTTCGGGGTCAGGCGGAAGTCCGGACCGCCCGAACGGAAGCGGGCCAGGGTCTCGCCGGGATCGACCGAGATGTTCTGGCGCCAGCCGAGACGCAGTTCCGGACGCAGCCAGTCGTCCTGGCCCATCGACATGCCGAGGTTGACCGCAGCGACGGCGGCGAACAGGTGCCCGTCGCGATCGTCGATATCCAGATCGAAGCCGTCGCCGCCGCCCGTTTCCGTGTGGCCTTCCTCGCTGAGCGAGAAATACTCGGCATAGAGCTCGGGACGGATGCTGAAGCGACCGAAATTCTGCTCGTACGAGACGCCGCCCGCGGCAGCGAGGGTGAAGCCCTTCCAGTCCGAGATGGCGGTGCGGTTGATGCCTTCAGCCACCAGACGACGCTCGGATTCGAACGTCGCATAGCCGCCGGCGGCACGGGCCCAGGTGGTCCAGCGCTGACCTTGGGCGCGCCAGTAGACGCCCAGCTCAAGCAGGTTGGCCGACAGAACTTCCTCGGCTTCCGATTCCGGGTCTTCCAGATCGGACGAGGTGAAGGCGACAGACAGACCCAGCGCGCCGAAGTCGGTGCCACGCTCGACGCCGCCGGCGACGCCGAAGCCCTCCGAGCGGAAGCCGTAGGTGTCGGTCTTGTCCTTGTCGGCGTAGAAATTGATCTCCTGTACCCAAGCGCTGGTCTCGCCCGGCGCGGCCGAGGCGTTGCGGCCGGTCAGGGCGCGGGTGACCGCGTCGACGCCGGACGCAAGCGACAGCAGCGGACCCCCCGAGTGCTCGGGCAGGAGCTGTTCATACAGGTTGAGGAATTCGTCACGGCCGAGCTGGCTCAAGAAGACGTTGCGAACCTCGGTGTCGCGCTCCAGGGCGCTGTAGAAAGCGTCATACATCGCCGCTTCGGACGAGATCAGTTGCGCTTCCTGGGCGGTCCGGCGCCGAACGTCAGCGAAGACCGTGCCGCTGGCGACGTCCGCGCCGCCCTGCACCACGAAGAGGTACGGGGAGTTCTGCTGGAACGAGTCGAGATCCAGCGTGCCGACGTTCAGCGTCGCCGCGTCGATCAGGGTGAAGCGGGTTTCCTGCTGCAGCAGGGAGTTGAACCGCACGCCAAGGCCCGCGCCGCTCGCGAGGTTGGCGGTCCCGGTGACATTGAAGCCGCCCGCCGTACCGTTGGCCGGGTCGATGGTCACGATCAGGTCGCCGTTGGCGCCGATGTTCAGGTCGGTGATGGTCTGTGCGGCGGCCTGACGGGCGTCCAGGACGCCGTTGGTCAGGTTGATCGTCAGATTGCCGTCGCTGTCGTTGACGGCGCCGCGAACGACCGCGCCGCCCGTGATGTCGAGGCGGTCGGCGCCGGCGCCGAAGCTCATGTCGCCAATGACGGTGCCGTTGCGGATGTCCATGACGTCGGCGCCCGAGCCGAAGCGGATTTCGCCGACGATCTGCGGTTCGCGGGCGTCGATGACGCCGTCGCCATCGCTGTCCGGATCACTGGCGGATGGCGTGCTGGGAATGCCGTTCTGCAGCAGGGTGACGCCGGTGGTGTTGGCGGAAACGTCGATCGCGACCGCGCGTCCGGTGACGGTGTCGCCGGCTTCGACGGGCGTGATGTTCGACTGGATCGACCGGTTGTTCGTGATCGACGTCAGGGTGCCGCTGAGGTCGACGAGCGCCGTGGTGTTCGAGGTGCTGCCGCCGACCGCTGCGAGGATGACGCCGTTGTTGACGAATGACGGCACGCTGGCGCCGGCGTCAATACGAATGGCGGTGATCTGGCCCGCGCTGTCCGCGTTGGCTGCGGCGGCGGTGATGGCGCCGGTGTTGATCATCGTCGGGGTGATGGTGCCCGAACCCAGACGGACAGCGGTCGAATCGGCTTCCAGCGCCAGCGTGGCGATGGTGCCTTCGTTGCGGATGCCGCCCGCGATGTTGACGGTCTGGCCGGCATGGCCGCCGACCACGAGGCCCTGCGCGTCGAAGCCTTCGTAGACGCCGAGGCCGTTCAGGGTGCCGCGGTTGATCAGGCCGTAGGCGCTGTCGCCGGTTCCCGCCACGCCGAGCGTGATCGAACGATCGGCCGCGCCGATCTCCACCGCTGCGGCCGAGCCGTAGCTGGTGATCATCGCCGTGCCTTCGCTGGCGTCCAGGACGCCGTCGCCGTCGCGGTCGGTGTCGTCGCGGTTCTTGGTGCCGTCGCCGTCGTCGTCCTCGTCGCCGTTCTTCACGCCGTCGCCGTCGTCATCGCCTTCGATGCCGGCCGCGCTGTAGGACGGCGGCACATCGAAGATCACGCCGCGGCCGACATTGCCGGCGATCCGGACGGCGGGGCCGCCGACCAGAAGATCGTCGGGATCCAGTTCGTCTAGGAAGACGATCGCCTTGTTCTGCTCGGCGGTCTGGGTGAAGCCCGCCGGACGTTCGGGCGGAGCAGTGGTGTAGCGGAAGCCCGATGCGGTAACGGTTCCCTGGATCGCCACACGGCCGCCGACGTCGCCTTCGAGCGAGATGGCGGTGGCGTTGGCGCCGCGCGCCGTCACGGTGCCGCTGATATTCACATCGCCCGTTACGGTCGCAGCCGTGCGGATGCCGACCGAATTGTCGCCGCGGATGTTCACGCCGCCCAGCGCGTGCAGGCGGCCGTTCAGCGTCGATTCGACGGCGACGCCGTAGGAGTTGTTGCCCTCGACCACGATGGCCGAGCTGCCTTCGAGGTTCACATTGCCGACGAGCGTTCCGTTGGCGACGCGAACGCCATAGCGCCCGGAGCCGTTAGCCCACGGGCCGTCGATATCGCCGTCGTTGTCCGTATCAACGTTGTTGTCGAGGTCGTCCGTGACGCTGATCGCGCCCGCGATCGTGGTGGTGGACGTATTGCCGCCGTTCAGCAGGACAGCCGTCGCACCGTTCGCGGCGTTGGCCATGGTGATGCCGCCGCCGGTGACCATGTCGAAGTTGTGGCTGGAGTTGACCGTCACCGCCGTACCGCTGGCGACATTGATCGCGCCGCCACTGGCGATGCGGATCGAGTCGGGGCTCGTGCCTGTTGCCGTCGCGGTCGCGATCGGGGTCGTCCGGGCTGACGAGATGACTACCTCGGCCATGGCGCCGGAAGCCGTCAGCAGGGGAGCGATCGCAACCGCGGTCGCGAGTAGAATACGCATTCGGAAAAACACCCCAGTGATCGGTCACGCAGAGACGCCGGCGATCCTCTAACAGGGACGGGGCCAGCCTGCCTCAAGTTTCTCGTATTTGAGGCGATTGCAAGGCGCAAGCCGAGCGGTTCCATTCAGGCCGCAAGCGAAGCTATTGCCAATACCGAAATCGAAGTGATATCACTTTCATATCGAGCGAGGAGGGCTCCCCATGACTGTTCCGGCTGCTGTGCATTCCCGATCCACCGAGCGCGCGGCGTCGACCGCCAACGGCATACTCATGCTGCTGGTTGGTCTGGCGATGACGCTGGGCGGTCCCGCCCTGGTGGCGACGAACCCTGACGCCATCGTGAACGTGATCGGCGGAATCACCGTGGCTGTCGTCGGCCTGTTCCTGCTGTGCGGACTGTATTCGCTTCAGCCGAACGAGGGCGTGGCGATTCTGTTGTTCGGCGACTACCGCGGCACGGACCGCAAGACCGGTCTGCGGTGGGTGTTGCCCTGGTACACGCGAAAGAAGATCAGCCTGCGCGTCCGCAACATCACCTCGGACAAGCTGAAGGTGAACGACAAGCGCGGCAGCCCGATCGAAATCGCCGCCAACGTCGTCTGGCGCGTCGAGGATTCGGCGCAGGCCCTTTTCGACGTCGATGACTATCAGGCCTTCGTGAACATCCAGGTCGATACCGCCCTGCGCGACATCACCTCGCACTATGCCTACGACCATGGTGACGAAAGCGACGCGCCGGAGCTGACGCTGCGTTCTGACGCCGAGGATGTCGCGGCCCGTCTGCGGGACGAACTGGTCCAGCGCGTGAAGGTCGCCGGCGTCGCCGTCGATGAAGCCCGCCTGGCCCACCTGGCCTATGCGCCCGAGATCGCCGGGGCGATGCTGAAGCGTCAGCAGGCCGAAGCCGTCCTGTCCGCTCGCCGCCTGATCGTGAAGGGCGCCGTCGGCATGGTGGAGGCCGCGCTGGCCGACCTGAACGACCGTGGGGTCGTCGACCTCGACGAGGATCGCAAAGCCGCCATGGTTTCCAACCTGCTGGTCGTGCTTTGCGCCGACCGCGAGGCGCAGCCCGTGGTCAACACCGGCACGCTGTACGGCTGATATGGCCGGCAAGCCGCGCAAGCCGTTCCTGATGCGCGCGTCTCCGGGCGTGATGGCGGCGGTCGAGAAACTGGCCGCCGCCGAACTGCGCTCGGTCAATGCCCAGGTCGAGGTACTGTTGCGGGAGGCACTTGTCCGGCGGGGTCTTCCGATCCCGGATGATCGCTCGTCGACAGAGGACGCTTGAGCTTTACCTTTGCCGAGAGTACGGCGCGCGGATGGTGAAGTCGCATCTGTCCAGGGTCCGCAAGGCCCGACGCATCCAGAAACGGGTCCAGCGCGTTGGTTCGGCCAACATCAGCGCAACGGAGCGAGAGCTCATGAACCTGGCCGGACTGGAAGTTCAGGAGGGCGAGCTTCGCCTGATCCCCGGCTGGGACGAAGAGGTTTCCGAGACGCTGAGAGCGACAAAGCAGGCGGCGGAAGACCCGCGCCCGCGCTTCGTCGACACCACAATGCTGTACGCACCCAAGTCGGGCGGCGTGAAGCGCTACCTGCTGTCCAAAAAGGCGTGGCTGGAAGAGAATCGCCCAGGCATCGCCCACTCTCTGGTCGTGCCGGGCGCACACCACAGGGCCGATGACGACGGCATCGTTCAACTGCATTCGACCAAGCTGCCCTTCGGCGACGGCTATCGCTGGCCCAGTTCGGTGCGGCGCTGGGCGGCGTGGGTCGCATCGCTGAACCCGACGCTGATCGAAGCCGGCGATCCCTATACGCCGGGGCAGGGTGCGCTTGAGGCCGGTCAGCGGGCCGGCTGCCCGGTCGTCGGTTTCTGCCACTCCGACCCGGCCGGTCTGGCGGCGCTGCATTTCGGCGAGTGGGCCAAGAAGCCGGTCGAGAAGCGCTGGGCCCGTCTGTTCGGCCAGTTCGACCGCGTCGTTTCGCCCAGCCGCTACATCGCCCGCCGGCTTGAGGAAGCAGGCATCAAGGACATCGTCATCCAGCCGCTGGGTGTCGAGGTCGACACCTTCCGTCCAGACCGGCGTGACCGGGACTGGTTGCTGAAAAAGCTGGGCCTGCCGGCTTCCGCACGATTGCTGTGCTTCGCCGGCCGACCGGCCCGCGAGAAGAACATCGACGTCCTGATCGAGGCCGTGCAGCGGCTCGGCGATCCCTATCACCTGGTGCTGGTCGGCGCGGGGCAGGGGTTGCCGCAGGAAGACCGTGTCATTTCGCTGCCTTACGAGGCGAACCCGAAGGCGGTGGCCAAGATCATCGCCAGTTGCGACGCCTTCGTGCATGCCAACGACAAGGAGCCGTTCGGTCTGATCGTGCTGGAGGCCATGGCCTGCGGCCGTCCGGTCGTCGGGGTGAACTCCGGCGGCGTGATGGAGACCGTCGACAGCTCGGTCGGCCAACTGGCCTCGAAGGCGGAGCCCAAGGCCTATGCGGCGGCGATCGAGGCGCTGTTCGAGCGGGATATCGAGGCGTTGGGCGCCGCTGCCCGCCAGAAGGCCGTCGATCGCTTCGCCTGGAACCGGGTCTTCGAGGACCTGTGCATGACCTACGCCGATGTCAGCGGCCAGCGGGCCTTCATCGAGCCGGCCGGAGACTGGGCCGAGCACTGAGGTCTCCGGCACCGGGCTTGTCGTCCTGGCCCCGCGCTGTGCATTGTCTGCCTGAACCCGTCGGAGCGCGGGTCGGGGAGAGATCATGAAGCGCATTCTTCTGGCCGTAGCCGCCGCGACCCTGCTGACCGCGGCCCCCGCGGCGGCCCAGACAGTCATTCTGGTTCGCCACGCCGAGAAGGCCGATCAGAGCGCGGATCCCGCCTTGTCGGAAGCAGGGCAGGCGAGGGCCGAGGCCCTGGCGCAAACGCTCGCTGACCGACACCCTACGGTGATCGTGTTCACGGCGTTGCAGAGGACACACCTGACTGCGCGCCCTTCGATGATGTCTGGAACGAACGATCGCCGTCCTACCGTCGTCAGGGTTCCGTTTGAGGGCTTCACGGTCCGCCAGCATATCGACATGACGGTCCGAAGCATCCGTGAGTTTGCACCTGACGATGTCATCCTCGTTGTCGGGCACAGCAACACCATTCCGCAGATCGCCCGGGCGCTTGGTTATCGCGAGGCCGCGGACATGCGCGAATGCGAGTTTGATCGACTGACTACCCTGCACCTGACACCGGCCGGGGCGACCGGCGAGGTCACGCGCTATGGCGAGCCCTCGGTCTGCGAGTGAGCGCGCGGGGCGGCTACCGGCGGACCTCGCGAATCCGGGCGCCGTTGACCTGGAACACCTTCTCCCCGGCGAGGACGAAGATCGTCAGACGATTTTGCAGCGACAGGAAGACGTGCGTCTCGACGGGGCCGTCGGACACGATCTGGCTGACCACCATACCCACAGGCTGGCCCTGAGCCGAGCGTTGCGGGCGCGGCATGTCCAGGCAGGTGTTGCTGAGGATGTCGCGGCGCACGACCGTGCCGCCGTCCGCACTGATGTGGAAGCGGTAGTGGCCGCCGACGGGCACGATGTTGGCGTCCGTCGTCGAGGTCAGCAGCCAGACCAGCCATCCGTCGCTCTGGGGATCGTCGAGCACCACGGCATTCATGGGGGATGAGCAGCGGAGCCGGCCGACGTTCGTAGCGGCGGTGTTCCGCGCCCGGAACTGGGCTTGTTCGGCTTCGGAAAGGGGCGTGGCAGCCTCCTCGACCGAGCCCGCGACACCATTTCGAACCACGACATCCCAGCCCGATTTCACGCCTTCGCCATCCGCGCGGAGGAAGCGGACGCGCTGGGCGTTTCTCTCGGGCGTCACGACCCAACCCGTGAGATCGGCAGGGGGCTGGCGGTTGAAATGGGCCACGAACGCATCGGTAGCGACCGAGGCGGCGCGGTCCTGCTCGAATATCGCCTGTCCCATCGCGGCGACGCGCGCGGTCGGCCATTCCTCGATACGAACCGGAGCCGGAGCCGGAGCCGGAGCCGGAGCATTGTCCTGGGCGAGGGCAGGGACGGCGACGCCGGCCAGAGCGGCGGCGACGGCTAGGGCGACGATGCGCATGAGTGGCTCTCCTGATCCGGAAGCCAATCTGTCTCTACACGTCGAGGTCAGCAACCGCGAAACGCGCGTTATCCTGAATGAATTGGTAGCGGGCCTCGGCCTTCTTGCCCATCAGGCGCTCGACCAGATCCTCGATCTCGTCCTCGCTCTCGGGCAGTTCGATCCGGGCCAGGGTCCGCTTCTTCGGATCCATGGTCGTTTCCTTGAGCTGGGCGGCCATCATCTCGCCCAGACCCTTGAACCGGCCGATCTCGGTCTTCTTGCCCTTGAAGACGGTCGCCATCAGCTCGTCACGGTGGGCGTCGTCGCGGGCGTACTCCGATACGGCGCCGGCCTGGATGCGGTAGAGCGGCGGCAGGGCCATGAAGACCCGGCCCTGACGGATCGTCTCGGGCATGACGCGGTAGAAGAAGGTGATCAGCAGCGCCGCGATGTGGGCGCCGTCCACGTCGGCGTCGGTCATGATGACGATGCGCTCGTAGCGCAGATCGTCGATGTTGAAGCGGTTGCCCGGCTGGACGCCCAAGGCCAGAGCCAGATCGGACAGTTCGACGTTCTGGCGCAGCTTGTCCGCCGTCGCCGAGGCCACGTTCAGGATCTTTCCGCGCAGGGGAAGGATGGCCTGGGTGTTGCGGTCGCGCGCCTGCTTGGCCGAGCCGCCGGCCGAGTCGCCCTCGACGATGAACAGTTCGGTGCCCTCGGCGGCCTGACGGGTGCAGTCCGCCAGCTTGCCCGGCAGGCGCAGCTTGCGGGTGGCGGCCGCGCGCTGGACTTCCTTGTCCTTGCGACGCTTCAGCCGGTCCTCGGCCCGCTCGATGATGAAGCCGAGCAGCTGGTTGGCCTGTTTGGGGCTTTCGGTCAGCCAGTGGTCCAGCGGGTCGCGCAGCAGTTGCTCGACCATCCGCGCGCCTTCGGGCGAGGACAGGCGGTCCTTTGTCTGGCCCTGGAACTCGGGATTGCGGATGAAGACCGAGATCATGGCGCCGGCGTTGGCGATGACGTCCTCGGCGGTGATCAGACCGGCGCGCTTCTCGTTGGTCAGCTCGCCATAGGCCTTCAGTCCCTTGACCAGCGCCGCGCGGAAGCCGGCCTCGTGCGTGCCGCCGTCCGGCGTGGACACGGTGTTGCAGTAGGAGCTGACGAAGCCGTCGGACTCGCCGAAGCCGATCGGCGACCAGGTCACCGCCCACTCGACCGCGCCGGCCTCGCCCTTGCGCTCGACCCGGCCGGCGAAGGCCGGGGTGACGGTCTCAAGTTCGCCGATCCGCTCGGACAGGGCGTCGGCCAGACCGCCGGGGAAGTGCAGGGTGGCGCTGGCGGGCGTGGCGTCGGTGATGCGCTCGGGCGCGCAGGTCCATTTGATCTCGACGCCGCGGAACAGATAGGCCTTGGACCGGGCCATGCGGAACAGGCGGGCGGGCTTGAAGGCCGCGCCGACGCCGAAGATCTCGGCGTCCGGGTGGAAGCGGATCAGGGTGCCGCGCTTCTTCGACGGACCGACCTGCTGGATCGGGCCCAGCACATGGCCCTGCGAGAAGGACTGTTTCCACTCGAAGCCGTCGCGCCAGACGGTGACGTCCAGATGGTCGGACAGGGCGTTGACGACCGAGACGCCGACGCCGTGCAGGCCGCCGGAGGTCTCATAGGCCTTGCCCGAGAATTTGCCGCCCGAGTGCAGGACGGTCATCACGACCTCCAGCGCCGATTTGCCGGGGTGCTTGGGGTGCGGATCGACCGGGATGCCGCGGCCGTCGTCGCGGACCGACAGGAAGCCGTCGGCGTCCAGATCGACGGTGATCAGCTTCGCATGGCGGGCCACGGCCTCGTCCATCGCGTTGTCGAGGACTTCGGCGAACAGGTGGTGCAGCGCCCGCTCGTCGGTGCCGCCAATGTACATTCCGGGGCGTTTCCGGACGGGCTCCAGACCTTCCAGCACCTCGATGGACGAGGCGGAGTACCCTGTGGCGGCCGCCAGCGGGGCGGAGGCGGGGACATCGGCCGGCTTGGGCGCAGGCGCAGGCTCCGGCGACGGCGCAGCGGCTTGCGACGTCATCGCGGGCTCGGCTTCAGGCACGGAGACGGGTTCGGCCGGACGCGGCTGCGTCGGCTCTTCATCGAACAGCGAAAGGAGGTCGGCGGACTGGCCCATTTGCATACTGTGCGGCGATTCGGGAGCCGGTCTGGTAGGCCCGACGGGGCTTGGGGGCAAGCGGGACGGCCACGGCTGTGGATGACGGCAGCACCGCGCGCGTCATCACGGCCATGAACAGCACCCAAGGGAGGCTCTGGTGCGTCAGCAGGATCGATTCCGACAGGCTGAGCGCAATGAAGGCGACGAGGAACCCCAGCGCCCACCAGCCCTCGCGCAGCCCGGCTCCGCCCGATCGCAGGATGGTGACGACCGTCGCCAGCGCCATCAGCACGCCGGTCAGAATGGCGCCCGGCCAGCCGAGCTGGACCAGCAGGTCGATCCAGCCGTTGTGTGCGCTGGGTACTGGCCATTGGGTCTCCTTGCGGATCCATTCGGCGGGGACGCTCTCGCGACCCCAGAAGGCGCCGTAGCCGTAGCCGGTCATCGGATGGTCGGCGACCTTGCGCATCAGGGCGGCCCAGATGTCGGTCCGGCCGGTGAGCGACGGGTCCTTGCCAAGGGCTTCCAGCACCTCGACCGAATGGGTGTCCCACAGCCAGACGCCGGCCGCGGCGACCACGACGGCGGCCCAGATCGCGACCACTGCGAAGACCGCGCCGCCGCGCCTCAGCGCCCAGAAGCCGCCGACAGTCCCGACGCCCAGCATCAGGCACAGCAGGGAGGTCTTGGACTGGGTCGCCAGCACCAGTCCGCTGGACAGGGCGAGGGCGAGGGCGGGCAACAGACGGCTGCGGCCGTCTTCCATGACCAGACAGGCGGCCGAGGCGGTGGCGCCGATCACCATGACCGCGCCCATCTGGTTCTTCTCGTACCAGAGCCCGCGCCAAAGGCCGGCGTTCTCGGCATGGTGGACGCCGATGGAGGGGAAGGCGAAGACCATCACCAGACTGCCCATCGCCATGACCAAGGTCGCCTGCATCAGCATGCGGGGCAGGTGAGGGCCGCGGAAGGCCGCGCCCATGTACAGGGCGAACAGCAGGGTGATGGCCAGGGAGATGACCCGCCGCATCGTGGTTGCGGAATCGATCGACCAGTATTTCGAGGCGAAGGCGAGGAAGACCGTGGTCAGCAGCAGCAGCGCCGCCGGCCATGCTCGCCAGATGCGATCCAGCCGGTAGATGAAGAGGCCCAGCGTCACCGCATAGGCCGGCAGCCAGACCAGTCGCAGGATCGGCGTCTCCTCCTGCGTCGGCGCAAACACGGGACCGATCAGGGCGCCGGTCAGCATGAAGATCATCGCAATGCAGATCGCCCCCTCCCACCAGGTGGGAACGGGTTCGGCGTCGGCGACGATGGAGCGGGACTCACGCACGCTCGCAGAGTCGGGGAACGGCGTTAAGGAAGGATTGGAGCGGTTAGCGGTTCTGGCGTGAATGCTTGAAGCGCAGGACGAGGATGTCGCTTCCGCGGACGATGTAACAAATCACGAACCCATCCCGACCAAACCTGACGCCTTTTTCTCGCCAGCCACGCGAGGTCTGCACACCCATTGACGGATTGTCCGCCAGCAGTTCGAAGACGTGATAGATTTCCGCTGCAGCCCTGCGCGCAGCCTGCGGAGATCTGTGCGAGAGCCATTCGATCTGGGCCGCTAGATCGTGCTCGGCTTGAGCCGAAAGCCGGAGCGTCACTTTTTCTCTGCGAGCAGTCGTTCCAGCAAGGCTTCCATTTCGGGGCGAACCTCACTCCATGGCCGTCCGGGTTCGTTCAGTTGATACCTCGCCGCGTCGTCGGTTCTGGGATCTCCACCCTCCGGCCAATCGAAATCATCGTAGTCGAAGAACTTCTGATCCAGCACCATCGCCACCAGTTCCTCTGGCGATACCCCTGCCGCTTGGGCCGTGGCGGTCAACTTACGAGCTGTATAGCCGTTGACCGAGACCTTGAATGTCGCGTCATCCATCAAACCGCCTCAGCGTTCGAACCTAGTCATGATCGTCAGAACATTGGGTGAACATCTGTGTTGGGTCAAGTCTTCTCCACGAAGGTGTCGATCACCTTCTTCTCGCCCGCCTTGTCGAAGGCGACGACGAGTTTGTTGCCTTCGATGGCGCGGACCTGGCCGTAGCCGAATTTCTGGTGGAAGACGCGGTCGCCCTTCGTCCAGCCCGAGCCCGCTTTCGGATCTCCAGAGGCGACCAGACGGCCGTCGCCTTCCAGCAGGGTCTGGCGGGCGGGCTGGGCGTTAGGGACGCGGTTGGCGGCGAAGGCCTGGCCGCGCTTCCAGCCGGGAGAGGAGTAGCCGCTGCCGAAGCTGGGCATCTCATCCCAGCGGCTCTTGGCCTCGCGCATGCCGCCGGACGCGCCGTAGTAGCCGGTGTCAGATTGAGCCTCGACATGGTCGATGGGAAGTTCGTCGACGAAGCGGCTGGGCAGTTGCGACTGCCAACGGCCGTAGACCTGACGGTTGGCGGCGAAGGAGATGCGGACGTCCTCCTTGCCCCGGGTGACGCCGACATAGGCGAGGCGCCGCTCCTCCTCGAGGCCCTTTTCGCCCTTTTCGTCGATGCTGCGCTGGCTGGGGAAGACGCCTTCCTCCCAGCCGGGCAGGAAGACCAGCGGGAACTCCAGCCCCTTGGCGCCGTGCAGGGTCATGACCTGCACCGAGTCCGCGCTCTCGCCCCGGTCCAGATCCATGACCAGCGAGACGTGCTCCAGATAGGCGGTCAGGCCGTCGAAGGCCTGCATCGACTGAACGAGCTCCTTGAGGTTATCCAGCCGCGTCTGGCCGGTCGCGCGGTCGGCCTTCTGCATGTCGGTGTAGCCGCTCTCTTCCAGAACGGTCTCGGTCAGTTCCCAGTGCGACGAGGTCTGGGCGAACTGCCGCCAGCGATCGATGTCGCGGATGAAATTGGCGAAGGCCGTGCGGGTGCGGGCCTGGAGCTCGTCCGAGGTGATCAGGTCGCGCACGGCGGTCATGGCCGGGACGCCGGTCTCGCGGGCGATCTGCAGCACCTTCTGCACACTGGTGTCGCCCAGACCGCGCTTGGGCACGTTGACGATCCGCTCGAAGGCCAGATCGTCGTCCTCGCTGAGGATCAGGCGCAGATAGGCGTGGGCGTCGCGGATCTCGGCGCGTTCGAAGAAGCGCGGGCCGCCGATGACGGTGTAGGGCACCGCCAGCATGACGAACCGTTCCTCGAACGCCCGCATCTGGAAAGAGGCCCGGACCAGTACCGCCATGTCCTTGTAGCCGATGCCCTGACGGCGGGCGGTCTCGATCTCGTCGGCGATCAGCCTTGCCTCGGCCTCGCCGTCCCAGACGCCGCGAACGCGAACCTTGTCGCCGCTGTTGTCCTCGGTCCACAGCGTCTTGCCCAGACGCCCGCGGTTGGCGCTGATCAGGCCCGAGGCGGCGCCGAGGATGTGGTGCG
The DNA here is from genome assembly GCF_039523815.1 of Brevundimonas kwangchunensis. NCBI lineage: Bacteria > Pseudomonadati > Pseudomonadota > Alphaproteobacteria > Caulobacterales > Caulobacteraceae > Brevundimonas > Brevundimonas kwangchunensis. Next base: position 577,269 of record NZ_BAAAGA010000005.1, on the reverse strand, counting down.
TCGAGCGGTAGTTCCGCTCCAGCCGGATGACCTTGGCGCCCGGGAAGTCCCGCTCGAATCGCAGGATGTTGTCCACCTCGGCGCCGCGCCAGCCATAGATCGACTGGTCGTCGTCGCCGACGCAGCAGACGTTCCCGGTGGAGGAGGTCAGCAGGCGCAGCCACAGGTACTGGGCCACGTTGGTGTCCTGGTACTCGTCGACCAGGATGTAGCGGAAGCGACGGCGATATTCCTCGGCGATATCCGCGTGCTGCGACAGGATCGTCAGGTTGTGCAGCAGCAGATCGCCGAAGTCGCAGGCGTTCAGCGAGGCCAGTCGAGCCTGATAGGCGGCGTACAGCGTCTGGCCCTTGCCGTTGGCGAAGTCCTCGGTGTTCGGCAGCTTCTCCGGCGTCCAGCCACGGTTCTTCCAGTGGTCGATGATCCCGCTGAGCGAACGGGGCGTCCACCGCTTGGTGTCGAGGTTGGCGGCCTCCAGAAGCTGTTTGCAGACCCGTTCCTGATCGTCGGTGTCGAGGATGGTGAAGGTCGATTTCAGCCCGACCAGTTCGGCGTGCCGCCGCAGGATCTGCGCCGCCACCGAGTGGAAGGTGCCCAGCCACCGCAGCCCTTCGGCAGACGGACCGATCAGGTGGGTGATCCGCTCGCGCATCTCGCGCGCGGCCTTGTTGGTGAAGGTGACGGCCAGAAGCTCCCACGGCTTCGCCCGCCCGCTGGCGAGGATGTGCGCCAGACGGGTCGTCAGAACGCGCGTCTTGCCGGTGCCGGCGCCGGCGAGAACCAGCACAGGCCCTTCGGTCGTCTCCACCGCCTCCCGCTGTTCGGGGTTCAGACCCTTCAGATAGTCGGGCGTGCCGGCGGGAACGCCGCCGGGACCGTGCGAGCGTGCGAGATCGGAGATGCGGGGAGGGGCGGATTCGGTCATGGGATCGGCGAGAACATAAGGAGACCGCGCGCGCTTGTCAGCCTTCACTGAAGCGCCGGATCAGGAACCGTTGCCGCTGAGTCGCCGTTGTGACGCCCGACAGGGTTTCAGGAGAGGACCTTCCTATGGCTGACAACATCAACAACACCACCAAGGGCGGCGGTGGCGGCGCCGGCATGGCGTTCATCATCGGGGCGCTGGTCGTGGTGGTGGCTGTGATCGCCTATTTCGTCTTCGCGGGTGGCGGAGCGACGCCGGAAACCAAACAGGTGGACGTCGACGTAAACCTGCCGGAAGTCTCGGCTCCGTCCGTTCCAGCGCCGTCGGGAGGCTGATGCATGACGGATCCCAACGTACCCCCGCCCGAGCGGCCCGAAGTCCATCATCACACCACGATCAACAACGCCGAACGCCGCGGTGGAGGCGGCGGCTTCCTCGGCATTCTGATCGGCGGTCTGGTGATCGTGGTCATCGTGATCGCCGTCTGGCTGTTCGCCAATGGCGGCGGCATGACCCCGACCAAGAGCACGGACGTCAACATCGACGTCGATCTGCCTCGTCCGGAATTGCCTGATGCGCCGAAGATGCCGGACATTCCGGCGCCGCCGCCGGTGGAGCCGCCGTCGCTGCCGAACCCGACCCCGGGGCCGGAGCCGATCGGCTAGCGCAGCCTGTAGCTGATGGTTGTCACGACCCGGATTTTCTTGTCCGGGGACTGGCCCTCATCGCCGATCTCGTCACGCGCCAGGATTTCGAAAGAGCCCTGTGTCGCCTGACGGATCGGCCCCAGGCCGGCACCGGAATCCTTGGCGAACCGCTCCGCTCCTGTGCGGGCCGCAGCAGTCGCCTCGGCGATCATGGCCGGGCGGACGTCATTGAGCTTTGTGAAGACATAGGTCGGACCCGAGAAGTCCTGCAGCACGATGCCTTGGCGCACGAGGTCGTTGAGGGCGCGTGTTGTCGCCTGTACCCGGTCCACGTCGTTGGTTCTTACGATGACCGTCTGCGCGAGGATGAAGCGAGGGCCGCCGTCCTGCGTGCCGTACTCGCGGGAGCGTCGGTCCGCGACCTCGAGTCGGCCCAGCGAGATGGCATTGGCGGGATAGCCCTGCGCCGTCAGGAACTGGCGGACGGCGGCGAGGTCGATGTCGATCTGGCCCTGCACGTCAGACAGCACCTCGCCCGAGGCCGTGAACCGCAGAGGCAGGATGGCGAGGTCGGCCTTCACGTTGCGCTCGGCCAGACCACGCACCGTGACGGACCGGTCGCCCACCCGGGCGTTGACCACGCCCTGTCCGATCAGGGCTCCTCCACCGATGAAGCCGATGGCCAGCAGGGCTCCGAAGACGGCGGCGGGGATCAGGCGGTTGTCGGTCATGGCGGTTCTCCAGAGCGGAGGATGCGCCGACCATTTCGGCTGTCAATCTGACAGCGTCTGACCCGCGAAAGACCGATCGCCGCCGGCCCAGGCGAGCGCCAGAAGCCGGCAGGCGGAGGCGAGGGGCGTGCGGCCCCGAGTTTCGTCGATCCGTTTCATCAGGCCGGCGTGGCCCAACTCCAGCTCGGCGCCGATCCTGTCCAGAACCGCCCAGAACTCGGGCTCCAGCGCCACCGAGGTGGCGTGGCCCGACAGGGAAACCGAGCGCTTCTTCAGTTCGCTCACGCCTCAGCGCACTCCGACCATGACGATGTCGGCCGACGCGGGTGCGCCGTTGGTCAGGACGGCGTGGCGGGTGTCGGTGGTGAAGCGAAGTGCGCCAGCGGCGTCCCGGATCTCGGCGCGGACGGCATAGGTATGGCGCGGATCGATCTGCGAGCGAGGGAAGCCCAGCGTCGCCTGATACGGCGGCGCGCGGCCCTCCAGCGGTTCGCGATGTTCGGCCAGCACGCGGGCGGGGGCGTCGGCCAGGCTGACATCCTCGACGCGCACGGTCAGCACATGGCCCGGCGGCAGAAGGATGCGCTCGCGATAGGTGGCGGTGACGTTCACCACGGCCATGCCGTGGCCGACGTCGGTGGGCGGCGCGTTGTCGGTCGGCGCGCAGGCGGCGAGGGTCAGGGCGAAGGGCAGGGCGAGGGCGGGGATGCGCATGGCGGTCTCCTGTTCGTCTTTCGACAGCCTAGCAGAGGCGAATGAGTCTGCGTCAGATGATCGCCGTTCACCCTCATCCGGTTCCGCGCTATTCTCCTGGCCTGATCGAGGATCGACATGACCGCCGCTGATCTGGACGCCGCCGACCGCCTTACGCCGCAGAGGCTGGAGCCCTTGAAGGCGCTGCGCGCCTTCCGGGCGCTGGTGCGGAACAAGGAGGACACCGCCCAGGTGTTCGAGATCATGCGGGCTCTGTCCGGCCGTTCGATCCGGCGGGGCTACGACCGGCTGCTGGGCACGATGGAGGGCGGACGGCAGGCCTTCCTGCGCGACGAGCTGGCCCACCGGCTGGATGACCCGGAGTGGCTGGCGCAGTTCGGCGAAGGCACGGTTGGCGGCGCCTATCGCGCCTTTCGCGAGGCGCGGGGCTTCACGGCCGAGGGGCTGGCCGAGGAGGCCCGCAAGATCGGCGACATCGTCGACGCCCAGCATCCGGTGATCTGGTACTCGCGCCGCTTGCGGGACGTGCACGACGTCTGGCACGTGCTGACGGGCTATGAGACGGACGCTCTGGGTGAAGCCTGCGTGGTGACATTCTCCCACGCCCAGACCGGCAACCTCGGCTTCGCCTTCATCGGGCTGGGCGCGGCGCGGGAGATCCGGCGCGAGAACCGATCGGTGCCAGCGCGGCGGGCGGTGCTGCAGGCCTGGCGGATCGGGCGCAGGGCGCGCTGGCTGCCGGGGCTGGACTACGAAGCCCTGTTCGCCGAGTCGCTGGAGAGCGCGCGGGCGCGGCTGAAGCTGCGTCCGGCGACGGTCTATCATTCGGTTCCGGCAGAGGTTCGCGCGGCGCTGAAGCTTCGCGCCTGAGCGGTTTCCGGACGCCACAAGCCGACCTTATGACGGCAGCGGAATAACCCCGCTTGTGCGCCCCGTCGGCGGGGTTCATTGCGAGCTCATGTCCTCGCCGACCGAATCCCGTCCCGTCGCCCGACCGCGCCTGTCTCGCACGACCCTGCTGGGGATCGCAGGGGTGGTCGTCTGCGCGATGATCTGGGGGACGACCTGGTACGCGATCACCCTGCAACTGGGGACGGTGCCGACTATCGCCTCGATCGTCTGGCGGTTCGGTCTGGCAGCGATCCTGCTGTTCATCGTCAGCGCCGTGATCCGACAACCACTGAAGCTGACCCGCGCGCAGCATCTGGCGGCGCTGGGGCAGGGGGCGTTCGCCTTCTCGGTCAGCTACGCCTTCACCTATGCGGCGGAAGGGCATGTGGCGTCGGCCATCGTGGCGGTGACCTTCGCCTCCCTGACCTTCATCAATCTGGTGCTGTTCCGACTGGCCGCGCGGCAAAAGGCGGCGGCGGCCTCGTGGGGCGGAGCGCTGCTCGGCCTCGTCGGCGTCGCGGTGCTGTCCGGTGGCGAGGTTCTGGGCGCGGGGTTCGACCGGCGGGCCGCCATGGGCGTGGGCCTGGCCCTGATCGCGACCACGGCCTCGGCCTTCGGCAACTTCTTCGCCTGGAGGGGCCAGAACGCGGGCTCGGCGGCCATTCCGTCGACGGCCTGGGCCATGGCCTATGGCACCGGCCTGCTGATCATCTTCGGTCTGGCGACGGGGGTGAAGTTCCACATCGATCCGACACCGGCCTATGTCGGTTCGCTGCTGTACCTGTCGATCTTCGGCTCGGTGATCGCCTTCGGTCTGTACTTCACCATTGCCCGCACGATCGGCTACGCGATGGCCAGCTACATCTCCGCGCTGACCCCGCCGATCGCCATGCTGGTGTCGGTGATGTTCGAGGGCGCGACCTTCGATTGGTCGGCTCTGGTCGGGCTGGCGCTGGTGCTCTCAGGCCAGTTGCTGCTGATCCGGGCGCCGAAGAGCTAGCGCCGGAACCAGCCGGATTTCTTCGATGCCTTGGCGGCCTCGCGGGCAGCCGCGACCTGCTCGCCCGTCTTCGCCTCCGCGAGGGCCTGACGGCGTTTCTTCTCGGCGGTCATGCGGCGCATGGCGATCAGGGCGATCAGCCCGGCGCGGGTGTGAGGCGCATAGCCCGCCATGTCAGTCCTCCAGCTTCGACCCATCCAGAAGCCGCTCGGCGCGCGCCCGTTCCTTCTCGGCCTTCTGCTTCTGCGCCTTGGTGCGACCGTGGGTGGCGCGGTTGGCCTGCGCCGTAGCCTTCGCGTCGGCCTTCGCCTTGTCCTTGCGGAAGCGGTTCAGGTTCACGACGTCGCCCATGGGCCTTCTCCGTGATGCAACCCGGCGCGGGCCGGACGGTTGTCCCGAGGTACCGGAAACCTCAGGAGCATCCACGATGGTAGACCCTTCAACGATCCGCGAACACCTCGAAGTCGTCGGCTCGGACGGCGAGCATGTCGGCCGCGTCGACCATGTGCTGGGCGACCAGATCGAACTGGCCAAGCTGGATCTGGCCGGCGGCTTCAAGCACCACATGATCCCCGTCAGCTGGGTCGATCACGTCGATGAGCATGTCCATCTGAATGTGACGAAGGACGAGGCCAAGGCGCGCTGGACCGAGAAGCACTGACCCTCAGGCAGGGTTCTGAGGCGGCGCCGGGCGAGGCGGTCTGGCTGGCTTGACCGCAACCTCCTTGCCCAGTCGCCAGGCCCGCGTTCGCTCAATGAAGGTCCGGTTGGGGATATCCTCGACCGGATCGCCGGCCATCAGCGCTGACATGTCGTCGATGACAGCCTGACTGCGCAGATAATAGCTGTGCTCGACGAAGGGGTCGGCGTCGCCGGCGACGACGCGGCAGTCGACCAACTCGACCTTCTTGGGCAGCAGATCCACGAGACGCGGGCCATCGGATCCAAGCCGGTCGGGATTGGCCTTGGTGCGGTTAGAGACGGTCAGCCCCTTGTCGTTCGGATTGAAATAGACGGTCACCTGCCGGCCGATGCGAGGCAGCAGGCGCAGCTTGTCGTCATGCTCGAAGCTGTCGTCGTCCTCGTCTGGCGCGGCCATCAGAATCTGGTCGAACAGTCGGGTGAGGCTGTCGCGCTCCTTGTGGATGAGGGCCTTCAGCGCCTGCCGCAGTACATAGTTGCCCATGCTGTGCGCCAGCAGGTGCACCCGACGCTGGCAATAGTCCTGCGCGTTCAGAGCGAGGACATAGTCGCGGAACTTCAGGAAGGCGCGTGCGATGGCGGGGCCGGACGCGCGGGCGTCTTCCCGGTCGCTGTAGTAGGACATCCACGGGACCGCCGCCCCGTCGGATGGCCAGCTGAACACCACGATGTTCAATGGGTGATCCGCGACGGTCAGACTCTGGGCCAGCAGGGCGCCGGCCTGCAACGCGCCGGTAAAGCTGACGTTGAACCCGTGGATGAAGACGAGGGTGTCGCACCTGGGCCCGCCGGCCATCGCCTGACGCAGGTCCTCCATGAACTGCCCGCCGCCGGTTTTCAGGATGTCCGGCTCGTCGAGGATGTCCGGATAGACATGAAGCGTCTCGAGCACCGGCTTTTCCGGATCGGGCCGGAAGTCCGCATAGCCAAATCTCAGCGCAGCCACGCCATCCGGATTGAAGGTCTTGCCGAAAACCTCGCGGCGGTTCTGCGGCTGATGGTTCCGATTGGTCGCGAAGAACACACGCACGTTCGCCATGCCGGCCTCCCTTCGGAAGACGCCACCTTAGCGCGAAACAGCCAAGGCTTCACTCATCGTCGGAAAGCAGCACGTCCAGATAGGTTTGCGGCCGGTTCAGGAAACCTCGCGTCACCTGATAGTGCTCGGTGTCCTCATAGGCGATCAGTTCCAGTCCGTGAGAGGACGTCTGATAGATCCACGCGTCCGGATATCCCAGCAGAATGGGCGAGTGAGTCGCGATGATGAACTGCGACCGCGTGTTCACCAACTGATGCAGCCGCGCGAGAAAACTCAGTTGTCGGGCCGGCGAAAGCGCCGCCTCGGGCTCATCGAGAATGTAGAGTCCCTCGCCTTCGAACCGGTTCTCGAACAGATCGAAGAAGGATTCCCCATGTGACTTCTCGTGCAGGCCAACAGACCCCCCGCGGCTCGTCCCGGATCGCTCCAGGTAGCTCGCAGTGTTGAAGAAACTTTCGGCGCGCAGGAAATAGCCGTCCTGCGCCTTCTGCGCGGATCGGACGGGGCGGACGAACCGGTGCAGGTCGGAGTGAGAGGCGCGTGTCGTGTACTGGTGATCCCGGGATCCCCCTTCGGGATTGAAGCCCCACGCTACCGCCAGCGCCTCGACCAAGGTCGATTTTCCTGAGCCGTTCTCGCCCACGAGAAAGGTGACACGTGGATGGAAGGCGAGTGTGTCGGTCGTCCGCACCACGGGCAGGGCGAAAGGATACCTGTCCTCGTCCCACCCGTCGCGCCGCTCAAACCGCGCCTCAATCCAGTAGGGGCGTTCAAGCGCGGTCACCTCAAAATCCCTTCCATTCCAGGCCGCCGGGCAGCTCGAAATCTGCGTAGTCCACCTGAAGAACACGTCGGCACCGCTGCCCTGAGGCGCGATCCGAGGCATGGAGGATGGACGTACCGTACGCCCAGATGTCGCCGGTTTCAGCCAGACAGAGTCTCTGTTCGGCGCGTCCGGCCTCACCCGTCGCCGCGGAGGCCGCGATCCGGCCGATGCAGTGGGTGCCGACTGCGATCCAAAGCGGCGCATTGGCTTCGTCCACGTTGTCGAGGTGCAGCCGAAGAGTCGTCATCCGGGTGAGGATTTCAAACGGCGGGGCGACGTGAAGCACACCGTCCTTTGTCGACCACGGACCGAAGCCGGCCGCATCGACCCTGGCCTTCACCGGGATGGTGCGGTCCTGATGCCAGGCCACGCTCCAGTTGGCTTCGGGCGATTTGTCGAACATCACCGCGCGAACGGGTCGGGCGGCGTCTGACGTCAGGGAGGCGGCGACGCGGCAGGGCGTTCCGGTCGTGAGCAGATCGGCCAGCCATTGGTCGCCGGAAAGGCGCACGCCGGGCCGGTCGCCCAGGCTTTCGTCCGCAAGCAGGCGCAGGCGCTCCACGTCATCCGAAGAGAGGACGTGCGGGAAATGCGCCGCGCCCTCCCGCTCGAATGCAGTCCGCCCTGTCTCCATCAGCCCGGCGAGATCATCTTCTCGGGGCGGACCGCCTCGTCGAACTCCTCGTTGGTCAGATAGCCGCCGCCGACGGCTTCCTCGCGCAGGGTGGTGCCGTTCTTGTGCGCTGTCTTGGCGATCTTTGCGCAGGCGTCGTAGCCCAGCTTGCCGTTCAGCGCGGTCACCAGCATCAGCGAGTTGTTCAGGCCGCGCTCGATGTTGTCGACGCGCGGCTCGATGCCGACCACGCAGTTGTCAGTGAAGCTGATGGCGGCGTCGGCCATCAGGCGCACCGACTGCAGGAAGTTGTAGGCCATCACCGGGTTGAAGACGTTCAGCTCGAAATGACCCTGCGAGCCGGCGAAGGTGACGGCGGCGTGGTTGCCGAACACTTGCACGCAGACCTGCGTCAGGGCCTCGCACTGGGTCGGGTTGACCTTGCCCGGCATAATCGACGAGCCCGGCTCGTTCTCAGGCAGCGCCAGTTCGCCGAGGCCTGAGCGCGGGCCGGAGCCGAGGAAGCGGATGTCGTTGGCGATCTTGAACAGCGAGGCGGCGACCGTGTTGATCGCGCCGTGGCTGAAGACCATGGCGTCGTGGGCGGCGAGGGCCTCGAACTTGTTCGGGGCTGTGGTGAAGGGCAGGCCGGTGATGCCGGCGATCTTCTCGGCCACGGTCTCGGCGAACCCGACCGGCGCGTTCAGGCCCGTGCCGACGGCGGTGCCGCCCTGCGCCAGTTCCATCAGCTTGGGCAGGGTCTGTTCGATCCGCTCGATGCCGTTGGCGACCTGCTGGGCGTAGCCGCCGAACTCCTGGCCCAGCGTCAGCGGGGTGGCGTCCTGGGTGTGGGTGCGGCCGATCTTGATGATGTCGGCCCAGGCGTCCGACTTGGCCTTCAGCGCGGCGTGCAGGTGCTTCAGGGCCGGGACCAGGTCGTTGACCACCTGCTCGGCGCAGGCGACGTGCATGGCCGTCGGATAGGTGTCGTTCGACGACTGGCTCATGTTGACGTGGTCGTTCGGATGGACCGGCTTCTTGGAGCCCATCTCGCCGCCCAGCATCTCGATGGCGCGGTTCGAGATCACCTCGTTGGCATTCATGTTCGACTGGGTGCCCGAGCCGGTCTGCCAGACGACCAGCGGGAAGTGATCGTTCAGCTTGCCCTCGATGACCTCATTGGCCGCGTCGACGATGGCCTTGCTAAGCGTCGGGTCCAGCTTGCCCAGCTGCATGTTGGTCTCGGCGGCGGCGCGCTTGACGATGCCCAGAGCGCGGACGATCGGCAGCGGCTGCTTTTCCCAGCCGATCCTGAAGTTGCCCAGCGACCGCTCGGCCTGCGCGCCCCAGTAGACGTCGTTCCGGACTTCGATCGGGCCGAAGGTGTCGGATTCGGTGCGGTGGGTCATGGCGGTCCTTCAGGCGTGGCGGGAAGATGCGCGGCGGTGTAGCACGGGTGCGCAGGCGGGCAAGGCTCGCGACGGAACCCGTTCATGACCCCCGGCTGGATCGGCACAGGCAAGGTGCGCGCGCGAGAGAGCGGCGACGCGGTCGAGATCACCATCGACGGCCTGACCACCCAGGCCAAATACTACAAGCCGCTGGTCTATGAGTTCATGCGCAAGGAGTGGCAATCACGTCCGGCGTGGGGCGACTATGTCGTCGAGATCGTGATGGAGCATGTCGGCGATCCGCCGTGGATGGACCTCGACAATCTGGCCAAGGCCCTGCTGGACGCCATCAAGGGCTATCTCTTCCACGACGACAGCCAGGTCGCCCGGCTGCTGGTCGAACGGCGCGAGGGCGAGCGGGAGCGGATCACCATCCGGGTCTTCCCGCGTCAGACCTCCGGATAGCGATCGAACGTCGGCAAGGAGGCGAGGTCGGACATCCAGCTTATGCGGTCTGCGACCTGGACCTGAACCGGAAGCGGCAGGTAGTTCGGGTCGTCCAGCGTGGCTGACTGGATATCCAACTGGCCCGCGAAAATCTGCGCGTTGGTGTAGAACAACCCCGTGCCGCAGGTCGGGCAGAAATGGCGGCGTCCGTGTTCGGAAGAGGCATATTCGCGGGTCTCGCCGGCGATCGTCACCGTGTCGTTCGGGACCAGCATCCAGCCGACCACTGGCGCGCCGCTGGCCTTGCGGCAGTCCATGCAATGGCAGAGGCCGTGCCGGTCCGGCGTCACGGAAATCTGGTAGCGCACAGCGCCGCAATGGCATCCGCCCGTCAGCATGGCGTGATCCTGTTTCTGAATGCGAAGGCCGGTGTCAGGAGGCCGGTCTGGAGAATCGCAGCGTCGGCAGGCGCATCTGCATCTCTCCGCCCACGAACAGTTGGGGTTCGGACGGCAGGGCGACGCCGGCTTCGGCCTCCTTCGTCGCCACGCAGGCCTTGGTCTCCGCGGCCAGCGAAAGGAAGTCCGCGGATTTGGGCAGGCTTTCCAGAATGCAGCCGTCGAACCACGGATAGCGCTCGCCGGCGCCGCAGCCGAACGACGTCCGGTCGCGGCGAGCGGCGGTCAGCACCATGCGGTTGGGCGCCTGCAGGGCGTTGATGAACTGCCCTGAATAACAGGCGGAGATAATGATGACGGTCGGTCGGGCGCCGCAGGCGCGGCGGATGATGCTGACCAGACGATCCGAGGTCATCTCGCCGGTCTCGCCGAAGACCATGTGTTGGGGCGAGCCGTGAGAGGTCATGTACAGCAGGCAACCCCGGTCAGCGCGGGTCGCCATCTCGGTGAAGCCGTCAACGGCGGCCTGCGGCGAGGTGGGCTGAGCCACATCGGTGCGCAGGGAGTAGTCGACCATGCTGGCCCGTGGGAAACCGGCGGCGAGGAAGCTCCGGACCAGATCGCGGCGGGCGTTGTCAAAGGCGTCGATCGGATGGCCGCGCCCGTCGCGCCAATCGGCGGCGATGATCGCAGAGGTCCAGCCCTCGAACCGGGTCTGGGCCTGTGCCGCCAGCGGCGACAGAGCGACGCACAGCGCCGCAACGATTCCGATCAGACCCCGACCCATGCGCATCCCCTCGCGTCAGCCGTCGCCGACGTTAGCGCATGAACCGAAATGGGGAAGGGGTTACTTCTTCCGGAACTGATCCAGCGACACGACCTTGGGACCGTCGTCGCCCGAGGGCGGCGGGGTCGGGGCCGGTTCGGCGGCGGCGATCTCGGCCGCGATTTCGTCGACCGTGGCGGGCGCCTCGAACTGGAGCAGGAACTGCACCGACGGGTCGTAAAAGCGGGTCACGGCCGTGTAGGGCATGGCCAGCACCTTGGGCATGCCGCCGAACTTCAGCATCACCGAGAAGCGGTTCGCCTCGACCTTCAGGTCCCAATACTGGTGCTGCAGGACGACGGTCATCTCGTCCGGGTATTTGGCGAGGATGTCCGGCGGTACGCTGACGCCGGGAGCCCGGGTCTTGAAGGTGATGTAGAAATGGTGCGCGCCGGGAATGCCGTCGGGCGAAGCCGCCTGCTCAAGCGCCAGCCGGATCACGCCGCGAAGCGCGTCCTGCATGAGCACTTCGTAGTGCATGTCGTCGACGGGGGGCGTCTCTTCGGCCATCGGGCGCCTCTGCTGTTCGCCAGACGTGTAGCCCCGCTGGGCGACGGACGAAAGGGCGTCGAAGGATGAATGGAGAAGGAAAGTGCCGGGATTCTGTTGGCAGGCTCCCGGCGGCCCCGCCTGAGGATCTGAACCCCCAGGAGTTAGGTCGGATTTACCGGAACCGCATTACGCGGCGACGGCGTAACCCTCAGCGAAGTTATCGTTCGCAGGTAGTTTAAAAGCCCGATACGGTGGGCTAGGACGAGCGAAAGCAATCCTCTTTACACGTCCGTCGATGCTAGTCGGCCCCGCGCTCGCCCGCCGATAACCGGGAGAGAATGGTGGAGCCGCCGGGAATCGCACCCGGGTCCGGTCCGCTTATTACAGGCACGTTTATCGCCATAGTCCGGGCGAACCCGGACAGAACGAATATAGGCGGTTCGCGCCGATGTTCCAAGGGCTTGTCAGCCGCCGCCGGTGCGCCCGGTCGCCTTGCCCGTTCCGTCACAGACCGGGCAGGTCTCCCCGTCCGGGAGGGCTCCTGAGCCCGCGCATTCGGGGCAAAGAGTCGTGTCGCCGTGCTGGCCGGCGGCTGGGTCGACCGGGTCGGCGTTCAGGCCGCGGTCGTCGATGTCGTGTTCTTTCATCCCCATTGAACGGCGAAGCCGGGCGGAGGTTCAGGCGCGGCGCCAGTCCGGCGTCTGGTTGCGGAACCAGGTCAGTTGACGCTTGGCGTAGTTGCGCGTGGCCTGACGCGTTGCGTCGATGGCCTCGTCCAGAGCGGTCTCGCCGGACAGATGGGTGGCCAGTTCGCGGACGCCGACGGCCTTCATCGCGGGGAGGGCCGGGTCGAGGTTGCGGGCTGTGAGGGCGCGGACCTCGTCCAGCGCGCCCTGTTCGATCATCTGGGCCACGCGCAGGTCGCAGTTGGCGTAGAGGGCCGCTCGATCCGGTTCGACCACGAGGCCAGTCCATGAGCCGGGGGCGAGCAGAGGCGTGGTTTCGGCCGTCCAGTCGCTGAGCGCCCGGCCGGTGTGGTCCGCCACGCTCATCGCGCGGATCAGGCGCTGGCGGTCGCCGGCCTCGATGCGGTCGGCGGCGGCGGGGTCGAGGCCAGCAAGCCGGAGTCGGAACACGGTCTCGCCCTCGGCATCCAGCGCGGCTTCCACCTGATCGCGAACTTCGACTGGAACGGCGGGAATGTCGGCCAAACCCTTGGTCAGGGCCGTGAAATACAGCCCCGTACCGCCCACGAGGATCACGGGGCGGTCGCGGAGGTCGGCCAGCAGATCGAGGGCGGCGCGGCTCCAGCGGCCGACGGACCAGGCCTCGGCCGCATCGGCGACGCCGTAGAGGCGGTGGTCGGCCTCAAGTTCGTCGGCGGCCGAGGGGCGGGCGCTGAGGACCCGCAGGTCGGCGTAGAGCTGCTGGCTGTCGGCGTTGACGATCACGGCCCCGGTCTGCGCCGCGAGGGTCATCGCCAACCGCGACTTGCCCGAGGCGGTCGGGCCGGCGATCAGGGTGATGCGGGGGTGGGACAAATCGAGGCTCGCGGGCGGACTGATCCGGCGATAGAACGCAGGCCCCGCAGCCGCAACCCGCCGGACCTCACGCCTTGCCCGATCGCGCCTCCGTCATCGCCGTTCTCGACGCCATCACCGACCCGAAGAGCGGGCAGGGCCTGGTGGCTTCAGGATTGGCGCAGGGGCTGATTGTGACCGAGGACCGCGCCGGCTTCGTGATGGAGGTCGCCGGCGGCGACACGGCGCTGTACGCCCCCGTCCGCGACGCGGCCGAGGCGGCGCTGAAGGCCATGTCGGACATGGAGCGCGTGTCCGTGATCCTGACCGCCGAGACGATGCCGGCGACCAAGCCCGTGCGCACGGCGTCCCTGTCGCCGCAGGCCGTCGAGCAGACGCGGGCCAAGGCTCCGGTCCCGACCGACCGTCCGGCCCATGTGCGCAAGGTGCTGGCCGTGGCCTCGGGCAAGGGCGGGGTGGGCAAGTCGACGGTGGCTGTGAATCTGGCCGCGGCGCTGGCGGCGCGCGGGCTGTCGGTCGGGCTGCTGGACGCCGACGTCTATGGCCCGTCCTTCCCGACCATGCTGGGGATCGCGGGCAAGCCGGCCTATGTCGACGGCATGATGCAGCCGCATCAGGCGCACGGGCTGAAGGCGATGTCGGTCGGCCTGCTGACCGACCGCAATGACGCCATGGTCTGGCGCGGGCCGATGGCTTCGCAGGCCCTGACCCAGATGCTGACCCAGACGCGCTGGGGCACGGAAGACGCGCCGCTGGACGTGCTGGTCGTCGACCTGCCGCCGGGCACGGGCGACATCCAGCTGACCCTGATCCAGAAGACGCCGCTGGACGGGGCGGTGGTCGTCTCGACCCCGCAGGAGGTGGCGCTGGCCGACGCCCGCCGCGCCCACGCCCTGTTCCAGAAGGTCGGCGTGCCGACGCTGGGCCTGATCGAGAACATGAGCGGGCCGATCTTCGGCACGGGCGGGGCCGAGGCCGAGGCCGGCCGACTGAACGTGCCCTTTCTCGGCGACCTGCCGCTGGACGCCTCGGTGCGCGCGGCAGGGGACGCCGGCACGCCGGTGGTGGTCAGCGACCCGAAGGGGGATGTGGCCTCGCGGTTCGCGGCGATTGCAGGGCGCGTGGCTGAGCGCTGGTCTGGATAGAACCATCAGCCTTCCGGTAGGTCGATTTTGATGGGAGCTTTGGATTCTTTCCGATTGTGAATTTGTCTCGTAACACACTCGTGAGTTGTTGTCCTGAGCGCAACCTTCACTTTGGCCACAGGCGGATTTCCCGCCCGCATTTTGGAGGATGCCATGCTGAAGAAACTCGTTCTCGCGGTCATGATCGCCAGCTCGACGCTGGTCGCCGTTCCTCAGGCCGCCAGCGCAGCCGCCGTTCGCGGCGATGAATGCGAACTCAACTGCTTCTGGACGACCATTTACGGCGACAACGGCGAGGTGCTGGGCGGATACTGGACCTGCTCGGGCATCTACATGGACTGTCTCAGCGGCGAATAGGCTGATCCAGGCCGTCCCGGCCCCGGCCGGGGCGGCATTCGCGCCGTTAGCGGCGCTCCAATGTGCGGAAAGTAAAGGCGTGGTCGTCTTTCTCGCCAGCGGGATGGGCTTCTGACGCGACCTCGGTCCACTGGGCCTCGTCGAAGGCGGGGAACAGAACGTCGCCGTCGGGCGCCGCGTCGACCTCGGTGATGTAGAGCCGCTTCGCGCGCGGCAGGACCGCCTCGAACAGGGCCGCGCCGCCGATGACACAGACCTCGTCGACACCGTCATCCTCCGCCTGCTCGCGCGCGATCTCGACGGCTTCGTCCAGCGTCCGGCACACCAGCGCGCCCTTGGCCTCGCCCTCGTCGCCCCAGCCCTCATCGCGGGTCAGCACCACGTTCAGGCGGCCGGGCAGGGGCTTCAGCGGCAGGCTCTCCCAGGTCTTGCGGCCCATGATGCAGGGCTTGCCGATGGTGATGGCCTTGAATCGCTGCAGGTCGCTGCGCAGCCGCCAGGGCAGATCGCCGTCACGCCCGATCACGCCATTGGAGCCACGGGCGACGACGATCACGACGGATGGAACGGTCAAGGTTCTGGCTCGCTTGGTAAGGATCGTCTCTCATACCGCGAGGTCCCGCATGGGCAAGTACGTCCCCGCCATCATTGCCGGCGCAGTCGTCACCGTCGTGCTCGGGTTCCTGTTGGGAATGATCGGCTTCCAAGGCTTCGCCGCCTGGTACATCCCGGTCTTCGGCGGTCTGATCACCGGATATCTGATGGCGAACCTGCAGGGGACGAAATCGGGGCCGGCGGCGTCGGACGAACAGAGGGTTGCTGCGCTCGCCCTGAGGCCGTCGCCCGGCAAGGCCCTGATCATCGCCCATCGTCAGGGCTTCGTCGGCAAGATGGCGGGGATGCAGGTCTCGCTGGACGGCCAGCCGATCGTTCAGCTGAAGTCACCCCAGTTCACCGCCGTGGAGGTGGAGCCCGGCGCGCACACGATCGAGTTCGGCTTCGTCGGCCTGGCCGCAGCCCAGAACAAGCCGGAGCGGGTGAACGTGACGCTGGTCGATGGAGAGGTGGTCGCCTACCTCGCGACGGTGTCGATGGGCACAGGCAAGAACACCATCAAGGTGATCCGCGACGAGCCGATCGACATGGTCCCCGACACCCTGCGCAATGTGCGGATGGTGGCTTCGGCCTAGGGCTGCTTGTCCAGCCAGTGCAGCCACTTGCGCTGCATCGCCGCCTCGATGTCGATGTCAGCGGCCTTGCAGTAGATCAGCAGCATGCCAAGCACGTCGGCGGCCTCGTCGCCCAGCTTGCCGGCGTCGGCCGCGCCGCGCGCCCGGCCGCTCATGCGCAGATGCTCGGCGACCAGTTCGCCCAATTCTTCCTGCACCTTCAGCAGCGCCCAGTCGCCGGCCGCCGCCTTGTCGCGGTCGATGCCGTGCTCGCGCGCATAGATGTCGGAGATGCGCAGGATGTCCGCCTGCAGCGCCTTCAGGGCCAGCGACATGGGATCAGACCGCGACCGGCGCCTTGATGTGCGGCCAGGGCTGGTAGCCTTCCAGCACGAAGTCCTCGAGACGGTAGGCGAACAGGTCGTCCCTGGCCGCGATGGTCATGGTGGGAAGGGGCAGGGGTTCGCGGGTCAGCTGGAGCTCGGCCTGTTCGATGTGATTCAGATACAGGTGGGCGTCGCCGAAGGTGTGCACGAACTCGCCCGGCTCCAGCCCGCAGACCTGCGCCATCATCAGGGTCAGCAGGGCGTAGCTGGCGATGTTGAACGGCACGCCGAGGAAGACGTCGGCCGAGCGCTGGTACAGCTGGCAGCTGAGCTTGCCGTCGGCGACGAAGAACTGGAACAGGCAGTGGCAGGGCGGCAGGGCCATGTCGTCGACATCGGCCGGGTTCCAGGCGCTGACAATGTGGCGGCGGCCGTTGGGGTTGGTCTTGAGGCCGTGAACCAGCTTCTCGATCTGGTCGATGACGCGGCCGTCCGGCGCGGACCAGCTGCGCCATTGCTTGCCGTAGACCGGGCCCAGCTCGCCTTCGGCATTGGCCCATTCGTCCCAGATGCTGACGCCGTTTTCCTTCAGCCAGCCGATGTTGGTCTCGCCGCGCAGGAACCACAGCAGCTCAACGATGATCGAGCGGAGGTGAAGCTTCTTGGTGGTCAGGACCGGGAAGCCCTTCGACAGATCGAAGCGCATCTGACGGCCGAAGACGCCCAGAGTCCCGGTGCCGGTGCGGTCATCGCGGCGGGCGCCGTTCTCAAGGATGTCGCGCAGCAGGTTCAGGTACTGCCATTCCGGATGGTCGGCGGGAACGGCGCCCGCGCGGGTCTGGATATCAGCGAGAAGGACCTGGGCGTTCATGGGGACACAGTGTCGCCGATTCGCTCCGAAGGGCAGACCATCGATTCGGTTGCTCACAGGAACTTGGTTCAGGACTGCTCACCTCTCCACCGCAGGTGGGGAGGGGGACCACCGGCGTAGCCGGTGGTGGAGGGGTGACTTGCGCACACAACCCCTCCGTCTCGTCCGCTGCGCGGCCGACCCACCTCCCCATCTTCGATGGAGAGGTGAGCCGTCAGATGAGGATCACAACCTCACTTGGTGGAGGGGTTAACCCCCGAACCCGCCCTCATTCAGAAACGCCTGCTCCTCTGCGGTCGTCGCGCGGCCGAGGCTGGCGTTGCGGTGGGGGAAGCGGCCGAAGCGGACGATGATGTCGCGGTGGAGGTGGCCCCATTTGCGGAGCTCCTCGTCCTCGCCGATCAGCTCGAGGTAGCGGTCCTGATCCGCCAGCTCTTCGGAATGCTCGAACGGCAGGAGGATGAAGTTGCGCAGCTCGGTCTCGAACGCGAGGTGCTGGCCGCGCTCGACAGCCTGATTGGCGAACATCCGGGCCAGCGGGTCGGTGGCGAACTGGTGCGCGGTGCCGCGGAAGCAGTTGCGCGGGAACTGGTCCAGCAGGATCAGCAGGGCCAGCGATCCCTCGGCCGTGTCGGCCCAGTGATCCAGCTCGCGCCGGGCGGCCATCATGTGGCCGTGCTCAAACCGCTGGCGGAAGGTGGCGTCGAAGACATCGTCCTTGGCGAACCACATGTCGGGGCCGGCGTCTTTCCAGAAGCCGATGACGTCGGAAGGCTGTAGGTCTGTGCTCATGACCCAGAAAATAGCGACGCCGCTCCCCGCGTTCCATGACCGCGACTGCGACCTTTCGATCATCCGCGGCAAGCGGGTGGCCATGATCGGCTATGGCAGCCAGGGGCGGACCCATGCGCTGAACCTGCGGGACTCGGGCGTGACCGACATCGTCGTGGGGTTAAAGGCGGGCTCGAAGACGCGGGCCAAGGCCGAGGCGGACAGCTTCACGGTCATGACCGCCGCCGAGGCCGCAACCGGCGCGGACGTGGTCGCGGTCATGGTCTCGGACGAGGCGCACCGGGACCTGTGGCGCGACGAACTGGAGCCCAACATGAAGCCGGGCGCGGCTCTGATCTTCGCCCACGGCCTGTCGGTGCGGTTCGGTCTGGTGACGCCGCGCGCCGATCTGGACGTCATTCTGGCCTCGCCCAAGGGCATCGGGCCGCGCATCCGTGATCTGTACGTCGAGGGGGAGGGCGTCTTCTGCCTGTTCGGCGTGCATCAGGACGCCAGCGGCGGGGCCCATGCGCTGGGCCTGTCCTACGCGGCGGCGCTGGGCTGCGGGCGCAAGGGCATTCTGGAGACCACCTTCGCGGCCGAGTGCGAGAGCGATCTGTTCGGCGAGCAGGTGGTGCTGTGCGGCGGGGTGAAGGATCTGGTCGACGGGGCGTTCATGAAGCTGGTCGACGCCGGCTATCCGCCAGAGGTCGCCTGGTTCGAATGCTTCTACGAGCTGAAGTTGGTCACCGACCTGATGTTCTCCATGGGCATCGCCGGGGCGTTCGGGCGCATCTCGAACACGGCGGAGTACGGCGCCTATCTGACGGGACCGAGGGTCATCGGCGAGGCGTCGCTGGCGGCGATGGACGATGTGCTGGCGGACGTCCGCTCGGGCGCGTTCGTGAAGCAGTTGATGGCCGACTACGACGCAGGCTCGCCCGACCTCCTGGCGCGCCGCAGGGCTCTGGGCGAGCGGACGATCGAGACGGTCGGGCGGCGTCTCGCCGAGGTCGCGGAGCGGGCGAAGGGCTGAGTCTCAGCCCGCGACGACGGTCGCCTTCGACAGGTCCGCGCCCAGCGGAACGATGGCGCCGACCGCGGGCGGCTCGCCGGTCATGCGCACGCGCCAGACCTGGCCGTCCAGCCGCAGATCGGCCTCGCTCCACGCCCCGCCGTAGCGACGCGCGATCACCTCCGCGCCTGGACCATCGCCGCCGGGCGTCAGGTGGTGCGGGCGCAGCAGCAGGCTGGCGGGGCCGTCGGCGACGCCGGGCGCCGGTGTGGTTCCCCACGGCGTCGAGGCCATGCCCTGCCGGACGACGACCGGCGCGACATTGACCTCGCCCAGCAGGCGGGCGGCGGCGACCGAGGCGGGGCGGTCATGGCAGTCCGCTGGCGGGCCGGACTGGATCACACGGCCGTCGTCCATCAGCACCAGTGTGTCGGCCATCATCAGGGCCTCGCCGGCGTCGTGAGTGACGATCAGGACCGCGGCGCCGGCCGCCCTCAGCGCCGCCGTCAGTTCCTCGCGCACCCCGGCCTTCAGATGGGCGTCGAGGCCGGAGAAGGGCTCGTCCAGCAGGATGGCGGCGGGCTCGCGCACGAGGCTGCGGGCCAGCGCCACGCGCTGCTGTTCTCCGCCGGACAGGGCGTGCGGCCAGGCGTTGCCTCGGTCGCCCAGACCCACGCGCTCCAGCGCCTCCAGCGACCGGGCCTTGCCCTCGCGGCGCGGCCGGTCGGAGAGACCGAAGCGGACGTTCTCCAGCGTGGTCAGATGCGGAAACAGGGCGTAGTCCTGAAACACCAGCCCGGTCCCTCGCTGTTCAGGCGGCGTGGTGCGACCGGGCTCCGACAGCAGGGTCTCGCCCGAGCGAATGGTCCCGGCATCGACCGGCTCCAGCCCGGCGATCAGGCGCAGCAGGGTGCTCTTGCCCGAGCCGGACGGACCCAGCAGGCAGGTGATGCGGCCGGCCTCCAGCGTCAGGCTGGCCTCGCTGACTGCGGCGCGCGCGCCGTAATGGCGGCTGACGCCCTCGACGCTCAAAACGGGCGGGTGAACGGTCTGGGTCATGGACTTCCCGGTCGGGCATGGGCGACCCGGCGGCTCAGCCAGATCACGGCGGGCAGGGCCAGGGCCACCAGCATCAGCGACGGCCAGCCGGCGTTGGCCAGCCGCTCGTCGCGGGCATAGTTGTCGGCGATCACCGCCAGGGTGTCGAAGTTGAACGGCCGCAGGATCAGGGTCGCCGGCAACTCCTTCAGCACATCCACCAGAACGACCAGACCGGCGGTGAACAGGGCCGGGGCGGCGATCGGCAGCTGGACCCGAAGGGCGGCTCCGGTCTCGCCGGCGCCGAGGCTGCGCGCGGCCTGAACCATGGACGGGGTCACGCGCGACAGGCCGGCGTCGACCGGCTCCAGCGCGGCGGCCATCAGGCGTGCGGCATAGGCGTAGAGCAGGATGGCGACGCCGGCGACGACGTTTGCCGATCCGCCGGGCGAGACCGACCACAACCAGCCCGCCGGCAGCAGCAGGCCGATCGCCATCACGGCGCCGGGCGTCGAATAGCCGAGGCTGGCCATCCGCGCGGCCAGCGGCATTCGTTTCGCCGCCAGAGCCAGGGCGGTCGCCAATCCAACCGTCAGCAAGGCGCCGCCGATCCCGAGGCCCAGGCTGTTGCGCGCGGCGGTCATCAGACGCGGCCAGTCGGGCGTCAGACCGAAGGAACTCCACGCCAGCCAGCCGGCGGGGACCAGCAGACCCAGCGCGATCAGGCCTAAGCAAAAGGCGGTCGCGCTCCAGGCCTTTGCGCCGGTCAGGTCCGTAACCGGCAGGGGCCGCCAACGTCCGCCGGCCGCGCCGTAGCTCTTGCGACTGCGCGAGGCGCGCTCGACCCACAGCAGCAGGGCGGCGGCACCCAGCAGGGGCAGGGCGAACTGGGCGGCGGAGGCGACGGAGCCATAGACGAACCACGCCCGCACCACGCCGGTAGTCAGGGTCTGCACGGCGAGGAACTGGACCGTGCCGAAGTCGGCGAGGGTCTCCATGACCGCCAGCGCCACGCCCGCCGCCAGCGCCGGCCGTGCCATCGGCACGGCGACGCGCAGGAAGGCCTGCCGGGGGGTGCAGCCCAGCGTCCGCGCGGTCTCCAGCGCCTGCACCGGCAGGTTCACGAAGGCGGCGCGCATGGCGAGGTAGACGTAAGGGTAGAAGGCGCAGGACAGGACGAAGGCCGCGCCGGGCAGGCTGCGGATGTTCAACCAGCTCAGCTCGATCCCGGACGCTCTCAGCGCCATCTGCAGATCGCCGCCGACGTCCAGCAGGTCGGCGTAGGCATAGGCCACGGCGAAGGCCGGCATGGCGAAGGGCAGGGCCAGCGCCCAGGCGAAGACGCTCCGGCCGGGAAAGCGGTGCATGACCACCAGCCACGCCGCCAGCGTTCCGGCCACGCCGGTGATCAGCGCCACCAGCGCCGCCAGCCCGGCCGAGGTCAGGGCGTAGCGGATCAGGTCCCCCGCGGCGATGTCCGCCGTCTCGCCGGAAAAGGCGACGGCGACGACATTGACCAGCGGCAGGATGGCGACCAGCGCCGCGAGGGCGCCGATCAGGGGCAGGGGAGACAGGGCTCCCCCGCGCCCCTTCGTCAGGATCGAGCTCAGCGCCAACCGGCCGCCGACATCAGCGACTGCGCCTGGGCCTGGTTGCGGCCATAGGCGGTCACCGGCATCGGGTTGGCGGTGAAGTTGGCATAGGGCTGGACCGCCGCCGGGTTCGGCACGCCGTTGGCGGCCGTGTACTCGTTGTTGGCCCCGGCGATGATGGCCTGGGCCTCAGGCGTGGCGAGGAATTCGAGGAAGCGGACGGCGTTCTCGCGGTTCGGCGCATTGCGGGCCACGCCGCCGCCCGAGACGTTCACATGCGCGCCCTGTCCGTCCAGCGACGGGAAGGCCAGCTTGACCTTGTCCGTGACGGCCTTGTCGGCGGCGTCGTCGCCATTGGCCATGCGGATCCAGTAGTAGCTGTTGGTCAGGGCGATCTCGCAGACGCCGGCGTTGACTGCACGCATCTGGTCGCGGTCGCCGCCTTCGGGCGGACGGGCCATGTTGGCGACCACGCCGCGCACCCACTCGCCGGCCTTCTCGGGGCCCCAGGCCTCGATCAGGGCGCCGACCAGCGACAGGTTGTAGACGCTGTCGGCCGAGCGGACGCACAGCTTGCCGCGGAAGCGGGGCGAGGCGATCTCTTCATAGGTGTCGACCTCCTCGGGCCGGACCTTGGTCGTGTCGTAGGCGACGATGCGGGCGCGGCGGGCCAGGCCGAACCAGTGGCCCTCGGGCTCGCGCAGATTGGCCGGGATGGCGGCGTTCAGGGCTTCGGAACTGGTCGGCTGCAGCAGACCTGCCTCCTGCGCGCGCCACAGGGCGCCGGCGTCGGCGGCGACGAAGACGTCCGCCGGGCTGTTGGCGCCCTCGGTGCGCATGCGGGCGATCAGCTGGTCCGGATTGCCGTCCACGCTGTTGACCTTGATGCCCGTCTTCTCCTCGAACAGGCGATACAGCTGCTGGTCCGCGTCATAGTGGCGGGCGGTGTAGAGGTTCAGCACGCCGCCCGTCGCGGCGGTATCGGTCTTCGCGGTCTCGCCATTGCCGCAGGCGGCCAGGGGCAGGGCGATCAGGGCGACGGCGGCCATCATGGCGCGGCGCAGGGACATCGGCTCTCTCCACATCGATTGTGAAGCTGGCCTACCCATCCTGAGAACGGATCGCAATGTCCGCATGGTCGCAGCCGGCCGTGTTCCGGGCAGCAAAAAGGGCGCTTGCGCGCCCCGCCCAACGCCCCTCGGGAAGACGTTGAAAGAATGGTCGGAGTGAGAGGATTCGAACCTCCGACCCCTGCGTCCCGAACGCAGTGC
Source organism: Brevundimonas kwangchunensis (assembly GCF_039523815.1). Lineage (NCBI taxonomy): Bacteria > Pseudomonadati > Pseudomonadota > Alphaproteobacteria > Caulobacterales > Caulobacteraceae > Brevundimonas > Brevundimonas kwangchunensis. Next base: position 554,531 of record NZ_BAAAGA010000005.1, on the reverse strand, counting down.
TCTACCAGGCTGAGCCACACTCCGACTTGAGGAGGGGGCTTATAGCTACGGGGTCTGGCCCCCGCAAGCGAAGAAAACGCCTGTTTGAAATTAGTCCGCCGACGGCTGCTCGCCGAGCGCAGGTCTTCTGTTTCAGGTCGTTTTCGGGGTGTCGCGCTTTCGATGCGCATTCCTTCGAAAATCCTGTTGCGTCCCGCGCGACCTTGGCGTATCCGACCGCCTCCCCGCCGCAAGGAGGGGCCGCGCCGGACCTGCTGGGGAATGGTGTAATGGTAACACTCCGGTTTTTGGTACCGTCATTCTAGGTTCGAGTCCTAGTTCCCCAGCCATCCGCTTCCGGGCGCGTTTAGTCCTCACAATCGAGACGTTGGCACGCCCTCACGGGGCGGCTGCGCGCATTTGCGCTTCCGGTTCGGCGTCGCTGGCGGTCTAGACTGCTGGAAGGCCGGGTGAACCGCGCCGAGGCTTCGCAGGGACGCGCATGGACTGGTCCGAGGGCTATTACGCCGGGCTCGACTACACCTTCGGCTACTACCACGAGATGGGCCCCGACCATCTGCGTCTGGCCTGCCTGACGGCCGGCGTGCATTGCGAGATCCCCGACGCGTCGACCTATCTGGAACTGGGCTTCGGGCAGGGGGTGTCGATCAATCTGCACGCCGCCGGCAGCGAGGGCGCGTTCCACGGCGTCGATTTCAACCCGGCCCACGTGCTGCACGCCGAGGGGCTCGCAGAGCGATCCGGCGCGACGGTTCATTTGTCTGACGAGTCCTTCGCCGCCTTCGCCGCGCGCAAGGATCTGCCGATGTTCGACGTCATCGCCCTGCATGGCGTCTGGAGCTGGGTGTCGGACGAGAACCGGCGGGTGATTCTGGACCTGATCCGGAAGAAGCTACGGCGCGGCGGGGTGGTCTATCTCAGCTACAACTGCATGCCGGGCTGGGCGTCGCGCGGGGCGGTGCGACACCTGCTGAATTTGGGTCGGGCAAGGGGCAGCGAGGCGGCGACGACGCCGGAGGCCGAGGTCGATCGCGCCTTGGCCTTCGTGGGCAAGGTGACTGCCGCCGGACCGCGATTCTTCAGGGATGAGCCGCAGGCCACGAAGCATGCGGCCGGGCTGGCGAAGCAGAGCCGGCGCTATATCGCTCACGAGTATTTCAACGCGGACTGGCATGTGCCGTACTTCTCGGACGTGGCGACGGAGATGGCCGGGGCCAAGCTGACCTTCGTCGACTCGGCCCGGCTGCTGGATCGGATCGCCGAGATCAACATACCGGCCGACGGCGTGGCCTTGCTGGCGGAGATCAGCGAGCCGGTGATGCGGGAGTCGGTGCGCGACTATCTGGTCAACCAGCGGTTCCGGCCGGACATCTTCGTGAAGGGCGCGATCCGGCTGTCGAAGCTGGAGCAGGACGCGCGTCTCGGCGCGCAGGCCTTCGTGCTGATCTGTCCGCTGGACGAGATCGACTTCCGTATCTCAGGAGCGCTTGGAGAGGCGACGCTTCCGGAGGCAATCTATCGGCCGCTGAGCGAGGCTCTCGCCGCCGAGGCCTTCCGGCCGAAGACAGCCGCGGTCCTCGCGGAAACCGCCAGCGCTTCTTTCGATGACGTCATCGCCGCGCTGACAGTGCTGACCGGAATGGGCGTGGTGCGACCGGCCCGTGAGGCGACGCCGACGACGCGTGGCCAGTGTGACGGCTACAACGCCCTGGTTCTGGAACGCGCGCTGTCCGGTCGGCAGTTGAAGCATATGGCGTCGCCGGTGACCGGCGGCGGGGTGCTGACGACCCGCTCGACGCAACTGTTCCTGCAGGCGTGGAACGAAGGCGCCCGGACGCCGGAGGCCTTGGCCGCCCGCGTTTGGGCGGTGTTCGAGCGCACCAATGAGCGGGCGACGAAGGACGGCAGGGACGTGGTGTCTCGCGAGGAGAACCTGCAGGTTCTCGGCGAGAAGGCTGAACGGTTCCTGATGCAGATTCTGCCGCTGTACCGGACGCTGGGCATCCTGCCGTCGCCGAAAGCCGGCTGACAGCGATCAGTGCGCGGTTGTTTCCAGCGGCAGGCGGATGCGTACGCCGACGCCGGCTTCGGGGGCCGTCTCGATGCTCATGGAGCCGCCGAGGTGCTCGACCAGACCCTGCACCAGCGACAGACCCTCGCCCGGCTGGAGCCGTTCCTGCCCGATGCCCGAATCGCGGACGACCAGGCTGACGCCGCCCACCGCGCGGGAGAAGGCGACGGCGATCGAGCCGCGACGGCCTTCGGGGAAGGCGTGGCGGCAGGCGTTGGAGATCAGCTCGTGCGTGATGATGGCCAGCGGCAGCAGGTGGCTGTCGGGCAGCAACGCCGCCTGACCGCGAACGTCCAGCCGCACCGGGCGGCCCTCACAAGCGCGGGTCCAGAAGGCGGCGACATCCTCGAGGTAGCCACCGAAATCCAGCGGGCCTTCGGTCGTCATACGGCGGCTGATCAGCTCCATCGCGGCGGTGACGTCGCTGAGCCAGGTGAGGTGGCGGACGCTTTCGGGATCGTCGACGGCCCGCAGGCGAATCCCCACCAGCGTCTGCAGCAGCTGGTAGCCGCCCAACAGACGTCGCTGGAGTTCGACGATCCGGTCTTCCGCTGGCGCGGCCATCATTCCCCCGACGCTTGAATTCGCCGGTAATTCCTACTCTACGCAGAACCGAATAGCCATTGGTGCGTTGGACTGTCCGCTAACCGACACAAACGGTGTTAATGCGTGTGGTTAGCAGTGGGGGAGACCAGTGATCGCATCGCCCGACCTCAGGGTCATGATCGTCGAGGATCAGGCGCTACTCGCCATGGAACTGGAGCTCGTGCTGGGCGAGTCCGGCTGCGACGTCGTGGGCTGCGCGATGGACAAGGTCAGCGCCTTTGCGATCGCGGATCGCGAAACGCCGGATCTGGCGCTGATCGACGTCAACCTGCTTGACGGGATGACAGGCCCGCAGATCGCACAGAAGCTGGTCGCGGACCACAACTGCGCCGTCGTCTTCCTGACCGCCAATCCCGAGCAGATTCCCGAAGGCTTCGCCGGCGCCTTGGGCGCGGTGTCCAAGCCGTTCGACGAGCAGACCATCCGTGCGGTGGTCGACTTCGCCCGGCAGTTCATACTGCATCGGACGCTGGGAACCCCCCCGCGCCGGTTCCGGCTGGCGCCGTGGCTGACCACGCCGCCGGACGATATCGCGCCGCACTAAACCCCTCCGGCTCGCCGCGCGAGCGCGTCGAGCCACCTCCCCATCTTCGATGGAGAGGTGAACTGCGCCTGCTCATCTCTCCACCGGAGGTGGGGAGGGGGACCACGCGTAGCGTGGTGGAGGGGTCAGGCTGCGCTGCCTACTGCACCTTGATCCGGGCGAAGATCATGCCGCCGTCGGGATCGCCGCCGTACAGCGGCTCGAGCGGGCCGGGGACCTGGTTGAGGCTGTAGAGCGCGCCCAGCCCGAAGCGGACGTTTGGCGCGATCCGCCAGTCGTGCACCGCGCCGAGCGAGGCCTTGGACACGGTGTAGAGGTCTCCGTGACCGCCACCGACGCCGGGAACCAATTCGTCCGTCTCGATCCGCTCGGCGCGAGCAAACAGGGTCCAGCGGTCGTCCGGGCTGATGGCGCCCTCAAGCAGCCAGGCGACCTTCGATTCGCCGTGGTCGTTGGTCTTGCGACCCCAGGCGAGGGTGGCCGAATGCCAGCCGTCCGCGCCGAAGGGGCGGGTGTGGATGGCGCTGGCCGACCATTTGGTCTCGTCCTCGTCAGGCTCCAGTTGCTCCGGCGCGGTCACGTCGGCCCATGAGGCCTGCAAGGACCATTCCGGCGACGGATTCCACGAGGCGCGGACGGACCAACTGTCCAGTTCGGGGCGCTCGATGTCGTAACGGTCCTGATCCGGTTCGCGGCCGCGGAAGGCGGAGCTTTCCAGCTTGAAGGCGTCATGCGCCCAGCCAAGCGTGGCCACGCCGAAGACGATGTGGGTCGAGTCCAGCCAGTGGTGGGTGATCGGCGCTTCCGGGCTGTCCATGGCGCTCATGCGGTGCATGAAGGCGGGCGGGCCGAAGGCCGGTTCGCCGGGCAGGCCGAGGTAGGCGTAGAGGGTGTCCTTCTCCGTCAGGCGGCGGCTGTAGGACGCCGACAGCTCCATCACCAGCTCGTGCGGATGTTGTCGGTCGATCAACGGGTTGACGCCGTCGGCTGTCTCGCCCGCGGCGAGCAGAAGCGGGAAGCCCTCCTTGCCCATCAGGGGATCGGGGCTGAGCATGGCGCGCAGGTTAAGGGTCGAGCCGTCGGCGAAGTCGCGGCGGGCGGAGCCCATGATCATGCCGCTGACGAAGGTCTTGTCGTCGCCGCGCGGGCCGTTCTGCCAGTCGTGGACGAGGTTGATCTGGGCGTGGCTCATGAACGACCAGGCGCCGCGGTTCCAGTGGACGCCGCCGTGGCGGGACAGGTCCGGCTGCCAGCTGGTGCCGGAGGCGTCGCGGGTCATGGGCCAGGCGCCGAGAGGGCTGGTCGCGGCGCTGTGGTTGTCGTCGTGATTGTCGTGCTGCATCAATGACATGTCGTGACCGGCGTGAGGATCGGCCTGGGCTGGGGTCTGATGATGCGAGTGGTCCTGCGCGGCGGCCGGGAGGGCGAGCGCGAGCAGGGATGCGCCGGCGAGCGGCGCGAAAACGGTGTGAGCCAAGATGGCCTCCAGAGATCGAAAAGCTTGAAAATGCGGACGAACCGCGCGGTTTCAGGCGTCGATCAGCGGGGAGGGTGCGGGTCCGGCGACAGGGTCTCGCCGACCGGCAGCAGGGCGGCGATCAGGGCGCGAGGGGGCGCGGGCAGGAAGACGCCGCCGCGCAGGGGCGGCTCGGGCGCGACCGTGGCGACGCAGGCGACACAGCAACCCATGGGTTTCATAGGTTTTTCAGGCGCGGGCGTATCGCCGGGAGCGTGATGGCCGGACGAGGTCTCGTGGCACGGCGGCATGACGTCGGCGTTCGCGGGCGCGGGCAGGGCGCCCAGCGTCAGCGCGGCGAGAGCGCCGAGCAGCAGCGTCAATGTCCGGATCAGGACCATGGGGCAGATCTAGGCGGAAGAGACCGGAGAGGCAACGGACCTCAGAGCCGCAGGCCGTCGCCGGGAGGCGGTCCGCCTTCGGGCATCAGGTCAAGTTGCATCAGCACGACGTTGATCCAGCGATCGAATTTCCAGCCGGTTTCGCGCCAGACCCCCGCTTCGCGGAAGCCGGCGGAGCGGTGCAGGCCGATGGAGGCGGCGTTCTCGCTGTCGCCGATGACACCGATCAGGTGGCGCAGCCCACGTTCACGGGCGCGTTCGATCAGGGCGGCCATCAGGGCCTTGCCGACACCGTGGCCCTGGGCATGCGGCGCGACATAGGCCGATAATTCAACGCAGTACCGGTAGGCGGGACGGAGGCGGAACGGAGCGAGGTAGGCATAGCCCGCGACCTCGCCATCCGATTCGGCGACGAGCCACGGGAGGTCCTGGGCGCGAACCGCATCGACGCGGCGCGCCATCTCGGCCTCGTCCGGAGCGTCCAATTCGAACGTCGCCGTCCTGTGGATAACTTCGTCCGAATAGATCGCAGTGATCGCCTTCAGGTCGGTGTCGATGGCGTCGCGAATGACTGGGAGCACGGATCAGACTCGGTCAGTTGAGGGAACGGCGATTTGCGGCTTATTCTGCGATCGGAGAATTACCAAAGGGGGTCGTATTCATGTCTGCTCAACTCGTCATGGCCGCAGCGTTGGCCTTGTCGGCTCCGGGAGCTCCGGAAGCAGCCGCAGTCCAGTCCAAGCCAGGTGTCAGCAACCGTCCGATCGTGGATCTGCGCGTCTGCAACTACAGCGGCCGCGACGCCACTGTGGCGGTGTCCTATGTCGAGGTCGGCGGAAACCGGTTTATGAACCGGGGCTGGTATGACGTCGCCAACGGCGATTGCGAGAACATCGTCAGCACGGACAACGCCAACTTCTACTTCTATGCCGACGCCACGGACGACTCCGGCCGGAATTGGCAGGGTTCGCACAATCTGTGCGTCGAGTATCCGGGCCCATATACCTTCTACAGCGCAGGGACCGAGTGCCAGAGCTACCAGGAGCTGAGAGGCTTCGTACCGTTCACGGCGCAGGAGGGCGGCATCTGGACCTGGACGCTCGATCCGTAGGACCCCTGAGCGAGAGCGGGCTCAGGCCCGCTCCCAGCCCTTCTGGATCGACCAGATGGCGAAGGCGTAGACGATGGCGATATCCTTCAGATAGTCGAACCGGCCCGACGAACTGAAGTGGCCGGCGGTCATGTTGATTTTCAGCAGCACCGGCTTGCCCGAGGTCGTGGCGGGGCGCAGCTTCGCCACCCACTTTTCCGGCTCCCAGTAGGTGACGCGCGGGTCGGACAGGCCGCCGGTGGCCAGCACAGCCGGGTAGGCCTTCGCCTCGACCTGGTCGTAGGGGCTGTAGCTCATCATGTAGTCATAGGCGGCGGCGTCGGTGATCGGGTCGCCCCATTCGGGCCATTCGCCGGGCGTCAGCGGCAGGCTGGTGTCCGACATGGTGTTGATAACGTCGACGAAGGGTACGTCGCCGATGACGCCGGCCCAGAGGTCCGGACGCATGTTGTTGATCGCGCCCATCAGCATCCCGCCGGCCGAGCCGCCGTGGGTGACGATGTTGCCGGCGCGGGCGTAGTTGCGCTCGATCAGGTGTTCGGCGGCGGCGATGAAGTCCGTGAAGGTGTTCTTCTTGGTCATCCGGCGCGCGGCCAGGAACCAGCCCCAGCCCTTGTCCGAGCCGCCGCGAATGTGGGCGATGGCGTAGATGAAGCCGCGATCGACCAGAGACAGGCGGTTGGTGTTGAAGGTCGCGCCCATCGGGATGCCATAGCTGCCGTAGCCGTACAGCAGGACCGGGGCCGAGCCGTCGACCGGCGTCGACTTGCGGCGCAGGACGGTGACCGGGACCATGGCGCCGTCGCTGGCCGGGGCGTTCAGGCGCTCGACGACATAGTCGTCGATGTTGTGGCCCGACGGCACCTCCAGCGTCTTGCGCAGGGTGCGGGTGCGGGTCGCCATGTCGTAGTCATAGGTCTGGGTGGGCGTTGACGGCGAGGTGTACGCGTAGCGCATCGTCGTCGTGTCGTACTCGTAGGTCCCGCCCTGCGAGAGGGCATAGGCGGGCTCGTCCACGGCGATGGCGTGCTCCTCGCCGTCGCGGGTGCGCACCACGATGCGGGTGTTGGCCTCGTAGCGCTCGACGCGGGTCAGGTGGCCCGAGAAGGCCGAGATCGACTCGATCAGGCGGCCTTCGGTGAAGGGCACCAGATCGGTCCAGTTGGCGCGACCCGGCGCGTCGGTCGGGGCGGTGACGATCTTGAAGTCCACGGCGCCGTCGGCGTCGGTGCGGATGACCCACCGGTCGCCCCAGTGGTCCGCCTCGTAGCGGACGGCCTCGCGGCGCGGCTCGATGACGACCGGCGTCGCCTCGGGCTGATCCGAGGGGACGTAGCGCATCTCGGTCTGTTCGCCGTTGGCCGAGGTGATGAGGATGTACTTGTAGTCCGCGCTGAGGCTCAGCCCCATGTACATGCCGTCGTCAGGCTCTTCGTACACGGTGGAGATCTCGCCGCCGCGCGTGCGGCGCTTCAGGATCTTGTCCGAGCGGCCGTTGTCGTCGCGGTTGATCCAGAAGATCCATTCGCCGTCGGCCGAGAAGGTGATCCCGCCCATGCTGCTGCCGATGGTCTCGCCGAGGAACTGGCCCGAGGCGATGTCCTTGACGAAGATCTCGTAGACCTCGGAGCCTTGGGCGTCCTCGGACCAGGCGAACAGGGCGTGGTCGCGGCTGTGGTCAGTCTCGCCGACAGAAGAATAGGCCTTGCCTTCGGCCAGGGCGTTGGCGTCCAGCAGGATGACCTCGCCGTCGGTGCGGCCGGCCGGGCGGCGGCAGTAGAGCGGATGCTGGGCGCCGGTGTTGTACCGGGCGTAGTACTCCCACGGGCCGTCCTTCAGGGGCACGGAGGAGTCATCCTCCTTGATGCGGCCCTTCATCTCCTCGAACAGCTCCAGCTGGAGCGGCTCGGTGGAGGCCATCATGGCCTCGCGATAGGCGTTCTCGGCGTCGAGGTGCTCCTTGACGTCGGCCTTGATGATCGAAGGGTCGCGCAGGACCTGCTGCCAGTTGTCGTCCTTCATCCACTGATAGTCGTCGGTCCGGGTACGACCGAGTTGCTCGATCGTGACCGGGATTTTCTTCGCGACAGGCGGAACGGGGGCGTTTTGGGGCATCGAGGCTCCGGCAGAAGGCTTGGCGTTTGCGACGGCGGGGAGGGCGGTCGCGGCGAGCGCGGCGGCGGAAGTGGCAAGCAGGTCGCGGCGATTCATGTGGGGTCCCCCGATTTCGCCGGACCTTGCGCGGGGCGAGGGCTCGCCGTCAAATGAACAAACCTCGCTGGCGGGATAGGGCCATGTTCGATCTTCAGACCCCGCCCCAGGAAGCGCCGCCGCCCCCTGTCGTCGAGATCGTGGAGAACGCCCAGCGCGCGCCCTGGGACCTCACGGTCGGCCTGATCAACGCCACCATCCAGATCGATCAGCCGGTCAACGATTCGACCCGGCGGGTCGGCACGGCGTTCCTGATCAATGCGCCGAAGCTGGACGGCACGCCGCGCACGGTGATGGTCACAGCCGCCCATGTGCTGGACGGCATGCCCAATGCGGTCGCCCGTCTGGGCTGGCGAGTCGAGACCGGCAACGGGGGCTGGCGGTTCAACCCGGTGCCCCTGCGCATCCGCGACGACGAGGGCGACGCCCTGTGGACCAAGCATCCGCAGCGGGACATCGCCGTGATGGAGGTGCAGGCGCCGCGCGCCTTCGCCGAGGCGGCGATCCCGGTCGGCTGGCTGGCGGTGCCCGAGGCGCTGACCGGCTGGCAGGTGGGGCCGGGGGACGAGCTGATGACCCTGGGCTATCCGCACGGCTATTCGGCAAACGGCGCGGGTTTCCCGATTCTGAGGACCGGGCGGATCGCCTCATGGCCGCTGACGCCGATCCGGTCGTTCCCGACCTTCCTGCTGGACTTCGCCGTCTTCCCCGGCAACTCGGGCGGTCCGGTGTTCTGGACCCCGGCCGCGCGCAAACTGCCCGGCTCGGTGACGCCGGAGCACCCCTTCATCGCCGGGGTGCTGGTGCAGGAGATGCGCGTCGGCGGGGAGACGGTGGGGATCGGGATTGTCGCGCACGCGGAATATGTGCGCGAGGCGCTGGCGCTGCTGGATGTGCCGGCG
>NZ_BAAAGA010000005.1:516369-545129 GCF_039523815.1 Brevundimonas kwangchunensis | reverse complement strand
CGGGGGATGGCTGACAATCGGAAAATAGTGCGCGGCGTAGAACCCCTCCGTCTCGTCGCGCGAGCGCGTCGAGCCACCTCCCCATCTTCGATGGAGAGGTGAAGGACCGCTCCACCCCCGGCTTCGCCGGCGGTTCCCCTCCCCACCTTCGGTGGAGAGGTGATCTGGCCGCTGACTTCACCTCTCCGCGTAGCGGGGAGGGGGACCATGCGAAGCATGGTGGAGGGGTCGACTCATGCGAGAATTTATGCAGCTTATAAGTGCATGGCGACGCCGATTGCCCATGAACGTGCCCGTGGTCTGCGACGGCCGATGTCGCCGCCGGAGGCTCGGCTCTGGAACCATGTCCGAGGGCATCGTCTGCGTGGTTACAAGTTTCGCCGACAGCATCCGATCGGGCCGTACATCATCGACTTCTACTGCCCGGCGGCGAGGCTGGCGGTCGAGGTCGATGGCAGCACCCATGATCATCCCGATCGCGTAGCTCATGACAGGCGGCGGACGGCGTGGCTGGCGACGCAGGGCGTCAGGGTCATTCGGATCGCCGCGCGCGATGTACGGGATGAGTTGGACGGGGTGTTGGCGTTTATTGCGCGGGTTGTCGGGGAGAGGATTGTCGCGTCGACCCCTCCACCACCGGCTTCGCCGGCGGTCCCCCTCCCCAGCTTCGCTGGAGAGGTGAGTGACTAACGCGTTCACCTCTCCACGTAGTGGGGAGGTGGCTCGTCGCGCTTGCGCGGCGAGACGGAGGGGTCAGCCCGCCAGAACCTCCAGACTCATCCGCTCCAGCAAGGCCCCGCCCTGACCGACCGCGGCGAGGCGGCTGGAGGCGTGGCCGAGGATGTTGGCGGCGTAGACCTCGTACAGGGTGATCTTGCCTTCCAGCCAGGCGGCGTCGCCCTGGCCGGCGTCCAGTTCGGCGCGGGCGTGCAGGGCGGCCTTCGCCAGCATCCAGCCGCCGGTGACGTCGCCCAGCAGCTTCAGATAAGCGTCGGCGGCGGCCAGGACGTCGGCGGCCTTGGCGGCGTCGGCCTTGGCGTCCAGCAGCCACAGGGTGGCGTCCTCGACGGCCTCGATGGCGTTGGCCATGCGCTCGACCGGCTTGCCGGAATAGAGCGCCGGCAACTGGGTCAGGGTGGCCTTCATCTCGGCGATCAGGTCCTTCGCGGCCTGGCCGCCGTCCTGCGACAGCTTGCGACCGACGAGGTCCATGGCCTGGATGCCGTTGGTGCCTTCGTAGATCGGGGCGATGCGGGCGTCGCGATAGTACTGGGCCGCGCCGGTCTCCTCGATGAAGCCCATGCCGCCGTGGATCTGGACGCCCAGCGAGGCGACCTCGCAGCCGACGTCGGTCGACCAGGCCTTGGCGATCGGGGTGAACAGGTCCTCGCGGCCCTTCCAGCGCTTGCGCTCCTCTTCGGTCGCGGCATGGCGAGCGAGGTCGGCGGCCGTGCCGGTCGACAGGCAGATGGCGCGGGCGGCGGCGATCTTGGCCTTCATCACCGACAGGGTGCGGCGCACGTCCGGGTGGTCGATGATCGGAGCGTTGGGCTGGCCGGTCCAGACGCTGCGGCCCTGTTTGCGTTCCTGCGCATAGGCCAGGGCGTGCTGGTAGGCGCGCTCGGCGATGCCGACGCCCTCGACGCCGACGGCGAGGCGGGCGGCGTTCATCATGACAAACATGTGCGACAGGCCCTGATTGGGTTCGCCGACCAGCTCGCCGATGGCGCCCTCGTAGCTCATCACGCAGGTGGGCGAGCCGTGGATGCCCAGCTTGTGCTCGACGCTGACCGGGTGGAAGGCGTTGCGCTCACCCAGCGAGCCGTCGTCGTTCAGCAGGAATTTGGAGGCGAGGAAGAGGCTGATGCCCTTGGGCCCGGCCGGGGCGTCGGGCAGGCGGGCCAGCACCATGTGGACGATGTTGTCCGTGGCGTCGTGGTCGCCCCAGGTGATGAAGATCTTCTGGCCGTTCAGCGCGTATGTCCCGTCGCCGCGCGGCGTGGCCGTGGCGGTCAGGGCGCCGAGGTCGGAGCCGGCGCCCGGCTCGGTCAGCACCATGGCCCCGGTCCATTCGCCCGAGACCAGCTTCGGCAGATAGATTTCCTTCTGCGACGGCGTGCCGTGGGCCTCCAGCGCCTCGATGGCCGCCAGCGACAGCATGGGGCACAGGCCGAAGGCCATGTTGGCCGAGTGGACGGTCTCGTAGGCCGCCAGCTCCAGCGCCTTGGGCATCTGCTGGCCGCCGGAGTGAGCCTGGGCGGTCAGGCCGGTCCAGCCGCCCTCGGCGAACTGGCGGTAGGCGTCGGCGAAGCCCGGCGCGGCGGTGACATTGCCGTCCTTGCAGATCGAGCCCTTCTGGTCGCCGACGCGGTTCAGCGGGGCGAGGACTTCCTCGGAGAACTGGCCCGCGGCTTCCAGCACCGCGCCCATGACGTCGGCGTCGTAGTCGGGGAAGGCGCCGGTGGCGGCGACGGCCTCGATGCCCGCGACGGCCTGAAGCGTGAAGGCGAGGTCGCGGACGGGGGCGCGATAGGACGACATGGACGACTCTCCAGCATAGTCTTCTTTGCCCTGTCGCCCGTCGGGCTACTTGAAGGCAGGGTTGCGCCGTTCATGCCGCCTTGCCGCAGGGGTATGCAAGCGACCCGTAGACACATCAGAGGTCTGGCGGGGTTGCGCTGGGGCGTCGGCGCGGCGCATCTGGCGGCTTCGAGACGACAGGAGAACCGTCGGTGGAACAGTCAGGCCCGGCATCGAGCGCCAGCGAGGCGCAAGCGGCCGAGGCCCTGCGCGCCGGCAAACTGGTCATCCTGCCGACCGAGACCGTCTATGGGCTGGCCGCCGATGCGGGGAACGCCGAGGCCGTCGCCGCCATCTTCGAGGCCAAGGGCCGGCCGCGGTTCAATCCGCTGATCTCCCATGTGCCGGATGCGGCCGAGGCGGAGACGATCGCCATCTTCGACGCGCGGGCGCGGGCGCTGGCCGAGGTCTTCTGGCCGGGGCCGCTGACCATCGTGGCGCCGGTGCGGGATCGTGACCGGGTGTGCGATCTGGCGCGGGCCGGGCTGGACAGCGTGGCGGTGCGCGTTCCGGGCCATGCGCGGGCGCGGGCGGTGATCGCGGCGGCCGGCTGTCCGGTGGTGGCCCCCTCGGCCAATCGCTCGGGCCGGCCCAGTCCGACGACGTTCGCCGATGCTGTCGAGGAAACCGGCTTTGCGGTTCAGGCCGCCGTCGATGGCGGGCCGTGTCCGGTGGGTGTCGAGAGCACGGTGGTGTCGGTGCTGGACGGGCGGGTCGCCCTGCTGCGTCCCGGCTCGGTCACGCGCGAAGAGATCGAGGCGGTCGTCGGGCCGCTGGAGAGCGGTGGCGAGGGGCATCGCTCGCCGGGCCGGCTGACGGTCCACTATGCGCCGGACGCGCCGGTGCGGATCGAGGTGCTGGAGCCGCGCGAGGGTGAACTGCTGCTGGGATTCGGGCCGGGGATCGGCGACCCCCGCTGGAGCCTGAGCCCGACAGGCGATCTGCGCGAGGCGGCCGCCAACCTGTTCCGCCGTTTCCGCGAGGCGGATCGCGCGGGAGCCTCGGCCATCGCCGTGTCGCCGATCCCGGACGCCGGGCTGGGCGAGGCGATCAATGACCGGTTGAGACGGGCGGCGGGGTTCGTGGGGTAGGGCGCGCTACTGCGCCGTCCAGCCGCCGTCGATCGAGAAGCTGGCGCCGTTGGCGGAGGCGCCGAGGTCGGAGACCAGGTACAGCATCATGCCGACCAGCTCGTCGGTGGTCACGAAGCGCTTGGTCGGCTGGGAGCCGAGGATCACGTCCTTGAGCACCGCCTCTTTCGACATGCCGCGCGTGCGGGCCTGATCGTCGATCTGTTTGTCGACGATGGGGGTGTGCACGAAGCCGGGGCAGATGGCGTTGCAGGTGATGTTGTCCTGCGCGATCTCCAGCGCGACCGTCTTGGTGAAGCCGATGACGCCGTGCTTGGCGGCGACGTAGGCCGACTTGAACGGGCTGGCGACCAGGCCGTGGGCGGAGGCCAGGTTGATGATCCGGCCGCGGCCCTGCGCCTTCATGATCGGGATCGCCGCGCGCGTGGCGTAAAAGGCCGATGACAGATTGATGGCGATGATCTGCTCCCACTTGTCGGCGGGAAACTTCTCGACGGCCTCGACGTGCTGGATGCCGGCGTTGTTGATCAGGATGTCGACGCGGCCGAGCTCGTGCTTGCCGTAGGCGACCATGTCGGCGACTTCCTCGCCGCGGGTCATGTTGGCGGCGTGGTAGCGGGCGCGGACGCCGCAGCTGGCTTCCAGCTCCGCACGGGTGCGCTCGATCTCGGAGGGGTCGCCCAGACCGTTCAGGACGACGTCGCCGCCTCGGGCCGCGATGGCTTTCGCAAACGCAAGGCCGATGCCGGAGGTCGAGCCCGAGATGACCGCCACCTGACCCTTCAGGTCGCCGATGTCGCGGAAGGGCGCAGCCTCCGATTCGGAGCCGTCACCACGCCTGGGCCACTGGAACATGTCTTCGCTCTGCCTTCGTTTCCCCGTCGCCGCCTGCGCCGGCGAGGGCGCGGGGCGTTTCGTGTTGTGAGCCTAGCGCTTCGCGTGTGCGAAGGCGACAGGTCCGATTACGAATTTCCCGATCTGGTGAATATCCAGTCGGTCTCGGTTGATGCGGCCGGGTCGAAGCGGTAGCCGTCGCGGTCGAAGGCCTTGAGGTCCTCGGCCCTGGTGATCCGTTCGTCGATGGCGAAGCGGGCCATGGTTCCGCGGGCGCGCTTGGCGAAGAAGGAGATGATGCGGCTCTCGCCGTCCTTCTCCTCGCGGAAGTTCGGGGTGACGACCGGCAGCTTCAGCGCGCGGGCGTCGACGGCGCCGAAATATTCCTGGCTGGCGAGGTTCACGAGGGTCGACTCGTGCAGGCCCTCGGCGTCGGCGTTCAACTGCTTCGAGATCCGGTCGCCCCAGAAATCGTAGAGGCTGGAGCCGCGCCGGGTCTTGAGGCGGGTGCCCATCTCGAGCCGGTAGGGCTGGATGCGGTCCAGCGGGCGCAACAGGCCGTAGAGGCCCGACAGGATGCGAAGGTGGCGCTGGGCGAACTCGAGACCGGTGAGGCTGAGGGTGCGGGCCTGCAGGCCTTCATAGACGTCGCCGGCGAAGGCGAAGGCGGCCTGGACGCCGTCGGTCGAGTCGGCGTCGAAGGCCTGGAAGCGCTCGCGGTTCAGGCGGGCCAGATCGTCCGAGATGCTCATCAACTGGCGCAGCTCGGCGACCGTGCGGGCGCGGGCCGTGCGGGACAGCGAGGCGGTGTCCTCGCGCAGCCGACGCTCGGTGGCGGGCAAGGCAGGGTCGGGTTCGGTGAAATCCAGCCGCTTGGCCGGAGACAGGACGATCAGCAAGGCGCAACTCCGGCGGCGAAGCGCAGCAGATAGGCCGGTTCGTCCACGATTTGAACCGGGCCTCAGGTCGCAGCCTGTGCATACAGGGCGGCCAGCACCCCCGGCAGGCGTTCCGGAAGGTCCTCGGCGATCAGGCCGGGGCCGAAGCCGCGGGCGGCCTCGGCATGCATCCAGACGGCCGCGCGGGCGGAGTCGAAACTGTCCATGCGCTGGGCGATCAGGCCGCCGATCATGCCGGCGAGGACGTCACCCGAGCCGGCGGTGGCCAGCCAGGGCGTGCCGTTGTCGTTGACGGCGACGCGGCCATCCGGCGCGGCGATGACGGTCGCGGGGCCCTTCAGCACCACGACGGCGCGGGCGCGCTCGGAGGCGATACGGGCGGCCTCCTCGCGGCCGAGGTCGAGCAGGCCGGGGAACAGGCGTTTGAACTCGCCCTCGTGCGGAGTCAGCACGTCGTCGCGGTCGAGCACCTGGAACAGGTCGGCGGCGCGGTGCTCGAAGGCGGTCAGACCGTCGGCGTCGATGACCAGGGCCGCGCCGGTCTCGGCCAGGGCGTGGATGTTGATGACGGTGGCGTCGTTGACGCCGGCCGCCGGGCCGACGACCACGGCGTCCATGCCCTCGGCGGCCTCGAACAGGGTCTCGGAGCCGGTGAAGGCGGTCAGCATGATCGCCTCGATGGCGGGGGCGATGACCGGGGCGGCGTCGGGCGGACACAGGATGCGGACCACACCGGCGCCGATGCGAAGGCCGGCCCGCGCGGCCAGCCGCGCCGCGCCCGTCTGCGTCGCCTTGCCGGACACCACGCCCAGACGTCCGCGACGGTGCTTGTGCGTATCGACCGAAGGCCAGGGCAGGGCGTCGCGCCAGTCTGGCAGGGCGTGGTCGGTCATTGGACCTCTCTTCCGTTCACGGATGGCGTCAGGGCGCGAAAAGGGCTTGCGTTATTGTGCAATGCAATGTCCCTTTACCGCCCGAGCGCGAGGCCTTTAAGCCCGCCGGGAAAGCCGATGAAGAAGATTGAAGCCGTCATCAAGCCGTTCAAGCTGGATGAAGTCAAAGAAGCGCTGCAGGACGCGGGCGTGCAGGGCATGACCGTGCTGGAGGCCAAGGGATACGGCCGCCAGAAGGGTCATTCCGAGCTCTACCGCGGCGCCGAATACGTCATCGACTTCCTTCCCAAGATCAAGATCGAGGTCGTGGTTCCCGACGACCTCGCCGCCTCCGTCATCGAGGCCATCCAGACCGCGGCGCACACGGGCAAGATCGGCGACGGCAAGATCTTCGTGTCGGACGTCCTCGACGTCATCCGCATCCGCACCGGCGAAACGGGGGCCCAGGCCGTCTGATCGCTTCCACCCTCGGCCGCTCTCTCGGGCGGCCGTTTCCTTTGCAACCTCCCCACAAGAAACGGACCTCGAAGAATGAGCGCCAAGAAGATCCTCGCGGAGATCAAGGAGAAAGACGTTCGCTACGTCGATCTCCGCTTCACCGACACGCGCGGCAAGCTGCAGCACGTCACGTTCGACATCGACATGGTCGACGAGGAGTTCCTGGAAGAGGGGACGATGTTCGACGGGTCGTCGATCGCCGGCTGGAAGGCGATCAACGAGTCGGACATGCTGCTGAAGCCGGATCTGGCGACAGCCTATGTCGACCCGTTCTACCAGCAGACCACCCTGTTCCTGTTCTGCGACGTGCTGAACCCGGACACGGGCGAGGCCTACAACCGCGACAGCCGCTCGATGGCCAAGAAGGCCCTGTCGTACGTGCAGTCGGCCGGCGTGGGCGACACCGTCTATTTCGGCCCGGAAGCCGAGTTCTTCATCTTCGACGACGTGCGCTGGTCCACCCAGCCGCACGACACCGGCTACACCTATGACTCGACCGAACTGCCGGCCAACACGGGCGCCGAGTATTCGGAAGGCAACATGGGTCACCGCCCGGGCGCCAAGGGCGGCTACTTCCCGGTGAACCCGGTCGACTCGGGTCAGGACCTGCGCGGCGAGATGCTGTCGGTCATGAAGGACCTGGGCCTCGATCCCGAGAAGCACCACCACGAGGTGGCTCCGGCGCAGCACGAGCTGGGCCTGAAGTTCTCGGACCTGCTGACCATGGCCGACCGCCTGCAGCTCTATAAGTACGTGATCCACAACGTGGCCGCCGCCTACGGCAAGTCGGCCACCTTCATGGCCAAGCCGATGTTCGCGGACAACGGCTCGGGCATGCACGTGCACATGTCGATCTGGAAGGACGGCAAGCCCCAGTTCGCCGGCGACAAATACGCCGGCCTGTCGCAGGAATGCCTCTGGTACATCGGCGGCATCATCAAGCACGCCAAGGCCATCAACGCCTTCGCCAACTCGACGACCAACTCCTACAAGCGTCTGGTCCCGGGCTATGAAGCGCCGGTCAAGCTGGCCTATTCGGCCCGCAACCGCTCGGCCTCGATCCGTATTCCGTGGGTCAACTCGCCGAAGGCCAAGCGTCTGGAAGCCCGCTTCCCGGACCCGATGGGCAATCCCTACCTGACCTTCGTCGCCCTGCTGATGGCCGGCCTGGACGGTATCGAGAACCGCATCGATCCGGGCGCGCCCGCCGACAAGAACCTGTACGACCTGCCGCCGGAAGAGCGCGGCAACATTCCGGAAGTCTGCGGCTCGCTGCGGGAAGCTCTGGAGAGCCTCGACAAGGACCGCGCCTTCCTCAAGAAGGGCGGCGTCATGGATGACGACTTCATCGACAGCTACATCGAGCTGAAGATGGAAGAGGTGATGCGCCTGCAGCTTCACCCGCACCCGGTCGAGTTCGACATGTACTACAGCTGCTGATCGACAGGGGGACTGACGATCGCAGAGGGCGCCGGGGGCAACTCCGGCGCCCTTTCTGTTGGGCGAGACCTCAGACCATGCGGCCGGTGTAGGCGGTGTTCGTGGCGCCGGTCGCCGCGACGGCGGCCAGTTCGACGGTGAGGGCGTCGCGGAGGCCGGGCGCGCTGAAGTCCGGTTGCGGGCCCAGCCAGACGCGGACGATGAAGGGGGCGCCCGGTGCACCGTCGGTGCGAAGCCGGACGACGTAGTAGAGGTCGTCCTCGCGCGGGTCGTGGCTGTCGAAGGCGGCGGTCCACTGGCGGCCGTCGGGCAGGGGCTGCGGGTCGAGGAAGTCGGGGAAGAAGGTCATGGTGTGCCTCAGGCCGGCAGGTGGATCAGTGTGACGTCCGACAGGGCGCCGGGCGTTCTCGCCAGATTTTCGATGACTCTTGCCGCGGACGTGAGGCCGTTCAGTTCGAGCGTGGGCGGGCAGGGCATTCTGTCAGCGCCGGCGCATTCGGCGAAGACCTGTGGGCTGCCGAGAACATTCGCGTAGCAGGGCAGCAGGCAAGGGTTCTCGAATCCGTCGTCGGCTTCAGGCGGCGGCTCGGCGACCCCAGGCGCCCGATCCTTGCCCGCGGGCAGGGGGCGGTATGTGTCGCCCGGAGGCGAGGGGACGACGCAATGATGCACCAGCCTGTCGCCGAGATGGGCGTGGACACGCCGGCTCAGCGCTTCATCTCCTGTCAGGTCGAGGTAGAGGGTCGGCGCGTCGGCGGACCGGTCCTCGACCTCTCCAAAGGCACAGGCAGCGTCGCAATAGCCCATGCTCTGCATGCTGGCCTCGTACTCGGACTGCGTCACGACCGCCAACCAGTGGACCATCCGGTCAGCAGCCAAGGTCGACAGCAGGATATCCCGGGCGGCGAAGAAGCTGTGACGGCGCAGGACTTCGAAGGCGTTGCGCGTCGCCGCGTACAGGGGCTGGAGGACGATGTCGCGGTCGTCTTGCGCAGATCCGGATACGGCCGTCGATCTGTCGAAGGTGTAGCGGTTGTAGAAGTCCGGCGCTGCCTGGCGCCAGGGAGAGCTTTCAAGGAAGCCGGTCTCATCGCATTGACCGACCCGGACCTTCAGCGTGCCGGCCATCGGAAACCAGCCGGATAGTCGTGCGCCGATCCGGATCTCGTCGACGCACGACTGAAGAACCGTCGCCGAACCCCAGACCGGCATGAGGCCGAAGGCATCGGTCTCGTCCGGAAACAGGTCCCAGACGCCGAGCGCGTCTCCATAGGCTGCGCCGGCCAGGGTGCTCGATGTCAGGGAGAAGCGGTCAAGGGCGACCAGGACTTCGCGATCACTCAGGGAGGCCGACGCCGTGTTGATGTCGGGCAGGGTCCTGCCGAGGCTTGTCTTGCTGGTGAGCAGCCGAAAGCCGGACCAGGACATCGCGAAGCTCCTCCGTCGTCCGATCAGCCTAACGAACCGACCGGCGCGGCAGGAGCGGTTTGCGACGAACTCAGGCGAGCCTGACGATGGCGCCCTCGGCGGGGTCGGCGCCGCCGCTCGCCAGAGCCGCGACCACGTCGGCGGCGGCTTCCAGTCCGTGATGCTCGACGATCCGGACCCACGGGGCGGCGGGGTCGATCACGCGGGCGAAGAAGGCCTTCTGGTCGGCGAGAAACCGCTCGTAGAAAGCGTGCAGGGTTCCGCGCTCGCGGTGCTCGTCCAGACAGGTGGCGGCGAAGAAGAAGACGGGCTTCGGTCCCGGCAGGGTCTCGTCGCCGAGCTGGAAGGAGTCGCTGCGGGTCGAGCCGACGAGGCAGTCGTAGACAAGCTTGTCGCCGAAATGCGTGTGCACGCGGCGGCGCAGCTCCGGATCGCCGGCGAGGTCGAGATAGAGGGTCGGGACGTCGGCCGGGAGGCTCTCGATGTCGTCGTAGGTCCGGACCTCGTCATAGGCGGCGAGGCCCTCGACGAAGGCGCGGTTGCGGGCGCCGGTCAGGGCCACGGTGCGGATGTCGTCGTCCAGCAGGCACCAGGCCGAGCCGTAGGCGGTCTTGCTGGAGGCGCTGGACACCACGATCTGGCGGGCGCCGAAGAAGGCCTTGTCCCGCAGGAAGTCGACGGCGGTGTAGGAGGTGACGAACAGGGGGCGGAACAGGGCCTCGCTGTTCTCCAGCGCCGGATCGTAATGGGCGTCGGCGGCACACAGGACATAGCGGTTGTAGATGTCCGGCACCTGTTTCCGCCAGGGCGAGGCGTCGGCGAAGCCGCCGCGGCTGATCTTCTCCGCCTGGACGCGCAGGGCGTCGGCCATCGGGAAGTAGCCGAACACCCGGGCGCCGACGGCGACGCCCTCGGCGCGGGACTCCAGCACGTCGGCGAAACCCCAGACGGGCATCAGGCCCCAGCCGTCCACCCCGGTCGGGAAGACGGTCCAGTAGCCGATGGCGTCGCCATAGGCCGCGTAGGTGATGTTGTTGGTCGTCAGGGAGAAGCGATCGAGGCCCAGCACGACCTCGCCCTCGGCCAGCGGGGCGGGCGGAGGCAGGGCGTCCAGCCGGGTCTGGCCGGGATCGGACCGGAGGGACATCAGGCGGCGGCCGGCGTCGGACATGGCGTGTCTCCGTTGTTGCCCGAAGAGCCTAGCAGGCTTGCCGGTTGACGCAGGAGCAGCTTGCGACGGACGTCAGGCGGTAACGGCCTCGGCGTCGTCGGCCTTCTTGCGGCGTAGCTCGATCAGGCGGACGCACCAGATCGAGATTTCGTAGAGAAGCACCAGCGGGATCGCGAGCATCAGCTGGCTGATGGGATCGGGCGGGGTGACGACGGCGGCCACGACCACGACGGCAAGGATAGCGTAGCGCCGCCCCTCGGTCATCAACTTCGACGAGATGATGCCGGCCATGCCCAGCAAGGTCGTGATGACCGGCAGCTGGAAGCACAAACCGAAGGCGAGGATCAGCGAGGTGACCAAGCTGAGGTATTCGGAGATCTTGGTGTTCAGCTCGACGGTGATGCCTTCCGCAGCGATCTGCTGGCTCAGCGAGAACCACATCACGAACGGCAGCATGACGAAGTAGACCAGCGCCGCGCCGAGAATGAACAGGATCGGGGCGACCAGCAGGAAGGGCAGGAAGGCGCCCTTCTCGTTCTTGTACAGACCCGGCGCGACGAACTTGTAGAGCTGCCAGGCCAGAACCGGGAAGGCGACCACGACGGCGCCGAAGCCGGCAACCTTCATCTTGGTGAAGAGCTGCTCCAGCGGGCCGGTGGCCTGCAGGGCGACGGCGGCGTGGACGCCCGTGGGCATCGGGTGCAGCCCGGAGGTCACCGCGATCAGCTCGAACGGATTGGTCCCGTGCGTGCCGGCGGCCCGTGCGGCCTCGTGCATCACATAGGCGGCCTGGAACGGCTTGATCAGGAAGATCTGGATGTCGGCCGCGAAGTAGAAGCACACGAAGAAGGCGAGGATGAAGGCGACCACGCACACGAGCAGGCGGCTGCGCAGCTCGATCAGGTGATCCATCAGAGGCGCGCGGGAGGCCTCGATCTCGTCTTCGTCGGCTTCGGGGCGGCTCACTGTTCAGCCGCCTTCTTGCGGGTCGCGCGAGGTTTGGTGGCCGGTTTGGCGGCGGCCGTCTTCTTCGCTGCGGCGGATTTGGCCTTCGGCTTCGCGGTCGTCGCGGGCTTCGGCGCAGCGGGCTTGCGGGCCGGCTTCGCGGAGGGGACGGGCTCGGGCGTCGGAGCGGCCTCGAGGGGCTCGAGCACCGGAGGGCTGTCGGGCCATTCGTCCGGGGCGGCGTTCATGGACGACGGCGAAGCGCTGGATGTCAGGGGGGCGTTGAGGTCGTCGCGGATGCTGCGGAAGGTCGCGTCCGCCTCGGCGCCCAGGGGCATCATGTTGGTCTGGCCGCGACGCAGGGCGTCGACCTCCTTGCGGAGATCGTCGAGTTCGGACTGGCGCGCCATCTCATCGAAGCTGGAGCGGAACTCGTTGGCCATGTTGCGCGCCTTCGCGACCATCTGGCCGAGTTTGCGCAGCATGCCGGGCAGGCGTTCGGGCCCCACGACAAGCAGGGCCACGACCGCGATCACGACGTATTCAAACCCCCCGATACCGGGGCCCAGGCCACCCATCCGTCAGGGTCTCCGACGCGAGCGCGCGCTTACGACTTCAGGTCTTCTTTTTCGGCGTCGGTGCGCGGCAGGGCGCCCGCACGCTCGTCGGCCTGCTTGTTCGTGTCCTCGTCCTTGAGGCCGTCACGGAAGGCCTTCACGCCCTTGGCCGCGTCGCCCATCAGGCCCGACAGCTTGCCGCGACCGCCGAACAGCAGCAGGGCGATGACAATGACGATGGCCCAATGCCAGATGCTCATGGCGCCCACGGCGACGTCTCCTCATTCGGGTCGATGCGCGACCCGGCAATACATTCACGCCGCATATAGGCGCTTCGGTGGCGCGACGCCAAGCGAACCTGTTACAGCGCGCGAATGAGTCACGTCATCATCCACACCGACGGCGCCTGCAAGGGCAATCCGGGCCCCGGCGGCTGGGGCGCCATTCTCCAGACCGGGGCCGGTCACGAGAAGGAGCTATGGGGCGGCGAGCCGCTGACCACAAACAACCGCATGGAGCTGATGGGCGCGATCATGGCGCTGGAGGCCCTGACCCGGCCCTGCCGGGTCGATCTGCATACGGACAGCAAATATGTGATGCAGGGCATCACCGAGTGGATCCGCGGCTGGAAGGCGCGCGGCTGGAAGACAGCGGACAAGAAGCCGGTCAAGAACGACGACCTGTGGAAGCGCCTCGACGCCGCCCGCTCGCGCCACGAGGTGAAATGGCACTGGGTGAAGGGCCACGCCGGCCACGAACTGAACGAGCGCGCCGACGGGCTGGCGAATCGGGGCGTGGAGTCGGTGCGGGGCTGAGGCCCGTCAGTCGATGGGGCGGTAGTCGAAGCCGCCGGTCTCGACCCAGGCGCCGTTGATCAGGTGCTGGCTGCGGATGCGGTAGACGTTGTCCTCGAAGGTCGTCTGCGCTCGGACCGCCTCGATGCCGTCCAGCCCGTGCACCTGTTGCTCGAACTCGAACCGGCCGGGACCGAGAACCTTGACCGTGCCGGTGGTGTAGAAGCCGCCGCTGGTAGCGTAGAAGGACACCAGACCGCCGGTGTCGCGGTCGAAGACGATCAATGTGTCGCCGGTGTAGGCCCCGCCGGCGGCAGAGTGGGTGCTCCAGATCGCCTTGTCGCCGGCCGTCCGCTCGAAGCGGACCTCATCGACGACGTTCTCGGCCGTGATCGAGGCGCCGCGCCAGGTCTTGCCGATCAGCGGGTCGAAGGCGGCCAGCAGCGTGTCGGCTCGCGTCGGGTCGGCGATGGCGACAGGGGCGGGCCGGGTCGTCGCGGCGTCCTGACCGGGCGCGAGCCACAGACCCAGAGCCGCGACGAGCGGGGCGATCACGCGGCCCGGACCTTCAGGCGAGCTCCGTGGACGCTCTCGACCACCACGCTTTCGCCGGCCAGTGGCGCGGCGTCCTCGATGTCCGCCGCCCATTCCGAGCCGGAGACGAACACCCGTCCGCGGCCGTCGACGAAGGCGTGTGTGACCTGCGCCCGCTGGCCGACGAGGCGACTATCGCGGGCGTTGATATCCGGGGCCTCGTCGGGGTTCACGCGCTGGACCAGCCGGCGCGACAGCAGGGTCGAGGCGACGGTCAGGGCGCCGAACAGCAGGGCCTCGCCCCAGAAGCCCATCGGGAAGCCGAGGGCGGCGACCACGGCGACCACTCCGGCCGACACCGCCGGCCAGAGCAGCCATTCGGTCGAGGTCGCCGCCTCGATGGCCAGGAGGACGACGCCCAGCGCCAGCCATATCCAGAAGGGCTGGGCGGCGTGCAGATTGACCAGGGCGTCCATGGATCATGTCCTCGGGGCGCGCGGCGGGCGCACCGGCGCGGTCTGCTGCTGTTCGCGGGCCAGGCCGACCAGTTCGCCGACGCCGGCGATGGTGCCGACCAGGGCGCCCATCTCGGCGGGGACGATGACGGTCTTCTGCTGCGGGCTGCGGGCCAGCTCGGCGAAGGCCTCGACGTATTTCTGGGCCACGAAGTAGTTGATCGCGTTCACGTCGCCGCGGGCGATGGCTTCCGACACCATGGCGGTGGCGCGGGCCTCGGCCTCGGCTTCACGCTCGCGGGCCTCGGCGTCGCGGAAGGCGGCTTCCTTGCGGCCTTCGGCCTCGAGGATGGCGGCCTGTTTAGCGCCCTCGGCGCGGGCGATGGCGGCCTGCTTCTCGCCGTCCGCCTCGGTGACGACGGCGCGGCGCTCGCGCTCGGCCTTCATCTGACGGGCCATGGCGTTGGTGATGTCCGCCGGCGGGGTCAGGTCCTTGATCTCGATGCGGTTGGCCTTCACGCCCCACGGCTCGGTGGCGGCGTCGATGACCTGCAGCAGACGGGTGTTGATGCTGTCGCGCTGGCTGAGCACCTCGTCGAGTTCCATGGAACCGACCACGGTCCGCAGGTTGGTCATGCAGAGCTGCGAGATGGCGTAGGTCAGGTCGTCGACGCGGTAGGCGGCGGCCGCGGCGTCCATGACCTGGATGAAGACGATGCCGTCGACCTTCACCAGGGCGTTGTCCTTGGTGATGACTTCCTGCGTCGGGACGTCCAGCACCTGTTCCATCATGTTCATGCGGCGGCCGATGCGCTCGACGAACGGGGTCAGGATGCTGATGCCCGGCGACAGGGTCCGCGTGTATTTGCCGAAGCGCTCGACCGTGAACTCACGTCCCTGGGGAACGATCTTCACGACGCTGAACAGCAGAATGAAAGCCAGCGCGACGATCGCGACGACGAAAACGACAGAAAAGTCCATCAATGCCTCCCGGTTGCAGCACAGGTTAGCAGTCCGGAGCGGCAGCGCCACCGAAACCGAACTAGGCATGATGACAACCGCGTAATCCCTGCGCGCTATCCGGGTGTGCGGCGCGCGACGGCGAGGGCGATGACGCGCCGGGTCTCGGACCAGTCGATCAGCGCCTCGACCTGATCCAGCGCCACGAACCGGGCCTCCAGCGCGTCGTCGCCGGCGACCGGTTCCCCCGACAGCCATTCGGCGGCGTAGTCGATCAGGACGTAGTGCCTGCCTGCCGAGGGGAAGATGCCGTCGACGACGTCGAGCAGGCCGGTCAGGTGGGCCTCGACGCCGGTTTCCTCGCGCAACTCCCGAATCGCGGCGTCGGTCGCGGCCTCGCCGGGCTCGATCCGGCCGCCGGGCAGGCTCCACTCGCCCTGACGCGGCGGCGTGCCGCGCCGGATCAGCAGGACCTCGTCGCCGTGCAGGCAGACGACGCCGACGGCGGGGACGGGAGCGGGGAGGGCCATGGATGGTCCTATATCCCGAGCGCGCCGGGGCACCCAAATCTCCGCTCAATCCCCGCGAAGGCGGGGATCCAGTACGACTGGTCAGGTCGAGCACGGGCTACCCGGAGCGCACTGCGAAACGTCTCCGCCCAACCACTGTATGTGCTGGATCCCCGCCTTCGCGGGGATGAGCGGAAGGGAAAGGGCAGCTTCGCCGGTATGACGATACGAGTTAGAACCGACTCATGACCTCTCCGTCGCCAGAAGCCTCGAATTCCCTGAAGGTCGCCGCCGGTCCCGGGGGGTGGACCGATGATCCGGCCGAGATCGCGCCGTGGCTGAAGGAGTGGCGCAATCGGTGGAGCGGGCATACGCCGCTGATGCTGACGCCGCGCTCGACGGACGAGGTGGCGCGGCTGGTCAGGATATGCGCCGAGCATCAGGTGGCGATCGTGCCGCAGGGCGGGGCGACTGGACTGGTCGGCGGGCAGGTGCCGTTCGGCGAGGTGCTGTTGTCGCTGCGCAAGATGCGGGCGGTGCGCGATGTGACGCCGCTGGATGACGCCATGACGGTCGAGGCCGGGGTGACCTTGCTGGAGGCGCAGCAGGCGGCAGCGGCGGCGGGACGGATGTTCCCGCTGAGCCTCGCGGCCGAGGGCTCGGCGACCATCGGCGGGGTGATTTCGACCAATGCCGGCGGCACGGCGGTGATCCGCTATGGCGTGATGCGCGATCTGGTGCTGGGCATCGAGGCGGTGCTGCCGAACGGCGAAATCTTCCGGGGGCTGAAGCGGCTGCGGAAGGACAACACCGGCTATGACCTGAAGCAGTTGCTGATCGGGGCCGAAGGCACGCTGGGCGTGGTCACCGCGGCGACTCTGAAGCTGTTTCCGGTGATGCGCTCGCGGGCGACCGCCATGGTGGGGCTTGAGAGCGCGCGCGACGCGATCGAACTGCTGGCCCGCGCCAAGGCGGAGACCGGCGGCGGGGTCGAGGCCTTCGAGCTGATGAAGCGGATCGGTATGGAGTTCGTGCTGAGGAACATCCCCGACACCCGCGAGCCACTGGAGAGCACGCCTCCCTGGTATGTGCTGATCGAGCTGGTCTCCGGCGAGCCGGGCGCGGCGGAGGTGGGGCTGGAACGCATCCTGACGGCGGCCTTCGAGGAAGGGCTGATCGTCGACGCCGCCATCGCCCGGACAGACAGCCAGCGCGCCGACTTCTGGAAGGTGCGGGAAGAGCAGTCCGCGGCCCAGAAGCCCGAGGGCGGCGGCTGGAAGCATGACGTCTCGGTCCCCGTTTCGCGCATCGCCGACTTCCTGGACGAGGCCGCGGCGGCGGTGCAGGCCTTCGAGCCCGGCGCGCGGGTCAGCGCCTTCGGCCACGTCGGCGACGGCAACATGCACTACGACGTCCTGTGCCCGCCGGGTGCGGACCATGCCGCCTTCATCGGCCGCTGGGCCGAGGGTTCGCAGGTCGTGCACGACGTGGTGGCCCGCTACGACGGTTCGATCTCGGCCGAGCACGGGCTGGGCCGGCTGAAAACCGACGAGGCGCGGCGTTACAAGACCCCGCTGGAGATCGCGACCATGAAGGCCGTGCGCGAGGCCATCGACCCGCAGCGGATCATGAACCCCGCGGTGCTGTTCTAGAGGCCGTCGGCGACCTTTGTGTCGCAGGTCACAAATCCCGGACAAAACCGTCGCACTCGGACGTTAGGTCCGGGCCGACTGCTGCTCGTCGGGGATTCCATCATGAAGACGTCGCTCGCCGCCCTGATGAGCGCTGCCAGCCTGTTCGCCGGTCCGGCGATGGCCCAGGTGGTCGCGCCGCCGGATCCCGATCCGGTTCCCCCGCCGGCCCATGCGCCGAACGGCCGTTGGGAGGCGCGCAGCTGGGCTGACCGGATCGTGCTGACGCCCGCCGCCGACGCGGCGCGGGGCGCAGCTGTCGCCTGGCGCACCAATACGACGCAGGCGACCGCGGAAGCCCAGATCGCCGTGGAGATCGACGGGCCGCTGCTGGGGCATACGGCCCGCACCGTGACGGGAACGACGGCGCCGATCGAGACCGAGAACGGCCGGGCGAACTATCATCAGGTTCGGTTCGACGGCCTGACGCCGGGCACGCGCTATGTCTATCGCGTCCGCGCCGCAGACGGCTGGAGCGAGTGGCTGCCGTTCCGCACCGCGGCCGAGGGCTTCGCGCCGTTCCGCTTTGTCTATCTGGGCGACACCCAGAACGACATCCTCGAGATCGGCTCGCGGGTAATCCGCTCGGCTTTGAAAGAGGCCGGGCCGATCGGTCTGGTCGTCCACGCCGGCGATCTGGTTGCCCAGCGCGGAACCAAGGTGCACGACGACGAGTGGGGCGAGTGGACCGAGGCCGGCGGTCGCGCCTTCGCCATGACGGCCCAGATTCCGGCGGCGGGCAATCACGAGTACGTCGATCACATTCTGGCGGACGGCACGGAATCGCGCCGGCTGGGGCCGCACTGGCCGCTGCAGTTCGCCCTGCCGCAGAACGGGGCCCAGGGCGCGGAGCAGACCAGCTATTTCGTCGACTATCAGGGCGTGCGGTTCATCATTTTGGACGGCACGGCGGCGCTGGATCTGGGCGCGAACGAGAGCCAGACCCGCTGGCTGGACCAGACGCTGGCCTCCAGCACCGCGCGCTGGAACATCGCCCTGTTCCACCAGCCGCTCTACACCTGCGCCCGGCCGGAGGACACGGAGGAGCTGAAGGCGGCGTGGAAGCCGATATTCGACGCCCGCCGCATCGATCTGGTGCTGCAGGGACATGACCACTGCTACGGCCGCGTTTCCGATCCGGCCGGGGCCGAGGCCTCGCGCGCGAACAGCGACGCGGGGCTGCCGCAGGGACCGGTCTATGTGGTCTCGGTCACGGGCTCGAAGATGTACGGGCTGAACGACCGGGCGGACACCCAGCCGGTGCGGGCGGCCGAGAACACCGAGCTGTACCAGCTGATCGACGTGGCCGAGGACCGGCTGAACTTCCGCGCCTTCACCGCCACGGGCGGCCTGTACGACGCCTTCACCCTGGTGCGGGGCGAGGACGGGCGGAACCGGCTGGTCGAGACCGAGGACACCCTGCTGGCCCTGCGTCGTTGCGACGGCGCGGCAGGTCCGGACGATCGTCCATGCACGGCGGAGATCAAGGACTGACCTCGTTTCATTTCCACAGGAAAGTGAAACAAAAGTAGAACATTTGCATGTCACTCCGACTCGCCCGCTGTAAGGTGGACGGGTAGGAGGCGACATGCGGGACATTCGAAGCGACTGGTACGAACCCCGGAACCCGGACGCCCATCCGCGGGGGCGGCTGGTGGTGCGCTGCATGTCGCCGGGCTGCGAGCATGCGGCCCTGATGGACCCTCGCCCGATCTTCGGCTCGCGTCGGGACTGGCCGCAGGAGGGGCATTCGACCCGTTTCCGCTGCGTCTGCGGCGGGCGGGAGAGCCAGGTCAGCTACACCGCCAATACGGCGCAGGCGAACGGGACGGTGTCGGCCGACGTGATCCGGCTCTGGCTCTAGGGAGAGGCGGCGCTTGCCCCTGCGGCAGGGTCGGCCTATCGCTGCGGCCTCGATTCACGGCCTCGGAGCTTCGACAATGACCCTCGCCCTCCTGTTCCCCGGACAAGGCAGCCAGGCGGTCGGCATGGGGGCGGCGCTGGCCGACGCCTTCGCCTCGGCCCGCGAGGTCTTCGCCGAGGTTGACGAGGCGCTGGGCCAGAAGCTGTCGACGCTGATGCGCGAAGGTCCCGAGGATCAACTGACCCTGACCGAGAACGCTCAGCCGGCCCTGATGGCCGTGTCGGTCGCCGCCGCGCGCGCGCTGAAGGCCGAGTTCGGCGTCGGCGTGGACCGCGCCGCCTTCGTCGCCGGCCACTCGCTGGGCGAATACTCGGCCCTGTGCGCCGCCGGGGCGATCAGCCTGTCGGACACCGCCCGCCTGCTGAAGCTGCGCGGTCAGGCGATGCAGCGCGCCGTGCCGGTGGGCAAGGGCGCGATGGCCTCGCTTATCGGGCCGAAGACGGATCTGGCGCTGGCCGAGGAAGCGGCGAAGGCCGGCTCGGAAGTCGGCGTCTGCGTCGTGGCCAACGACAACAACGCCGGCAACATCGTGATCTCGGGCGACAAGGCCGCCGTGGACCGCGCCATCGAGAAGGCCAAGGAACTGGGCGCGCGGGCGATCCCGCTGAACGTCTCGGCGCCGTTCCACTGTCCGCTGATGCAGCCGGCCGCCGACGAGATGGCGGCGGCGCTGGCGAGCGCGACCATCGTCGCCCCGATCGTGCCGGTGGTAGCCAATGTGCCGGCCCGCCCGGAGAGCGATCCGGAGGTCATCCGCCGCCTGCTGGTCGAACAGGTCACCGGCCGCGTCCGCTGGCGCGAGTCGATGGATTGGATGGCCGGTGAGGGCGGCGTCACGCGGTTCGCCGAGATCGGCTCGGGCAAGGTCTTGACCGGCATGGCCAAGCGCATCGCCCCCGATGCCGAGAGCGTCGCGCTGAATACGCCGGAAGAACTGGAAACGTTTGCGAAGAGCGTTTGAGTTCCAGAACTCAGTCGCTCCCGACCAAACGCCGTCATCCTCGGGCTTGACCCGAGGATCGGACGTGGGGGCGGGCTCTGAGCGTCCGGCTGTTCGCGTGTCGTGGTCGAGGCACAGCTTGCTTCGACCTCCGGCCCTCGGGTCGAGCCCGAGGGTGACGGAGTTTGGTGGCAGGGGCGTTAGCCCCGCACGATCCCCAGATCGGCATCGATCGCCGGCCGGACCTCCGAGATGATGTCGACCGCGCCGTAGGGCATGGCCTGGATCATCATGGTCGCGGCGAAGTTCTTCTCCGGGTCGATCCAGGCCTGGGTGCCGGCGGCGCCGCTCCAGCCGTACTCGCCCTGACGCAGGTGGCCCGGACGGGCGACCCAGCCGCCGAAGCCGTAGCCGCCGTTCAGGGCGGTCAGACCCTCGGGCAGGATGTCGGAGCGGATCAGGCGCGCGGTCTCGGGCCGCATGACCCGCACCCGGCCCGCGCGGCCGTCGTTCAGCAGCATGGCCAGGAAGTCGAGATAGTCGCGGGTCGAGGAGACCAGGCCCGCGCCGCCCGCATAGAGGGTGATCGGGGCCGAATAGTCCTCGACCGAAGCGCCCGGCGGCACAGTTGGCGGATTGGTCCCGTTGCGGCCGAAGGCGTAGATCTGCATCAGGCGGTCGGCGTCGCCGGGGCGAAGACGCCAGACGGTGTCGTCCATGCCGACCGGGTTCAGGATGCGGCGCTGGACGAAGTCGGGGAAGCTCATGCCCGAGGCGCGCTGGATGACCAGCCCCAGCACGTCGAGCGAGACGCTGTAGTTGTACGCCGTGCCGGGCTCGGCGATCAGGGGGATGTCGGCCAGCTTCGCCACCATCTCGTCGAGGTCGCGGACCTTGGGGGCGTCGCCATCCTCGGCCGCCAGTTCGCCGGTGAAGGGGAAGATGCCGTTGCGGCGGTAGGCGCGCTGCACCGGGCCGTTGCCGACGATGTTGTAGGTCAGGCCGCTGGTGTGGGTCAGCAGATGGCGGATGGTCATGACGTTCTGCGCAGGCCGCGCGTCCGCCAGCCGGCCCTCGCCGCCGGGCAGGACCTTCAGACTGGCGAACTCCGGAATGAAGTCGGCGACGGGCTGGTCCAGCGTCAGCCGGCCATCCTCGATCAGCAGAGCCGCGGCCGTGCCCGTGACGGGCTTGGTCATCGAATAGATGCGGAACAGGCTGTCGGGGGTGACCCGGTTGTACACGTTGAAGTCCAGCGTCCCGGCCTGGATGAAAATGTCCGAGCCGTCCGGCGCGCGCACGCCGACGGCCACGCCGGGCAGGCGGCGCTCGGTGACGTATTTGTTCAGCACGCCCTGGGTCATCGGCAGGCGTTCGAGCCCGCGAACCTCCGGCATCGGCAGGCCGCCGCCCGTGCTGGCGCATCCGGCCAGTCCAAACAGGCCCGCGCCCATCAGCAGCGTGCGGCGATCCGTGATGAGACGGTTTCGATCCATCGGGCGTTCCTCTGGCGATGTGGCGCGGGCTCGGATAGACCCACCCTCACGAAATGGCGGAGCTTTGAAAATGTTCAACCTCACTGGCAAGACGGCCCTGGTCACGGGCGCGACGGGCGGCATCGGCGGGGCCGTGGCCCGGGCGCTGCACGCGCAGGGCGCGACGGTGGTGCTGTCCGGCACCCGCGAGGCGGTGCTGCAGGATCTGGCGAAAGAGCTGGGTGAACGGGCCTTCGCCGCCGCCGCCAACCTGTCGGACGCCGAATCGGTCGACGGCCTGATCGGTCGCGCCGAGGAAGCCGCCGGCGCGCCGCTGGACATCCTGGTCGCCAATGCTGGGATCACGAAGGACGGCGTCCTGGTCAGGATGAAGGACGACGACTTCGAGCAGGTCATCAAGGTCAATCTCGAGAGCTATTTCCGGCTCACGCGCGCCGTGACGAAGGGGATGATGAAGCGCCGCGCGGGCCGCATCATCGGCGTGACCTCTGTGGTCGGCGTGACCGGCAATCCGGGCCAGACCAACTATGCGGCGTCCAAGGCCGGCATGATCGGCTTCTCCAAGTCGCTGGCCCAGGAAGTCGGATCGCGCGGCATCACCGTCAACTGCATCGCGCCAGGCTTCATCGCCTCGCCGATGACGGACGTGCTGAACGACCAGCAGCGCGAGACCATTCTGGGCAGCATACCGGCCGGCCGTCTGGGCACCGGCGACGAGATCGCGGCGGCGGCGGTGTTCCTGAGCTCGGACGAGGCGGCCTACGTCACGGGGCAGACGCTGCACGTGAACGGCGGCATGGCGATGATCTGACGACATCGCGTCGGACTTACCCCTCCGTCTCGTCGCGCGAGCGCGCCGAGCCACCTCCCCACGACGCGGAGAGGTGAAAGTGTCGGCTCACCTCTCCAGCGAAGCTGGGGAGGGGACCACGCGAAGCGTGGTGGAGGGGTTACTTCAGCGACGCACAGAACCGCTGGATGCGCGTGCACGCCTCTTCCAGCACGGTCTCGCTCGTCGCGTAGCTGATGCGGAAGTAGGGGCTGAGGCCGAAGGCGGAGCCTTGTACCACCGCGACGCCCTCGGCGTTCAGGAGTTCGGTGGCGAATGTGTCGTCACCGTCGATGACGACGCCGGACTCCGTTGTCTTGCCGACCAGGCCCTCGATCGACGGATAGACGTAGAAGGCGCCCTCGGGGGTCGCGCAGCGGATGCCGGCGGCCTGGTTCAGCATGGACACGACCAGATCGCGGCGAGCCTCGAAATGGGTCGCGCGTTCGGCGATGAAGTCCTGCGGGCCGTTCAGGGCCTCGACGGCGGCCCACTGGCTGACCGACGACGGGTTGGTGGTGGTCTGGCCCGCCACCTTGCGCATCAGGTCGATCAGCGGCTTGGGCCCGCCCGCGTAGCCGATGCGCCAGCCGGTCATGGCGTAGGCCTTGGAGACGCCGTTGACGGTCAGGGTGCGGTCGATCAGGTCGGGGGCGACCTGGGCGATCGTTTTGTAGTCGAAGTCGCCGTAGATCAGGTGCTCGTACATGTCGTCGGTCAGCACCCAGACCTGCGGGTGACGACGCAGGACGGCGGCGAGAGCCTCGAGCTCCTCGCCTGTGTAGGCGGCGCCGGTCGGGTTGGACGGCGAGTTGAGGATCAGCCACTTGGTCTTCCGCGTAATCGCGGCCTCGAGCGCCTCGGGACGCAGCTTGAAGCCGTCGGCCTCGTGCCCGACGACGCGGACGGGCTCGCCGCCGGCCAGCAGAACCATGTCGGGGTAGGAAACCCAGTAGGGCGCGGGAACGATCACCTCGTCGCCGGGCGACAGGGTGGCGACCAAGGCGTTGTAGATGACGGTCTTGCCGCCCGGGGCGACGTGGATCTGGTCGACGCCGTAGCTCAGGCCGTTCTCGCGGGCGAACTTGGCGGACACCGCCTGTTTCAGCTCGGGCAGGCCGTCGACGTCGGTGTATTTGGTCTCGCCGCGGCGGATGGCGGAGATGGCCGCTTCCTTGATGTTCTCGGGGGTGTCGAAGTCCGGTTCGCCGGCCCCCAGGCCGATCACGTCGCGACCCTCGCGCTTCAGCTCACGCGCCCGGGCGGTCACCGCGAGGGTGGCGGAGGGCTTCACGCGAGCGAGGGCGGACGACTGCAGACTGGACATGGGAGATTCTCGAGCGCGGGAAGGCGAGGGTTGTTTACGGGCGCGGCCCGGTGCGTGCAAATGGTGAGGCTGAAGCGGAGGTCACGTCGTGAGTCTTATTGTATTCGCCGCCATCGCCGCGCTGGCCGGGCTGGCCGGGCAGGAGCCGGCGGTCTCGCGGGATTGCCGCGACGACAATGGCGTCAATCGATGCGACAGCGGTCCGCGTGCCGAGACGCTGGCCCGGTTCTCGGCGCCCACGATCGAAGCCGACGCAGCGAGCGGGGCGGAGGTCTATCGGGTTCTGATGGTCGATGGATACGGCCAGGACTTGCCGGTGATCGCCTTCGAAAGGCGACCCGGGTCCTCTCCCCAAGCCGTCGTTTACGCGGCGGACGGGCGAAAGCTCACGGCCAGTGTGGGCGTCGAACTCTGGGGACGGGTTCAACGCGAGTTTCGCTTTGCAGATTTCGCGGTCGCCCATGAACCCCCTTTGCTGGATGGGCGCCCGATGCCCCCGGTCTGCCTGCATGCGTGGGTCACCACGGTCGAGATGGCGAACAGCCCTCTGGACCGCTCGCGTCTGGCTCCGGTGCGCCGACGAACCGACAACACCTGCTCAGGAGGACTGACGACCCAGTCGGCGTTCGGTCTTGCTGATCTGGCGCTGGAAGCCTTCCCCCAGTGCGAGGCGCTGGACGCGCAATCCTATCGCTCGGCGGTCAATCGACTGGGCGCCTGCGCCGAGCTGGACGGGGACGTCATCGCGGCTGCGCAGGCGCGTAGCGCGCTGATGAAGGTCGAATGGCGGAGAACCGACGAGGCAGTAGACGCCTACTGGCGGCGATACACCGGAATGAACGCGACACCGACCGTGACTTGGGACGGGGAAACCGTCGCCGGAGAGCTGCATGGACGAGAAGTGGCCGAGTTTCTGGCGGCTAAGTTTGCTGAACATCCTGTCCGGATGGTGGCGGAGCGGACGACCGGCCTGGATTCGAAGCATGTCGAGGTGACAGGTGTCCTGCAGCCGGCGAATGCCGGAGAGGTTCTCGGCGTCTATTCGCAGGTCTGGGCGTTGAGCCCTCATGCCCAGAACTGGGTGTTGCAGACCATGACCGTCACCATGGGCGCTCAGCCCGCCAACTGATCCATGCGCCGTTTCCTCGACTTCATCCTGAATATGGAGGCCCGTCGCTGGAAGGCGGCGCTGGCGACCGCCCTGCTGCTGGGTGCGACGCTGGGGCTGCTGGCGCTGGGCAAGACGCAACTCGGGCTGGCGACGGAGGAGAAGCTGGAGGCGTGGCTGCAGGGCTATGCCGGCAGTCCGTGGGCGTTCGCGGCGACCGTCGTCCTGTTCGTCGTTTCGGCCTTCATCGGCGCGCCGCAGTTCATTCTGATCGCGGCCTGCGTGGTCGCTTTCGGGCCGTCACTGGGCTTTTTCTACAGCTGGGCGGCGACGGTGGTGTCGGCGGGGGTGACCTACTGGATGGGACGCGGTCCCACCGCGAGGCTGCTGGACCGGGTCGGCGGGCGAACGCTGGACCGGCTGAAGCGGTTCGTGGGGCGCAACGCCTTCTACGCGAGCTTCATGATCCGAAATGTGCCCTCGGCGCCCTTCATCGTCGTCAACATGGCGTTCGGGGCGACGCGGGCGAATTTCTGGCTGTTTCTCGCCGGCTGCACGCTGGGCGTCTTGCCCAAGACGGCGCTGGTGTCCTTCTTCGGCGGAGCGGTGGTCTCGGCGGTCAGCGGCGACGGTGTCTGGACCTCGCTGATCCTGGCGGGCGTCGCGGTGGTCTGGTTGGGCCTGATGTTGGGCGTGCGCGAGTGGGTGAAGCGCCGCGAGCGGGCCGCCGGCGTGACCGAGGACTGAGGGAAAGACCCTCGCCGTTCCGCGTTTCCTTTCAAAGTCTCATGGTGATGGAGTTCGTCCGATGCTGAAGCTGTATTATTCTCCCGGCGCCTGCGCGATGGCTTCGCACTTTGCGCTGGAAGAGGCCGGCGTCGAGTACGAGCTGGTCAAGATCGACCTGAGGAAGGGCGAGCAGCGGACGCCTGAGTATCTGGCCATCAATCCGGCGGGCGTAACCCCGGCGCTGGCGACCGATCAGGGCGTGCTGACCGAGAACCTGGTGATCATGACCCATGTGGCGCGAGCCAGTCCGGACGCCGGGCTGACGCCGGAGGAGCCCGGCTTCGACTTCGACCGTATGCAGTCGTTCAGCGGCTTCCTGGGCGCGTCGCTGCATCCGGCGATCGGCGCAGTGTTGTTCGGCAAGCCGCCGCTGGAGGGCGAGGCGAGGGCGGCGGCGCTGGAGAAGGCGCTGGGCAAGTACGACGTCGTCGAACAGCACCTGCTGCGCGGCCCGTGGGCGATGGGTGATCAGTATACGGTGGCCGACGGGTACCTGTCGGTGTTCACCCGCTGGCTGCGGCAGGCAGACCTGCTGGACAAGGATCGCTACCCGAAGCTGAACGCGCATCTGAACCTGGTTCAGGCGCGGCCGGCGGTCGTCCGTGCCCTGCATATGGAGGGGCTTGAGCCGGTCTGACGATACGGGCTGGAAGCGTTGCCTGACACTATCGTGAACGGGACCGCACAGTTCCTCGCGCGCGCCGTGTAGACGGGACTTGTAATCCCCCTCGCACACGGGCAAACGGGCCTTCGGTCGGTCAGGCGAAGACGATCAGGAGGCGGCGCGTATGGGGATATGCGCAGCCGGGGCCTCGCCGAAGCGGATCAAGTCAGACGAACGCCCTTCCAGGCCCGAAAGAACGGTATCCCAGGCCCATGTTCTCCCACGTATTCGGCGCGATCTCTAACGACATCGCCATCGATCTCGGCACCGCCAACACCCTGATCTACATGAAGGGCAAGGGCATCGTGCTGAACGAGCCGTCGGTTGTCGCCCTGCGGAATGTCGGTGGACGGAAGATCGTCCACGCCGTCGGCATCGAAGCCAAGCAGATGCTGGGCCGCACCCCGGGCCACATGGAAGCCATCCGCCCGATGCGTGACGGCGTCATCGCCGACTTCGAGGTCGCCGAGGAGATGATCAAGCACTTCATCCGCAAGGTTCACAACCGCAAGGGCTTCGTGAACCCGAAGGTGATCGTGTGCGTGCCGTCGGGCGCCACCGCGGTCGAGCGCCGCGCCATCAACGATTCCTGCCTGAACGCCTCGGCACGCCGCGTGGGCCTGATCGACGAGCCGATGGCCGCCGCGATCGGCGCCGGCCTGCCGATCCACGAGCCGACCGGCTCGATGGTCGTCGACATTGGCGGCGGCACCACCGAGGTGGCCGTGCTGTCGCTGTCTGGCATCGTCTATTCGCGTTCGGTCCGCGTCGGCGGCGACAAGATGGACGACAGCATCATCAGCTACATGCGTCGCAACCATAACCTGCTGATCGGCGAGACGACCGCCGAGCGCATCAAGAAGGACATCGGCACCGCCCGTATCCCGGCCGACGGCGAAGGCCTGTCGATCGACGTGAAGGGCCGCGACCTGATGCAGGGCGTGCCGCGCGAGGTTCGCATCTCGGAGCGTCAGGCCGCCGAAGCGCTCGCCGAGCCGGTCGCCCAGATCGTCGAGGCCGTGAAGGTCGCGCTGGAAGCCACCCCGCCGGAACTGGCCGCGGACATCGCCGACAAGGGCATCATGCTGACCGGCGGCGGCGCGCTGCTGCGTGGTCTGGACGCGGAAATCCGCGATCACACCGGCCTGCCGGTGTCGGTCGCCGACGATCCGCTGTCGTGCGTGGCCATCGGCTGCGGCCGCGTGCTGGAGCATCCGCGCTGGATGAAGGGCGTGCTCGACTCGGCGCTCTGAAGCGTCAAGGTCGAAACACCGCCTCAAATCCCTGTCATCACAGGGGTTACACCAGTTTCCAACTGGCCCGGATTTTGCGATAGGCTCGGCAAATCGGCTGGGGGCGTCCCGCCGATTCCCTAATCACAGGAAGGCGCGCCGTGGCGTTTCGCGACGGACCGTTCGAGAACATCAAGGTGCCGCTGGTCTGGACCGCGGCCGTGGCCGTCGTCGTGTGCGCGATCGGCGCCATCCTGCTGGTCATCAGCGACTCGCGAGCCCAGGCCTCGCCGTATCAGCCGGTGCGGGCGGGCGTGGAGACCGTCGCCGGTCCGGTCGGCGGCGTCTTCGCCGCGCCGGTGCGCTGGTTCGGGGCCGCCAGCGACGGCATCCGGGGCTATTTCTTCGCCGTCTCCGAGAACCGCCGCCTGAAGCGCGAACTGGCCGAGCTGGCGCCGTGGCGTGACCAAGCCATCGCCCTGAAGAACGTCAACGCCCGCTACGAAGCCATGCTGGGCATCCGGCCGCAGCCGGACGTGCAGATGGTCACGGCCCGCTCGGTGCTGGATGCGCGGGGTCCGTTCTCGAACGCCCGCCTGATCGACAACGGCGCTGGCAGCGGCGTGAAGGTCGGCAACCCCGTCATCAACGAACACGGCCTCGTCGGCCGCGTGGTCGGCACCTCGTCGAACGTCAGCCGCGTGCTGCTGCTGACCGACGTCGCCAGCCGCGTGCCGGTGCTGATCGACCGCACGGACGCTCGCGCCATCCTGTCGGGCGACGGGTCGGGCAATCCGCGTCTGGAGTTCGTTCGCGGCGTCGGTTCGGTCCAGGCGGGCGACCGCATCCTGACCTCGGGCGACGGCGGCGGCTTCCCGCGCGGCGTGCCGATCGGCGTGGCCGCCAAGGGCATCGACGGCTCGTGGCGCGTGAAGCTGTTCAGCGACCGGGGCGCCATCGACTACGTCCGCATCATGCTGTTCGAGGACTTCGGTCAGTTGATCGGCGCGAACGACCTGAACGCCGCGCCGCTGACGGCGCTGAACACCTTGCCGGAAGCCACCGGCGAGCAGGCCGTCGCCATTCGTGACGCCGCCGCCCGCCGCGACGCCGCAGCCGCCGCCCAGGCCGAACGCATTCGCGCGGACAACGCCGCCGCGGCCGCCGCTGCG
>NZ_BAAAGA010000005.1:433468-516357 GCF_039523815.1 Brevundimonas kwangchunensis | reverse complement strand
CGGCCGCCGCTGCGCGGGCGACGCCTCCGCCTGCGGCGCAGCCCCGGACCACGACGCCGCCTCCTGCCGCGCGCCCGGCCCCGAGGCCAGCGGCGCCTGCGGCCGTCGCGCCCGAACCCGCCACGCCTCCTGCGGGAGACGAGGAATGAGACGCCCGGTCGCGGTCCGCGTCATCGGGCCGATGCAGTGGATCGTCTATCCGGCCCTGATCTCCGCCGCGATCACCTTCGTGCTGGCCACGCCGGTGCAGGTGTTCGGCCTGAACCTGCCCGAGCCGATCATCCCCTTGGTGCTGGCCTTCGCCTGGCCGCTGATCCGTCCGTCGATCCTCGCGCCGGTCGTTCTGATGGTACTGGGCCTGTTCCTGAACTTCATCCTCGGCGGGACGCTGGGGCTGTGGTCGCTGGCGCTGCTGGCCGTCTATTCCGTGGTCCTGTTCTCCCGCAGCTTCCTGATGGGGCAGGACACGGCGGTGCTGTTCGTCTGGTTTTCGGCCTGCTGCGGCCTGGCCTTCACCATCGCCTATCTGATCACGACCATCGTCGCCGGCCGGCCTCCGAGCATCCTGGCTCTTATCGGTCAGGTCGTGCCGACCCTGCTGCTCTTCCCGTTCGCGAACCACCTGATCGAGCGGTTCGAGGACGGCGACGTGAGGTTCCGATGAGCTCGGAACCGTCCATCTTCTTCTCCGATCCGAACGAGCGGCAGGGTTCGT
Source organism: Brevundimonas kwangchunensis (assembly GCF_039523815.1). Taxonomy (NCBI): domain Bacteria; kingdom Pseudomonadati; phylum Pseudomonadota; class Alphaproteobacteria; order Caulobacterales; family Caulobacteraceae; genus Brevundimonas; species Brevundimonas kwangchunensis. Next base: position 515,642 of record NZ_BAAAGA010000005.1, on the reverse strand, counting down.
TCCTGCGCCGCACATTCGTGGTCGGCGGGCTGACGGCGCTGGGCGGCCTGGCCCTGACCGGGCGGCTGGCCCAGCTGCAGGTGATCCAGTCGCAGCAGTATGCGACGCTGGCGTCGAACAACCAGTTCAACTTCCGCCTCGTGCCGCCGCCGCGCGGCCGCATCCTGGACCGTAACGGCGTGGTGATCGCCGGCAACCGGCCTAGCTTCCGCGTGCTGGTGGTGCGGGACGAGACCAAGGATCTGGACCAGACGCTGGATCTGTTGGGGCAGCTGCTGCCCGACACGGTCGACCGTCGCCGTTCGATCATTCGCGAGGTCAACGCCGCGCCGCGCTTCTCGCCCGTGCCGGTCAAAAGCGACCTTACCTGGGAAGAGTTCGCCAAGGTCAACATGTACGCCAACGAGCTGCCGGGCGTGATGGCGGACATGAACGAGGCGCGGTTCTATCCGTTCAGCGGCTCCTTCGCCCATGTGATCGGCTATGTGGCCAAGCCCAACGATCGCGATATCTCCGCGATCCGCGATCGGGGCGAGAAGGTTCCGGAATTGCTGTTCAACCCGGGTTTCCGCATCGGCCGGCAGGGGGTCGAGAAGTCCTTCGACACTGACCTGCGCGGCGAAGCCGGCGGCACGCGCGTCGAGGTGGATGCCCGCGGACGCGTCGTGGCCGAGGATGCCGGCGGTTCGCGTCCGGCGGTGCCGGGCAAGGACGTGGTCCTGACGCTGGACGCCGACATCCAGAACCGCGCGCTCGAGGTGTTCGGGGAGGAGGCCGGCAGCTGCGTGGTGATGGATGTCCGCAACGGCGACATCCTGTGCATGGTGTCGGCGCCGTCGTTCGACCCCAACCTGTTCGTCGCCGGCGTGCCCAGCTCGATCTATCGCGCCTGGGCCGACTATGAGCGCAGGCCGCTGACCGACAAGGCCATCAACGGGGTCTTCGCACCGGGCTCGACCTTCAAGCCGGTGACCGGCTTGGCCGCGTTGATCAAAGGCGCCAACCCGGATCGTCGCATCTTCTGCAATGGCGGCTTCTATCTGGGCCGTCGTTTCGCCTGTCACGCCACCCACGGGTCGCAGGACATGCGCGACGCGATCAAGAACTCGTGCAACGTCTACTTCATGACCCTCGCGGTCGAGATCGGCCCAGACGCCATCGCCGAGGTCGCGCGGACCATGGGCTTCGGTCAGAAGTTCGACCTCGGCGTCGGCAATCAGAACGCCGGACTGGTGCCCGACCGCGAATGGCGGCGGCGCAATCCGGTGCGGGGCGACGGCCGGTGGTATCCGGGCGAGACGCCCAGCTACGGGATCGGGCAGGGGGCATTGACCGTCAACGCCCTGCAACTGGCCGTCTACACCTCCCGCCTCGCCAATGGCCGCAAGGCTGTGATGCCACGCCTGATCAAGTCGGTGGGCGGTGTCGAGCGCCCGTCGTCCGGGGAGGTGGAGGATCTTCCCTACGACCCGTCGCTGCTGGCCATCCTGCGTGACGGCATGAACCGGGTGACGGACGTCGGCGGGACCGGCTTCCGCAACAGTCAGCTGGGGCTTGGCGCGGTGCGCATGGCGGGCAAGACCGGCACGGCGCAGGCCCGCAACTATGGCTCGGGCTCGCGCAAGGGCGCGGGGCGGCCGTGGGCCCAGAAGGACCACAACCTCTTCATCGCCTACGCGCCGATCGACAATCCGCGCTACGCCGTCTCGGTCATCGTCCAGCACGGCGGCATGGGCGGCGGCACCGCCGGCGCGCCCCGCGCCCGCGAGGTGATGAAGGTCGCCCTGCTGAAGGACCCGGAAATCCGGCAACGCCTCGAACAGGATGGTTTCGCCGAGACAGAAGATCCGGGCTCCCACGAGGCCGGAGCGCTGGGCGCCGCCGAGCCGACAGGTGACGTCGCAACTGACGTCGGTCTTCCTGTCCCGCCGGAAGGGGAGCCCCCGCAATGACCGCCTCGGCGCTGACGCGTCCCGGCGAGCGGGACCGGCTTTCGACCAAGATCAGCGAGCTGGACTGGCGGTTGATCGCCTTGCTGTGCGTGATCGCCGGCATGGGCACGGCCATGCTTTATTCGATCGCGGGCGGCCACTGGCAGCCGTGGGCGATCAAGCATCTGATCCGCTTCGGCATGCTGGTCGTCGTCATGCTGGCTATGGCGATGGTGCACCCGAAGTGGTGGTTCCGCGCGGCCTACCCGCTGTACGGCGTGTTGCTGGTTCTGGTGCTGATGATCGAGTTCACGCCGCTGGGCTATGTCGCCGGCGGCGCGCGCAACTGGCTGAACCTGGGCTTCATTCGCATCCAGCCCGCCGAGTTCATGAAGCTGGGTCTCGTGCTGGCCCTGGCCCGCTGGTACCACAACCACACGGCCAAGGAGGCCCGCTGGTCGTGGAAGCTGATCGTCCCGGCGGGCATGATCGGCCTGCCGTTCATTCTGGTGGCCAAGCAGCCCGATCTGGGTTCGGCCATGATCATCGGCCTGACCGGGGCGCTGATCATGTTCGTGGCGGGCCTGAGCTGGCGCGTGATCGCGGCCGGTGCCGCGGCGGCCGTCGCGATCATCCCGCCCTTCGTTATGTTCGGCATGCACGACTACCAGCGCAACCGGGTGCTGACCTTCCTGAACCCCGAAGCCGATCCGTCGGGCACGGGCTACAACATCATCCAGTCCAAGATTGCGCTGGGTTCCGGCGGCTTGCTGGGCAAGGGCTATGGGCTGGGCAGCCAGAGCCAGCTGGAGTTCCTGCCCGAGCGGCATACCGACTTCATCTTCTCGACCGTGGCCGAGGAGTTCGGCTTCGTCGGCTCCTTCTTCATGCTGGCCTGCTATGTCGGGGTGATCCTGATCGCCCTGCGCATCGCCTCGCTTGCGCACAGCCATTTTGGCCGGATCGCTGCGGCGGGAATGACGGCGTTCTTCGCCCTGTTCGTGCTGATCAACGGGGCGATGGTGATGGGGATGGCGCCGGTCGTGGGCGTGCCGATGCCGCTCCTGTCCTACGGCGGTTCGTCGATGATGACGGTGATGTTCGGCTTTGGATTGGTGCTGTCGACGCGGGTACACCGCTACGCCGAACTGCCGAAGGGCACGGGGCTGTTCTGATCCGGCGTTTCGGGCGTTAGGCTGAAGCCATGTCCGATACGCCGAAGCCCGACGCGCCCGTCACCGCCCCCGCCTCGATGTTCTCCGATTGCGGAGACCGACCCTGTCCCGAGCCCGTCCTGCCGACGGCCACGCCCGAACAGGCGGCGGCCCTGACCGACGGCGTGCGCATGCGCGAGAATCCCGCCGAGTGGGCGTTCGTGCGGCTGTCCAAGCTGATCGAGGATTATGAGAAGACGCTCGACAAGGACGAGGAGATCGGCGCGCGCATCGTCGGCCTGCCGGGCGACGGCGTCATGCAGATCGAGGATGTCGGCTTCTGGGGGCCGGACTTCATCCTGTTCCTCGGCCGGAACGGGGAGGGGCGACCGGTGCGCCTGATCCAGCACTACGCCCAGATCAATGTCCTGCTGGACGCCCGCAAGAAGCCCGATGAGCGTCCGGCGCGCCGGATCGGCTTCCAGCTGTCGGAGCTGGTGGAGAAGACGAACCCCAAGTAAGGGGCGGCACTAACCCCTCCACCCCCGCCTTCGGCGGCGGTCACCCTCCCCACCTTCGGTGGAGAGGTGAGGGTTCGCGTTCACCTCTCCACGCAGTGGGGAGGTGGCTCGACGGCGTCAGCCGGCGAGACGGAGGGGTAGCTTCTAAAGCCCCGCCGCCCAGTCCGTCGCGCGGACGAGGCTGTCGATGATGCCGGGTTCGCTGGAGGCGTGGCCGGCGTCCTTGACGATGTCGAGCTTCGCTTCCGGCCAGGCGCGGTGCAGAGCCCAGGCGCTGGTAATCGGGGTGACGACGTCGAAACGCCCTTGGGCGATCCAGCACGGGATGTGGCGGATGCGGTCGACCTTCTTCAGCAGCCAGCCTTCCTCGGGGAAGAAGCCGCCGTTCATGAAGTACCAGCACTCGATGCGGGCGAAGGCGACGGCGAATTCGGGATCGGCGAACTTGTCCGGGCGGGCGTCGGGGCCCTGGACGCTGACGGTGTCGCCCTCCCAGCTGGACCAGGCGATGGCGCAACGCTCACGCTCGGCCTTGTCGTCGCCGGTCAGCCGTTTGTAGTAGGCGCCCATCAGGTCGCCCCGCTCGGCCTCGGGGATGGGCTCGAGGAATTTCTCCCAGGCGTCCGGGAAGATCTGCGACGCGCCGTCCTGGTAAAACCAGTGCAGTTCCGGCTTCGTCAGCAGGAAGATGCCGCGCAGCAGAAGGGCGGTGACCCGCTCCGGATGGGTGATGGCGTAGGCCAGCGACAGGGTCGAACCCCAGCTGCCGCCGAAGACCGCCCAGCGCTCGATGCCCAGCAGTTCGCGCAGGCGCTCGATGTCCTCGATCAGTGTCCAGGTGGTGTTCTCTTCCAGCGAGGCGTTCGGGCGGCTGTTGCCGCAGCCGCGCTGGTCGAACATCACGATCCGGTACTTCGCCGGGTCGAAATAGCGACGCATGCCCGGATTGACCGCGCCGCCCGGTCCGCCGTGCAGGACGACCACGGGCAGGCCCTGCGGGTTGCCGCACTCTTCGTACCAGACCTCGTGCACGCTGCCGGTCGGCATGAAGCCGGTGGCATAGGGCTCGATCTCGGGAAACAGGTCGCGACGGGGCGTTTCAGGCGCGGGGAAGGCCATGCGGTACTGGTCTCTCTTACTCGGCGACGTCGGAATGTGACTGGAATGCGGCAACGAAAAGTAAAAGCCAGGCGGCGATCATGAGGAGGCCGCCGATTGGAGCCACGGCCCCCATCACGCGAAGGCCGAGCAGGCCGATCGACGACAGGGCGAGGGCGAAGATCAGTCCGCCGGACACGGACAGCCACCCACCGATTGTGACCAGCTTTGTGCGCGCGGGCCAAAGGGCGCACACCACGGCCAGCAGGGCGTGGACGATCTGGTAGTGCGAGCCGGTCGTCAGCAGGGTTTTCACCGCTGGCCCCGCGCCGTGGGCCGCGAAGGCGCCGAGGGCCACCGCCATGGCGCCGTTCAGGGCCGCAAAGGCCAGGAGAATCCGGTCGATCTTCATGAGTCGAACCTAGCCGACAGAATGTCCGTCGTCTGCTAGTTCCCGGCCATGAACTCCGCGCGCCGCATGGCCCTGCAATATGTGCTGCTGTTCGGCGCCAGCGGGGTCAGCCTGCCGTTCGCCGGCCTGTGGTTCCGGGAGCAGGGGCTGGATGGCGCGGCCATCGGGTTGCTGCTGGCGGCGCCCATGCTGGGGCGGGTGATTACGGGGCCGCTGCTGGCGGTTTGGGCCGATGGTTTCCGCAGCCGCCGCACGCCGATCGCGCTTCTGGGTCTGGTCATGGCGGCGGGGTACGGCGGGGCCGGGCTGTTCGAGTTCCTGCCGGTGCGAGGGCTCTGCTGGTTCGTCGGTGCGACTGCGGCGGCGGCCCTGATCCCCCTGACCGATGTTCTGACCCTTCGCCTTGCGAGTCGGGACGGGTTCACCTTCGCCCTGCCGCGCGGCTTCGGCTCGGCGGCCTTCGTGGTCGTCAACGTCGGCATGGGCGCGCTGCTGCTCAGGGCCCCCATAGATCTGGTTGTGATCTGGATCACCGTGCTGGGCGTCGGCATCGGTCTGGCAGGCGCCTTCCTGCTGCCGGACGAGCCGGTCGGGGAGGGAGCGCCGCTGAAGGGCATGGAGCGCTTCCGGGGGCTGGGGCGGCTGATGAAGGACCCGATCTTCATGACCGCCATCTTCGCCGTCGGGGCGGTGCAGGCGGCGCATGCCTTCCAGTACGGGTTCTCCACCATCCTCTGGAAGGCGCAGGGGATCAGCGAGGCGGTGACCGGCCAGCTCTGGGCGTTCGGGGTGGTGGTCGAGATCGCTCTGATGTGGGTGTTCGAGCCTTGGCGGCGAAAGGTCGGGATCGGGCCGTGGAGCCTGCTGATGGTCGGTTCGGGCGTCGCGGTGCTGCGCTGGACCGCGATGGCGTTCGCGCCGCCGCTGTGGCTGTTGTGGCCGTTGCAGGCGCTGCACGCCCTGACCTTCGCGGCCACCTTCCTTGCCGGGGTTCAACTGGTGGAGCGTCTGGCGCCGCGAGACAGCCAGACGGCTGCGCAGACGCTCAGCTCGGTGCTGTCGGCGGGGCTGCTCATCGGGCTGGCCACCGCTGCGGCGGGGACCCTGTACGATCGCTTCGGCGCGGGCGGTTATCTGGCGATGGCGGCGATGGCGGGTGCGGGCCTGTTGGCCGCCGCCAGCCTCAGGACCCGTCTCGTCTAGATCGCCCGGGCACGGCTGATCGGCGAGAGGTGGCGCGCCATCGCTTGGGCTGCGGTCTTCACGGCCTTGGTGAAGGCGGCGTCGGTGGCGCTTTCCGGCGCGCGGAGCATGCCGATGGCCGGGGTGTCGATGCCGTCCGGCAGGCCGGACAAGACGCTATAGAGCAGGAAGGTGCCGGTATCGTCCTCGGCTTCCGAAGTCGCCGCGGCCGGGACGCCGGCTTCGCCAAGCGCGCGCACCATCTCGGCGATGGGGGCGGTGGCGCGAGCCACGCTGGGGGCCGTGCCGTGGTCCGAGCGCGCACCATCCGGAGCCCGGTGCTCGGCGCGCAGCTGAAGCTGGAAACCGCCGGTGCGCTGGGTGCGGCCGACCAGCAGCAGTCCCCGACAGCGCGGGTCACGCAGGTGATCGGAGAGCTGGTCGGCGAGACGTGTCGGAGCGTCCGCCGGTACGGCGACGGTTCGTGCGCCTGTCGGGTTCCAGGGCTCGCCGGACAGGTCTTCGACCGGGTCCCAGCCCGTCTCGTCGGCGTCCCACGCACAAATTACGATCGCGGGTCGTTGATCCGTCTGCGTCGCGTCGGGTTCGGCGGTCATGCGGCGGGTCTATCGTGACAGTAACGTGACAACTGGTCACACCGTGTGGGTTGGGCGCGGGTCCGTCAAGATGAAACCCGCATCAGGACAGGTCGCCGATGGCGGCGTCCAGCAGCATGAAGGCCCGCCCGCCATCCGTGGTCAGGCGCGCGAGAACCGCGCCGGCGTCGCCCTGGTCGGCGAACCCGTCCAGTTCCCGGCCCAATGCGCGGACGAAGGCTTCGGAGTCGGCGCGCAGGTCCGGATCGGTCAGGACGCGGCGGGAAACGCTGCGCACGGCGGCCGGAGCCACGCGGCGCACGATCTGGCGGGCGCGGTCGGCGTCGTGCTGCGCCAGCGCCGAGGCGGCCTCCTCGACCCGTGAGCGGGGCAGCAGGGCATTGGGATCGACCCCCATGCGCCGGATCGCGGCGACCAGCTTCCCGGCCAGCACCTCGGTGCTTTCTCCTGCGGAAGGGCCGGCCGGCATGACTGGCGTTTCGAGGTCCAGCGGCGCTTCATCCGCCTGATCGTCGACGAGATCTGCCCAATCCAGGCGGTCCGGGGCCGGCGATGTCGGCGTCGGCTCCAGCTTCAGGCGACCGCGCAGGCCAAAGCCGCGCTCCTCGCGTCGGGGCGGGGTGCGTGCCGGCGCCGGTTCCGTCGGCAGGAGAGGGGCGGCCTCGCGGCGACGTGCGACGGCGCCGGGCGCCTCGCCGGACACCACGCCCATCAGGCGCACGGCCTCGGTCAGCATGTCGTAGTTGCGGCGCACGCGCTCCTGGAAGCTGGCGTCTAGCGCCTCGGTGTCGGCGGCAGCGCGCTGCGAGGCGGCGGACAGGGCGGTCAGGCCTTCCTCGACCGAGGCGCGGACTTCCTCGACGCGCTTGCGGGCTTCGTCGGGCAGGCGGATCGAACGGTCGTCCAGATCGCCGATCGCCTCGTCGATGCGGGCGAGGGCGGTTTCCATCCGTTCGACGGTGACCTCGAGACGCTCCAGCGCGCGTTCGCCGGCCTGATCGACCAGTGAGCCGGACTCCGACACGATCTTGCGGGCGCTCTCGACGCGGGCGTCAGCGGCCTCGTCGGCCTTGCGGGCGGCGTCGAACAGGGACTCGCTGAGCCGATCGGCGCGGAGCTGGGCCTGCTCGACGGCTTCGGCGGCTGCGGCGCGGGAATCCTCAGCCGTCGCCTGCAGGGCTTCCATCGCCCGGCGGGTTTCCTCGACCAGAGCGTCGCGGGCGTCGGCCGCGAGGGCTTCGAAGCGATCCAGCGCGACCTTGGTGGCGGCGTCGAAGCTGTCGGCTTCGCGCTGGGACATCTCGACGAGGGCGCGGAACTGATCGGCGGCGGCCTCGACCAGATCCTTGATGGTGTCGGTGGTGCGGCTCGAGGTCTCGTCCAGCTCGCCGGCGGCCGAGCGCGCAGCGGAGAGCTGCTCGGTTAGCTGGGCGCGTTGGCTCTCGACCTGGGCGGAGAAGTCCTCCTGATCGGTGCGGAGGGCGTAGGCGGCGGTGACCAGGGCGGCGCGCTGCTGGCCGAGGCCTTCCTCGACCGACTGGATCTGCTCGGCGACGCCGGAGCCGGCGTTCTCGAGGCGCAGGGTCTGGCGGGCCAGATCGTCGGCGGCCACGCGGGCGGCGTCCTGGGCCTCGCCGGCAGCGGCGGCCAGATCGGCGGCGCGGGCGGCGAGCGCGGCCTCGGCTTCACGGAGCTGGGTCTGGGCGAGATCGGAAGCGTCGACGACCATGCGCGACTGGCGCTCGACGGCGTCCAGCACCCCGGTGGCCTGGGTATCGAGCTGGGTCCCGAGGCCCTGAAGCTGCTCACGCTCTCCGCCCAGTTCCTCGACGAGACGACGGGCGGTGCGGCCGGCGGTCTCCGCGGCCTCGTTCAGGCGGGCGGTTTCCTCGGCCAGAGCCTCGCGAAGCAACTGCATGTCGCGACGAGCGCGTTCGGCGGCGAGAGAGGCCTGGTCGATGTCGGTGCGCAGGCTTTGCAGGACTTCGCCGGTCTGCTGGGCGGCGAGGGCGGTCGGGGCGACGAGGGCCTCGGACAGCTCGCGCGCGCGGCGGGTCTCGGCCGCGAGCCCGGCGCCCTGACGAACGGCGTGGGCCAGCATGATGGCGAGGCCGGCGGGGGCGAGGGCGATCAGGGCGTAGAGGGCCAGACGCAGGGGCTCGATTTCGGCTGATCCTGTCTCGAACGCGGCCCAGGCGGCGACGCCGGCGATCCACAGAGCCGAGGCGAAACCGGCGACCAGATAGGCGTTCGATCCGCTCGGCACGGGCTCCCGGCGACGAATGACCGGCTGACTCACGGGGCCGAGGGTGGCGGGCGGGGTGTCGGCGGACTGCGCCAGCGGCGGCGGCTCCGCCACGATGGCCAGTTCGGCTTCCCGAACGCGAGCCCGTTCCTCCGCCTCGGCCGCGGCGCGCTCGGCGGCGGCCTTTTCCTCGGCGAGGCGACGGCGGCGACGCTCCGACATCGGCCGTTCAACCGGACCGGACCCGACAGTCGCCTCGACGGCGACCTTGTCCGGTTCGGACGCGGATTCCGGCTCCGGATTGGTCAGGTTCAACGGCTGCCGTTGGCGAGGAGGCTTCATCACACGACGATCTTGCTGAATTACGGAGACTTCAGGCGCGCAAGGCGTTTCACGACCCTAACGGGTCAGTGGCGGCGCGGGAAGGTGAAGCCTGACGAAACCGGGGGATGTCCGGTTGTGGATCAGCAGTTGCTCTTGCGTTCGGCCGATGCGGTGAAGACCGCATTGCTCGCACCGTCACCGCAATCACGGACGCGGTGGATCTCCGCTCGGGGCTTTTCAGGCGCGTTCATGTCCACGCCGAACAGCGAGAGCGCTGCCGCGGCGAGCATGGCCACCAGTCCGGTAATAAGCTCGACCAGCGCTTGCACCGCCGATCCCCCTGCGAATGAATGTAACGATTATGCGCCCAATCCGTCGTCAGGACAATCCAAACCCGCCGATCAAGCGTGACTATTGACCGCAGCGCCGCGAGGATGGAACGGAAAGCGTCACGGCGCGTCTCCTGACGGGTGAGACGCATGCCGCCGTCATGCGAATCGGTCAGTGCGGGTGGCATGGACGATCTGGACGACAAGGTTTTCGAACCCGGCCGGAACTGCTGGCGCGTCGAACGCGCCGGACGGTTCGCCGTGCTCATGGAGAACGGGGCCTACTTCAAGGCTCTGCACTCGGCGCTGTTGAAGGCGAGGCGGTCCGTCGTGGTGCTGGGCTGGCAGTTCGATCCGCGCACGCGACTGGATGTCGAGGGGGCCATCGACGAGCACACCGATCAGGTCGGCCATCTGCTGCGCATGATGGTGAAGACGCGGCCGGAGCTGGATGTCCGCCTGCTGATCTGGAAGTCACCGCTGCTGATCGCCGCCTCGCAGGGCTTCTTCCCGCACCGCGCGCAGGCGTGGTTCCGCAAGCGGATGGTCGAGCTGCGGCTGGACCCCTTCGTACCGCTGGGCGCCTGCCACCATCAGAAGGTGGTGATCATCGATGACGCGGTGGCCTTCTGTGGCGGCGGGGACATTTCGGTCGACCGCTGGGACAGCGACGAGCATCTGGACGACGATCCCCGACGTTGTCAGCCGTCCGGGGTGATCGCGCCCCCGCGGCACGAGGTCATGTGTGTCATGGACGGGCCCGCCGCCCTCGCGCTGGGGGATCTGGCGCGCAAGCGCTGGACGCGGGCGACCGGCGAGGAGACCGTGGTCGAGATCGGCGAGGACGATCCCTGGCCTGACGGGGTCGAGCCGGATCTGGTGGACACGCCGGTCGCCATCGCACGCACCGAACCGGGGCGGGGCGATGATGAGGTGCGCGAGAATGAGGCGCTGCACCTCGATCTGATCCGGCGAGCGAAACGCCTGATCTATATGGAGAACCAGTACTTCACTTCGCCGCTGATCGCGTCGGCGCTGGCGGAGCGGCTGACGGAGTGGGACGGCCCCGAGGTGGTGCTGGTCAGCACGGGCGGCAGCCCCAGCTGGTTCGACCGCATGACGATGGACACGGCCCGGTCCGAGGTTCTGTACCGGCTGGAGCAGGCGGACCGGAACAATCGGTTCTTCGCCTATACCCCGCACACGACTGGCGGCGATCGCATCATCGTTCACTCGAAGATGACGATCATCGACGATGAGATCCTGCGGATTGGCTCGACCAACCTGAACAATCGTTCGTTCGGCTTCGATACGGAGTGCGATGTCGCCGCGGCGCCGACGACCGAGGCGGGCAGGGCGGCGATCCAACGCTACCGGCATCGGACGATGGGGCACTGGATCGGAGTGACGACGGAAGAGTTCGCCGCGGCGGAGGCGCTGACGGAGTCGGCGGGACAGGCCGTGCAACGGTTCGATACCGGGCGGATCAAACTGTTGGGCGCGACTCCGCCCTCGCGGCTGGAACAAATGATCGCCGAGTTCCAGCTGGGCGATCCGACCTCGGTGGGCGATGCGTTCCGGCCGTGGAAGCGACGGGTGACGTCGCAGCATCAGGCCGTCAGGAAGTTCTGATCTCGAAGTCGACGATCAGGGGCAGGTGATCCGAGGCGATGCGGGCCAACGGCGAGAACGGGGCGCTGACCGCCTTGATCTCGATGTGAGGGCTGACGAAGCAGTGGTCGATGCGGATCGCCGGGAAACCGGACGGGAAGGTCTTCACCGACGGCTTGAGCCCCAGCAGCCGCTGGGCGTCCGCCAGTTTGCGCACAAGCGTCTGGTACGGCCGGGTCACCGAGGTGGCGTTGAAGTCGCCGGTCAGCAGGGTCGGCCCCTCGCAGTCGGCGTGTCCCAGCCATTGTTCGCCGGTCAGGGCCGCCGCCTGCAGGCGCTGCTCGCGTGGGACCAGTCCGAAGTGGGTGTTGAAGACGTTCAGCCGGGCCTCGCCGATCTCGACCTCGACCCAGAGCGCGCCTCGCGGCTCGAGGCCCGGTACACCGCGAATGGTCGGCAGCGGCCCCGACCGGATCAGTCGCTCGGGCAGGTGGGTCAGGATGGCGTCGCCGTACAGCTCGGCCTCGACCTTCATTGCCGGATGGAAATGATAGGACATCGCCAGTTTGTCGGCGATCGACTGGGCCTGATCGACATAGCCTGTTCGCGCGCGACCGACATCCAGCTCCTGCAGGCAGACGATGTCCGGCTGATACTCGCCGATCACGCCGGCGATCCGGCCGACATCCAGCTTGCGGTCGACGCCGACGCAGCGATGAACGTTGTAGGTGAGAAGGCGGGGCATGAACTTCCGAAGCGGCCGTGCAGTCGGACCAGGCGGTCGTGTCCTCCCTGAATGCGACTTCAGGGAGGCGGGTTGCGATCAGATGATGACGAGACGGTCCGCCAGTTCGTTCCTGTCGCCGGTGGAGGGCGGGAAATGCTCTGCCAGAACCTCGCCGCAAAGCCCGATCGCCGCCTCGAAGCCCTCGACGGGATCGTTGCGCTTCAGCGCCGCGGCGAGGGCCTCGGCCGCGTCAGCCCAGACCTCGCGGTCGACCTTCGAATGGATGCCCTCGTCGGCGATGATCTCGACCTGGTGATCCTCGATGGCGGCGAAGATCAGCACGCCTGTCCGGCGTTCGGTCACATGCAGGCCGTGGGCGAGGAACTGTTCCAGCGCGGCGCGACGGACGCGGGCGCGACGGATGCTGCGCGGCGTGACCAGAAGCCTGACCAGAGGGATCGAGGTGATCAGCAGCACGACGATAAAGACCGCGGACTGGATCAGGGCGTAGGCGCCGATCGCCTGGCCGATCGTCAGCTCTCGCGCGGCCAGGTGTGCCGCCTCCCAGCCATCGGAGAAGCCGGGCACCCACGACGGCTCAAAGCCGAGCGGGATCAGCGCCAACGGCAGCAGGAGGGCCGCCGCGGCCGCCCAGGCCAGCGAGACATTGCGATAGCTGGAGACCTGCCGGGACAGGACGCAGAAGATCTCGCCGGAGGTCTGCGCCTCGGCCCTGACGATCGCGTCAGCGACCCGCTGGTGGGCCTCGGGGGTCAGTTGGGTCACCATCCGCCGGATGCTCCTCCGCCGCCGAAGCTGCCGCCACCGCCGCTGAAGCCTCCGCCGAAACCACCGCCGCTTCGGCCGCCCCATTTCCGGCTGCTCGCGATCTCCGACGCGGCCCAGATCAGTGCGGGCGAGACGCCATTGCGGCGACGGCCCCGGCGACGGCGTCCACGCCCGGCGACGCCGCCGATGATGGAGAGAGCCAGAAGGACGAAGACGACCGTGATCAGGATGGCGGGACCGATCGGCGCGCGCGAAGGCGGATGATCGGCGGCCTCCGCCCGCGCCCTCGCGGCCTCCGGGTCCAGTCTCAACTGTTCGTCGATCGCGTCCACGCCCTGGACGATGCCCCGCTCGAAGCGGCCCTGACGGAAGGAAGGAAGGATCTGGTCGTGAATGATGAGGGCCGACAGGGCGTCCGTCAGAACCGGCTCGAGGCCGTACCCGACCTCGATGCGTACCTTGCGCTCGGTCGGCGCAACAATCAGTAAAACGCCGTTGTTCCGGTCGGCCTGGCCGACTTGCCATTCCCGTCCCAGCCGGTAGCCGTATTCCTCGATCTCGTAGCCCTCGAGATCGGGCACGGTGACGATCACCAGTTGATCGGTGGTGTCGCGCTCGAGCGCTTCCAGCCTGGTCGTGAGGCTGCGCTCCGCCTCGGGTGAAAGCAGATTGGCGTTGTCTACGATCCGCCCGGTCAGTGGCGGGAAGTCGGGACCGCCCTGCGCCGCGGCCGGGGCCGTGGACAGCCACAGCGCGGCGAAAGCGACGGCGATCAACCCGGCCAGATGCGCGGCAGCTGGGCGAAGGGACGGAGCGCTCACGGATTGACGATCACTGGGCCGGGGCAGGGGCCGGAGCCGCGGGCGGCGCCGAGCCGGGGGCGGCGGATGAAGACCCGGCCGGCGGGCCGGATTGCGCGGGGCCAAGACCGTCGAAGTTGACGTTCGGCGCCGTCTGGGCGGCCTCGGTGGCGCTGAACAGTTGCATGGGCTCCGAACCGCCGTGAATGGTGTTGGCCCAGATCGTCGTCGGGAAGGTGCGAAGCGACGTGTTGTAGTCGCGGACGGCCTCATTGTAGTCGCGCCGCGCCACGGCGATCCGGTTCTCGGTGCCTTCCAGCTGGGATTGAAGGGCGATGAAGTTCTGGTTCGACTGCAGGGTCGGATAGTTCTCGGTGATCATCAGCAAGCGGGAGAGGGCCTGCGAGAGCTCGCCCTGCGCGGCCTGATAGCGCTGGAAGGCGGCGGGGTCGTCGAGCGTCTCGGGCGTAACGGTCACGCCGGTGGCGCGGGCCCGGGCCTCGATCACCTGGGTCAGGGTCGCGCGCTCCTGAATGGCTGCGCCCTGGACGGTGGCGACGAGGTTCGGGATCAGATCCGCCCGACGCTGATACTGGGACTGGACATCCGCCCAGCGCGCCTTGGCCGCCTCTTCCTTGGTCGGGATCGCGTTGATCCCGCAGCCGGCGACGGCCGGGGTCAGGAGGACTGCGGCCGCGAGGGCTGCGAGGCGAGGCTGGCGGATCATCGGAAACTCCTGACGACGACAACGGGACTATTGGCCCGGATCGTCAGGGGTTCAAGCGATCAGATTGAGGCGTCGAGCGATTCCGGCTCGACGCCGACGGAGCGGCAGGCGGCCGTGTAGGTGTTGGCCAGCAGGCAGGCGATGGTCATGGGGCCAACCCCGCGCGGGACCGGGGTGATCCGCCCGGCGACGGCCGCGGCTTCGTCGAAGGCGACGTCGCCGACGACCCGCGTCTTGCCTTCCGCCGCCTTGACCGGATCCTTCGAGGGAACGCGGTTGATGCCGACGTCGATGACCGTGGCGCCGGGCTTGACCCAATCACCGCGCACCATCTCCGGACGGCCGACGGCGGCGACGAGGATGTCGGCGGCGCGGCACAGGGCGGGCAGGTCCTTCGTGCGGGAATGGGCGATGGTGACCGTGCAACTCTCGCCCAGCAGCAGTTGCGCCATCGGCTTGCCGACAATGTTGGAACGGCCGACGACGACGGCGTTCAGGCCGGTCAGATCGCCCAGCTCGGCCTTCAGAAGCATCAGGCAGCCCAGCGGGGTGCAGGGGACGAGGCCCGGCAGTCCCACGGCCAGGCGACCGGCGTTGACGACGTGGAAGCCGTCGACGTCCTTGTCCGGCGAGATCGCATCCAGCACGGCGCTGCTGTCGATGTGGGCCGGCAGGGGCAATTGAACGAGAATGCCGTGAATGCCTGCGTCGGCGTTCAGGGCGGCGATGAGCAGGAGCAGATCTTCCTGAGACGTCGTATCGGGGAGGCGGTGGGTGTCAGAGCGCATTCCGGCGCGCTGCGTCGTTTCGCCCTTGTTGCGGACATAGATCTGGCTGGCGGGGTCCTCGCCGACGATGACCACGGCGAGACCCGGCTTCACGCCATGCGCGCCTTCCAGCCGCGAGGCGGCGGCGGCGACCCGGTCAACCAGTCCGGCCGCGAAGGCCTTGCCATCGATGGACGTTGCGCGGGCGGGTTCGGCCGTCATGGGTTTTCGGCTCCGGTCGTCAGGAATCGTGCGGTGCGCGCGGTTTACAGAGCAAGGGGTTCGGCGTCTATGATCGGGTCCGACTCCCAGGGGATATGCATGCGCCAGTTCGTTCTCGCCGCCGCCAGCAGTCTGGCCATCGCTATCGCGTTCGGAGGCGCCGCCCACGCACAGGAGGCGCGTCCGCTCGAGATCGGGGCGTCGGTCGAGGACAGCATCGGGCAAGGCGACGCCACAGACGACGACGGCGAGGTTCGTTACGACGTCTGGACGGTCGAACTGGCCGCGGGCCAGCGGATCGAGGCGATCATGCGCTCGGACGCCTTCGATTCCTTCCTCGATATCAGGGACGCGAAGGGGGAAGTGCTGGCCAGCGATGACGATGGCCTGGGTGAAGGTTACCACTCGCGACTGCGTTTCACGGCGCCCCACCCGGGCGTCTATGTCATTCGCGCCCGGCCGCTGTCGGGGATCGACACCGGCGGCGCCTACACCCTGAGCCTCGTCGAGCGGCCGCCGGCGCCGCCGACGGCAGATCCTGTCCAGATCCGCGTGGGCGAAACGGTGAGCGGTGAAATCGCCGGAGGCGACGCCGAGGGCGACGATGGCGCGCAGTACGACCGCTACATCTTCAACGGGCGGACCGATCAGCGTGTTCTGATCGCACTGGACAGCGACGCCTTCGATCCTGTGGTCCGCGTGGGACGGCTCGTGAACGGCGCCTTTGCCGAACTGGCCATGAATGACGACGGGCCCGGCGCGGGCCTGAACTCGCGCCTGTCATTCACGCCGCCCGAGAACGGGCAGTTCGAAATCCGCGCGGCCCCGTTGTCGGCGGGGCGCGAGGGCGCCTACAGCCTGACGCTGTCGGAAGCGCCGCCGCCGCCTCAGGCGCGCCGGATTCGTCTGGACGAGCGCGTCCGCGGCGAACTGAGCGAGAACGACGCCCTGAACGATGCCGGCGTTCGGGCCGACCTCTACAGCTTTGAAGGGCGCGAAGGGCAGCGGGTCCGGATCGACATGACGTCGAGCGCCTTCGACACCTACCTCGAGCTATTCGACGCCGACCGCACCAGCCTGGCGACCGACGACGATGGCGGGCCGGTGGGGACCAACTCGCGTCTGGTCTACACGCTGCCGGCGAACGGGACCTACACCGTCGAGGCGCGAGCCTTCTCGTCGGGGACGGGTAACTACAGCATCACGGTATCGGAAGTGCCGCCCGAGCAGCCGCCGGCGCCGATCGTGTTCGGCCGCACCATCGAGGGTGAGATCGACGAGAATGACGGTCGCGATGCCCAGGATCGCGGGTTCGACGCCTTCGTCTTCTCCGGAACCCAGGGGCAGCGCATCCAGGCGATCATGCGCTCGGGGGACTTCGACAGCTATCTGCAGATCGGTCTCGCGGGCGAGGAGTTCTCGGCGCTGTCGCAGGACGACGACGGGCTGGGCGAAGGGTTCGACTCGCGGCTGCGGTTCACCCTGCCGGAAGACGGGGAGTATGTGATCCGCGCCTCGCCGCTGGGGTCCGAGGGCAAGGGGCTCTACTCGCTGGAGCTGACCGACCGTGGTCCGCAGCCGGTCCCCGGAAGCATCCTCGTGGGAGCCACGGCGCGCGGGGAGCTGACCGAGGCCGACGCCACGGCCGACAACAACAGCGTCTATGACGCCTATAGGATCACGGTGAAGGAGGGCGAGGAGCTGGTCATCCTGATGGTCTCCAACGAGGTCGACAGCGTCGTCACGATCGGCCACGCCGATGGCGATGACTTCGAGGCTCTGGCGGCGGACGACGACGGGCTGTCGGACACCCACTCCAAGCTGGAATGGACCGCCCCGGACGATGGCGAGTACGAAATCCGGGCCGGGACCTTCTCCCAAGGCCAGACCGGCTCCTACGCCCTGATCGTGTTGAAGAAGTCCTAGGCGGATCGGAACGGCAGGTCCGCGCGTTGGGCGGGCCGGAGGCGCGTATGGCCGAAATCGCCGATCGCAAGGATCAGCATCTGGACGTGGTCCTGTCGGGCCGCGGCCGGCATGCGCTGGACAGCGGTTTCGACGCCGTGCGCTTCATGCATGAGGCGCTACCGGATCTCGACCACGACAAGATCGACCTGGGCGCGGACTTCCTCGGTCGCCGCCTCAAGGCGCCCCTGCTGATCAGCGCCATGACCGGCGGGCCGGCGCGGGCGGAGGCGATCAACGCCCGGCTGGCAGAAGCGGCCCAGCACCTCGGCATCGCCCTCGCTGTCGGCTCCCAGCGCGCCGCGCTGGAGGAGGGCGAGGCGGCCGGGCTGGATATGGCGCTCAGGCTCAAGGCGCCGGACACGCCGATCCTGGCCAACATCGGCGCGGCCCAGCTTACCCGCGGCTTCGGCGTGGACGAGGCACGGCGCGTGCTGGACATGGTCGCGGCCGACGCTCTCGTCGTGCATCTGAACCCGCTGCAGGAGGCCTGTCAGCCGGAGGGCAACCACGACTGGTGGGGCGTGGGCGCTGCGCTGGAGCGGCTGGTGCGGTCACTGGATGCGCCGGTGGTGGTCAAGGAGACAGGCTCGGGGCTTTCAGCCTCGACGGCGCGACGGCTGGCCGACATGGGCGTCGCCGGGCTGGACGTGGCGGGGGCCGGCGGCACCAACTGGGCGCTGGTCGAGGGCGAACGCGCCCTGTCTGACGCGGATCGGCAGCATGCCGAAGCCTTCGCCGACTGGGGCCTGCCGACGGCGCGGGCGATCGTCGAGGTGCGGCAGGCCTGTCCGCGCACCCTGCTGATCGGCTCGGGCGGGGTGCGCGACGGCGTTGACGTAGCGCGCGCCCTGCGACTGGGCGCGGACATGGTCGGGCAGGCCGCGGGCGTTCTGGCCGCCGCGACCGTCTCGACCGAGGCCGTCGTGACCCACTTCCAGATCGTGATCCGGCAGCTCCGCACCGTCTGCTTCTGCACCGGCTCGGCGAACCTGACGGCGCTGAAGAAGGCGCCGCTTCAGCCTCAGGCCGACGGCAGCAGGTCGCCCGCGAACTGACGGTATCGGCCGGCGCGAACGCCGTCGGTCGCCCGCTCGATATCCGGCGCGAAGTAGTGGTCCGAGGTGTAGGGCGCGGCCGCCTCGCGGACGATGCTCCAGACCTTCTCCAGATCCGGCGAACTGGTCAGCGGGCGGTGGAACTCGATGCCCTGGGCTGCAGCCAGCAGTTCGATCCCGACCACGGTCGCCGTGTTCTCGGCCATATCCAGCAGGCGGCGGGCGCCATGGGTCGCCATGGAGACGTGGTCTTCCTGATTGGCGCTGGTCGGCACGGTGTCGATCACGCAGGGGTGGGCGACCATTCGGTTCTCGGCCACGAGGGCGGCGGCGGTCACCTGGGCGATCATGAAGCCCGAGTTCAGACCGCTTTCCTTCACGAGGAAGGCCGGCAGCTCGCTCATCTTCGGATCGACCAGGATGGAGGTCCGGCGCTCGGAGATATTGCCGATCTCGCACAGGGCCATGGCGATCTGGTCGGCAGCATAGGCGACCGGCTCGGCGTGGAAGTTTCCGCCCGAGATCACGTCGCCGTCCTCGATGAAGACCAGCGGGTTGTCGGTCACGGCATTGGCCTCGCGCTGGAGCATGGCGGCGGCGTTGCGCAGGACGTCGAGGGTGGCGCCCATGACCTGCGGCTGGCAGCGCAGGGAGTAGGGGTCCTGAACCTTGTGGCAGTCCTCGCGGTGGCTGTCGCGGATGGCTGAACCGGTCATCAGGCCACGCAGGCGGGCGGCGACGTCGATCTGACCCGGCTGACCGCGCAGGGCGTGGATGCGGTGGTCGAAGGGGGCGTCCGAGCCTTTCAGCGCGTCCACCGACAGGGCGCCCGCCGCCACGCCGGCGGCGAAGACGGCCTCGGCGGCGAACAGGCCGGCGAGCGCGAGCGCCGTCGAGCACTGGGTGCCGTTCAGCAGGGCGAGGCCTTCCTTGGGGCCGAGCACGACCGGCGTCTTGCCGACCTTGGCCAGCGCCGCCTCTGCGGACAGGGTCTCGCCCCCGGCCCTGGCTTCGCCGACGCCGATCAGGACGCAGGACATGTGGGCCAGCGGCGCCAGATCGCCCGAGGCGCCGACCGAGCCCTTGGACGGAATGCAGGGCAGGACGTCGCCGTTCACCAGAGCGATCAGGGTCTCCAGCGTCTCGCGACGCACGCCCGAGGCGCCCTTCGACAGGGAGGCGATCTTCAGCACCATCAGCAGGCGGGTGACGCCCGCGTCCAGCAGGGCGCCGACGCCGCAGGCGTGGCTGAGGACGAGGTTCTTCTGAAGGGTTTCAAGATCTTCCGGCGCAATGCTGGTGTTGGCCAGCAAACCGAAGCCGGTGTTGATGCCATAGACGGTGCGACCCTCGGCGAGGATGGCGGCGACGACCGCCGCGCCCTTTTCGACATCCGCCCAGGCGGCGTCGGTCAGGGAGACGGTGACGGGGCCTTCCAGCGCGGCACGAAGCTGCGGCAGGGTGAGGGGGGCGGCGCCGATGGTGATGTTCGTCATGCTCAGCGCTCCATCGAGGGCAGGTTCAGGCCGTTGGTGCGCGCGGCGTCCCTGGCGATCTCATAGCCCGCGTCGGCGTGGCGCATGACGCCGGTGGCCGGGTCGTTCCAGAGAACGCGCTCGAGGCGGGCGGCGGCTTCCGGCGTGCCGTCGGCGACGATGACCACGCCGGAGTGCTGGCTGTAACCCATGCCGACGCCGCCGCCGTGGTGCAGGGACACCCAGCTGGCGCCCGAGGCGGTGTTCAGCAGGGCGTTGAGCAGGGGCCAGTCGGAGACGGCGTCGGAGCCGTCCTGCATGGCCTCCGTCTCGCGATTGGGGCTGGCGACCGAGCCGGAGTCGAGGTGGTCGCGGCCGATGACGATTGGGCCGGAAAGCTCGCCCGAAGCGACCATGTCGTTGAACATCAGGCCCGCGCGGTGGCGGTCGCCCAAGCCGATCCAGCAGATGCGGGCCGGCAGGCCCTGGAAGGCGATGCGCTCGCCCGCCATGTCGAGCCAGCGGTGCAGGCCGGCGTTGTCGGGGAACAGCTTTTTCATCGCCGCGTCGGTCTTGCGGATATCCTCAGGATCGCCGGTCAGGGCGGCCCAGCGGAAAGGGCCGACGCCACGGCAGAACAGCGGGCGGATGTAGGCCGGGACGAAGCCGGGGAAGTCGAAGGCGTTCTGGACGCCCTGATCGAAGGCGACCTGACGGATGTTGTTGCCATAGTCCGTGGTCGGAATGCCCTGATCGTGGAAGGCCAGCATGGCCTGGACGTGGACGGCCATGGAGGCGCGGGCCGCGGCCTCGACGGCGGCCGGGTCGGACTGTCGCTTCTCCTCCCACTCGGCGACCGTCCAGCCCGAGGGCAGATAGCCGTTCACCGGGTCGTGGGCGCTGGTCTGGTCGGTGACCAGATCGGGCCGCACGCCGCGCTTGACCAGTTCAGGCAGGATGTCAGCCGCATTGCCCAACAGGCCGATCGAAATCGGCTTTTTGTCTTCCAGTGACTTGTTCAAAAGCTCCAGCGCCTCGTCGAGACTTTCCGCCATGACGTCGAGGTAGCGGGTGCGCAGACGCATCTCGATCCGGCTGCGCTGGCATTCGATGGCGAGGCAGGAGGCCCCCGCCATGGTGGCCGCCAGCGTCTGGGCGCCGCCCATGCCGCCGAGGCCGGCGGTCAGGATCCACTTGCCCGACCAGTCGCCGCCGTAGTGCTGGCGTCCGGCCTCCATGAAGGTCTCATAAGTGCCCTGAACGATGCCTTGGGTGCCGATGTAGATCCACGAGCCGGCGGTCATCTGGCCGTACATGGCCAGACCCTTCTTATCGAGCTCGTTGAAGTGGTCCCAGGTCGCCCATTTGGGCACGAGGTTGGAGTTGGCGATCAGCACGCGCGGGGCGTCCGCATGGGTGCGGAAGACGCCGACCGGCTTGCCCGACTGGACCAGCAGGGTCTGGTCGGCCTCCAGCGCGCGGAGTTGCTCGACAATGGTGTCGAAGGCCTGCCAGTTGCGCGCCGCCTTGCCGATGCCTCCGTAGACGACGAGGTCCTCGGGACGCTCGGCCACCTCGGGGTCGAGATTGTTCATCATCATCCGCAGAGCCGCCTCGGCGGCCCAGGTCCTGGCGGTCATCTCGGTCCCGCGCGGGGCGCGGACGATGCGGGCGTTGCTGTTGGTCATAGTCAGGCTCGCTGGCTGATCGCGAAGTCGCGGGCGGCGGTGAGGACGTTTCGAAGCGTGGCGCGCATGGGCGCGGCGCGTTCGTCGATGAAGGGCGTGGGCCAGGTCGAGGCGTTGGTCTCGGTCGGTTCGTCGACATAGCCGCGGCAGGCCAGCTCCATCTGGATGGCGTGCACGACATTTTTGCTTGCCCTATCGCCTCGCGCGCGGCGCTCGGCTGCTTGAGGGCCGTGCGGCTGGCCGTAGTGACGCGTGGTCCAGCCGCCTTTGAAGCGGCCGTTGACGACATGGCTGTCGCCCGAGGCGATGCAGGCGGCCTCGACCGCGGCGGTCAGGGCCGGATCGCAGGTCGCGCCGCCGTTGTCGCCGATGTTGAACTGCGGCAGCTGGCCGTCGAACAGGCGCGGCACATGCGAGCGGATCGAGTGGGCGTCGTAGAGGACGACCGGGCCGTTCGCCGAGAGGCGCTCGATCTGGGCGGTCAGGGCGGCGTGGTAGGGATCGAAGAATTCAGTGCGTCGGCGCTCGATCTCGACCGCGTCGGGCTCCTGTCCCTCGCGATACAGGGGCTCGCCGTCGAAGGTCTCGGTGGGGCAGAGGCCCGTGGTGGTCATGCCGGGATACAGGGACTGGCCCGACGGATCGCGATTCACGTCGATCACGCTGCGGGAGATGGCGGTTCGGACCGTGGTCGCGCCCAGTTCGGTCGCGAAGGCGTAGAGACGGTCGATCCACCAGTCGGCATCCTTGCGGGCGCGCCAAGGATCGACCATCCGCGCCTCTATGTCCGCCGGAATGTTCGTGCCGGTGTGCGGGAAGGCGACGATCAGGGGGGCATCGCCGGGTATCACCGTCAGCCAGTCCGTCATCCCCGCCTCCTTGTCAGCTTGCCGATTATGTATAGACATATTCGGGTCGATGGAGAGTTGTCCAGTGCCTCAGACCGCCGCCCACAGCCTGTTCTTCGGTCGCGCCCTGTTGCCGCAGGGCTGGGCCGGCGATGTCCGGATCACGATCGCGGACGGCGTCATCGCCAGCGTCGAGACCGGTGCGACGCGGACGGGCGGGGAGGTCGATCTGGGCGTCGCCCTGCCGGGTCTATCGAACGTGCACAGCCACGCCTTCCAGCGCGCCATGGCCGGGCTGACCGAGGAACGTGGACCGAACGAGGGCGACGACTTCTGGTCCTGGCGGGCGCTGATGTACCGCTTCCTCGACCGGGGCGGGCCGGAGGAGATCGAGGCGATCACGGCCCTGGCCTTCGCGGAGATGCTGGAGGGCGGCTTCACTCGCGTCGGCGAGTTCCACTACCTGCACAACGACCCCGACGGCCGGACCTATGCCGATCGCGGTGAGCTGGCCGCGCGCATCGCCGGTGCGGCGGACCAGACCGGCATCGCCCTGACGCTGCTGCCGGTCTTCTACGCCCATGCGGGCTTCGGCGGTACGCCGCCCGCCCATGGACAGCGCCGCTTTATCAATGACATCGACGGCTTCTCGAAACTGATGGATGAAAGCCGGCACATCGCCTCGGCCCTGCCGGACGCCGTGGTGGGTGTGGCCCCGCACAGCCTGCGCGCGGTGACGCCGGAGGAGATCGCCGCCGTCGTGCCGATGGCCGGCGATGGGCCGATCCACATCCATGCGGCCGAGCAGACGAAGGAGGTCGACGACTGCCTCGCCTGGTCCGGCGCCCGGCCGGTGCAGTGGCTGCTGGACAATGTCGGGCTGGATCGCCGCTGGTGCCTGATCCACGCCACCCACCTGACTGCCGACGAGACGACGCGGATGGCGAAGAGCGGCGCGGTCGCCGGCCTGTGCCCGGTGACGGAGGCCAATCTGGGCGACGGCGTCTTCCCTGCGGTCGATTTCCTGTCGCAGGGCGGCGCCTTCGGGGTCGGCACCGACTCCAACGTCCTGATCGATGCGGCGGGCGAACTGCGCGCGCTGGAGTACAGCCAGCGGCTGACGCATCGCGGTCGCGCCGTGCTGGCGGATCGCGAGGCCTCGACGGGCGGAACACTGTATCGCCGCGCCCTGGCGGGCGGGGCGCAGGCGACGCAAGGGACGACCGGCATAGCGGTCGGGCAGGCGGCGGATCTGGTCTCGCTGGAACTCGAGGATCTGGCCTATGCCGGCCGCAGCGACGACGCCCTGCTGGACAGCCTGGTCTTCGCCGGGCCGAAGCGGGCGATCCGCACCGTCTGGCGGCGTGGCCGGGAGGTGGTCAAGAACGGCCGTCACATCGCCCGTGGGGCCATCGAGGCGCGCTATCGCAGGGCGTTGGACGCCGTGCTGGGCGGATGAGCGCGCTCCACCGCCGGATCGGCGCGGACATCGAGCAGCGGATCCGTTCGGGCGAGTGGCAGCCGGGCGCGCGGGTGCCGACAGAGGCCGAGCTTCAGGCCCAGTACGGCTGCGCCCGAATGACGGTGTCCAAGGCCCTGACCGACCTGTCGGCTCGGGGACTGATCCTGCGCCGCCGTCGCGCGGGCTCGGTCGTGGCGCGGCCGCCGGTGCATTCGGCCGTTCTCGACATTCCGGATATTGCCGCCGAGATCGAGGCGCGCGGCATGGTCTATGGCTATGAGCGGCTGGACTACGGCCTGCGCGCGACCGAGCCGGACGAGGCCTGGTTGGGCTTGCAGGTGGTGATGGTCTCGTGCCTGCATCGCGCCGACGGTGCGCCGTTCGCTCTGGAGCGCCGTCTGATCGGATTGGCGGCGACGCCAGAGGTCGAGGCCGAGACGTTCGAGGTGGTGTCGCCTGGCGGCTGGCTGCTGCGGCGGGCGCCGTGGACGGACGCCGAGCATCGCATCGCCGCCGTCGCTGCGGATCGGGAGACGGCCCTGCGGCTGGACCTGTCGCCCGGCGAGGCCTGTCTGCGACTGGAACGCCGGACGTGGATCGATGGGCTGGGCGTCACCTGGGCGTGGCAGACCTTCCCGGGGCAGGCCTATGATCTGGTCGCCCGCTTCTCGCCCGCGCGCCCGGAGGCCCGATGACCGACTATCTGCTGACCGACTGCCACGTTGCCACCATGGCCGCGCAGGGGAGCGCCTACGGGGCTATCGAGGACGGGGCGATCCTGATCCGCGACGGCCGGATCGCCTGGGTCGGCCCGCGTGCGGATGCGCCGGCGGCGGACGTCGTCGAGCGACTGGACGGGCGGTGGGTCACGCCGGGCCTGATTGACTGCCACACCCATCTCGTCTTCGGTGGCGACCGTTCGCGCGAGTTTGAACAACGACTTGGCGGAGTTTCCTACGAAGAGATCGCAAGGTCGGGCGGCGGCATCGTTTCGTCCGTGAAGGCCACGCGGGAGGCCGGCGAGGACGAACTCTACGCCAGCGCGGTTGCTCGGCTGGAGGGCCTGAAGGCGACAGGCGTGACCACGGCCGAGATCAAGTCCGGCTATGGTCTCGACCGCGACAGCGAGCTGAAGATGCTCCGCGTCGCCCGCCGGATCGGCGCCGAGGCCGGCGTGCGGGTGCGGACCAGCTACCTCGGGCTCCACGCGGTGCCGCCCGAGCACAAGGCGGATCGCACCGCCTATGTCGATCTGGCCATCGACGACATCCTGCCGGCCGCCCACGCTGCCGGGCTGGTCGATGCGGTCGACGCCTACTGCGAGCCGATCGCCTTCTCGGGCGAAGAGGTGTCGCGGCTGTTCGACAGGGCGAAGACGTTGGGCCTGCCGGTCAAGCTGCATGCCGACCAATTGTCCGACGGCGGCGGGGCGGCGCTTGCGGCGAAGTACGACGCCCTGTCTGCCGACCACGTCGAGCACACGACCGAGGCCGGCGTGCGCGCGATGGCGGAGGCCGGAGTCGTCGCTGTGCTGCTGCCGGGGGCGTATCTGATGCTCCGCGAGACCACGCCGCCACCGATCGCCCTGTTCCGCCAGTATGGGGTCGCGATGGCCGTGGCGACGGACTGCAACCCGGGCACCTCGCCGGTTGCGTCGATGACGGCGGCGCTGAACCTGGCCTGCGTGCAGTTCCGGCTGACGCCGGAGGAGGCGCTGGCCGGGGCGACGCGGATTGCAGCGAGAGCGCTGGGCCTGACCGATGTCGGAACTATCGAGCCGGGCAAGGCCGCGGATCTCGCAGTCTGGGACATCACGCGCCCGGCCGAGCTCTGCTACTGGCTGGGCAAACCTCTGTTGCACGCCCGCTACGTGTCAGGCCTGCGCGCATAGGTGGTTTGTTAAGGCGAATCCGTTCAGGCTTCGGGCATGAAGAGAGACGTCGTCGAACTCGGCATGTTCATCGCGCTCGGCGTGACGACCGTCCTGTATGGTCTCGGCATGAGCCTTCTGGCGGTCGGCGTTATTCACTAGTCGCGCCAGGTCGTGATCGCCGCGAGGTCGGGGCGGGGGCGCTCCAACGGCGGCTCGGTCAATGAGCCGATGTGGATGAAGCCGGCGACTTGCTCGCCTTCGCGAATGTCCATCAGATCAAGCGCTTCGCGGTCATAGCTGTACCAATCCGTGATCCAGCTGGTCGAGAAGCCGAGAGCCCCGGCGGCATGCTCGATGTTCATGCAGACGGCGCCGGCGGAGAGGTGCTGCTCCCAGACCGGGACCTTCTGGCTCTCGACCGGAGAGCAGACGACGAGGATGGTCACAGGCGCCGCCGTCAGCTTGGACAGCACCTTGCGCGCCTTGTCGGCGCCCGGCTGGCGGTCGGCCAGCGGCAGCAGGGCCTCGGCCAGGTCGGCGCGGGCGGTCGGTCCCAGCACCACGAAGCGCCACGGGAACAGCTTGCCGTGATCGGGCGTGCGGGCGCCGAGATGCAGGATGCGCTCAACCTGCGCCCGGGACGGGCCGGGGGCGGTCAGGGATTGCGCGGGCGCCGAGCGGCGGACGGCGAGCCGTTGCTCCAGTTCGGCGGACGGGACGGGCAGGGGGAGGGACAGGCCCAGATCGGCATCGGTCATGGGCGCTAGCTAGGCGTCGGCCCGCCGGTGCGCCATACCCCGCCCATGACCGACTCGCGAAAAGACTTCGACGCCGATCGCCCCTTGCCCGCCTGGGACGACGGGAGCGACCATCCGCCTGCATGGATCGACGCGGGCCAATCGACCCTGTTCGAGAGCCCGTGGATGCGGCTGACGCGGCACGATGCGACGGCGCCGACCGGCCACCGGGCCGACTATGTCGTGATGCGACCGCAGAACATGTCGGTCGGCGTCCTGCCGCTGCACGAGGACGGGACGGTGACCTTGGTCGGCCAGCAGCGCTTCGCCCTGATGAACTGGTCGTGGGAGATGCCCGAGGGCGGCGCGCCGTTCGACGAGGACCCGCTGGAGGGTGCGAAACGCGAGCTGGCGGAGGAGGCGGGGCTGAAGGCCGGGACCTGGCTGCCGGCCTACAAGGCCGAGATGACCAACTCGATCACCGACGAGCGCGCGATGGCCTGGCTGGCGTGGGACCTCTCGCCAGCGCCGTTCGCGCCGGACCCGACCGAGATCATGCGCGTGGCGCGCGTGCCGTTCGGCGACCTGCTGCGCGAGATCGAGCGCGGAGCGATCCGGGACATGTTCACGCTGGCGACCGCGCTGCGCGCCTACCATATGGCGCAGACGGGCAAGCTGCCGGCGGACCTGTCCAAGGCCATGCTCGCCAGCGTATGATGCGCGTCTGATGGAGCCCTCGATGCCCAAGCTCGAAGTCGTCGCCGCCCGGTCGGATGCCTGGTCGCTGCTGCGCGCCGCCGCCGAGGAGGCCGCTCGGGCCGAGCCGCATCTGGCCTCGCAGATGAACGCCGTCATCCTGTCGCACGGCGACATGGCGTCGGCCCTGAGCTTCCAGATCGCGCGCAAGCTGGGCGACGCCGAGCTGGGCGCCATGTCGATCCGCGAGGTCTGCCGTGACGCCTTCGAGGCCGATCCCGCCATCGTCGCCGCCGCCGAAGCCGACCTTCAGGCCGTGGCAGAGCGCGACCCGGCCATCAAGTCGCTGCTGCAGCCCTTCCTCTACTTCAAGGGCTTCCAGGCCCTGCAGGGACACCGCGTCGCCCACTGGCTCTGGACCCAGGGCCGCGACACCCTGGCCTTCCATCTGCAGAGCCGGATGTCCGAGCTCTTCCAGATCGACATCCACCCGGCCGCCCGCATGGGCGCGGGCCTGTTCCTCGACCACGGCACGGGCATCGTCATCGGCGAGACCGCCATCGTCGGCGACGAAGTCTCGATGCTGCATGGCGTGACCCTGGGCGGCACCGGCGCCGAGCGCGGCGACCGTCATCCGAAGATCGGCAAGGGCGTCCTGCTGGGCGCGGGCGCCAAGGTGCTGGGCAACATCACGGTCGGCGACTACGCCAAGGTGGCCTCGGGCTCCGTCGTGCTGAAGTCGGTTCCGGCGGGATGCACCGTGGCGGGCGTTCCGGCGCGTCTGGTCAACTGCCCGACCGAGGCGACGCCTGCGCGGACGATGGACCATACGCTGGCCGATGTCGTGTACGATTTCGTGATCTGAAAACCCCTCCGTCTCGCCGGCTGCGCCGTCGAGCCACCTCCCCACTGCGTGGAGAGGTGAATGAGGCGCTCACCTCTCCATCGAAGATGGGGAAGGGGAGCACGCGAAGCGGGGTGGAGGGGTGACGGCAAAACACCTTTCCCTGCCGTGCCCCATTCTCTAGGGTCCGGCCCAATTCCAGACCACCCAAGGACACCCCCATGAACGCTCACGACATGAAGCGCGTCGAGACGCACCTGAAGCGCACCTTCAACACGGGCGGCATCATCGTGAAGCCGCGCGGCAAGCCGGCCGACTCGGCCGAGGTCTATGTCGGCGACGAGTTCATCGGCGTGGTCTTCGAGGACGAGGACGAGGCCGGCAGCTTCATGTTCGAGATGGCGATCCTGGCGGAAGACCTGCCGGACTGATCCCGAGCGACGGGCAATGAAAAAGGGCCGGAGGAACGATCCTCCGGCCCTTCGTCGTTTCAGGCGGTGCGCCTTACTTCTTGCCGAAGATCGCGTCGGCCAGCTTGTCGAAGAAGCCCTTCTTCTCGGCGGGCTTCGGCGCGGCGGCGGCCGGAGCAGCGACGGGCGCCGGGGTCGGCGCAGGCGCCGGCTTGGGCGCAACGGCCGGAGCGGCGGCGGCGGGCTTCGGAGCCGCAGCCGGCTTCGGCGCAGCAGCCGGTTTGGCGGCCGGAGCGGCCTTGGCGACGGCAGGCTTCTTGGCAGCCGGCTTGGCGGCGGCCTTCGGAGCAGCCTTGGGAGCCGCGGCCTTGGCGGCGGGTTTCGCAGCGGCCTTCGCAGCGGCCTTCGGCGCAGCCTTGGCGGCCGGAGCCTTGGCCGGAGCGGCGGTCTTCACGGCCGGCTTCGCAGCCGCCTTGGGAGCGGCGGCTTTCGGCGCAGCCTTGGGCGCAACAGCCTTGGCGGCCGGCTTGGCGGCGGCCTTCGGAGCGGCCGCGGGCTTCGGCGCAGCGGCCTTGGCCGGCGCCTTTGCAGCAGCTGGTTTCTTCACGGCGCTCGACTTTGCCGCCGGTTTCGGCTTGGAAGCGGCGGACGCCGCCGGTTTGGCGGTACTCGACTTTGACGGTGCTTTGGCCATGGTATCCCCGACCCCTCGGAAGTTGTTGCGTGTGCTGGCGGTAGAGCGCACGCCAGCGCGTGTCTCGATTCGACAGCATACCGGCGTTTGAGAAATGTCCGAGTCCGCAGTTCAAATAATCGCACGCGGTTCGCGCAGTGTTGCAGAAGCCGCAGCCGCCGACCTGGATTCCGACGTCCTGCTGGAGGGCGCGACCTATTCGATTCTCGAGGAAGACGAGGACAAGGGCGTCTGGCGCATCGACGCCTTCCCGACGACCGATGAGGAAGCCGAGGGCATCGAGGCGCGGCTGAAGGCGCATGCCGATCTGGTCGTGACGGTCGAGAAGCTGGCCGATGCAGACTGGCTGGCCATGTCGCTGTCCGGCCTGCCGCCGGTCGAGGCCGGGCGCTTCTTCGTCTATGGCGCGCACGATCAGGGTCGGGTGCCGCCCAATCGCGTGAACCTGAAGATCGACGCGGGCGCCGCCTTCGGCACCGGTCACCACGGCACGACCGTCGGCTGCCTGCTGGCCTTCGACGAACTGCTGAAGAAAGAGCGGTTCGAGCGGGTGCTGGACGTCGGCTGCGGCACGGGCGTGCTGGCCATCGCGGCGGCGCGCACCGGTTCGAAGATCGCGGTCGGCACCGACATCGATGCACCCTCGGTCCGGATCGCCAACGAGAACGCCAAGCTGAACATGGCCGACGCCCGGTTCGTTCACGCCTCGGGCCTGAATGACCGCAAGGTGCGCGGGCAGGGACCCTACGATCTGGTGTTCGCCAACATCCTGGCCCCGCCGCTGGTCGCCCTGTCGCAGGACATCAAGGAGGCCCTGCACATCGGCGGCGTCGCCATCCTTTCGGGCCTGCTGCGCACGCAGGAGCGTCGGGTGACGGCGGCCTATCTGTCACGTGGCTTCGTGCTCGAGCGCCGCATCCATCGCGACGCCTGGAGTGCGCTGGTGCTGAGGCGAGTGGGTTAACGACGGAACATCGCGGGTCGCGGCGTCGTTTCGCCGGAAACGTTCTGGAGGAACGCCGTGACCCATCATGATCCCAACCTTGATCCCGCGCCGGGCGAGATCGTCCGCGAGACCGTCGTGACCCGCGGGCCGCGCACCGAAACCGTCGAAACGGTCGTGGTGCGCGAGTCCAACACCGGTTGGTGGGTGGCGGGCATCCTGGGCGGCGTCGTGTTGATCGCCGTGCTGTGGATCCTGTTCGCGCGCGGGGCGGAGACCCCGGTGACGGATCAGGCCCTGCTGGACGCCCAGGTCGATGCGGTCGAGGCCCAGGCCGCCGCCGATCGCGCGGCCGTCGCCGGTCAGGTCGCCAGCGCCCAGGCCAGCGTTGATATCGCCCGCGCAGACGCGGTCCGTTCGCAGGCCGAGGCAGCCCGCGCCAGCGCCGACGCCCGCGCTGCAGAGGCCCGCGCGACCGAACCGCTGATCATCGAACGCCAGACGACCTCGCCCGCGCCCCCGATGCCCTCCGCCGAGGCGACTGTTCGACCGACAGCGCCGCAGAACTGATCTTGCGATAGGGGCGGGGAACGCTAGTTTCCGCCCCATGCGCCAGACCTACGACGAAACCACCGATCCGTCCTTCGGGGCGAAACACCTTCCGCGCGTCCGCGCCCGCATGGCCGAGCAGGGCCTCGACGGCATGCTGGTTCCGCACGAGGACGAGCATCAGAACGAGTATCTGCCGGCGGCCAACGACCGGCTGGCGTGGATCAGCGGCTTCACCGGCTCGGCGGGTGCGGGCGTGGTGATGAAGGATCGCGCGGCGGTCTTCGCCGACGGTCGCTACACGGTTCAGGTCCGCGCCCAGGTCGATGCCGGGCAGTTCGAAATTCTCGACCTCGTCGAAGGCGGGGTGCCGGCCTATCTGGAAAAGGCTCCCAAGGGCGCCGTGATCGGCTACGACCCGCGCCTGCACAGCCCCGACGCGTTGGCTGTCCTGAAACGCGCGGCCGCCAAGGCCGGCGCCGAGCTGAAGGCCGTCGAGGTCAATCCGGTCGATCAGGCCTGGGCCGACGAGCGCCCGGCCCAGCCGGCCGCACCCGTCGTGCCGCATGACGATAAATACGCCGGCGAGAGCAGCGCCTCGAAGCGCGCCCGCATCGGCGAGGCGGTGAAGACAGCCGGCGCCGACGCGACCGTTCTGACCGCGCCGTCGTCCATCGCCTGGCTGTTCAATGTGCGCGGCGGCGACGTCATCCGCACGCCGCTGCCGCTGTCGCAGGCCATCGTGAAGACGGATGGTTCGGCCCGCCTGTTCATCGATCCTCGCAAGGTCACCAACGAGCTCCCCGGCTGGCTGGGCGACGCTGTGACGGTAGAGGCGCCCGAGGCTCTGGACGAGGCGCTGGACGCCCTGTCGGGCCAGAAGGTCCTGATTGATCCGGGCCAGTCCTCGGCCTGGTACTTCGACCGGCTGGAGGCCGCAGGCGCGACCGTCGTGCGCGGTATGGATCCCTGCACCCTGCCGCGCGCCGCCAAGAACCCGGTGGAGATCGAGGGCTCGCGTCAGGCCCACATCCGCGACGGCGCGGCGCTGGCCCGCTTCCTCCACTGGGTCGATACGGCTGCGCAGGAGAGCCTGCCGAGCGAGCGTGAGGTCGCCGAGACGCTGGAGCGGTTCCGCGAGGAGACCGGCGCGTTGAAGGATCTCAGCTTCGACACCATCGCAGGCGCCGGCCCGAACGGCGCCCTGCCGCACTACAAGCCGGTGACCCGCACCATCCGTCACATCGAGAGCGGAAGCCTGCTGCTGGTGGACGGCGGCGGCCAGTATCTGGACGGCACCACCGACGTGACCCGCACCATGTCGATCGGCACGCCGACGGCGGACCAGAAGCGGATGTTCACCCTCGTGCTGAAGGGCCACATCGCCATGGCGACCGTGCGCTTCCCGGTCGGCACGACGGGCCACCAGCTGGACGCCCTGGCGCGTCTGCCCATGTGGATGCAGGGCTTCGATTACGACCATGGAACGGGTCATGGGGTCGGCAGCTACCTCGGCGTTCACGAGGGGCCGCAGCGCATCGCCAAGGCGGTGAACACCCAGCCGCTGCTGACCGGCATGATCCTGTCGAACGAGCCGGGCTACTACCGCGAGGGCCACTGGGGTATCCGCATCGAGACCCTGCAGGTGGTCACCGAGCCGACCCCGATCCCGGGCGGTGAGCGGCCGATGCACGGCTTCGAGCAACTGACCTTCGCGCCCATCGACCGCAAGCTGATCGACGTCGCCCTGCTGACGCCGGACGAGCGCGCCTACGTCGATGCCTATCACGCCGAGACCTTGGCCAAGGTCGGCCCGCTGCTGGACGGCGAGGCGAAGACCTGGCTGGAGATGGTCTGCGCGCCCTTGCAGTAGGCGGGTCCGGCGCCCAGTTCTGATGGCCCGGCGAGTTCCCGTCGCCGGTTTCCAGACAGAGCAGGAGATACGCCGATGAAGACGCGCACGCTGGGCTGTTCAGGTCCCGAGGTTTCGGCCGTCGGCCTGGGCTGCATGGGCATGGCCGCCTTCTATGGGCAGGCGTCCGACGAGGCGCAGGCGACCGCGGTGATCCATCGCGCGCTCGATCTGGGCGTCACCTTCCTCGACACGGCCGAGATGTATGGGCCGCACACCAATGAGCTTCAGGTCGGCAAGGCGCTGGCCGACCGGCGCGACCGGGCCTTCGTCGCGACCAAGTTCGGCATCGGCTACAACGCCGACCGTACGGCGCTGAAGGTCGACGGTTCGCCCGCCAATGTCCGCCGCGCCATCGAGGGCAGCCTGCAGCGCCTCGGCATGGATCACGTCGATCTCTACTATCTGCACCGCGTCGACCCGGACACGCCGATCGAGGAGACGGTCGGGGCGATGGGCGAACTGGTGAAGGAGGGCAAGGTGCGCTTCCTCGGCCTGTCCGAGGCCGCGCCGGCGACCATCCGCAAGGCGCATGCGACGCACCCGATCACCGCCCTGCAAACCGAATACTCGCTGTGGAGCCGCGAGCCGGAGGACGAGATACTCGCCACCGTCGAGGAGCTCGGCATCGGCTTTGTGCCTTACAGCCCGCTTGGGCGTGGGTTCCTGTCGGGGGACATCAAGTCCATCGACGATCTGGCGGCCGACGACTTCCGTCGCTCGAACCCGCGCTTCATGGGTGAGAACTTCCAGAAGAACCTCGACCTCGTCGACGCGGTCGGCGCCATCGCGGCGGACAAGGGCGTGACGCCGGCCCAGCTGGCGCTGGCCTGGGTGCTGGCGCAGGGCGAGCACCTCGTGCCGATTCCCGGGACCCGGCGCATCCGCACGCTGGAGGACAACGCCGCGGCCGCCGACATCGTGCTTTCGGCCGAGGACCTGTCCCGGATCGAGGCGGTCTTCCCGAAAGGCGCGGCGTCGGGCGATCGCTATGCCCCGGCCGGCCGCTCTGCGCTGAACCGCTAGATCAGCCCGCGGGCGGCGCGCCCGGTTCCCACAGCTCGATGGCGTTGCCTTCGGGATCGTGGATCCGGGCGAACCGGCCGATCTCCGGATGGGCGTCCCACTCGGGCTTGGTGATGACCTCGATCCCGGCGGCGCGCAGGCTCGCCAGCAGATCGTCCAGCCCCTCGACCCGCAGGTTCAGCATCGTCTGTTGCTCTGCAGGGTAGTAGTCGCTGTCGGCCTTGAACGGCTGGAACACCGTCGGCCCGGCCTGCTGGTTCCAGATCCAGACGCCCTCGGGCGCGCCGACGCCCAGATGCGTCAGATACCATTCGCCCAGCGCCTTCGGGTCCTTCGACCGGAAGAACAGTCCGCCGATACCGGTCACAGGCACGGTCGCCTCCCTTGGCTGTCTATCCGCCTATCAGCGCCAGCCACTCGTCCTCGGTCAACACCGCGACGCCATGCTTCTGCGCCTCGGCCAGCTTGGAGCCCGCGCCGGGGCCGGCGACGAGGTAGTCGGTCTTCTTGGACACCGAGCCGGAAACCTTGGCCCCCAGGCTCTCGGCCCGTGCCTTGGCCTCGTCGCGGGTGAAGCGTTCGAGCGCGCCGGTGAAGACGACGGTCTTGCCGGCGACGGCGGTGTCGGTCTTCGGGCGCTCGGCGTCCTCAATCGTCTCGAGCTGTTCGATCAGGGCGTCGACGACGGCGCGATTGTGCGGCTCGTGGAAGAACTGGGCCAGCGCGCGGGCGGCGACGGGGCCGACACCCGAGATGCCGGCGATCTCGCCCAGCGTCATCGATGGCCCGTCCTCGCGGGCGATCCGGGCCAGCTCGATGATCGCGGGCCAGTCGGGAGCCAGAACGGCCAGGGCCCGGCGGGCGGGGGAGGCTACGCCGGGGAAGGCCAGCGACAGCTTCTGATCCAGCGGCGCCTCGGGCCACGGATCGGCGGATGACAGCTGGGCCTCGGCCATAACCGCGAGGGTGCGGGCGGAGACGCCGTGGCCTTCGGCCAGCTGGGTCCAGGCGGCGGTGGGAATGCCCTGCGACGCCGCCTCGCAGGCGGCGCGGAACGCGGTCCACGAGCCGAAGCGGCGGGCCAGCAGGATCGAGGTCTGCTCCCCGATGTCCCGAATGCCGAGCGCGAAGATCAGCCGGTCCAGCGCGATCGTGCGCCGCGCGTCGATGCCGGCGACCAGGTTGCGCACGCTGGTCTCGCCGTAGCCGTCCTCGGCGCGGAGCTGGGCCAGCCGGTCCTCGTCGCGGGCCAGCCGGAAGATGTCGGCGGGCTCCTTCAGCCAGCCGCGCTCGTGGAAGGCGACCAGCTGCTTCTCGCCCAGCCCCTCGATGTCGAAGGCGCGGCGGCCGACGAAATGCTTCAGCCGCTCGACCAGCTGGGCGTCGCAGACCAGACCGCCGGTGCAGCGCCGCCGCACCTCGCCCTCGGGCCGTTCGGCCTCGGAACCGCAGACCGGGCAGTGGGTCGGGAAGACATAGGGCGCGGCGTCCGCCGGCCGTTTGTCGGCCACGACGCCAAGGATCTGCGGGATCACGTCGCCGGCGCGTTGCAGGATTACCGTGTCGCCGATCCGCACGTCGCGGCGGGCGATCTCGTCCTCGTTGTGCAGGGTGGCGTTGCGCACCACCACGCCACCGACGGTCACTGGATGTAGCCGCGCGACCGGGGTCAACGACCCCGTCCGCCCGACCTGGATGTCGATGCCTTCGAGGACCGTCTGGGCCTGCTGGGCCGGGAACTTATGGGCGATGGCCCAGCGGGGCGTGCGGGCGACGAAACCGAGCCGCTGCTGCCAGTCCAGTCGGTCGACCTTGTAGACCACACCGTCGATGTCGTAGCCGAGCCCGGCGCGGTCAGTCTGAAGACCGTCGTACAAGGCGATCAGTCCGGCGGCGTCCTCGACCCGTTTCGAGCGCGGATTGACCTTGAAGCCCCAGCGTTCGAGCGCCTCCAGAGCGCCGGCCTGGGTTTCCGCGAATGGCTCGGAGGTCTCGCCCCAGGCGTAGGCGAAGAAGCGCAAGGGACGCGTCGCCGTGATCGCCGGGTCCTTCTGCCTCAGCGAGCCGGCGGCGAAGTTGCGGGGATTGGCGTAGGTGCGCCCGCCCTCGGCCTCGGCCGCCGCGTTGAAGGCGTCGAACTCGGCGTTGGGGGCGTAGACCTCGCCGCGGATTTCGATGACGTCCGGCCAGCCTGATCCCGACAGTTTCGCCGGGATGTCGGAGATGGTGCGCAGGTTGGCGGTGACGTCCTCGCCCTTGCGGCCGTCGCCCCGCGTCGCGCCCTGGACGAAGACGCCCTTTTCGTAGCGCAGGCTGGCGGACAGGCCGTCGATCTTGGGCTCGGCGACGAAGGCGACATGCTCGTCCGCCGGCAGTTTAAGAAAGCGCCGGATGCGCGCCTCGAAGTCCGCGACCTCGTCCTGCGAGAAGGCATTGTCCAAGGACAGCATGGGCACGCCGTGGCGGACTTCGGCGAACTGACTGGAGACCGGACCGCCCACGACCTGCGAAGGCGAGCTGGCGGAGGTCAGGTCGGGGAAGGCGTCCTCGATCTCCAAGGCCCGGCGCTTCAGGGCGTCGTAGTCGGCGTCGGTGATCTCCGGCGCGTCCTGCCCGTGATAGAGGGTGTCGTGGCGCGCCAGTTCCGCCGTCAGCCGGTCCAGCTCCGCGCGGGCGTCGCTCTCGCTCAACTGTTCGACGGGCATGTCGGTCATGGGGCGCTCCGGAATCGATGCCGTGTTCTAGCGTCCGTCCGGCGATGACAGGAAGTTAATCTGACGTGGCGCGTTCCGGCCGCTAGCGTTCGCGCGATCTCAGGAGAATCCCTTGGCCCGCTTCCACCTCGCCCTGTCGTCCGCCGCTGTCGCGCTGATCCTTGCCTCGTGCGCCCCGACCGAGACGGCTCCGACGCCGACGGTCGCCGTGGCTCCGGCCTTCCAGACGCAGCTTCTGGAGGACGTCCGCATCCTGGCCTCCGACGAGATGGCCGGCCGCGACACCGGATCGCCCGGCGGCGAGGCCGCGCGCAACTATATCGTCGGCCGCTTCGAGGCGATCGGCATTCCGGCGCCGGCCATGGGCCGCCTGCAGCCGTGGGAGATGACCGGCCGCACCCGCGCCGGGCCCAAGGTCTACAACGGCGTCAATGTGCTGGGCATGATCCCGGGCACGCGTGTCGGCGACCGCTACATTGTCGTCACCGCCCATTACGACCACGTCGGCGTGAACGACGGCCAGATCTTCAACGGCGCGGACGACAACGCCTCGGGCGTGGCCACCATGCTGGCGCTGGCCGCGGACCTGAAACGTCAGGCACCGGAGCATGGCGTGATCTTCGTCGCGCTGGACGGGGAGGAAAGGGGGCTGCTTGGCGCGAAGCATTTCGTCGAAGCGCCGCCGGTGCCGCTAACCTCGATCGCCATGAACCTGAACTTCGACATGACCGCGCGCGCCGAGACCGACGGCAAGCTGTGGGTCACGGGCACCTACCAGAACCCGACGTTCCGCCCGATCCTCGAAGGCATTCCTGCCGATGGCGCGGTCGCACTGGCCTTCGGCAAGGACACGCCCGAGGACACCGGCTCTGACAACTGGGTCGAGGCTTCGGACCACGCGGCCTTCCACCGGGCGCAGGTGCCGTTCCTGTACCTGGGCGTGAACTATCACCCCGATTACCACCGCCCGTCGGACGATTTCGAGCGCATCACGCCCTCGGTCTTTGTCAGCGCGACCAGCCTTTCGATTGCCTCTTTCCGGGCGCTGGATCGCGCGCTGAATCGCTAGACAGGCGAGGCGCATGGCCTCAGCCTTAGGGCTGAGGAGATCACCATGCGTCACGTCCCGGCTCTGGCCGCCATCCTGTCTGCTCTCGCCCTCGCAGCTTGTGGGGATTCCGGAAACGGGGGCTCGAATGCGCCCGCCGCACCCGCTGCGTCCAGCTACGCTGCCGGCTATGATCTGTCCGGCTATTACCTGCCGCTGGATCCGGTCCAGTCCGGCAAGTGGAGCCTGCACCACGTCTTCGTCGGTCAGGCGGCCGAGTTCGAGAGCTGGCAGGCGGGGCAGCGCAGCGGGACCTTCGGCCCGGTCATGCTCCAGTTCGACGACACCTCCAGCCCCATGGTCCAGAGCGAGATCGGTGAGGCGCACAGCGTGACGGTGCGGGTTCTGCCGACCTCCTACACGGTCAACGACGCCCAGATCCGCTTCGAGGGGCAGTCACCCGAACTCGGGCGCGTCAGCTTCGACGGCCGTCTGGACCAAGGCGCGCTGGCAACCTCGCGCCGCAACCTCGGCGACGAGGGCGCGGTCCTGACCGGCTCGCTCAAGATCGGCGACGCGCGCCCGCAGGCCGTGCGCATGCGCTGGTGGATGGGTGACTGAAAACTACCCGTGGATGGAGTGGAGAGTCGCGCGACAGGCCCGCGTCGTTCGCCTCCGCGAAGCCATGTTCCGGTCCCTGGATGAAGCACGGGCCGGATGGGAGGCCGCGTTGGTCAACGGCGCGTCCAACAGCTTCCTCTGGCACGGTTCGCTGTTCCGGGTGGATCGCGCGCGAGGGTTCGTCTTCGCCGGCGATCCGGGCAATCCTTCAGGAGTCGTGCCCCCCGAAGAGGATGAAGTCGACATCTATGCCGGTGAGTATCAGCTGGAGGATGTGGGCCAGCTGTCGAGAGCATGGGCCTCGCTCCTC
Organism: Brevundimonas kwangchunensis; assembly: GCF_039523815.1. Taxonomy (NCBI): domain Bacteria; kingdom Pseudomonadati; phylum Pseudomonadota; class Alphaproteobacteria; order Caulobacterales; family Caulobacteraceae; genus Brevundimonas; species Brevundimonas kwangchunensis. Next base: position 477,313 of record NZ_BAAAGA010000005.1, on the reverse strand, counting down.
GGCGGCTTCCAGCGTCGGGCGGTCTGGGAAATTTCACTGGCCAAATTCTTCAACCTCGCGGTCGTCCAGCCGCGGGTGAACCCGGCATTCGGTCCGCTGTTCTGGCTGTTCCTCGCCGACGACAGCGGGCCGGGACCGGTCTGGGACTGGTCGGAGAACATGTTCCACCGCGTGAGCCCGATGATCTTCCAGCTGTCGGAGCATCCGGATCTGGTCCCGTCCCCCGCAGAGGTTCGACAGGCCCAGATCGCGTTCCTCGAATCCGGTTGGCCCGGCTCGACGGATGCGACCTGCGCCGGACTGTCCGAGGAGGACTGGACCCGGCGGTGCGAGGCCATGCGGGTCGAACACCAGCAGATGGTCGACGACCGGTTCTTCGATCGCATTCTCGAGCGTATCGACGCCGAGACCGGCGGTGCGTTCGACTGAGGCTCAGTCCCTTCCGTCGATCTGCAGCTTCAGGCCCGCGGCGTCCGCGAGCGCCTTGGCCCGGCGGCGGGTCTGTTCGCCCAGAAGCACGTCTGCATAGCCGTCCGAGGCGGTTAGCGACAGCAAATCGCCCCTTACCGTCGCGCGGGCGTTGACCAGCAACTGCGCCGAGCGGCCGGAGAGGTCGCAGGCGAGGCGGATCGCGAGGCCGAGCGCCCGCGCCGCCTGCCGTTGTTCCTCGTTCAGCAGGCGGACGATCGTATCCGGCTCTGGCGTGGCCGAGGGGCCGCCGTAGCGGGCGTTGATGGCCGTGGCGAGGAAGGCGCGCTCGGCGTGGGTCTGGCCCGGCACGGGCGCTCGCAGCACCTGATCGAAAGCCAGTTCGACGCGGTGGTCGGGATGAAGACGCGCGCCGAGGTCGGCGAGGCGGCACAGGGCGTCGGCCAGTTCGCCGTCGCGCTTCGCATCGAAGCCGGTCGGCAGGGCGGCCATGAGCGGCTCGATCCACGCCCGAAGCGCGCCGGGCAGGGTGGGGGAGATGCCTTGCCGCGCGCCCAGCGCCGACGACCCCGCCAGCAGGGGATCGACCGAGGCGACGTCGTCGTCCAGCGCCTCGAACAGCAGGCCCTCGCGTACGCCCCAGGCCGAGAGAACAATGGTCTTGAGCCCCAGCCGTTCGATCAGGCCCTCAAGCACGAGCGCGGCGTGGGGCAGGGTCTCGGCCCGCTTCTTCGACAGGCCCGGCCATTTCTCCAGCGAGGCCTTTGACTGCCGGGCGACCAGCCGGGCGACGTCGCGCGCCTCGTCGGCGTTCATCGCGTACTGATGGACGATGTGCAGCGGGTAGCCGGACACATCCATGTGGACCTGCGCCAGGGTGCGCCATGCGCCGCCGACCGCGTAGAGAGTATCCGTCTGGTAGTTGCCGGCGGGCTTCAGACGGCGCGCGATCTCGTCGCGACGCTTTCCGGCGTCGAAAGCCTTCCCGTCGGCGAGGGCAAACGGGCCCAGCGGCAGGGTGATGCCCGTGCCGACCTGACCGTTCTCCATGCGCACCAGTTCGAGGCTGGAACCGCCAAGGTCGGCGGTCACGCCTTCGGCATGAGGAATGCCTGCCAGAACGCCCAGCGCTGCGTATCGCGCCTCTTCCTCGCCGGACAGAACCCGGACTTTCAACCCGGTCTCGGCGGCGACGGTGTCGCAAAACGAGGGGCCGTCCTCGGCCTCGCGCACGGCAGCGGTGGCGGCGACGAAAACGTGGGCGGGCTGGACGCCCTCGATCACGGCGGCGAAGCGTTTCAGCGCGGTCAGGGCCTGCGCCGCGCCTTCGACGGACAGGCGTCCGGTGGCGGCCAGATCGCGGCCGAGGCCGGCCAGAACCTTCTCGTTGAATACCGTCCAGATCGCCCGCCCTTCCAGCCGGTACAGCACCAGACGGACCGAGTTGGAGCCGATATCGATCGCGGCCACGTCGCGCGGGGCGCCGATGGCCGACAGCAGGGCCTCGGGCATCAGCGCTTCTTACGCTCCGGGCGGTAGGTGAGGTGGCCTGGAAGGGTCTTCACCTTGCGGCCGCGGCCCGAAAGGCTGGGGTTGGTCATGAAGTATTTGTGCGCCGAGAACGGCCGCTCCGGATCGACCGGCGCGACACGGTGGTAGACGCCGTCGGCGTCCAGCACCCAGCTTTGGGCATCGTCCTTGAGGTTGGCGAGCATGATCTGGTCCAGCACCTGATCGTGAACCGTGGCGTTCAGCACCGGGGTCATCAACTCCACCCGACGGTTCAGGTTGCGCGGCATCCAGTCGGCGGACGAGATGAACAGCTTCGCCTTGTCGTTCGGCAGGTCGCGTCCATTGGCGAAGGCTATGATCCGGCTGTGCTCCAGGAACCGGCCGACGATCGACTTGACCCGGATGTTCTCGCTCAGCCCTTCGACGCCCGGCCGCAGGCAGCAGATGCCGCGAATGACCAGTTCGATGCGCACGCCCCATTGGCTGGCGCGATACAGGGCGTCGATGATCTCCGGGTCGACGAGCGCATTCATCTTCACCCAGATCGCCGCCGGCTTGCCCTGGGCGGCGGCGGCCATCTCCTTGCCGATGAGGTCGATCAGCGTCGACTTCATGTTCATCGGCGAGACGATCAGGCTTTCGAGTTCGTCGGGCTCGGCATAGCCGGTGATGTAGTTGAAGACCCGTGTCGCATCGCGAGCCAGCCGTGGATCGCAGGTGAACAGGCTCAGGTCGGTGTAAACCTTGGCGGTGACCGGGTGATAGTTGCCGGTGCCGAAGTGGCAGTAGGTCTTCAGCCCGTCGCCCTCGCGCCGGACCACGACGCTGACCTTGGCGTGGGTCTTCCATTCGACGAAGCCGAAGACGACGTGGACGCCGGCGCGCTCCATCGCGCGGGCCCACTTCAGATTGGCTTCCTCGTCAAAGCGGGCCTTCAGCTCGACCAGTGCGGTGACGTTCTTGCCGTTTTCGGCCGCCTCGATCAGGGCGGCCACGATCGGGCTGTCCTTGGAGGTCCGGTACAGGGTCTGCTTGATGGCGATGACGTTGGGATCGCGCGCGGCCTGACGCAGGAACTGAACCACCACGTCGAAGCTCTCGAACGGGTGGTGGATCAGCATGTCCTTCTCGCGGACCGCCGCGAAGATGTCGCCGCCGTTGTCGCGCACCCGCTCCGGATAGCGCGGTTCGTAGCCGGTGAACTTCAGGTCGGGATGTCCGCCGGGGATCAGTTCAGCGACCTGGGCCAGGCCCAGCATGCCATCGACCAGAACGATGTCCTGCGGTGCGGCGTCCAGCTGGTCCGTGATGAAGATACGCAGGTCGTCCGGCATGGACGCCTCGATCTTGATGCGCACCACCGAACCGAGGCGTCGCTGCTTCAGCGCCTCCTCGAACTCCATCACCAGATCCTCGGCCTCTTCCTCGATTTCGATGTCGCTGTCGCGGATCAGGCGGAAGACGCCGCGCTCCAGCACCTCGCAGCCGGGGAACAGGTGGTCGATGAAGAGCATCAGCAGGCTCTCCAGCGTGACGTATCGTTTGCGCCCCGGCGTCGAGCGCCCGTCGGTCGCCAGAGGCCAGAACCGCTTCACCTGCGTCGGCACCGGCACGAGGGCGTAAAGGGTGCGGTTGTCCGACCGCCGCTTCAGCTTCAGCGCCAGCGAGAAGCCGAGGTTGGGCAGGAAGGGGAAGGGGTGCGCCGGGTCGATCGCCATCGGCGTCAGAACCGCGAACAGCTGGTTCAGGAATTCCGGCTCCAGCCGGTCCCGTTCGGTCTTGGTGATCCGCTGGGCGTCGACGACCTCGATGCCTGCGACCGCCAGCTCACGCTTCAGCTTGCGCCAGCGGCGCTGCTGCTCGGTCATCAGGACATTGGCGGCGACGTTGACCTTCTCCAGCGCCTCCAGCGGCGTCAGCCCGTCGGGCGACACCACGCGGACCCGCTCGCGCACCTGGCCCTTGATGCCGGCCACGCGGGTCATGAAGAACTCGTCCAGATTGTTGGCCGAGATCGACAGGAAGCGCAGGCGCTCCAGCAAAGGATGCGCGGGGTTGGCGGCTTCCTCCAGCACCCGGCCGTTGAAGGCCAGCCATGAGGTTTCGCGGTTGAAGAACCGCTCGGGCGAGGCCATCAGCTCTTCGGACAGCCTGAACTGCGGGGCGCGGGAGGAGGGGACCTCCTCGCCGGTCGTGCTGTCGGTGATCGCGGCGTCGGTCATCGGACGGTTCTGACCCGTCGCGACCTTCGCCGCAACCTCGGTTTCGTAACGAAAAACGCCGCCCGACGCGGGTCGGACGACGTTTCCTCAGTGCTCGGATGATCTACCAGCGCCAGGCGTCGTAGATCACGTCGATGATGTATCCGTCGTACTCGTCGATCAGGTAGATGTGGTTGTCGACCAGCACCCAGCGCGTGCCCTCGGGCGGATAGCCGAGGCCGTAGGTGCGCCAGTCGTCCAGTCGGTAGCGCCAGAAGATCGAGGGCAGGAAGTCGCCCGCGTACCAGCGCTGGTTCCAATAGTTCCGCGGCACGCTGTAGTAGCCGTAGCCCGGCGCGAAATAGAAGCCGATCCGGACGCCGCTGTACCCGCGCCAGCGACGGTCGTTCCGCCACCAGCCGGAGGTGTTGCGGCGCTGCCAGTCGCGCCGCCACTGGTCGCCATTGAAACGACGACGGAACTCCTGACGGTCGCGATCGCGGTCGCGTCCACGGTTCCAGCCGCCGTTGCGGTCCCGATCGCGGTTCCAGTCGCCCCGGTCGCGGTTCTGGTCGCGATCGCGGTTCCAGTCGCCGTTCGGGCGGTCCGGACGGTTCGGCTGGCCGGGACGGTCGGGACGGCCCGGCTGGCCCGGGCGATCGGGTTGCCCCGGACGGTTCCAGCCACCATCGCGGTCGCGGTTCCGCTCGCCATCGCCACGCGGACGATCCGGGCGATCCTGACGCGGCGTGTCGGGCCTCGGCTGGCCGCGGTCGCGATTCCGGTCGCCGTCGGGACGATCCGGTCTGGCGCCGCGATCGGGGCGTTCGCCGGACTGGCCTCGATCGCGATCCCAACCGCCCTCAGGGCGGCTCGGGCGTTCGGGGCGGGATTCCCGTGGCGGTCGCTGCTGCTGGGTTTCCGACCGCTCGGACCGCTCCGGACGAGCGGGGCGCGGTTGTTCCGGTCGCGCCTGTGGAGGCGCGGCCTGCGGCATGGATCGCATCATGCGTTCCTCGCCGCCGTTCTGCTCGGCGGCTCCGCGCCGTTGGCCGCGGTCCTGGGCGACCGCCGCAAGTGGAGAGACGGCTGGCACGACGAATGTCGTAACCGCGACCGCCACCATGAAAGAGCGCTTCATTCTCGTTATTGTCCCCGCACGCCCCTGTCAGACGGCTTGATGCAAGGTTCGCTCCACGTCGATGAACCGTGACTGAACGAACGGCGTCGTCCCTGAATGCAAAAGCGCCCTGCAGACCGGGATCTGCAGGGCGTCTCTGAAGTTCGGCGTCCGGCTCTAGAAGACGCCCGACATCACGCTGGCGATCAGGCCGGTGGCGATGGCGATCATGACGATGTCATTGCCGGCGTGGACGTAGCGATAGCCGCGAGGCGCTTCGCGCAGGCCGTACACATAGGGGTCACGGACATAGTAGTTGCGATAGGCGGCGGGCAGGTATCCGCCGCGCTGCCAGCGATAGCCGTAATAGCGCGGTTCGACCCGGTAATAGCCGTAGCTCGGCGCGTACCAGTAGCCGCTGCGGGCGCCGCGATAGTCACGGAAGTCGCTGCGGCCGCGCCACCAGTCGCGATTGTTGCGATCCCAGCGGCCGTTGTTCCAGTCGCGACGGTCATCCCGACGTTCGTTGCGGAAGTCCCGGCGGTCGTCGCGGCGCTCATTACGGAAGTCGCGGCGATCATCCCGGCGGTCCTGACGATAGTCGCGGCGGCTATCGTAGTCGCCCTGACGCCAGTCGCGCCGATCATCGCGACGTTCGTTGCGGAAATCCCGACGGTCGTCGCGCCGATCCTCGCGATGGTCGCGGCGGTCGTCCCGGCGATCCTGGCGCCACTCGCGGCGGTCGCCGCGATCCTGCGCCTGGGCGGCGATCGGCGCGGCGGTGGCCGTAAGCGCCACCCCGATGATCGCGGCCTTGATGAAGCGGTTCATGATCCATCTCCTGCTTCGGGCCGGCGACGGAAAGTCGGGGCGGTCCCGTTAATCATGAGGCGAAGGTCTGCCTCGCCGCATGAACTGCCGCTGAACATCTCTGTCAGCTTTGGCGGTTGCGCCCCTGCGCGCCCGCGCCCATGTCGGAACCAGCGTTGCAGGAGCCGACATGACCCGTCCGATCGAACTCTGGTACTGGCCCACGCCCAACGGCTGGAAGGTCTCCATCGCGCTGGAGGAGATGGGCCTGCCCTATGAGATGAAGCCGGTGAACATCGGCGCGGGTGAGCAGTTCGATCCGGCCTTTCAGGCCATCAGCCCGAACGGCCGCATGCCGGCCATCGTCGATCCGGATGGTCCCGACGGCCAGCCCCTGTCGATCTTCGAGTCCGGCGCGATCCTTCAGTATCTCGGCGTGAAGTCGGGCCAGTTCTATCCGCAGGACCCGCGCGGCAAGGCCGAGGTGGACCAGTGGCTGTTCTGGCAGGTCGGCGGACTCGGGCCCATGGCGGGCCAGACCCACCACTTCCGTCAATACGCGCCGGCCATCGTGAAGGATCAGCGCCAGTTGGCCTATGGCGTGAACCGCTACACCAACGAGACCCACCGGCTGTACGGCGTGCTGAACCGGAGGCTGGCGGATCGGGATTTCCTCGCTGGCGATTACTCCATCGCCGACATGGCGGCCTGGCCATGGATCCTCCCGGAGCTGCAGGGCCAGTCGCTGGACGAGTTCCCGCACCTCAAGGCGTGGATGGCCCGCGTCGGCGAACGGCCGGCCGTGCAGCGGGGAAGGGCGCTGGGCGACGACCTGCGCAGGAACCTCGCCGCCTCGGGCAAGGCGGCCGAGGACGCACGCAAGGTGCTGTTCGGACAGCGCGCCCGGTAACCTTGCGGGAAGGTTCGCGCAACTCTTCGTTAGGGTGGGTAAACCGGAGATTTCGGAGAGATTTCAGAGGTCTTTACGGCCGCGATTATTCTCGTCCGAAAGCGTGAAATCGGCTGTTCCGGGCCTCCGTTGTTAATCTTACCTTCAAACCGCGGGTATTTCATTCGTGTCAGAGGGCGACGCTAGAACGGCGAGGGGCCCGGGAGATACGAGAATGAACGCGCAAGAAATCGCGCCGAACCTGGTCGAAGAGGCTCTGCCGCTGCCGACCGTCGACATGAACGGGGACGACCTGTTCCGTCTGGGCATGATGTACTCGACCGGTCAGGGCGGCTGCCCGATGGACCGCGTCTCGGCCCACATGATTTTCAATCTGGCCGCCCTGAAGGGCTCCATGGAAGCGCGCGTCTACCGCCGCGAGATGAGCCAGGAGATGGACCGCGAGGAAATCGCCGAGGCCCAGAAGGCCGCGCGCCACTGGATCGATGCGGGCGTAGTTCGCCTCGCTGCATAAGCTCGCGCTCAAGCAGCGAGCCGTCGCGCGGCGAGCGATAGCGCCCTAGAAGTTCTGATACTGCCCGCCGAGGGCGTAGGTGAAGCCGACGGGCAGGGCGTTGCGGAACTGGGTGACGAAGTTCGCTACCTCGCCCAGCGTCGAACGCGGCACGAAGATGATGTCTCCTCGCCGCAGGGCGATGACCTCGCCGCGGCGCGGCCTGAGATCGGCCGCTCTCATCATCCGGACGCCGCCGGGCCCGCGGCGGATAAGCGCCACCTCGCCCTGTCTGGCGGTCGGAAGGAAGTCGCCGGCCTGGATGATGGCCTGATAGGCGTCCAGATCGCCATTCATCTCGATCATGCCGGGCGTGCGCACTTCGCCGCCCACCCAGACCCGGATCGGCCCCGCGGTCTTCAGCGTCACTTCCACGACCGGACGCCTCAACTGACTGGCATAGGCGCTCGAGGCGTCTGCCTCCAGTTCGGCGATGGTTCGATCCGCGGCCATGATCTGGCCAACCAGCGGAAGGGAAATCCGGCCGTCCGGGCCGATCCTCTGGGTGCGCGTCAGCTCCGCCGCGGTCGGCGTGGCGATCTCGATCTCGTCGCCTGGATACAGGACGTACTCCGGCTCCATATCCGTCCAGGTCGCAAATCCGATCTCGGGGAATGAGGTGCGGTCGGTCGACTGCACGCGCCCCGCGCTGGCCTGCGAGGGCGGGGGAATCCGCGAGTCCTCGCCCATGAGGCCGCCACCGCAGCCGGACGCCATGGCTCCGCTTGCGCCGATGAGGCCCAGCAGCATGAGACGGCGGTCGATGGACATGACGGAATCGTTCCCGAAGCGGCGTTGGACGCAGGTTGTTACGCTTATGGGTAACCCATGGTTAACGCGGGTAAGCGAAGGCTGACACCCAACAGTCCCGTTTGATGGAATCAGTCCGCCCCGCATGCGCGCTACGGCCTACACGACAGTCCGCCCGCGCTACGGGATCGCCGACGTCATCGGCCTGCTGTTCCGTGAACTGCTGCTGATGATCGTGATCTTCCTCGTGATCTTCGCGATCGGTACGGCGGCCGTGCTGACGTTGAAGCGCAGCTACACCGCGACCTCGACGGTCTACGCGGGCGTGGGTCAGGAGTATGTCTATCAGCCGCGCGTCGGCGCGATCCCGACGGATCGCTCGGGCCAGCCGCTCGAAGCCGATGCCGTCGCCCAGTCGGAGGCCGCGATCCTCGGCAGCCTCGAGGTCAAGCGCCGCACCGTCGCCGCACTCGGCGCGGACCGCATCCTCGGCCCGACAGCCAAGGGAACGCCAGCCGAGCGCGAGGTCGCGGCACTGAAGGTTCTGGACGGTGGCCTGGGCGTCGGGGTCACCCCGGGCAGCGCCATCATCTCGGTGGCCTTCAAGTCCGACGACGCCGAGCGTGCCGCCCTGATCCTGAACGCCGTGGTCGACCAGTACCTGATCCAGCGCCGCGCCGTGTTCCGCGGACAGGGCAGCCAGGCCTTCGCCGACCAGCGCGAGGCGTTCGAGAGCGAGCTGACCTCGGCGGACGAGGCCTATGAGGCCTTCCTGCAGTCCAACAATATCGGCGACTTCGCGACGGCCAAGGCGACGTTGGCGGCGACTTATCAGACAGTCTTCGCCGACGCCCTGTCGGTCCGCGCGCAACTCAATCAGGCCAGCCAGCGTCTGGCGACGCTGGAGGCCCAGCTGGCTCGGCAGCCCGCCGAGGTGGTGCTGCAGCAGGATCTGAACATTTCGGCGCAGGACCAGATTCTGCAACTGCGGACCGAGCGCGAGAACCTGCTCGCCCGTTACACCGAGGACTCCCAGCCCGTTCGCGACATCGATGAGCGGATCGCCGGCCTGCAGGCCTATGTGGCCACCGGCACGACAGTCGGCCCCAAGGAGGTCCGCACCGGCCCCAGCACCATCTTCACCGAGATCGAGACGACGCGGATCAACGCCGCCGCCGATCGCGACGCTCTCGGCGCGCGTCTGGCGGTTCTGGAAGGCCAGTTGAACCAGTTGCGCTCCCGCCAGGCCGACCTGACCCGACTGGAATCGACAAACGCCACCCTGATGGGCAACCGCGATAACCTCAGCGCCGCGGTGCGCGACTTCCAGCAGCGCGAGAGCCAGTCCCGCGCCGACAGCGCCCTGGTCGCCGCCGGCGCCGACAACGTCCGCGTCATCGCCCGGGCCGAGGCGCCCACGCGCGGCTCCAGCCTGAAGATGCCTTTGCTGGCCGCCGTCTTCCTGTTCGCCGGCTTCACCGCCCTGTGCGTCGGCCTTCTGCGGATATTCACCCGCCGTGGGTTCACCACGCCGGAGTCGACAGGCCGGACGCTCGACCTGCCGGTGCTGGCCGTCGCTCCGGTGAAGGCCCGATGACCCCGCACGGGACCCGAGGCGTGATAGCCTGCGGGCCTGTTGTCCGCATCTGACGATTCGATGGTCGATCTCACTTCCGAAATGGCCGCTCTCTGGGCGGCGCTGGGACCGGCGCCGGCTCACCGCGGGCGCGTGATCCAGGTCGTCTCGGCCAACTCGGGCGAGGGATCCTCGACGGTCGCGCGCGAGTACGCCCGTCTTGCGGCTGTCCGCGCCCGTCGCCCGGTCTGGCTGGTCGACGCCGATCTGGCCCAGCAGGGGCAGGCCGAACAGATCGCCGCCGCGCCGGATCGCTTCGGCCGCATCGGCAAGGCCGCGATGGCGACGCCCGACGGCTCGATCTTCTTCGCGGTGACGCCGCGCGTCATGGATCGCGAGGGCAAGCCGGTGCACCCGGCCCGCCTGATCAGCGCCCGGCCCTGCCTTGGCGGACGCCTCTGGGTGACGCGGTTCACGACCGAGAACCTGCGCTCTGGCCAGCGCGCCGAGGTGGTCGCCGATGCCCGCTACTGGGACTCCCTGCGCCGCCATGCCGACACGGTGGTGATCGACTCGCCCTCGACCGACCGCAGCGACACGGCCATCACGCTGGCGCCGTTCGTCGATGCCACCGTTCTTGTCGTCGCGGCCGAAAGCACCGCGCCGGGCGATCCGCTGATCCTGCGCGACGAGATCGAGGCCGTGGGCGGCAAGATCGCCGGCGTGGTCGTCAATCGCTCCAGCTACAAGCCGCCGGCCTTCCTCAAGCGCCTGACGGGCTGAACCGGAGCCGAAGCCGGACGTTCGCGCGTCATGGCCCGTGCGCTGAAAACCTTCTCCTATTCCGACGGCTTCCACGTCTGGACGGTCGCCGCCTCTTCACGGATCAAGGCGCTGGAGGCCTTCGGCGTGAAGCGCGACCTCTTCAAGGACGGCTCGGCGAAGGAGATCGATAGCGGCCCGGATCGTGAGGAGGCCCTCAAGTCTCCCGGCGAGTTGATCGAGCGTGGTCTGTCTGTCGATGTCGGCAAGGTCACCAAGGCGTCCGCGACACCGAAGTCGAAGAGCGACGTCGGAGATCGAAAGCGCGTCGAGGCGCTGGAACGCGAACTGGATGCGCTCGATCAAACCCAGACGACCGAGCGCGAGGAACTGGCGGACCGTCGCACGGCGCTGGACAAGGAGGCGGCTGTGTTGGAGCGGACCCAGACGAAAACGCGGGAGGCGTTGAAGTCGAAGCTGAAAACCGCCCGGGCGAAACTCAGCTAGGGGCCCGCCACGCTTCAAGGCCTGCTTCCAGATCCGCGATCAGGTCGGCCGGATCTTCCAGCCCAACATGCAGCCGCAGCAGTTGACCTTCGATCTGCGGCGGCCGGTTGCGCATCGAAATCTGCCCGTTCTCGTGGGTAATCAGGCTCTCGAACCCGCCCCAGGAGTAGCCGAGCCCGAACAGCGTCAGGGCCGACATGAAGGCATGGGCCGCAGCTTCATCTCCACCCTTCATCACGACCCCGAACAAGGAGGCGGCGCCGGTGTAGTCGCGGTTCCAGAGCGCATGCGCCCGATCGCCGGGCAGGGCGGGCCACATCACGCGGGAGACCTCAGGCTGTTGCTGCAACCAGTCGGTGACGATCTGCGCCGAGCGCGCCTGCTCGGCATAGCGCAGGGACAGGGTGCGAAGGCCGCGTAGCGCCAGCCAGGCGTCGTCGGGCGATACCCGCCAGCCCAGATCCTCGATGGTGTCGGCGATCTCCCGGCGCAGCATGGGGTCGGTCGCGGCGATCGAGCCCATCAGCAGATCGGAGTGGCCGCCGGCATACTTGGTCAGGGCCTGCACGCTGACATCGACGCCATGCTCCAGCGGGCGGAAGGCCAGACCCGCCGCCCAGGTATTGTCCATGATCGTGATGACGCCCCGCTCGCGGCAGGCTGCGGCGAGGGCGGCGACATCGACCATCTCGAACGTCAGCGAGCCCGGCGATTCGATCAACAGCACGCGCGTGCGGGCCGTCAGGGCGGCGAGGATCTCACCGGTCGAGGCGTCCGGCGAATGGAAGGTCGTCATTACGCCTCGCGCCCCGAGATGGCGCTTCAGGAACCGGCGGGTCGGACCATAGGCGGCGTCCGTGGTCAGCACCTCGTCGCCCGGACGGAGAAGGGCCGTCAGCGGCACGGTCACAGCGGCCAGCCCCGACGGGACCAGCCAGGCGTCCGCCGCCCGCTCCAGATCGGCGATCGCCCGGCGCAGCTCCGTTGCGGCGGACAGGTCCTCGATCCCGTACACCGGCCCCAGCCGCTCGTTGCGCATGTCGCCCGGCGCGTCGTTCAATATCGTGGACGCGCGTTCGATCGGCGGCGAGACCGGCCGACGACCGCGTCCGCGGCGCGTCGCGCCGGCGATCAGGCGGGTTCTGTCGGCTGGATCGGTCATTCGGTCGGTCCCGGGGTTGCGGATCACGCCCCAAAGGCCTCTAAACGGGCCGGGGCGCAAGCGGGCACAGGCGAGGCGGCATGCGGGCACGACGGACGGACTGGATCAGGCTGACGGCCACGGGGCTGGCCCTGTCGATGGGGTTGCTGGCGGCCGCCTGCGGTCGCGGCGAGGCGCCGGCCGACGATCAGGCGACCCAGGAAGCGCAGGAAGCCGTCGCCGCGCCCGAGTTCACCAGCCCGACCCTCCAGGCCATCAAGCGCCGCGGCCGCCTGAACTGCGGTGTGCACGAGGGCCTGGTCGGCTTCGCCTACACCGATAACCGCGGCCAGTGGCGCGGCTTCGATGTCGACTTCTGCAAGGCGCTGGCCGCTGCCGTGCTCGGCAACGCCGATGCCGTGCGGTTCGTGCCCCTGACCAGCAGCCAGCGTTTCGACGCCCTGCGGAGCGGCCGGGTCGACGTACTGTGGCGCACCACCTCCTGGACCCTGTCGCGTGAGGCGCAGGAAGGCGTCCGTTTCGCCGGGGTGAACTACTACGACGGGCAGGGTTTCCTCGTCCGCCGCTCGCTGGATCTGGCCAGCGCGGCCGAGCTCAACGGCGCCCGCATCTGCGTCCAGCGCGCCTCGACGTCCGAGCTGAACGTCGCCGACTGGTTCCGCGCCCGCGGCATCGAGTACCGCCCGGTCGTCACAGCGAACGAGGAGGCTGCGCGCGAGGCCTATGCGCGTGAGGACTGCGACGCCTTCAGCGCCGACATCTCCGCCCTTGCCGCGGCGCGGACCCTGCTGTCGAACCCGGAACAGCACACAATCCTGCCCGACGTGATCTCCAAGGAGCCGCTCGGCCCGGCGGTGAAGCGGGGGGACGAAGCCTGGACTTCGGTGGTCCGCTGGACGCTGAACGGCCTGGTTCTCGCCGAGGAGCTGGGCGTCACGCGGGAGAACGTCGACAGCATGGTCGGTGAATCGCGTGATCCGCGCGTCCGTCGCCTTCTGGGCGCCGAGGGTGAGCTCGGCGAAATGCTGGGGCTGTCCAGAAACTGGATGAGGAACGCGATCAAGGCCGAGGGAAACTATGGGGAAATCTTCTCCCGGAACATCGGTCCGGATTCCCCTCTCGACCTGGCGCGTGGCCTTAACGCACAATGGAATGCTCGGCCGGGCGGCCTGATCTACGCCCTGCCGATCCGATAACGACGCCTGCAGGGAGCAGGGCGGGGGACGAATGGACACCACCACCACCAAACGCGGGCTGCCGCTTCACTGGATGATGCTGATCGGCTTCATCGTCGGTCTGGCCGGCGGCATGGCCGTCAATCTGCTGATCGGGCCCGAGACGGCCTGGGTCGTCTGGCTGACAGAGAACGTCACCGGGCCCGCCGGTCAGATCTTCCTGCGCCTGCTGTTCATGCTGGTGATCCCGCTGCTGTTCTCGGCGCTCGTCGTCGGCGTGGCCGAGATGGGCGACCTGAAGTCGCTGGGCCGCGCGGGCATCAAGACCCTGCTGCTGACCATCGTGGTGTCGGGCATCGCCGTCGTGATCGGTCTGGCCATGGTCAACATCTTCCGTCCCGGCGACGGCGTTGATCCCGAACTGGCCGCGCGACTGCTGGCCCAGGGCGCAGAGGGCGCCAACGCCATCGTCGGCAATGCGCCCGAGAGCGTGCAGTTCGGCCAGTTCTTCCTCGACCTGATCCCGTCGAATGTGTTCACCGCAGCCGCCGAGAACCAGATCCTGCCGGTGATGATCTTCGCCCTGTTCTTCGGCGTGGGTTTGGTGATGGCGAAGAGCCGCGCCACGGATCAGCTTCAGACGACCATCGAGGGCATCCTCGAGGTGACGATGAAGCTCATCAACACCGTCATCAAGCTGGCTCCGTATGCGATCGCCTGCCTGATGTTCAACCTCGCCGCCCTGTTCGGCTGGGACTTGCTGGTGCGTCTGGCCGCCTATGTCGGCGTCGCCGTCGGGGCCATGGCGATCCACATGTTCGTCGTCTATCCGCTGGTCGTCTGGCTGGCGGGCGGCATGAACCCGATCAAGTTCTTCCGCGGCGTGCGCGAGCCGATGGTGGTCGCCTTCTCGACCGCCTCGTCCAACGCCTCGCTGCCGGTGTCGCTGCGCGCCGCCGATGAGCAACTGGGCCTGCCGCGCAAGATCGCCCGCTTCGTCCTGACCGTCGGCGCCACCGCCAACCAGAACGGCACGGCGCTGTTCGAGGGCGTGACCGTCCTGTTCCTGGCGCAGTTCTTCAACATCGAGCTGTCGTTCACCCAGCAGATCATCGTCATGCTGGTCTGCATCCTCGGCGGTGTCGGCACCGCCGGCGTGCCTGCGGGCTCGCTGCCGGTGGTCGCGATGATCCTGGTCATGGTCGGCGTGCCGGCCGAGGGCATCGGTCTGATCCTTGGCGTCGACCGCTTCCTGGATATGTGCCGCACGACGCTGAACGTCACCGGCGATCTGGTGCTGGCCACCGTCGTGTCGCGCGGCGAGACCGATGCGTCGGTTCCTGCCGATCTGGAAGAGCCGACCGCCCCGGGGGTCTGACGCCGGAAGCCTGCGCTGGCCTTCGGGTTCAGCGCAGGGGCCAGCGGCCGAGGGTGTGATAGATCGACCGACCCACCTCGCTGTGGATCAGAACGAACTCCTCCGGCCGCCAGCCGATCGGCGGGATGGGGCGTTCCGGCAGACGTCGGTCGGCGTAGGACAGGGTCACATGCGGGTTGAAGTCCTGTCGCGACAGGGGCTTCACGCCGTGGCGGATGACGGCCTTCAGAAGTTCCGAGCGGAAGGCCTTCAGGGCGTCGAGACCCTCCGCGCCCGAGAGAATGTGTGGATACCGGCCGGGCGCGCCCGAGAAGCTGGTCTCACGATCGAAGATGACATCGAAAGCGGGCAGGGCGAGGCTTGCGCCCGCGTTGAGGGCCTCATCGACGATCCGTTGCGGCAGGGCGTTCTCGTAGTCGCCGATATGGATCAGGGTGATGTGCAGCCGGTCCTTGCGGATCGGCTGGCCTCGCAGGCCTTGTTCGCGCCGGGATTCTTCCAGAACCTCGACGGCGGCCTGGGCAGGCGTCTCGGGCAGCATCAGGCCGAAGAACAGACGCTCGATCGTCGCTTGCTTCGGCGCTTCGCCGGCCGGGGTTGAGAAGAGATCGTAAGTCATGCGCGTGGCTCCTGAACCTCATCAGTCTACCCACGCGGGCGTCGGGATGGCATAGCCCTGTCCATGTCCGACGAAGAGCCCAAGCCCGAACGCCGCCGCATGGTCCGTCCGCCCTCCGGCGGGACGGCGGCCGGGCGTGGCATGGGGACCAAGATGAAGACGGCGGACACCAAGTCGATGTCCAGCCAGCAGTGGATCAAACGGCAGCTGTCGGACAAATGGTCCGAGAAGGCGCGCGCCGAGGGCTGGCGCAGCCGGGCGGCGTTCAAGCTGATCGAGATTGACGACCGCTTCCGCCTGATCAAGCCAGGCAGCCGGGTCATCGACCTTGGCGCCGCGCCGGGCGGCTGGGTGCAGGTGGCGCTGGATCGCGGGGCCAAGGCGGTGGTGGGCGTGGACCTGCTGATGATCGAGCCGATCCCGGGCGCGGAGCTGATCCAGGCCGACTTCACCCATCCCGGCGTGGCCGAGCAGATGATGGATCTGTTGGGAGGGCAGCCGGATTTGGTGCTGTCTGACATGGCGCACAACACGGTCGGCCATCGCCAGACCGACCACCTGAAGATCATCGCCCTGATCGAGATCGCCGCCGATTTCGCGATCCGGACGCTGCGGCCGGGCGGAAATTTCGTCTCCAAGAATTTCCAGGGCGGGGACGCTGGCGGCGTGCTGGCCCGGCTGCGCGAGGAGTTCGAAACGGTGAAATACGTCAAGCCGGCCTCGAGCCGTAAGGACAGCGCGGAAGTCTTCCTCGTCGCGCTGAACAAGCGATGAGCGTCGCGGCGCTGGCCATCGCTGGCGTCCTTCAGGCAACCACGCCGCAAGCCGTGGCCTTGCCTCCGGTACGCGTGCCGGTCTCCGAACTGATCGGCGCAACGCCGGCCGAGGTGGCGGCCCGCATCGGGGCCGCGGACGTTGTAGCGGACGACGACGTCATCCGGATGCGCGACGGCGACCGGTCCCTGACCCTTTATCCGGCTGTGCGGTTCCAGCGGGCGTGGCCGCAGGGTGGCGTCTGCGTGACCGGGTTCCCGGAAGTTCCGCTGGCGGGCGAGCCGGACGCCAATCCGCGCTCCGAGCTGATGCGACGCGGCCGCGGCTGGTTTGTGTTCGAAAACAATCGGCTGATCGCGGTGCACCCGGAGACGCCTGTCCCTCGCCGTCCATCGGACGGCCGGCCGGCGACGCGGGAGTCGACGCAAGCCTTTGTCCTCGGGCCCCGGCCTCAATCCGTGATGACGGTCGAGATGGGGCGGCTGCCGCTTTCGGATGGCGCGCGCGTACTGGAAAGACTGCCGGCAGCGCCGGCCGACCTTTCGGTGACCAGCAACTGCGTCCAGCTTCCCGAACGAGCCCAGCCGCAGAGCGATGTCGGCATGGATGTCATCTGGGCCATGGTCGGGCTGACGGTGCTGCCCTTCGTACCGTTCCAGAAGGCCGAGGAGAGCCGGGCGGATCGCGAGGGCGGGGCGCTGCTGGACTCGGTGGAGCCGGGTTCGGTGCTACCGGGCGGGGCGGAGGCCTTCGTCGGGCGTCGCCGGGGCGTGCGGGTCTATCGCGACGCGGTCGATCCGGGCTTCGCCGTGATCGCGGTCCGTCTGGGCAATGGCGCGGACAATGTCGCCGATGTCGGCCTGCTTGGCGTGCGAGACGACCGGGTGGTGTGGGAGGTCCGACGCGACGCCGGACGCGCCAGCCTGGCGCCGCTGATATGCCGTGATGGCGAGAACCGGCCCAGCGACGACCGGCCCGGCTGCAACGACTACGGCTATCTGAGGCCCTGAGCGGGCGTCAGGCCTCGGCCAGCTTGGCGGCGCGGCGCTCGGCCTTGCGGGCCTCGATGCGGGTCCAGACGCGGTCGTGGACGGTGAAGAACACCGTCTGCACCAGCGGCTCGATGATGCCGATGGCCAAGGCCGTGCGGATGTTTCCGGTCAGGGCGTAGGCGACGGCGACCGCGACGGTGAAGTGCATCAGGCCGTAGGTGACCGTCTTGGCCGCGATCTGCCTGAATGAGCGGGGCAGGGCGTGGCTGTGGCCGTGGTGGCAGGCGGCGCCATGGGCGCGGGTCTGCTCCTCGGGCGTCATCATGCCGAGGCGGGCGGTGAAAGCCTCGGACGCCTCCTCGACGCCGGACAGCATCCGGCGCCGTTCGATCCGGTGCCAGACGCGGTCGTGGATCGAATAGGCAATGGTCTGGAAGAAGGGCTCGACGATGCCGACCGCCAACGCCATGCGCCAGTCGCGCGTGATGGCGAAGGCGACCAGGATGGCCACCACCAGGTGCATCACGCCATAGCTCGCGATCTTCAACGCGAGCTGGCGGGCCGTGGTGAGCAAGATGCGAACCATTCTCGCCAGATTGGGTGCAAAGCCTCGCGACGCAAGGCAATTTTTCTTATCAGTCCGATAGCGACGCCCAGCCCCTTGCGGTTCCGCCCCGGCTGCGGTTATACGCGGCCCGCAAAACGGAGACTCCTCATGGAGATACGCGAAGGGCTCACCTTCGACGATGTTTTGCTGGAACCCGGCCCGTCAGAGATCATGCCCGCGGATGCGGATGTCTCGACGAAGCTCACCCGCGACATCAAGCTGAACATCCCGCTGACCTCGTCGGCGATGGATACGGTCACCGAGGCGCGGCTCGCCATCGCCATGGCCCAGGCCGGCGGTCTGGGCGTGCTGCACCGGAACCTGTCCATCGAGGAGCAGGCCGATCACGTCCGGCAGGTGAAGCGCTACGAAAGCGGCATGGTGGTCAATCCGGTGACGGTGACCCCCGAAACGACGCTCGGCGAGGTTCGCCAGATCGTCGCCGCCCGCAAGATCAGCGGCTTCCCCGTCGTGGACCCGGCGACCGGCAAGCTGGTCGGCATGCTGACCAACCGGGACATGCGGTTCGAAAGTGACCTGAACCGCAAGGCCGCCGAGCTGATGACCACGGGTGATCTGGTCACGATGCGCGAAGGCGCAGGCCGGGATGCGGCGCGTGAGCTGCTGCGAACCCGCAAGATCGAACGCGTCATCGTCGTCGACGAGGATTACCGCGCGGTCGGCCTGGTCACTATGAAGGACATCGAGAAGGCGCAGGCCTTCCCGAACGCGGCCAAGGACGAGCAGGGGCGTCTGCTGGTCGGAGCGGCCTCGACGGTCGGGGATGCCGGCTTCGAGCGGGCCATGGCCTTGGCCGACGCCGGCGCGGACGTGGTGGTGATCGACACCGCCCACGGCCACTCCGCCCAGGTCGCCAAGGTCGTCGAGCGCATCAAGCGCGAGAACAACCGCCTGCAGATCATCGCCGGCAATATCGCGACCTATGACGCTGCACGCGCCCTGATCGACGCCGGCGCCGACGCGGTGAAGGTCGGCATCGGGCCGGGGTCGATCTGCACCACCCGCATCGTCGCGGGTGTGGGCGTGCCCCAACTGACCGCCATCATGGAGGCCGTCCGGGCCGCCCGCGAAAGCGGCGCGCCGGTTATCGCCGACGGCGGGATCAAATACTCGGGCGATCTGGCCAAGGCGATCGCCGCAGGCGCCAGCGTGGCCATGATGGGCTCGATGTTCGCGGGCACCGACGAAAGCCCCGGCGAGGTCTTCCTGTACCAGGGCCGGTCCTACAAGTCGTACCGCGGCATGGGTTCGGTGGGCGCCATGGGTGCGGGCTCGGCGGATCGCTACTTCCAGAAAGAGGTCGAGACCCAGAAGCTGGTGCCCGAGGGCATCGAGGGCCAGACGCCGTACAAGGGCCCGATCTCGCCGGTGCTGCACCAGATGGTGGGCGGTCTGCGTGCGGCCATGGGCTACGTCGGCGCCGCGACCATTCCGGAACTGCAGGAACGCGCCCGCTTCGTGCGCATCACCGGCGCCGGCCTGCGTGAGAGCCACGTCCATGACGTGATGATCACGCGGGAAGCGCCCAACTATCGTCAGGGCTGAGCCGGGGAGGGCAAGTCATGGATATGTCGCCTGAATTCATTCTGGTAGCGTTCACACTTGTCCTCGCCATTATCCAGATCGGTGCGGCGGGCATGGCCCGCACCGCCGAGCTGGGGGCGAAGTGGAACGCCGGTCCGCGCGACGGCGAAAACCAGCCGCCGGGCAAGCTGGCCGGTCGTCTGATCCGCGCCCAGGCCAATCTGTTCGAGACCCTGCCGATCTTCATCGGCGCGGTCGTCATCGCCAGCATCGAGGGCAAGTTCGGCGTGCTGACCTTCTGGGGTACGCACCTCTATTTCTTCGCCCGACTGATCTACGTCCCGCTTTACGCCTTCGGCGTGCCCTACATCCGCTCGCTGGTCTGGCTGGTCGGCCTCGCCGGCCTGCTGATGATCATCGCCGCCCTGTTCGTCTGAAAGTTTCGAGTTGACCCCAGCCGCCCGTCTCGCCGCCGCCGCTTCCGTCCTGGACTCCATCGCCCAGGGACGCCAGCCGGCCGAGGCTGTCCTGAAGGCGTGGGGCGCGGCGAACCGCTATGCCGGCTCCAAGGACCGTCGGGCCATTGCGGACCGGGTCTACAAGGTGCTGCGCGCCCGCGGACGTCTGGTCTGGGCTATGGGCGGGCGCGAGGACGGCCGGGCGCTGGTGATCGGCTCGCTGAGCCTGATCGACGCCCTGCCGCTGGAAGAGATCGAGGCCCTGCACTCGGGCGAGGGCTACGGCCCGCGTCCGCTGTCGAAGCAGGAAAGGGCCCGGATCACCGCCGGCGAGGGCGATCTGCCGGGCTGGGTCTCCGCCGGCCTGCCCGAGTTCGCGGTCGAGGATTTCAAGACGACCTTCGGCGAGCGCTGGACAGAGGAAGCGCGCGAACTGATGGCGCCGCGCGCGCCGATCGATCTGCGGGTGAACGCCCTGCTCACCACGGTCGCCGACGCGGAGGCGGCGCTGCACGAGGCCGGCCTGTCGCCGGAGCCGACGCCGTACTCGGCCTATGGCCTGCGTCTGGCCAGCGAGCCGCCGCCGAATGTGCAGGCGCTGGAGGCCTTCAAGGCCGGCCATATCGAGATCCAGGACGAGGGCAGCCAGATCGTGTCGTGGCTGGCTGGCGCGGCGCCGGGCATGACCACGGTCGACTATTGCGCTGGCGGCGGTGGCAAGACGCTGGCGCTCGCGCAGGCGATGCAGGCGCAGGGCACGCTGGTGGCCTGTGATGTGGTGCAGAAGCGTCTGGACAACATCCGTCCGCGCCTGACCCGGGCGGGCGTGGCGGCTGACCTGTGCCTGATCGGCCAGAACGGCGGCGGGGTCGAGGACCTGAACGGACAGGCCGATCTGGTCTTCGTCGATGCGCCGTGCAGCGGTTCGGGCACCTGGCGTCGCCGGCCGGAGGACGCGTGGCGTCTGACGGCCGAAGAGGTCGAGCGCCTGCACCTGCTGCAGGTCCGCATCCTCGGGCAGGCGTCCCAGCTGGTGAAGCCGGGCGGGCGTCTGGTCTATGTGACCTGTTCGATGCTGAGCCGCGAGAACGAGGCCAGCGTGGACGCCTTCGAGGCGACGCACTCCGATTTTACGCCGGTGGCGATCGCGCAGGCGCTGGGCGACAGCGGCCTGACCGACGCGGCGCGCACCGAACTGGCGGCGAAGGCCGACGGACACCGCTTGCGCCTGTCGCCGGCCTGCACCGGCACCGACGGCTTCTTCGTCGCCGTCTACGAGAGGGCGGCGTGAGCGGGGGCGTGACCCTGTACCGCTGCGGCCCGACTTCCGTCCTGTGCGTCATGGCTGCGCCCGCCGAGTACGGCGCGGCGCTGCGGGCGCGCATCCAGCCCCTGATGACGGGCATCGGCCCGGTCGAGGCCGCCGTTTCGCTGACCGCGGCGCTCGCCCGGCTGGAGGCGGCGGGCGAGCTGCCCGACGCAATCGTGTCACTGGGCTCGTGCGGCTCGCGCGATCTGGAGCATGCGGCGGTCTGTCAGGCTTCGTCGGTCGGCTATCGCGACATGGATGCCAGTCCGCTGGGCTTCGAGAAGGGCGTCACGCCGCTGCTGAACCTGCCGGCGGTGATCCCACTGCCTTGCCCGATCCCCGGCGTGCCGATGGCGCGGCTGTCGACGGGCGGCGATGTGATCTCCGGCGCGGCCTATGACCGGATCGACGCCGAGATGGTCGACATGGAGACGTATGCCCTGCTGCGCTCGGCCCAGACCTTCGGCGTGCCATTGATCGCCCTGCGTGGCGTCAGCGATGGCAAGTCGGAGCTGACGAAGCTGGAGGACTGGACCTCCACCCTGCACCACGTCGACGCCAGTCTGGCCGACGCGTGGGACCGGCTTGTCGCCGTGCTGCAGGAGAGGGGGCTGGACGCCCTTGATCCCGCCGCTCCGACCCTTCAAGACCCCGCCTGTTTCTCCCGCCCGGAATCGCTCACGCCATGACCACTCAAGCCGCCCACCAGAAGGTCCTGATCGTCGACTTCGGCAGCCAGGTGACGCAGCTGATCGCGCGCCGCCTGCGCGAGGCGAGCGTCTATTGCGAGATCCACCCCTACGCGAAGGCCGAGGCCGCGATGGCGGCGATGAAGCCGGCGGCGATCATTCTGTCGGGCGGTCCGGAAAGCGTGCACGAGGAGGGCAGCCCCCGCGCGCCGCAGTCGGTGTTCGAGGCCGGCGTGCCGGTGCTGGGCATCTGCTACGGCGAGATGACCATCTGCGAACAGCTGGGCGGCAAGGTCGAGGGCGGTCACAATCGCGAGTTCGGCCGTGCCGAGATCACCGTGCGCAAGGATTCGCCCCTGCTGGCCGGGCTGGCCGCGGTCGGCGAGGACGAGACGGTCTGGATGAGCCACGGCGACAAGATCGTCGCCATTCCGGAAGGCTTCGAGGTGGTCGCCACCTCGGAGGGCTCGCCTTATGCGGTCATCGCCGATGAGGCGCGCCGCTTCTACGGCGTCCAATTCCACCCGGAGGTGATGCATACGCCGCGCGGCCACCAGATGCTGAAGAACTTCACCCACGGCATCGCCGGGCTGAAGGGCGACTGGACCATGGCGGCCTATCGCGACGAGAAGATCGCCCAGATCCGCGAGCAGGTCGGCGACGCCAGGGTCATCTGTGGCCTGTCTGGCGGCGTCGATAGCTCGGTCGCGGCGGTGCTGATCCACGAGGCCATCGGCGACCAGCTGACCTGCGTGTTCGTGGATACCGGGCTGCTTCGCAAGGACGAGGCCAAACAGGTCACGACCCTGTTCCGGGATCACTACAACATCCCGCTGATCCACGTTGATGCCTCGAAGGAATTTCTTGGCGAGCTGGCCGGCCAGTCGGATCCGGAGACGAAGCGCAAGACCATCGGCCGGGTCTTCATCGAGATCTTCGATCGCGAGGCCGCCAAGATCGAGGGCGCCGAGTTCCTGGCGCAGGGCACCCTGTACCCGGACGTGATCGAGAGCGTCTCGTCGTCCAGCGGCAAGGCCCACGTCATCAAGAGCCACCACAACGTCGGTGGCCTGCCGGACTACATGAAGCTGAAGCTGGTCGAGCCGCTGCGCGAGCTGTTCAAGGACGAGGTCCGGGCGCTCGGTCGCGAGCTGGGCCTGACCGAGGCCTTCGTCGGTCGCCACCCGTTCCCCGGACCGGGCCTGGCCATCCGCATCCCCGGCGAGATCACGCCGGAGGCCGTCGAGACCCTGCAACAAGCGGACGCCATCTATCTGGACGAAATCCGCAAGGCCGGCCTCTACGACGACATCTGGCAGGCCTTCGCCGTGCTGCTGCCGGTCAAGACGGTCGGCGTGATGGGCGACGCCCGCACCTACGAGAAGGTGCTGGCCCTCCGTGCGGTCAGCTCGACCGACGGCATGACCGCCGACTTCTACCAGTTCCCGTGGGAGATGCTGGGCCGCACCGCGACCCGCATTATCAACGAGGTCCGCGGCGTGAACCGCGTCGTCTACGACGTCACCTCCAAGCCGCCCGGGACCATCGAGTGGGAATGATTCAGGGTCTTCTGAATCTTTCCAGAGCGCTTCCGAAAGCCGCGCTAAAACGCTGTCTTATAAGATAAATGATTTCGCAGCCTCTCGATACCTTTCGAGGGGCTGCTTTCGTCTGCGTCGGTCCCGCTGACGGTCCCGCAGCCATTGCCCGGCCGGACTCCGCTCCATACCGTCAGAAGGCCGAAAGGGTCCTGACGGTCTTTTTTTTAGCCAAGCGACGGATTTGGCTAAGGAAAATGATCCCGAAAGACCTCGAAAGCGCCTGACGGTCTTTTGGAGTCAAAACGGCATGCTTACAGACGCCGCATTGCGAAATATTCGCCCAAAATCAAAATCTTATAAAATGACCGACAGGGACGGTCTGTACCTGCTGATTTCGCCCAAGGGCGGCATCGCCTTCAAGTACGACTACCGCTTCAACGGGCGGCGGGAATCCGTCACCCTGGGCACCTATGGTCCGGCGGGCCTATCGCTCGCCAAGGCCCGCGAGAAGGTCATCGACGCCAAGCGGATGATCGCCGAAGGCGTCTCGCCCGCGCTGGAGAAGCAGCGGGCCAAGCGGCGCCTGCAGCAGGCGCGGAGCTTCGAGCATGTGGCCCAGCGGTGGATGGATCATGCGCCGATGGCGGACAGCACCCGCAACATGCGGCGGTCCATCTTCAACCGGGAAATCCTGCCGCAATGGCGCAACCGGCTGCTGAACGAGATCACGCCCAACGACCTTCGCGCCCATTGCAAGACCATCGTCGAGCGGGGCGCGCCGGCGACGGCCGTCCACGTCCGCGACATCGTCAAACAGATCTACGCCTACGCCATCCTGCACGGCGAGAAGATCGACAATCCGGCCGACGGGGTCGGGCCGGCCTCCATCGCCACCTTCCGGCCGCGCGACCGGTCGCTATCGCCGACGGAGATCCGGATCGCGCTGAACCTGCTGGGGGAGGTGGCGACCCTGCCGACGATCCGCCTCGGCCTGAAGTTCATCCTGCTGAGCATGGTCCGGAAGAGCGAGCTCCAGGACGGGGTCTGGGACGAGGTCGATTTCGAGAACGCCGTCTGGTCGATACCGAAGGAGCGGATGAAGCGGTCGCGGCCGCATAACGTCTACCTCTCGACCCAGATGCTCGACATCCTGATCGCGTTGAAGACCTGCGCCGGGAACTCTCGCTACATCCTGCCGTCCCGCTATGACGCCGATGCGCCGATGTCGCGGGCCACCTTCAACCGGGTGACGACGGCGATCGCCGAACGGTCGCGGGAGCGGGACCTGCCGCTGGAGCCATTCACGGTTCACGACCTGCGGCGGACGGCCTCCACGCTGCTGCACGAGATGGGCTTTAACTCGGACTGGATCGAGAAATGCCTCGCCCACGAGGAGCGGTCCTCTCGCGGGGTCTACAACAAGGCCGAGTTCGAGGCTCAGCGCCGACACATGGCCCAGGAGTGGTCAAACGCCGTGGACGCCTGGGAGGCGGGGCGAGCGTTCACGCCCGTACTCGTCATCCCGGAGACGGCCGGTCCTCGTTTCGATCCGCGGCTCTGACCGGTCGGCTGACCCGCTTGCGGACGTCGGGCGGTGGCGCCCGACGGATCGGCTTGGCCCGGCGAAGGGCCAGCCAGGCCTCGACCTCGGCCAGGTCCCAGACGACGCAGCGCGGCGTCAACAGGAACCGCCGTGGGAACTGGCCGCGCTGCTCCATCTCCCAGATGGTGCTGTCGGCCAACGGCACCATCTGACGGAGTTGCGGCTTCTTGATCGTGCGCTTCAGCGGCGGGTCGGCCTGGGCCATCGGTCTCTCCTGGCGTTGCGACTCGATGGAATCCGAAAGAGGGCGAGGCCGCCATGCGCAGGTTTGCCCACGGCGATGCCCGTCCGGCTCCCTACGGGTTGCCGGGATCGGCCACCGTCCCGGGCGGCGACTATCGTGTTCACTTTCTGTTCCAGCCTTGCTATGTCGAAGGCATGACCGACGGGCCGGTTCGCAAGATCATTCACGTCGACATGGACGCCTTCTTCGCGTCGGTCGAACAGCGCGACGACCCGGCCTTGCGCGGACGTCCGGTGGCGGTGGGATACGCCGCCCAACGCGGCGTGGTGGCGGCGGCCAGCTATGAGGCGCGGGTCTTCGGCGTGCGGTCCGCCATGCCGTCGACCACGGCCTTGCGGCAGTGTCCCGACCTCGTCTTCGTCCCGCCCCGGTTCGAGGTCTATCGCGCCGTCTCGAAGCAGATCCAAGCGATCTTCGCGGACTACACGTCTCTGGTAGAGCCGCTGTCCCTGGACGAGGCCTATCTCGACGTCACCGAAAACCTGCGCGGCCTGCCGACCGCCTCGGAGACCGCCGTCGAGATCCGGGGCCGCGTCTTGGAGGAGACCGGGCTGACCGCATCAGCCGGGATTTCCTACAACAAGTTCCTGGCCAAGCTGGCCTCCGACCAGCGCAAGCCGAACGGCCAGTTCGTCGTGCCGCCCGGACGAGGGGAGGCCTTCGTCGAAACCTTGCCGGTGAAACGCTTTCACGGGGTAGGGCCGGTGACCGCCGCCAAGATGAGCCGGCTGGGCATCGAGACCGGCGAGGACCTGCGGCGTCAGTCGCTCGCCTTCCTCCAACAGCACTTCGGCAAGTCCGGTCCCTGGTACTACGCCATCTCGCGAGGCGAGGATCATCGCGCGGTGAACCCCAACCGCGAACGCAAGTCATCCGGATCGGAGACGACCTTCGGTAGTGACCTGACTGATCCCTCGGCGATCGAAGCCGGCGTCATCGCCATGGCGGGCGATGTCTGGGGCTGGTGCGAGAAATCGGACGCCTACGGACGCACGGTGACGGTGAAGGTCAAATGGGCCGACTTCCAGCAGTCGACGCGCAGCCGCTCCTTCCCAGAGCCGGTGACGTCCAAGGAGCGGCTGGAGGAGATCAGTCTCCTGCTGGTCCGATCTCTCTATCCGCCCGCCAAAGGCATCCGCCTGGTCGGCGTCAGCCTGTCCAATTTCAAGGCGCCGGCGGCCTCGGCGTCCGACCAGCTCGCCCTGGCCTGATGGGCGTGCAGGCAGACCTCTTCAGCGAGCCGGTCCCCGCCGGCCCCGCCGCCCCGGACGGATTCCGCTACTGGCCTGATCTCCTTTCAGAGGGCGAGCAGGCGAGGGTGGTGCGCGCGCTGCAGGCCTTGTCCTTCAAGCCCTACGAGCACCTCGGCTATCTCGGCAATCGCCGCATCGCCGCGTTCGGACAGCGCTACGATCAGGCGAGTCAGACGTTGGAGTCGGCTGAGCACTGGCCAGCCTTCCTGCAGGAGCTGCTAGGCCAGTTGACCGACTGGGCCGGTCTGCCGGCGCAGGACTTCGTTCAGGCCCTTGTCAACGAGTACCAACCCGGCGCCGGGATCGGCTGGCACAGGGACCGGCCCGTGTATGGTCGGATCCTCGGGGTCTCGCTGCTGTCGCCCTGCACCATGCGTCTCAGACAGAAGCGCGGCGACGGCTGGACGCGAGCCGGCGCGCCGCTGGCGCCGGGGTCCGCTTATCTGCTGTCGGGCGAGGTGCGGCAGGACTGGGAGCACTCGATCACGCCGATGACCGCGCTGCGCTATTCGATCACGTTTCGGACGCTGGCGTGCCCAGCGCCGTGATCCCAGCATATCAGGCGGAGCGATCGCTAGGAGACGGCAGCCTCCAGATTGGTGTCTTACGCGAGGATTGCTGTGGTCCTCGCGTATGGGTAGCGTTCGCAGGCGGGAGAGACTCGCTCGGGGAAGTTCTCCAAGCCATGGTGGCAACGTACGATCGACAGCTGCTGGCCTTGACGGCGACGGACCTGGAAAAGTTCGTTCGCGACTGGGCGCTTGAGAAGAAGGCAGGCTACTTCAAGGTCGAGGTGTTCAGCGGCTCTGGTGATCGAGGCCGAGACGTCGTGGGTTTCGTCGATCAGACGCTTCATGAGGGCGACTGGGACAACTTCCAGTGCAAGCAATACGGCAAGACGCTTCCGACCGCCTCGGCCTTCCATGAGATCGGCAAGATTCTCTACTACGCGAGCCTGGGTGAATTCACCCCGCCTCGGACCTTGTCGTTCGTCGCGCCAAAGGGTGTGAATCGGAACCTGCAGCGCCTCCTGTTCAAACCGATCGAGTTCAAACAAGCCTTCATCGCGGGCTGGGACGAGTATTGCGAGAACACCATTATCGACGGCGCCAGCGTGCCTCTGACGCCGGAGTTGACGGCCTTCATCGAAGCCTATGACTTCTCTCGTATTGGCCGCATCGGCCTGGATGACCTTCTCGGCGATCCCGCCGCCAAGCCGGTGCTCTATAAATGGTTCGGCGCCGATCCCGGGCCGGCGCCGTTGGGGGCCACGCCTGATGCCGTCCAGGAGGATGAGCTCCCTTACATCGGCCAACTGCTCGCAGCGTACTCCGAGCGCGCCGGCGCGCCCATCGCGGATCATCAGTCCGCAGCCAGCCACCCACAGTTTGGAACCCATCTGGCTCGGCAGCGCGAACGCTTCTACGACGCCGACGCCTTCAAACGATTTTATCGCGACAACACCGACGCGGCCGCGATCGAGACGTTCGAAAGCGACATCTTTCATGGGGTGGCTGACACCTGCGATGGACCTCACGCCGATGCGCTCGGACGGGCTGATGCCGTGATGTCTCAAGCAGCGGCCGTTCAGCCGAGCGGCATCCTTGCTCAACATTCCCGGGTGAAGGCGAAGCAGGGGATTTGCCACCACTTCGCCAATGAAGCGGAGCCGAGGCTGCGATGGCAGAAGCCATGAGCGCCGCCGCGGCTACCTTGTTCAACAGCCCGCTCGAAACCGGCGTGAGGGCGATCGTGGTCCTGAACGCGGCCTATCCCCGCGCGTTTGATGTCACCGAGATCGCCTGGTTCGATCATCTCATCGTTCACACCGGCGATATCGGTGGACCGCAGAGCCTCCATCCCGATGTACCGCAACGGAGCGGTGAACTGCTCGTGCGCCGTCGGTTGGTGGAAGACAGCCTGTTGGCGATGCGCCGGCTTCATCTGGTGGAGTTCGTACCCGACGGCGATGCTGGTTTACTCTATCGGGCGAGCGAGGAAGCTGTGGGCGTGATCGAGTTGATGCGTTCGCCCTATTCCACCGCCTTGAGAGAAAGAGCCGAATGGCTCGCTTCCAATGTACTCTCGCGGTCCCGACTGGAACTGGAGCAACTGGTTGCCGAGCGTATCGGGCGCTGGCGGATCGAATTCCATGGCGGCGACGTCGCCAGCGAAACTAGCGCTCATGTCTGACCGGATCGTTCTGCGCAGCTTAACCTTCACCGGCCCGGACAAGGCGTCGGCGGCTCTGACGTTCGGCGACAAGCTGACTCTGATCTGGGGTGCGTCCAACACGGGCAAGTCATTCACCCTGAAGGCGCTGGACTTCATGTTCGGCGGCTCAAAGGCGCTTCCAGACATCAACGAACGGCAAGGCTACGACACCGCCTGGCTGGCGCTCACACTCCCGAAAGAGGGTGACGTAACACTGTCGCGCGCTCTGAGCGGTGGGGCCTTCTCGCTTCACCAGGGACACGTCACCGCGCCCGTCGCCGGAGAGACCACTCGGACCCTGCAGCCAAAACATGACGCCGTTTCAGACGGAAATCTGTCAGCGCTGCTTCTGACGGAGGTCGGACTGCGCGGCAAGGAAGTCGCCACCAATGCGTTTGGCCAGAAACGGCCTCTGAGTTTCCGCGATCTGGGCCTGATCTATCTGGTCGATGAAACGAGCATCCAGATCGAACGATCGCCGATCGAAGGGGGGCAGCGTGACGCCCGAACAACCGAGCGA
The DNA here is from genome assembly GCF_039523815.1 of Brevundimonas kwangchunensis. Lineage (NCBI taxonomy): Bacteria > Pseudomonadati > Pseudomonadota > Alphaproteobacteria > Caulobacterales > Caulobacteraceae > Brevundimonas > Brevundimonas kwangchunensis. Next base: position 448,100 of record NZ_BAAAGA010000005.1, on the reverse strand, counting down.
AGCGTCTTCCGGCTCTTGCTGACGGGTCTGGACGACAGCGCGATCGTGGCCGTTGAGGATCCAAAGACCTTCAACGCCGCCAAACAGGTTCGGCTTGAGGTCGTCGACGATATGATCGCCGGGATCGAGGCCACGATCGAGGCGGACTATCCGGACACCGAAGATCTCTTGGGCCAGCTCAAACGATTGGAAGGATCCATTGATGCGGCGAGCGCGAGCTTCGCCGCTCTGCAGACCTCGATCCGCGGCCTCATGGCCGAGAAGCAGACGTTGGCGCGCGCCATTCCGGATGCGGCGAGCCGGCTCGACGAAGTGAACCTGCACATCGACCGCTTTGAACAGCTTCAGGAGGTGTACGCCTCCGACGTCGCCAGACTTGAGGCCCTGGAAGAGGCGGGCTTCCTGCTGAACCTGTCCGCCGAACGGCAATGCCCGTTGTGCGGAGCACCGCCGGACGCTCAGGTTCATGCCCATGACCATCAGGACATTGCGTTGGTGAGAGAAGCGGCTCTGGTAGAGATCGCCAAGATCCGCCGACAGTCGGAGGATCTGGCTAGCACACTAGCCACCCTCCGCGATGAGCAATCGCTTCTCGGTGACGAACTGCCCCGCCTGACGGAGCGGCTTGGCAAACTAGAGGCCGATATCTCCGACCTGACGCCCCAGGCTGCTCAGTCCCAATCGGACCTCGGTCAGATCGTGGCGGCGCGGGACAAGGCTCAACGCGGCCTCGCCCTTCTGACGCAGCGCGAAGAGCTTACGCGACGTCGTGACGGGTACGAGGGCGCTAAGGCGACGCCCAAGGCGGACAGACCTGTATTGGGCGTCGCTGGCAGCATCACCCATGAGTTCGCCCAGATCGTCAGCGGCGTGCTCGAGCAATGGGGCTTCCCCGGCGAGCACCACGTCTCGTTTGACGACGAGACCTACGATCTGAAGATTGACGGCAAGGCTCGCGTGGCCAACGGCAAGGGCGTTCGCGCCGTCACCCATGCTGCGTTCAAGGTCGCCCTGCTGTTGTTCTGCAGGGAAAAGGGCCTGCCTCATCCGGGCTTCCTTGTTCTGGACACGCCGCTTCTGACCTATCGCGATCCACTGAAGACCCCGAAGTTCGGAGAACTCGAGGACGACGAGCGCGCGCTGGCGGCGACATCGCTTAAGGACCGCTTCTTCGATCACCTCGCTTCGCTGGAGATCGACGCCCAATTCATCATTCTGGAGAATGTCGATCCCCCGGACGGACTGGAAACTCGGGCGCACCTGGAAGTCTTCTCCGGTGGCGACGGGCGACGAGGGCTGTTCCCCATCTAGCCGCTGCTGTTGGCCCGTCTGAACGCCGCCAGCTTGCGTGTGGATTGAGTCCTGCGCCTGCTCATAGACCGCCTCGGTTTCGGGAGCGCTTGGGAACGGTTACCGTCGTCTCATGCTGGATTTCCGGAAGCCGCAGGCGTTTTTGGGCCGCCTCTCGAGAGGCGGGGACCATCATGACGTGGCGTTCAAGCTCACCCTGACCCCGTCCGGATCGCTCGTCTTCAACTTCGAGGAACTGGCCTTCACTAGGGCTACCGCCTGGCTGCGCGACCCCGACGACCGCGGTGAGACGGTGTCGTACTTCAGCTTGGTCGCGCGGTCGGGCGAGGTGACGCTAACGACGGATCATCTGCACCTCAACGCCCCCGTTCATGACGATCAGGAGGGGTCTTATCTCGCCTTGAAGGGGCAGGCCCAGCTGGCGACCCTGACAGCCTCTCGGAGGCACGAGGAGCCGTTCCTACGTATGGGATTGCGGGCGTTTCAGGGTTTCGGCCGGCACCAGGTCGAGACGGCTCTCGGAACGATCTATGTCGGCGGCGGCCCCGCCAAGCCCGTCGACGACAAGATTTCGGGGTTCATAACCATCGTCGCGCCGTCCGCCGTCGCCGATCTTCCAGCCTGGCGGACTGAGGCGGGGCGGCTGCTGGAATACCTCAGGCTCATGACGAGCTTCGCAGCGGGCCGGAATCTCAAGGGCCCGACCCTGGAGTACGCGAGCGGCACGGAGTGGACGCTCGAAGTTCTCGAGCAGGCCGGCGGGGGCGATACCCATCAGCCCGTCATCCATTTCCTCAACCAACAGGCCTTCGTGCGCGCAGCCGTCGACGCCTGGTTTTCACCGGTGTTCAAGGTCGAGCAGCTGATGTTCGCCCTCGAATGGTACGTCATGGCCGCGGGTTACACGGAGATGCGGCTGGTTCAGGCCATGACCGTTCTCGAGAACCTGAGCCATGCCAACCTGACGTCTCGCCAGAGCCATTTTCTCTCGCCGACGCAGTTCAAACGGCTCTCGACCGCCATGCGGACTGCGGCTCCAGTGGCTCAAGGCGATCCTGACCTTGAAGCGCTATTGACGGCCCTGCCGGGTAAGATGGCGGACCTGAATCGCCGGCCGCTGAAAGACAAGGTCAGGCTGCTTATGAAGCAGTGGAATGTCCCGGTCGCTGATCTCAATCTCGAGGCGCTGGATCGTGCAGTGAACGTCCGAAACGAGATCGTGCACCGGGGCCACTATCGCGCCGACGCGCCACGATCCTCGGTAGGATCGGGACTCTGGCCTCACGTGCAGTTCGTCCGGGAGATCATCGCTCGGATCGTGTTCGCGATGATCGCTTATGACGGCCAGCGGATCGGCTGGATCGGCGGCTATCACCTGACAACCTATCCGCCCTCGGAGGTCTGATGGCGGCCCGGCGTTGGATCACTCCGCCCCAGGATCAATGGGATTTCCCCTGGACGCGCAGCGACAGCTGTCCCTGCGATAGCGGGAAGCCGTTCGGCGACTGTTGTCTGAGGTCCGACGGGCGGCCCCATCTGAAGCTGGGTCCAATCCAACCGACGCCGCCGGCCACCGGCTATGCCCACCCCAGATGCTATCTCAACCGGTCCTGCGACTGCTCGCGCACCATCAGCCGGGAGCATTACATCAGCCGGGGCCTGATCAGCCGGCCGGGCCTCAAGGTCAGGGGCATGCCGTGGCAGGCGGAGCCGGTCATGGCGACGTCCGCCGACGCACTGATATCCAAGATCCTGTGTCAGCGCCACAACTCCGCGCTGTCCCCTCTGGACGCCCATGCCCAGCGGGCGTTCCTGGCTTTGGAGGCCGCGCAGATGCACGCCACCAAGGCGTCCCTGTCGCGCAAGCGGTTCTCGACCCTCATCTCCGGCGAGGCGCTCGAACTCTGGGCGATGAAGACCCTGGCCGGTCTCTATGCGACGGGCATGGACTTCAAGGTCGGGCCCTACCGGTTCCGCGACTACCCGCCGCCGATGGCGAAAATCGCCGACGGCCTGACGGCGATCCCGCCCCGAAGCCTCATGCGTCTGGAGGTGCCGACGGATGCGGACGCGCACGAGGCGTCCCTTGGCCGCTCAGCCGTCTCGACCCTTCCGGTCATCGACGAGGATCAGGGCCGGCTGGTCGCGGTGATCTTCCGCCTGCAAGGGCTGGGATTGAAGTTCCACCTCGAAGACAAGGGTGCGCCGACGCCGTCCGACGCAGTGCTCAGACCCCACATGATCGATGTGGTGGGGCCGGACCGAAGCAGCCGCATCTACGTCAGCTGGGGCGAGGCCAGGCCCGGTCAAATTGTCTTCCTCAAGCTGAAGCCCGCGACGCCGCGCCAGAAGGATGCGTGGCGGGCTTCGCAGAAGGGCTAAGGGCTCCGCCCTCGCGCGGGCCAGGGTGAAGCGGCTGCGCCGCCGGACCGGCCGGTCTCCCCGACCTTCCGCGCCGGCGAGGGGCGTAATGACAATCATCAGGGGCAGGCTTGTGCAGGTCGGGCGATCCCCCTCCGGCCGGTCCGCCCTGGCCCTTGCTACCCCGGTCTCGCCGACGGGCATGGGTTTCAGGCGCGCAGTTCGCGTGCCTGCAACCCATGCCCAAAGGAGGCAGACATGACTGCTCAATCCACTCAGACCGTCGCGACGGAGCCGCAACACGGCGCCGAGATCACCGTGCCGCTCAACCGGCTCAAGGCCTCGCCGAAGAATGCGAGGAAGACCCCACACAGCCCGGCGACCATCGAGGCCTTCGCGGCCTCCATCAAGGCCAAGGGGGTGTTGCAGCCGCCCGTGGTCGAGATCGAGCGAGACGGGGAGGGCGTCCCGACCGGGAACTACCTCATCACCATTGGCGAAGGGCGCCGTCAGGGCCTGCGGCTGCTGGCCAAGCGCAAGGCGATCAAGCGGACCTATCCGGTGCGCGTCATCGTGGACGTCGAGAACGACGCCCACGAGATCAGCCTCGACGAGAACATGACCCGCGAGGCCATGCACCCCGCCGATCAGTTCGAGGCCTTCCAGCGGCTGGCTTCGGAGAAGGGGTATGGGCCAGAGGAAATCGGCGCCCGGTTCGGGGTGTCGGCCCATGTGGTGCGCCAGCGGCTGCGGTTGGGATCGGCGGCGCCGGAGTTGATGGCTGCGTATCGGGCCGGGACGCTGGCGCTCGACCAGTTGACCGCCTTCTGCGTCAGCGAGGATCAGGGCCGGCAACGGCAGGTGTTCGAGCAGATCGGGCCGCATACCCCGGCCTACGCGATCCGGCGCGCCATGACCGAGGCCAAGGTTCGCGTCGATGATCGGCGGGTCCGCTTCGTGGGCGTGGAGGCCTACGCCGTGGCGGGCGGCGGAATTCTCCGTGACCTGTTCACCGAGGACGGCGGCGCTTGGCTGGAGGACGTGGCTCTGCTGGACCGGCTGGTTTGCGAGAAGCTGGTCGGGCTGGCCGACGAGGCCCGCGAGCGCGAAGGCTGGAAATGGGCCGAGGCGGGTCTGGACTATCCGGACGTGTCCGCGTTCGGGCGAGTCTATCCGGTCGCGGTCGAGCGGTCGGAGGCGGACGCCGCCGAGATCACGGCCCTGTCGGAGGAATACGACGGCATCGTCTCCGAGGCCGGGGACGATGGCCTGTCTCCCGAGGCGGATGCGCGGCTGGAGGAGATCGACAAGGCCTTGCAGGCCTTCGGCCCGGACTTCGCCTATGCGCCCGAGGCCAGGACGCGCGCCGGGGTCATGGTGACGCTCGGTCACGACGGCCTTGCCCGCTTCGAGCGCGGTCTGGTCCGGGCCGAGGACGTGCCCGCCGACCTGCCGTCGCCTTGGCCGGAGGACGAAGGAGCAGACGATGGTGCGGACAGCGAAACGCAGTCGGGTTCGGACGCGCCTGAGGGCGAGACGCCTTCGGCCCTGTCTGACCGTCTGCTGATCGACCTCACGGCCCACAAGACCATGGGCTTGCGGGATGCGGTGCAGGCCGATGTGAATGCGGCGTTGGCGACCGTGGTCCACGCCCTCGTTCTGCAGGTCTTCTATCCGGGCTACGGCGTCTGGACGCCGTTGCAGCTCCGGCTGACGACGACCGGACTAGAGCGGCTGGCCCCGGGGGTGGACGACGGTCCCGCAGGGCGTCGGGTCCGCGACCGGTGCGAGGCGTGGGGCGCGCGTCTGCCCGAGCGCCCAGAAGACCTCTGGGGCGTGGTGGCCGCGCTGGCGCCGTCGGATCAGCTGGACCTGATGGCCTGCTGCGCCGGGGTCGGCCTCTACGCCGTGCGCGACCCGCACGACCGGCGCCCCGGCGCCTTGGCGCAGGCGGAGACGCTGGCGACGGCGGTCGGGCTCGATATGGCCGGGAGGTGGACGGCGACGGCGGCCAGCTACTTCACCCGTGTCGCCAAACCCAAGGTGCTGGAAGCTGTGACGGAGGCGGCGGGCGCCCAAGAGGCCGCACGGATCGCCGGGTTCAAAAAGGCGGACATGGCCGAGGCCGCCGAACGGCTAGTGGAGGGAAAGGGGTGGCTGCCCGTTCCGCTGCGGACGGTGTCTGACGCGGCGGAGCCGGAAGAGCCGGGCGCCGAAACGCCCCGTGATGACGACGGCTATTCGTTCGCCGCCGAATAGCACCGTCTGAGACGAAAACTCGCCGCGCGCCCTTTGGGGGCGCGCGGCTTTTTATTGCCCGTCGAAAGGTTCGTCATGACACGAACGCGAAGGTGCACGCGATGGCGCGCAAAGGTTGGCCGGATAAGGACGTCTGCGATCCGATCCAAGATCCGCTAGCGAAAACGCTTGAATGCCCACAGATGCCCGTAGAGTTCGGCCAGCTCCTGGGCTGCGGTTTTGGAGAAGCCGCTCTCGACCAGCGATGCCCGAAGCTGCCCTTCCGGGATTTCCTGACGTCCCTCCCTGACCAAGGCGTAGAACCGCCTCCAATCGAGCGGATGCAGCGACGAAGAGTTCGCGAGCAGGGCAAACCGGTCGAGCAGCGTTTTGCTGTGTGGAGAGATCTTGAACCGCCCGGTTCCCAGCCGTTCGATCCGTAGGCGATACCGTGTGGCGTTGTTGCGGTTCAGGATGGTGAGCAGCGTTCCGGTCAGACTTCGCGCGGCCTTGCAGTAGACGGCATGGGTTGGCGGGTCTGCTTCCCAGCGCTGCGCGCGGACTTCGACGGCGACCCGACCGGGCGTGTCTGAGTGTGCAAGGAGCTGAAAGCCCAACTCACGATGAACGCCCTTTTCCCGAACCCGAAAGTTCACGGCGTCGAACCCGATCGTGCCGACGGCATGATGGCGGAGTTCAACATCGAAACGACCTGACGCCCGGCCGATGTCGGCCATCTGGTTCAGGAAGGCGCCGGGCTCACCGGCGACAGAGATGTCGATGTCAGGCAGCCAGTGCGAAGTCTCAGCGTCCATTCTCATCCTGTCAGCAGCCGGCGGCTGCGCTCCACGACGTTCTCCCTGCACCAAGAAAATCTGCGACACCTAAACCAGCGCTTCTTTAGATAGGCGGAATGGAAGAACTTCCGCAGAGCTTGTTCGACGTCTACGCCTTGAGCCTTCCGCGTGGCCATGGTTTCGGCGATCGCCCGCCAGTCGGCGCTTGGCGGGACGCCGGGGGAAGGGCCTGTGGCATCGCCACCCGCGATGACCACAGCGGAATGTTCGGCCTGATCGTCATGCGACGGCGCGTTGATCAGGTCTGGGTGATTACTGCCCAGCAGGACGGCCTCGCCTCGCTTCGAGAGGCGAAATCTCTGATCGAGCCGTTGCTCCGCGAGGGCGCGCCTCCTGAGCCACTTCCCGCGAACACTGCCCCACGACCGGCGCTGTATGATCTGCAAGGACGCACCCCGGGCAGCACCTTCAACCTTCTCCGGGCGCAGACCCACCAACGAGCCGGATGGATACTGAACCAGCTCTACCTGGCTCTGCCCAATCCCGACAAAAACTGGGCCAGCGATTGCCAGACGACCAATTTTCACACGCGCCTGTGGGAGGCCCAGTTGCTCGCGTCGTTTCGCGAGCAGGGATTGCTGGTGACCCAACCGCATGAGTCTCCGGATTTTCGCATCGTGAACCGAACAGGGGGCGAGGCTTGGGTGGAGGCGGTGACCGCCAACCCGCCGGTCCCCTACGACCACGTCAATGCACCACGTAGCCTGCCGCCGCAGGGGCGTGAGGAACTGTTTTTCGGACCGGCCGCACTGCGGTTCGCCAAGACTCTCGGCAACAAGCTGGCGCGCAGCTACCACACACTGCCCCACGTCGCTGGCAAGCCGTTCATGATCGCTCTGGCTGACTTTCAGGCGCCGGCGTCGATGACCTGGAGTCGCGAAGGTCTGATCGGCTATTTGTACGGCCAGGGCGCCCAGGTGACCGAGATCGATGGCGCCGCCGTAGCTACGTCGGTGTTCGCCACTCACCTGCACGGGCCGTCGGCATTTCCGGCAGGCCTGTTCGCAGATGACCGGCATGCTGAACTGTCCGCCGTCATCTTTTCGAACGCGTGTTCGACAGGGAAGCTAAATCGCGTGATGGCCTCGGCGGCCGGCCCCCCGGAGGGGCTGCGCTATGTCCGTATGGGTCGATTTTTTGATCGTGACCCCGGCGCTCTTGAGGGTATTCCGTTCTGCCTGGACGTCGCCGGCGAGGAATACCGGTCCTTGTGGCCCCAAGGTTATGAGCCGTGGACGGCGGAGATGGAGGTGTTCCACAACCCGTTCGCCCGCCATCCGGCTCCGTTTGAACTCTTACCGGAGGCGACCCATTGGTTTGACGAGGGTGGGGAGATGATGTGCCGCTCGCACTATCCCTATTCCATTCTGTGGTCCCAGACTCTGATCCAGGACGCTGACCAGCCCATGCCGCGTCTCGAGGACTTCCTTCCCGCGGAGGTCGCTGAAGACCAGGGAGGACCCGATGCCGATGAACCCTGAACTCGACACCCACCCCGCAATCATTTCCATTCGACGCGACGGCTTCCTGTCTGACGCGATCGCGAGCGCGGTCCCGAGCCTGCGTGAGATGAACCGGCCTTGGTTTGACTTCTCCACGCGCGCCAACGGCGTGGGTCAGCGCATCATGAATGCCGCCGAGGTCGCTTGCATCGGCCATAGCACCCATGACCCGATTTGTGTCGCGACGCGCTTACTCATCCGCAGCCTGTCAGGCTTTCAGGCCGTCGTGGTCCTCGCCGAGCGAGGGATGACCCTGGAGGCGGACACTTTGATCCGCGGCCTCTACGAGAACAGCCTGTGGCTGGGTTATCTGCACACGGCGCCCGCAGCTGCGGTCGAAGCGCTCCGAACCGACGAGCTCCACAGCCAGCGTGGTCGGGACCGAGCCGTGCTCGGTCAACTCGATCGCACCGACGCCCCTGATCTGGTCCTCAAGGCACGCCTGATGGAGCGTGTGGCGGAGGTTGAACAGACGCTGCGCGGTCGCCGCAAACTTGGCATCGAGGCGCTGGCGGCCGAAGGGCAATCCGACGACTTCTACGCCTTCTACAAGATGCTGTCGTCGGGATCGGCGCACCCGTCCTTTCACTCCTTGTCCAGGCATGTGGAAATGAACCCCGATGGGACGTGGTCGGGCCATGTCACCGGACCCGATGGGGATGGCATCAAGCGGACGTTGACGCTTGGCACCCAAGCCCTGCTGGCCTGTCTAGCAGCCTTCAATGTGACATGGCCTCACGCCGAAGGCGCGGGGGAGGTCCAGCAGTTGCTGGAAGAGCACCTTGTCTTGGCTGGTGTTGGCCTTGGCGCAAATCCGCAATCCGAGACGACTGCATGACAGACGAAACCGAAGACGATCCCGACGCTGAGTTCCAGGTGCGCGAAGTGTTCGCCTACTATGGCCGAGCGGCCTATGCGGCGAGCTGCGTGGAGACGGGCCTGGCTATCGCGCTCATGCACGTGGAGCTCATGTCTCAGGTTCATGGCCGCGCGCGACGAGAGCGCAAGGCGCCGACCAAAGCCGAATGGGAGGCGATGTTCGACGCCTACATGGACAAGCATCACTTGCTGACCCTCGGGACGTTGATCGACCGTTTCAGAAGCGTCCATAGGGTCGATGCATCGCTCGACGACCTGCTGACGGACTCCCTGCGACGTCGCAACGCCATTGCCCACGAGTTCTTCAGGGAGAACGCGGTCGCGTTCGCCCACAGCGCGGGGCGTTTGACCATGATTGAAGAGCTCGATCGAGACCACGATCTGTTCACGCGCACGGACGAGGCCGTGCAGGCGGCCGTGGCCCCGATCCTCCCTCGACTCGGGATCGACCCCGAAACGCATCAAAGGCAGATCGATGAGATCAGTCGTCGGGAACTGGAGTCGGCGCGGGCGGCCCACCGCGAGACCTCCTAGGAGACGCGCCACGGGACGCGACCGTCTCAACTCAAAGGCGTTTCGTTGAACTTGCGGTGGGGCAATTGGCTTGCCGTCCGCGTCACCATCGGGGAGACTCCAAACGATGAAGAAGAGTCTCGATCATTTGCCACTGCGGAAGCAGGCGGAGCTCCGTCACGTCGTGGACGTGATCCGCGGCGCGTTCGAGGAAGCGATCTCGACGCGCCGGGCGGCGCGTCTGAAGAACGGCAAGATCCTCAAGATCATCCTGTACGGATCATACGCACGTGGCGACTGGGTCCACGACCCGGTCGGACGCTACTTCTCTGACTTTGATCTATTGGTCGTCGTCGATCATGAGGACCTCACTGACGGCGAGTTCTGGCATGACGCCGAGAACCGCACGATGCCGGGCGAGGGCGAAATCCGGACGCCGGTGAGCATCATCGTTCACGGCCTCGACGACGTGAACGAACAGCTTGATCGCGGGCGCTACTTCTTTGCTGATATCGTCCGCGACGGCGTGGTCCTCTACGACACCCCGGGCGCCAAACTGCACAAGCCGGCGGATATCAAAGCTCAGGCCGCCTTGGTTGAAGCTGAAGGCTTCATGGAAGAATGGATGTCGAGCTCAGCGAGCTTCGCAAGAGGTGCGAAGTTTTACATGGGGGACGGTGACGACCCAAAGCTCGCGGCCTTCAGCCTCCATCAGGCGACCGAGCACCTCTATCACTGCATCCTGCTGGTGGTGACGCTGTATAGCGGGAAGGCACACAACTTGGCCTTTCTGCGCAAAAAAGCCGAAGCGATCGATGCGCGCTTGTCCGAGGCCTGGCCACGCGAGACCAAGTTCGAACGCCGCTGCTTCGAACTGCTGCGCGAGGCCTATGTGAAGGCCCGCTATTCGAAGCACTACAAGATCAGCACCGAAGAGTTGGCGTGGCTGACGGAGCGGGTGGAGGTGCTGCGAGGCTTGGTCAAGATCGTGTGTGAGGAACGGCTGATCCAGTTGCGGCAAGAGGCCGGGGCCGACGACGCGTGAGCCGCCCGTCGACGCCATGATCGACAACCGTCCAGCCTATCTGATCAAAGATTCGAACTACGCCGTCATTCCGGCGCTGCCGATCGGTCTGGAGCTCAGCACCGTGCCCGACTGGGTGAAGCTCAGCATGCTTCACCTTGGCGGTGTCCAGCCGATCACGGGCGAGATGATGGATGCCGCCGCCTTCGTTCTCGAAGACCGGCCGTCCGACGGTGAGATTGAGCTTTTCCGGAGCAAGGGAACGCGATTTCAGATGGTCTCGGTGGTGACCAGCATCGCCGCCTTCCGCGAAGTCGATGGCGTCATGCTGGGGGTGCCGTATGCGATCTCGCTGGTGCCGGCGAACAAGCGCGGGACCGTCCTGTCGAATGTCGATGTCGAATATGTCCGTAAGATGGATCTGAATGCAGTGCTCCAGCAGCAGGAGCCTTGCTATGTCGATTTCAATCCGTTCACGGGTCACTGGGGCGGTTGGGGCAACATTACCGTGTTTCTCGGCGATCAGCCGCGGAACGCGTTCCCGGACGCGCTCGGCCTGGTGACGGACATGTACTACCTGCAACTCGGTTTCGATCCCGAGACCGTGGGCGTGGTCAACTTGGGCATGGGGGAGGGCAAACCCTTCCGCAAATATCACCGGCACCGTACCAGGCTGATGTTCTCGCCGTTCGAGACGTTTCAAGCACGTCGCGTCTGGGGGGCGGAATCCCCGATCGAACTGTTCCTGCTGCAGGGCCTGCTGCGGGAGAACCTGACCCCGATCTTGCAGATGCTTCTTTTCGATGATGGCTCGGCTCATCCGTCCCTCTACGATCTTTGGGCTCAGGATCTCAGTGATCTGCCGGGGTTGATCACCGAAGCCGATATGTTCTTTCCCGACCAGCGATTGGCGGTCTTCTGCGACTCGACCCGCCATCACCGTGGCGGCAAGGCGGCTCGGAAGGACGAGGCGATCAGCCAGCGCTTGGAGGCGGCTGGAATGCGGTCGGTTCGCGTGCCCGGGGCTCTCATCGTTCGCGACCTGAAGGCGGCTGTCGAATTGGTGCTTCAGGCCCTGCAGTGACGGGTCACAGTGGTCCCGGAGGCTGGCGCAAAGGTGTTGGTTTGGATGTCGCTCGCCGCTAGGCATGTTGTCATGACCCCCAGGCCCGCGAGTGTTTGATGATCCCCAGTCCAGCATCCATCACGGCCACACGACGGAAGCAGGTTGTTGCGACGACCTCTCTGCTGAACCGGCTTCGGGGTTCCGAAAATCTTGATGAGTTCGTCTATAATTTCGGCGAAGAGACGCGGGAGTTCAAACAGGTCGAGGCCGCTATCAAGCCCTTGCGCCTCGAGCTTCACGCGCTGCTGAATCAACAGGACGTGCACGTCGGGATCGAGATCATCGATCCTCTGATTTTCAGGCTGATCCGCGACGGATCTGTCGATCCGGTCGGCGATGCCGTGGCTGAACTGAACCAGCAGTCATTCCATGAACCCGGGTTCGTTCTTTACCCGCTTCACGGCTATGGCGTGATGCGGCGGTTTCGGCTCGGGGCGCCAGAGATCGAAGATGTCGCCTTCGCGGCGCTGGGCATCGCCGTAGTGCCGCAGACCCAGTCGATCCAAAAGACCGTCGAGTTCGTTGAGCGAGCGGCCCTGGCTCTGGGAATCTCGTCGCCCATTCCGACCCACGCGCTTCTTCAGGAACACGCCAATCCGCGGCTCAAGTGGTTATCCGAGAATCCATTGATGATGATCCGCGTGCGGTCGTATGCCGTGGGGGCCTACGAGAACCAATCTGAGTATATGCGCAAGCTCGGGCTCGGCGCCGCGCTCGTCATGCTGCTTTCGGTTCTGATCGATCCGCAGTCCGGCGGGCGATACAGCAGCTCGCGCTCCAGCGGGGAGACGCTGGATATCAGGCACTACCTCGTATTCGAGAATGCCGGCGGGGGCCGTGACCTGTCGTACCGTCGCGTTCCGATGAACCTCTCCGCAACCGGGTTAGCGCAACTGTCTGACCTGAACGTGGATCTGCAGCTCGAGGCAATGGCCGCCGCCCAAGCTGTGAAAGACAGGGTAGAGGCTGCCGTGACCGCTTTGGGAGATTTCCATCGCGCCAATGTTGGGACGGGGCGGCCCAAGACAGCTCGAACCCGCTTTGCTGCCAAGGTCAGCGATTCCGTCTATTGGTTTCGGCGATCTTTTACCGGCAGTGGAACGGATCACGAAGCGATCGTCAGTTTGGCCGTCTCGTTTGAGTCCCTGCTGATCGACAGCTACGCTGGAGGCGTGACGGCCCGTATTGTGGATCGGGCAGCTCACATCCTGACTGCAGAGGGGCAGCCGGACCCGGTGGTCGAGATTGTGCGGAAACTGTTCAGCGCCCGTGGGGACGTGGTTCATTCCGGCTCCACATCATCAAAGCTTGATCTACCCTTGGCGCGCAAAGCCTATGCGGTTTGCCTCGTTCACCTGCTGGAGAAGCTCGGGCAGGCACAAGAGGATACGACCACGGCGGTCGGGGACCTTCTCGGTGAAGTCAGGCCCGTCAGACCGAAGCTGTGGGAACGGCTTGCCAAGGCTTGGCGCGCGTTCAGCTATGGCTGATGAGCACGGAGCGGACCGGCGCACAGATACCGGAACATAACGAGAACTTCTGGCTTGTCTCCATCGGCTGCCGCCCCTAGAGCGAACCCGGGTCGGTTGGCTGGTTGGAGCGGACCGTGATGATACAGTGTGAGCGGCGAACGTCGCGAGAAGACATAGTCCCGAGATCAGGCGGCGCCTGGTCGTGCGGTGCGACAGTCCGCTGTGCGATAGTGCGGTCTTGATGGATCCGCGTCCGGTCTTCGGCGCGCCTAGGTATTGGCCGGCCAGCAGCCCGTCCTATCGGTTCCGATGCCAGTGCGGGCATCGGGTGGCGTGCGTCTCCTACACCGACAATGGAGATCAGGCCGAGGGACCGATTTCTTCGGCCGCGCTCAAGCTTTGGTTCTAGATGCACAGGCCGTTTGGGCCGCCGTCTCCCCCGCGCCTCGTGACGGTGCAGTCCGCTCGGCGGCATGGTCTGCTGTTGCGCATCGCCTGTGAGCCCTGCGGCAGGACCCAATCGATCGATGGAGCCGCCTTGCCCGTAATCCCGCGCGCCATCGCGGTCGGCGAACTGTGGTTCGCTGGCCGGTTTCGGTGTGCGGCGTGTCAGCGACCGGCGTCCCGGCTTGAGCTGATCGAACGGGGACAGATTCAGAAGACCCTGGAACGATGGGGCCTGGGCGAACCCTTCGTGGCGGAGCGGCTGCGTCGACATTGGCGGCATGATCCCTACGACCGGCGTGACTGGCCCGCGTGGTTCAGGCGTGGGTGACCATGGTCGTCTTACCTGCAACAGCCAGCCTTGCGCGGCCTCTCAATGGCCTGATCTGACCGAAGCCCGTCCGGCTTCCGCAACCGGTCGCGCGGCTTTCTTCCCCGGCCTGACGGCCTTCCTCGCGAGGCAAGAAAGCCGCTCTCCCGGTCCTCCGCTGCGCTGCGGGGTCTCGCCGTGCTCGCCCTGCGGGCCGACCAGTCTCCGATCCGCCGATCGCCATCGAGGCCGCGGCAGGCGTGGTCCGACATCAGCAAGGAGAGACTTCCATGGCCACCATCGGCACCTTCACCCAGCAAGCGGACGGCAGCTACAGCGGTTCGATCAAGACCCTGACCCTTAACGTCAAGACGGCCCAGCTGCGGGCCAACGAGAAGAGCGACGACAAGGCGCCCGACTTCCGCATCTTCTCCGGCCAGACCGAGTTCGGCGCCGCTTGGAAGAAGACGAGCCAGCAGAACCGCGAGTACCTGTCGGTCAAGCTCGACGATCCCAGCTTCCCGGCCCCGATCTACGCCTCGTTGGTCGAGATCGAAGGCGGGCACAGCCTGATCTGGTCCCGCTAGGCCGTTGC
>NZ_BAAAGA010000005.1:320113-433450 GCF_039523815.1 Brevundimonas kwangchunensis | reverse complement strand
CCCCCCCCGCCCCCCCCGTCTCGTCCTCCGAAGGGAGAAAGTCAGGATGGGTCTGAGGCTGCTGGTGGAAGACATAGCGAACGACCTTCTCGCCGAGCGCGCGATCGAGAGCGCGACCGAAGTCGTCGATGGTGCGCGTGATCTTCGGGGCTTGGAGCAGCTGACGCCAGGGCGGCGGACCGGTTCGACCGCCTTCCCAGGTGAGAAGATGAACCAAGGCAACGTGGGCGAACTGCACGCCCCCGTCCCCGACGACGAAGCTGTTGCGTATGCTGGTTGGCGAATGTTCCTCGACCGTCTCAAGGTCCCATGTCGCGAGAAGCTGTTGGGTTTCACCATGCAGGTCGGCTCGTCGGGCGCCGTCCCCATCCGTGAAGTACACCTCTGAAACACGTATCTTCCAGGTTTCGGTGAAGTTCGCCGCGTCGCCCTCGACGCTGATGAGTTCTTCCTTCGCGAGATCGAAATGCACGCCTGCACCGGGCCTCAACACATAGGCGACGTCGCCCGCCAACAGTCCGAGCAGGTTCTCCTTCATCGCGCGCTCATGGCTGATGTTGAAGTTCGTTCTGGCGAGTTGGAGGTGCCGCGCTTCGAACAACGTCCAGAGGTTATGGAACTTCCAGGCGATGAGCAGGGGGCGTCCTACGAGATCCGCGTAGGCCTGGAGGCGGCCCAGGTAGTCTGGCTTCAGCGACAGGGTCGGGCTCTTCTTGGATTTTACCTCTATGAGAATCGGCCCTCCCTTGTCGAAGGCGGCAAGGAGGTCCGGAACCTGGAATGTGTCCCGGGACGACAACGGCGACTGGGCCTGGTCCAGCTTGTGAACCAGGCGACATCGGCCGAGCCAGGCGCAGATAACCGAGAACTCATCCTCGGCCGGCAAACCCAGGTTCAGTCGCTTTACCTTGCGCGCGACGACGGCCGCATCGCCGCTGTAGCCAAGCTCGGCTAGAACGTCCTGGATTAGCCGCTCGATGTCGTCGGGCGGCTCGTCGTCTGTCCCTGTCATTGTCGTCCGAACCTCGGGTCGCCGTCACGCATGTAAGGTGTAGTTCATGGAGGCGGAGGGGGCGATTCACGACATGTCCAAGGCCGCGAGACATTCGGCCGAACGTGCGCTTCAGGCCTATGACGCGTTGGCGGTGGCCGAGTCCTACCCGGCAGCGAAGGCGGCTTGGGAAGATTTCCTGATCCACTGGCGCCGGGGGCTCAACCGGTGTGATGCGTTCGGAAGCCGAAGCGACGTCCATTACTTCCGCTCGATCAATCGCGTCAGACTGGACGCTGCGCTGGCCTACCTCTGGGCGGCGCGAAACGCCGACGAACACGGCCTCGCATCCGTTGCGACAATGCAGGAGGCCGCGATCTCGATCGGCGCCCTCGGTGGCTATGAACCCGGGGTGAGAACGGGCGAGTCGGGCGAGGTCATCTATACCTTCACGCCGACCAGTGACGATCCTCCGCCGTTCCTAGCCTTTCTGCCGGAGCATCTGCGTCTGGAACCCATCGTCGAGCGCACCCGGACCGTCCCTGTGCCGCCTGGGTACGACTACGATGTCGGGGAGGTATTCCCCGCGGTTGCCTTGGCCAGACATGGACTGGAATTCCTGACGCGCGAGATCACGAGCCTCGGCGATCCATGAGACTGGCCTCCGGTGCTTTCCGCCCAGGCTGGGGCGCCCTTCAGGCCGGCGGGCGAGCGGCCGCCTTCGGTCGCCGAGGGGAGGGCGGGCAGCACCGGAGGCCTACGGGGCGAAGGGGGTGACGGTCTAGGGCAGGATAGGCTTTGCGCCGGCAATGTCTGACAGACCCCCTCTCCAATGGATCGCATCACCCTTCGTCTCCCGTCCGATCTGACCCGCCGGTTCGACGCCGCGGCAGCTGCTCAGGGCGGCCGTTCGCGACTTCTGCGCCGGCTGATGGAAACGGCCGCGCAGGCCTCCTTGCCGGCGTCCGCGGAGCCGCCCTCCGCGCCTCTGACCGGCAAGCTGACCCTGCGGCTGAGCGATGCCGACCTAAGTCTCCTGGAGGCCGAGGCGACCGCCGTGGGCCTGTCGCGGACCCAATGGAGCGTCGCGCTCATCCGGCGGCGTCTGCACGATCGACCGCAGTTCCGTCGGCCCGAGGCCTTGGCTCTGATCGAGGTCCGTCGAGAACTCAGGCGGATCGGCGTCAACGTCAACCAGATCGCCCGAGCCCTGAACACCGCTGTGATGGACGGCGTCGTCCTGGACCTAGAGGTCGCTCAACTGGGCGTCTTTCAGGCCGAGATCGCGGCCTGGGTCGAGGCGCTCGGCGAGGCGTTCGAGGGCAATCTCGCCTATTGGGTGCCGGCCTCGTGACGGACTTCCGGTCATCGCGCGGGTTCGAAGAAGTCTTGCGGCCGCCGGTCGATATCCGGCGCGCGCGGATCACGACCGCAGTGCTGCGTCCGTCTCACGGTGCTGGCGAGCATGCGGCCATGCGGTTCGCCCGTGTGGCGCGTAAGGCGCCGGAGGTGATGGTGAAGGTCACCGGCCGGACCCGGGACGGCGCCCATCTGAAAGCGCACCTGGACTACATCAGCCGCAACGGCGCCCTGGCGCTGGAGGGGCCCGACGGCGAGCGACTGGAGGGGCGGCGGCAGGTGGGGGATCTGGCGCGCGATTGGGCCGGGGAATTCGCGCTCGATCCGGGGCGCAGGCGGGACGCCTCGATCTCCCTTTCGATCATTCTGAGTATGCCGGCCGGGACCGACGCCGTCCGCCTACATGACGCGGCGAGGGCATTCGCGGCCGGGACGTTCGGCGAACGATTTCCCTATGTCTTCGCCCTGCACGACGAAGGCCGGCACCCGCACGTCCATCTGACGGTGCGAAAACTCGGGCGGGACGGCGAGCAGTTGAATCCCCGCAAGGCGGACCTTCAGGCTTGGCGCGAAGGATTCGCCAGCGCTCTTTGCGACCGGTCCATCGAGGCCGAGGCGACGCCGCGTCGGACACGGGGCGTGACCCGCAAGGCCGAACGGATACCGGTGCGCAAGATGCGGGAACGGTTCGCGGCGGGCCAGGGGCCTTTGCCCGAGGTGCTCGCCGTCGCCTATCGGGCGGCGCTCGCCACGAGCGGCGGCGGCGCGCCGTGGCTGGAGGCGATCCGGATCCGTGAGTTGGCTATCCGGCGCGCGCTGGTGGCGGAGGCCTTGCGTCTGTCGCGATCGGAGCGGCCCGGCGACCGCGCTCTTGCCGCTGTGGTGGAGCGGTTCGTGCGGGCACGGCCGGCGCCGATGACGCGGGATCAGGCGCTACGGCAAAGAGGGGAGGCCCAGCGCGACGCGGGTCGGCCCCGTGAGCGCTAGGGGACCTTCATCGCAATCGCCGCCGTCGCGTTTGCGAAGTGTCAGAAGTTATCCTATATTTCTGACACTGAGGTTGTCATGCAAGTACTCGCCGATCAGATCATGGAGCGCGCCTCAACGCTGCCCGAAGGCGCGCCGATCGCCGCCAAGGCGCTGCTGCACCTGGGCACGCGCGCGGCGGTGGACCAGGCCCTGTCGCGGCTGGTTCGCCGGGGCCGGCTCATGCGCGCCGGTCGCGGCGTCTACATGCGCCCGGTGGAAAGCCGCTTCGGTTCCCGCACGCCCTCGGTCGAGACGGTGGTGCGCGCCGTGAGCGAGCAGCGCGGCGAGGTCGTCGCCTCCAACGGCGCAGCGGCGGCCAACGCCTTGGGTCTGACCACCCAGGTGCCGATCCGCATGGTCTATCTGACCACTGGGCGGAGCCGCACCTTCAGCGTCGGCAAACAGACGGTGGAGTTCCAGCACGCGCCCGCATGGCAACTACTCCTCGCTGATCGTCCGGCCGGGGAGGCGGTTCGCGCCCTGGCCTGGCTCGGGCCGGAGAAGGCCGGAATGGCGCTAGAAACCCTGAAGCGAAAGCTGGGCCCCTCGGCGTTCCGGGAACTCGTGTCGGTGAGGCCGCGTCTGCCGACCTGGCTGGCGCGTTCGGTCAGCCAGGCGGCGCATGCCTGAGGTGCTTTCCGCGGAACACCGACACGCTCGCCTTTGATTTATTCGGTCCGGGGCAGTGTGGCTTGGGTGCTAGCCCATACGGTGTTGCGTATGAAGTAGCTTTATCCGCATTTCCGTATTGTCTACGTTTATGCGCGTAAGCGTATATTGACAAATGATGCGGATTTCCGTATGTGGCGGCAAAAGGAGTTTCACATGGAGCCCATCGTCCGCAGTGAAAAACAGCTCGCCGCAGCCATTCGCCGATTTCGGAAGTTGGCGGATATGACCCAAGGCGATCTCGCGACCAAGGCGACCAAACGCCAGGCGACCATATCCAATCTGGAAAGCGGCTCCGCCACGCTTGAAACCCTCTTCGCCGCTCTTGGTGCGCTCGAGCTGGAAATCGTCGTGCGGCGCAGAAGCCGGGGCCCGGCGCCTGATATCGGGGACCTGTTCTGATGGCCCGCAGACGGAGCAATGCGCCCCTCCTGGTTTACCTCAATGGCAGGCTCGTCGGTCGCCTTCGCCGGGAAACCAGCGGAGCCATCGACTTTCAGTACGATCCCTCATGGCTGGCGTGGGAGCACGCGATCCCGGTGTCGCTTTCGCTGCCGCTTCGCGAGGATCGTTATCTCGGGGCGCCGGTCGTCGCCGTGTTCGACAACCTGCTGCCCGACAATGAGAAAATCCGCGGGCGGGTCGCCGCGCGGGTCGATGCCGACGGAATCGACGCCTACAGCCTCCTGGCCGCCATTGGCCGTGACTGCGTGGGCGCCCTGCAATTCCTGCCCGAAGGCAGCGAACCGCCCCGGCCGGGCGAGATCGAGGGTGAGCCCCTCAATGACCGCGCCATTGCGAAAATTCTGGACGATCTGACCGCAAATCCTCTGGGGCTCGACGATAGCGAGCACTTCCGGATTTCACTCGCTGGCGTTCAGGACAAGACCGCCTTCCTCCGTCATGACGGCCAATGGCTGAAGCCGAACGGCACCACGCCGACCACCCACATTTTTAAACCGCAGATCGGCAAGGTGCCGGGCAGCACCATCGATTTTTCCGACAGCGTCGAGAACGAATACCTCTGTCTGACCTTCCTGCGCGCGCTCGGCTTCGACACCGCCAATGTCGAAATTCAGACCTTCGGCCGGAAGCGGGTTCTTGTCGTCGAACGTTTTGACCGCACCTACGCCCGCGACGGTCGCCTGTTGCGCCAGCCCCAGGAGGATTTCTGCCAGGCGCTCTCGGTGCCTTGGGCGAAGAAGTATGAGAACGATGGCGGACCCGGGATCATCGACTGCCTCGATCTGCTCGGAGCGAGCGATGAGGTGACCATTGATCGTCAGGCCTTCATGAAGGCGGTTATCGCCTTCTGGCTGCTCGGTGCGACCGACGGGCACGCGAAAAACTTCAGCGTATTTCTGTACCCCGGCGGCGGCTTCCGCCTCACACCTCTCTACGATGTTCTATCCGTTCAGCCCGTCCACGACGCCCGGCACCTCACGCGCAACCGCTATCGGATGGCGATGGCCGTAGGCGACCGTCGACACTACCGCGTCGACAGCATCATGCCCCGGCACTTCTACCAGACCGGCGCAAAGGCGGGCCTGGACGAAGCGACCATTCGCGGACTGTTCGCCCAACTCGTCGCTGATGCTCCCGAGGCCATCCAGGCGACCAAAGCCAGCCTGCCGCGGGGGTTCCCCAAAGATCTCGCGAACTCGATCTTCACCGGGTTCAACAGCCGCCTGCGCTTGCTGGAGCTGGAGCTGGACCGGTTCGCCGCCGCCGACGATGCTGATGACGGTGAGTAACCGGCATAGACCTAACTGCCGGTCAGCTTGCGGAGCTGCTCTGCCCGGCGTTTGACGCCGATCTTTGGATCAAGCGCCAAGGCCGCGTCGTAGATCCGCAGCGCTTTCGGGAAATCCTCGAGGATTTCGCAGCAGGCGCCCTTCAGTTTTAATGCAAGGGCGCGCGTGTGCGGGTCCAGGGCGTCGGCGTTGACGAGAAAGCCGTCCAGGCTGATCAGAAGCCGGTTTGCCAGTTCCGGGGAGGGCGCATCGCCCGTCGCACGGAACAGTTTCTGCACGAGATACACATCGCCCTTGGCCAGTGAGGCCTCAACCCACGTGTCACGATCCAGGAAGGTGCCGTCGAGGCCGTAGTCGAATCCTTCGCCCTTGAGGTAAAGCAATCGCACCACCGGGCGATCCGCCGGGAATTCATAGCGCGCCGCCCAACCCGATTCAGGCACACAACTTCCCGTCTCGATCCCGGCTTCGAGGTCAAAGATGACCAGGCGTGAACTGTCTTCTGAATTCGGCGCGTTGCAGGCCTGGCAGACGGCGTAGCGTCCATCGTCGGACAATCCGCTGTCAAAGATGTTGGCGGCGAAGGTCCGCGTGATGATCGGACTTCCATCGGCGCGGAAGGCCAGAAACATGCCGCAGAGTTCTGACGTGAATCGCCAGTCGTTCAGCGTGAAGGTGCCGTTGTTCGCGACTCGGCCGTCATTGGGGCGCTCCACTTGGCCCACGGCTACGACAAGATCCCCGTCGACAAGGTAGTAGCGCCCCAGGCCTGACTGTCTGGCGCCCCCGACTGTCCCGGCGTCATTGCCGTCGCGCCATAGCAGGATGAAACGACCATTCGCCGATCGCACCTGATGGCCGATGAAGTTCAGCTCCGGAATGTGAACGATACGGCTGGCATCATCCAGCGACTGTCGGCTGATGCGCTGTCTTGCCCCGGCCGGCGGCTCCGGTCCCCCCGCGGCGCGCTCATTGGCGCCGAACAACCATTTCAGCATATCCGCACCTATTCGCTGCAAACGATTGTCAGGTCGACGTCGATGGTCTCCCGGAGGAAGGTGAGGGCCGCCGCCAGCACCACCGTCTGATCGGGCGTGCGATTGGCCTTGGACAGCCCGGGCTGCGCGATCAGGACTTCGGGCTTTACCGGCATGGCGCGGTTGAGCTTGACCATCTTGTTTATGTCGGCTGCCGAGCCCGCCAGGAATCGGGTGGGCCGGTCCGCCCGGCGCAGTGTCGCTTCGCGGTTCCGGATGTGCTGGCAAAGTTGAGGGAACTTGCCGCTCCATTTCGCCGATCGGACCGCCTGGGAGCTCACCTCCACAACATCCTTGATGCGCTCCCCCGGTGTCGCGCCGCCCGCGAACTTGCAATGCACGAACGCCACACGGATGAATCCGTCTTCGACTTTCATGCACACCAGGTCGGCCGCTTCGCCGGCGGCGTCATCATCGAAAATGACGTCAAAGCCACTCTCGATATAGTGCTGGGCGGCGTGGGCCTGAATGGAGTCCGTCCGCTTCACACCTGCCTTCCACAGGCTCTCTTTCTTGAAGTCGACGCCGTCCCATTCCCAGGTCTCAAATCGATCTTCCGAAATGACTAGGGCCTGTGGGGTTTGCGGCCCGATATGCAGGTTCGCATCGAGTTCAGTCAGGTCCACCAACCTGAAGAGCGGTGGGTAGTTCGAGAAATATTCCGCAAGGGTCTGCTGCAGCTTGCCGACCGTGACGCGGACGGTGGCGCCGGTGAGCTGAATGACCGAAAAACCGTGTTCCCCGCCGAGCTTGAAACGGAAGGTACCCCAGGTTCCGCGCGTCGCTTCGACCAACTCGAAGTCGATGGCGTCGGCCGCACGATCAGTCGCCCTCAGGACAAGCTCAAAGGTGGTCATCGCGCCTTCGCTGGTCCCGTTCCTGAATGTGACGCGCTCTTCGGCCTGACGCAGCATTTCAAGCGGCCACTCGATGCTGAACGGGTCAGCCGCCGGCAGTGCATAGACCTCGTTCGGGATCAACACATTGTCGATAAGCTTCGACGTGTCGATGTTCCCATCCAGCAGCTTGTCGCCGACGGTTTCGCACCATTCGGTGAAGCGCGGGATCGAGCCCTGCTCACGCGACCAGACCCGACCCTTGAACGAACAGCCGATGGTGATCTGCCGCCCGCCCTCCCAGCCGGTGCCGCTCAGATTGGATTTGACGGAGCCGGCCTTTTCCGAAAGGCCAAGCGCCTGTTTCACGTCCGCGCCGGTATACATCGCATAAGACAGATTTCGCCGACCGTGCTTCTTCACCCCGACATTCTGGAACAGCAGGCGCGATATGCGGCCGAGGCTGCGGAACATCACGTCGCCGAACATCAGCCTGGTCGCGCCGACCGCCTTCGCCAGGTCCTCAAACGCGGAATCATGGTCGCTTGACGAGAGGTAGAGCAGCTTCCGGGCTTCGTCGTAGTGCAGGATGAAGAGGTCCCAGGTCCGGTCGCGAACCGAGCGCGCACGCGTCCATTTCAGGAATGGTTCGGTGCGGGTGACAAAGAAGAGGGTGTTGCTCGCCTCGTTCAGCCACACCGCATGAGGGATCATGCTTTCCGGAAGCCCTGTATGGAAGCTTCGGGGCTTAAAATTCGGGGCCTCATAGAACAGCGTGCTCAAGGTTGGGCGCAGCAGCTGATGCGAGATCGCCGTGTCGTCGTCGAGGCTGTCGTCGAGCCGTTTGGACGCATTCAGGAACTCCATCAGCTTCGCGTGTTCGCGGGCCGCCTGTGAGCTCAACTCGCTCAGGAGCTGGTTCCAGTCGGCATCTTCGCTGTAGAGCCGCTCCAGCGCGCTGGACACGTTCGGTTCGGCGATGTTCGCAACCACCGAGGCGTCGCCGATCCGGTCGCCGGTGCTGCGCGTGAAGCGCCCGGTGAACTGGAGGAGGACGGCAAGGCTCTTGTGGAGGTCGTGAATAGCCGCGACCTTCAGCTCAGGAAGGTCGAACCCCTCGCCGAGCATGTTGACGCAGACGGCGATCCGGTGCTTGCCGGCGCGCAGATCGTCCACCCGGCTGTCGGTGTCGTTCAGCTTCGAGTGCAGCAGGATCGGATTGAGATCAGGTGCGAGGCGCCGGTAGATCGCGAACACCGCCGTCGCGCGTTCGATCGTCCGGCACCGGGCCATCATCAGATGGTTGAAGCCACCTGCGAGATCGTCGCGTAGCCGCGTCACGGCGGCTGTGGCGATAGCCTCATCGGCCTGGTCCAGGATCGGCTCGTAGACGGGGTCAAAAGTGATCGGTTTGAAGTAGCCGTCAGTCTGCGCCATCCGCAGCGGGTAGTTGTAGATTACATGACCATCGACGAGCTTGCCGTCGCGCCGGAAGGGCGTCGCCGTGAACTGAAGCGTGGGCTTGCCACGAAAGGCCTCCCGAAATCCGCTCCAGGTCTTTGCGCCGATGTGATGGGCTTCGTCGACAATCAGAAGGCCGACAGCCTCCGCAATGCGCGGCCACAGCGCCTCAGCGTCCGCCAGCGCGCTCATGGTCGCGATCACGACATTCGAGCGCTCAAAGATCTCGAGATCCTCGGCCTTCTTCGGCACCTTGGTGATGACGCCGACATAGGGGTTAGGGGCGCCGTCGAGCAGGACGCCGAGCCTCCGCAGCAATCCGAAGCTGAGAAACTTCCTGGCGGTCTGCGAACGCAGGGCATCCGACGGCACGATGACCAGCACCGGCTTGCGGGCGTAGGCAGCCATCGTCGACAGCATCGTCTCGGTCTTGCCGGTGCCGGTCGGCATCACAACGGTGGCAGGTTGCTGGTACAGGCTCCAGTGGGCACCGATCGCATGAAGCGCGCCCACCTGCGGCGGACGCAGGCCTTCATTGCCGGGACGGACAGTTCCATCGGCTTCCGGGCGCTCGGCCTGGAACAGGAACCGGCCGTTCCATGCGTTCGCCAGTTCGTCGAGAGCAACCTTCCATCCCGCGTCGGCCGCACGCTGATCGATCGCCTCGAGGGCGCGGTGTTTCAGCCAGCGCAATGTGCCGTCGGCCTCACGAAACAAGACCGCGTCCGCCTCCGGCGGGCGCGTGGCGATCTTGCGCGTGGTGACGACCACCGTCTCGCCGGATGGCAGCCGGTACAGCGGCTCCTTGATGCGGGCGGAGACGAAGACCTCGCCCTCGGACCTGGCCTCAACCTTCTCGTCGAACCTGACAATACGCCGAACCTGGCCGATGCCGAATTGGACCGGACCGTAGTTCAGGATTGGCAGATCGAGGCTGATTGTCTGATCGACTGCAAAAAGATCCGCTTGTGCCATCCTCGACCTATTGTTCCACCCTCATTACGCGGGGTGTTCTCCACCAATGGTAGAGACTTGCCGTTAAGCTTACCAGCGTTCTCCGAAGGTCTCGCTGGCTGGTCGCCGAATCGTTGGTGCACGACGAAGCACATTCCATCGGCGGAATCGGGTTCAGCGCTTTCGTCGCGCGAATCCTGAAGACCCCACTGCAAGCGACCCGCCGTTAGCGTTGCCGGTCGCGTCCGCGCGCCGGATCGCGCTCCGTTGGGCGAGGTCGGCCCGCGCGGGCCCAGGCGACCTCGAGCAGGCGCGTCTGGATCGCGGGATCCGGGACCAGTCTCGCCACCACGATGGCTGCTTTCGCCAGACGCTCGCCGAGCGCGTCGTGCCCCTTCGAAGGTTCTGCGTCTCGCCGGGGCGATGGACGATCGAGACCGGCGGCCTGCCGGTCGCGCTCGCGCGGTCGATGGCCCCGCACCTCCATCCCCAGGGCCTGCGCCTGAATCCACACCTCGCGGCGAAAGGCCGGATCGCCGGACACCCGGATCTGCTCCCAGCCGCGGTGGCGGGCGATCTTGAGCATGTCGATGACCGCGTCCGGATAGGCCTGGTTGGACACCAGCGACCTGCCGCGGTCCCTGAACATCGGCTCGGCCGCCTTGTGGTCGCGGAAAAAGCGCTCCGGTCGTCCGCGGAGGTCGCGCTCGACCAGATAGCGGTCGAGCACCGCTTCGGGCACGTCGCCCTTGGTGGTCGAGCGGCGCGCGCCCGCCGGAGCCGGCGCGGGGCCGAGGCGGTTGGACGGTGCGACCGGATCCGGGGCTTTCATGGTTCGCGCTCCGGCAGGGCGGCATCCACGACGCGGTCCAGCCAAGCGCCGACAGCGGTCTCGTCCGCGCCGGCGGGCGGCGGGGGCAGGCCCTCGGCGGCGAAGCCGCGGGCGATGACATCGAAGTCCATGGGATCCTCCTCAACGGCAGGCGGCGCGATCGGCATGGACGCGGGCCCGGCGAGGTCCGGGGGCGGCCGCAGCCGACGCTGGAAGATCCGGTCGCGATAGTGGGCGATCTTGCGGCCGCGGACCGGCGGCAGGCCGGCCTTCAATACGATCAGGGCGGTTTGCGGCAACTGCATCAGCTCCTGGGGCAGCATCAGCGCCCGGCGCTGGTCGGAGACGGTCGTGCTGCGCCGGCCGGGGGCGAGGCCCGTCGGTCGACTGCGGCTCCGGCCGTCCGTCGTGTAGAAGCCGAGCCGATCGCTCAGCTCCTGGGCGATCTTGAGCTCCTTGGGCGCGAAGACGATCTCGACCCCGCAGTTGGTCATCACATCCTCGGCCAAGTCCGGGCCGTAGATCGCCCTCAGCTGGGACGGGCTTTGAAGCACGGCCAGCAGCCGCAGACCGTAGCCGGCGACCCAGGCGAAGGCATGCGCGAGAACCGGCGCCGGACCGAGACGGGCGAACTCATCGAGCACGATCAGGGCGGGGCGGTCGGCGGGGCCGGGCAGGGCGCGGCTGTTCAGGTCGACCAGTTGCTGGAAGAGCAGGGCATAGAGCGGCTGGACCCTCAGCATATTGTCCGGCGTCGCCCCCAGATAGAGGGAGAGGCGGCCGCCGCGCAGGTCGCGCAGGTCGAAGTCCGAGGCGGCGGTCGCGGCGTCCACCCGTGGATTGAGCCACAGGCCCATCCGGGTGGTGATCGATTGCCGCACCGAGGCGAAGGTGTTTTCGCTGGAACTGGTGAAGTCAGTGAGTGCGGCCACGACCGGGCCGGGAAGCGGGCGACCGTCCTGGTCACGGGCCGCGATGATCCGGGGCAGCCGTGTGCGCGCGTCGCCGGCGGTGAGTTGGCGGAAGATCTCGCCGAGGGTGAAAGGCCGCTCCGGTGTGGCCGCGACATAGCCGCCGACGCCGATGAATCCCGTCCGCGCCGCCTCCGCCCAGAAGGGATCGGCTCGCTCGTGAACCGGAAACAGCATCACCGCCATGCGCTGCAGTTCGTCGAGCACCGCGATCGGGTCCGTGCGATCGACGTGGCCCAACGGGTTGAAGCGCGCCGTCCGGCCGTCCCGCGCCAGGGGGTCGAACAGATGGACGGTCTGGCCCGCTTCGGCGCGATAGCCCGCCGTGGCGAGGAAGTTCTCGCGCTTGATGTCCAGGACGACCACGGAGTTCGGCCAGGCGAGCAGATTGGGAATGACCACGCCGACGCCCTTGCCGGTGCGGGTCGGCGCGTAGAGCATGACGTGCTCGGGACCGTCGGCGATCAGGAAGCCGCTTTCAGTCCGGCCCAGCACGATCCCGGACCGCGCCCGCAAACCGGCCCGTCGCTGTTCCGCTCCGGACGCCCATCGGGCGGCGCCGTGCAGCGGCCGTCTTCGGCTAAGCAACGTGGCAGCGCCGAGGATCGCGCCCGTCAGCCCCGACACCGACAGGCCAACCGTCAGCCAGCGCCGCACTTCGGGATCGTGGCGATAGTACCAGAGCCAGCCGGGGACGCGGGCCGGTTCAAGCTCGCCGGAGAACCGCCCGAGGCCGATCACGGCGACGAGGGCGGCGAGGACGACCAGAAGACTGAGGACGACCAGACTGCCGGCGGCGAACGCCGCCGCCCTAGCCGCCGGGCTGACGCCTGCGAGCCGGGTCATGCCAGACCTCCGTCACGCGGAACCGCCCGTCGACCTTCTTCATCTGGATGACGACGTCGACGAGCAGATGGAGCAGGGCGCGGATGTCCTCGCGCGGCAGGTCGCGCCCGCCTTCGGACTCTCTCACCAACAAGGTCAGTTGCTCGAAGGCCAGGGCGGCGGAATCGGCGTGCACCGTCGTGATCGAGCCCGGATGGCCCGAGTTGACGTTGCGCAGGTAGAAGAAGGCGGTCCCGTCCCGGAGCTCCTGCAGCAGGATGCGGTCCGGCCGCATCCGCAGGGCGCTTTCCAGAAGCTGTTTGGGTCCGATCCTCGCCAGGCCCTGGCCGTCCTTGGAATAGACCAGGTGGACCACGTTTCGGTGCGGCACGACGAACTCGCGCGTGTCCTCGATGGTCAACAGGCGCTCGTGGTCGGGGATCAGCTCGATCAGTCCCTTGGCCAGGGTGGTCTTGCCCGATCCGGTCGCGCCCGAGATCAGGATGTTGCGTCGGGACGCGACGGCGAGGGTCAGGAAGCCGGTCCAGTCGCCGGCCTGGCGCAGGCGCGCCAGCTCGGCGTCGACAGGGTCGGCGGCCTCCGCCTGGGCGTCGGCGACCTGGTCGAACAGGCCGGCCGCAGCGAAATCCCCAAGGCCCAGGCGTCGCCGCGACGGCTTCCTCAGGGTCAGGGAGAGGCCGCCGTCGGCGGCGACCGGCGGCAGGACGATCTGGCAGCGCACGTCGCCGGGCAGGGTGGTCGAGCAGATCGGCTGCTCGGGGCCGACGTCCTGGCGGGTGTAGGCGGCGGCCGCCACGGCCAGCGTCCGCAACCACGCCTCGGTCAGTTCCGGCGCCTCGGACCAGCGCCACGTCCCGTCGGCTTCGACCCCGACCTCTCCGGGCCGGTTGATGACGACCTCGGTCACCGTCGGCGGCTCCAGAAAGGGACGCAGGGGCGCGAGGTAGTGGTCCAGGACCGAGGTGTCGTCCATCAGCGGGGCCGCAGTTGATAGACGCCGGAGAAGTCCAGATCCTGGGCGACGAAGATCGAGACCTCGGCGCCCTGGCCTTTTCTCAGCGTCGGCGGAATATCGACCGAGCCCTGGAGGGCGACGGCCGCCGCATCCGAGGGCAGGCGCGCGGTGGAGGACCCGCCGTCGGTCTGGCCGACCGCGGCATAGACGCCGTCGTCGACGATCGAGAGCAGCAGCGCCCCGCCGAACCTGTCCCAGAACCGGGTGTCGACCACGCCGTCGAACCCGGAGCGGCCCAGGGCGTCCGCGGCCGGTGAGCCGAGGGCCACGGCGACCCCGGTCGGCGTCACCGCCCGGGTCCACAGCACGAAGAGCCGGCGCCGGCCCTGCTGGAGACCACCGCGGTATTCGCCCAGGACCCGGGTGCCGCGTTCCATCAGCACCACGGCGCCGTTGTCGGACCAGGCGTCGCGCGGCAGGACGCAGGTGACATAGCCCGGCGTGGTGCTGTCCATGGCGGTCTGCAGGACGCACGGCACGCTGGTCCCCGCCGTGATCAGCAGATTGCGGTCAGGCAAACGGCCGGCGCGCGCCTGACCGACGGGTGTGACCTGACGCAACTGGTCGAGCGAGGTCTCTGCGGCCGCCGCCGGCGCCGCCGGTGTCCCAAGCGCTAGCGGAGCGTTCGGCTGTCCGCCGCCGGCCCGGCTGTAGGCGAGCACAGGGGCGCGCCGGGCGCTTTCGGCAAGGGCGCGGCGTTGCTCCGCCGGGGAGGGACCGGACCGGGGCGACGCTTCGCCTCCAGGCTGGGTCTCTAGCGCCGGCACGACCTCCCCCTCGCTCAAGGTCGGCGCGTCCGGATCGACGGCGGCGTCGCTGAGCAGCGGCGGGGTCTCGCGGCGGGCGGGCTCGAACGGCGCAGTCTGCCGGGGCGGGTCGTCGCGCCGGGTCGGCTCGGCGCCATCGGCGTCGCCCCGATCCCAGCTGGCGATGAGGAAGGCACCGCATCCGACGGCGAGGGCGGCCAGGGTGATGATCTTGCCCTGGCGTCCGCCGAACCGTCCGGCGATCGGCGAGACGCCGCGATCGGTCGCGGGCGGCGGCGGACCCGGGTCGTCGGCCGGGGGGGTGGGATCGGCGGACGTCATGACGGGCCTCCGACAGGGACGCGGTCCACGGACGGGGCGGCCGTGCCGGTGCCCAGGCCGACGCCGCGGGCGTCGTAGGCGTCGTTGAACAGGCAAAGCACCGATCGGCCCTGCCTCAACCGCAGACCGCGCACGACGCCGTGGATCACGACGAACTCGCCGCGGACATCGTAGGGCACGAGCCGCTCCGATCCGTCCTCGCCGACCTCGAACAGGGCGGGCACGGCCTGGACGCCGGGAAAGCGCAGCACGGTGAACCGGCCGTTGTCGCTGACCTCGCTCGGCTGCAGGGCGGCGTCGCCCTGGGCGGACCAGGCCAGATTGCGGGTCCCCTCGACCACGCCGCGTTCGAGTTCCAGACCGATCAGCCGTCGCTCCATGGCTTCGGCCTGGGCCACGAGCGCCTGCGCGGTCCGGGCCTGCTCGTCGGCCGGGTAGCGAAAGCGGACTTGATAGGCGACGGCGGTGCGGTCGCCGGGATCGCGGGCGAGCAGTTCGAAGGCGTAGTGCCGGACCGTGCCGCCGCGTTCGGTGACGACGAGCAGGTTTGTCGCTTGGTGACGTTCCCGGGGCTTCAGGAACAGCACCGATCCCTCCGCCGCCACCTCCCAGGCGACGCTGTCGCCGATTGCGGCGTGGCGGATGGTCTCTTCCGGAGAGAAGACGATCTGGGTCGCCGTGCGAAACGCCCCCGAGATTCGGTAGACGGCGGCGGGATCATAGGCGAGCTCGCGAATTCTGGGGTCGAGCGGCGTCTGCGCTGCGACCGGGGACGTCAGGGCGAGTCCGGCGACGAGGGCCAGCAGGGGGAGAAAGGGTTTCATCGGATGACCTCCGGATCGGCGCGATAGGAGGTCACCTGGAAGCCGAGGGGGTTCCTCAGCCGGTCCGGCTCCGACATCGGCGCGCGCGTGTAGGTAAAGGCGATGGTGGCGATCCAGTCGCTCTCCACGGTCTGCTGGGCCTGGCGGACCGTGCGGTGGAAGCGGACGTTGGCGACGCCGTCGTTGATGAAGCCGATGGCGCGGATCGAGATGATGGCCTCGCCGTCGCGGCCGTAAAGGTTCTGCGGGCTTGCGGGGTTGGAACCGCGGAACAGGTCGGCCCAGCGGCGCTGTTCGGCCGGGCCCGACAGGATGGAGACGAGACGGAAGGCGTCTTCGGCGGCGGGATCGAGGTAGCCCTCGCGCTGGCGCACGTACTGGCCGAGGAAGTATTTGCTGACCGCCTCGTCATAACGGACGGGTCCGTCTTCGGCCGAGAGACCGCGCACGACATCCACCGCGCCGGTCGACCGATCGACCCGGATGACGAAGGGTTCGGTGGATTTCAGCGGCGTCAGCATCGCCACCGCCCCGGTCGCGATCACCGCAAGCCCGGTCGCGACGCCTGCGGCCGACCAGGCCAGACGACGCGAGCGCAGGGCCGAGGCCAAACGGTCCTGATCCCAGCGCCGGGCCTCGGTGAAGTAGCGCTTCAGGTCGGGGGAGGGGACGCCGCTCATGCGCAGCCTCCCGCGCCGGATTCGACGGTAGGAGAGGTCGGCTGCGGGGTGGTCTGCGGCGCGAGCACCGATCCATGGGGATTGGCGGGGCGTCGGGCGGAGCCGTCGCAGGTCGGCAAGGCGGGATCGCCGCGGTGCGCGCAGGCGCCGAGCAGCATCAGGCCGGCGAACAGGAGGGAGCGATAAGTCATGTCAGGCGCCTCTCGGTCGGATGGAGCCGCCGCCTCTCGGGGGCTGACGGCTGGATTCCTGGGGACCCTGGGCGCGGCCCGAGCCGCTTCCGCCCAGGGCCGCGGCATTGGCGAAGTCGGCGAGGCCGGCGCTGGCCCCGCCCGCGACGCCGGCGGCGATGGCCGGGGTTTGGAGGAAGAAGATCGCCCCCAGCAGGCACAGGGCGATGAAGATCAGCCCGCCGATCATCGGGTCGGCGCCCTGGATCGCGCCCCACTGGTCGCGGACGAGCGACAGGACCAGCTGGAAGATGACGATGATCAGGGCGAACAGGACGAGGTAGTTCACCGCCTGGCTGAGCCAGCCGAAGAAGAAGCGTCGGGTGGCGTCGAACAGCGCGCAGGCGATGAAGATAGGGCCGAGGGTGACGAGCAGGGCCAAGGCCAGTTTGGCGACCAGTACGACGCCGAAGCCGAGCGCCGCGGCCAGGGCGCCGATGATGAAGACGGCGGCCGAGACCACATAGGGGCCGGGATTGAAGGCCGAGGCGTCGCGCGAGATGTCCTCGCCCAGCCAGGCCGCATAGGCGAAGAACTGGTCGAAGGCCGCGCCGACGCTGGGCGTGTCCGCGCCGCTGATCGCCCGGGTCAGGGCGTTCGGCAGGCCCGTGAACAGCGGCTCGGTGACGAAGGTCGAATAGGCGGCCGTGGTGGCCAGCAGATAGAGGAAGGCCAGCTTCAGCGACCGGACCGCAAAGTCCATCACCGGTTCGCTGATCGCGCCCCGCAGAATGGCCACCCCGTAGAGCACGACATACAGAACCAGGGCGATGCGCAGCGGCCCCTCGACCTCGGCGATGACCGACGACAGGCGTTCGCCGAGGAAGACGTTCAGCCGTTCGTCGATGAAGTCATAGCTGGGTTCGAAGACGCGGAAGGTCATCGTCGGTTCCTCAGAAGGCCTGCTCGTAGGCGCGCATCCGCGTCGTTCGCCGCGCCTCGGCCAGGCCCTCGCGCGCCGCCGCGCAGTCGTCCGCTTCACGGCCGGCCTCGCACGCCGCGATGACCGCTTCGGCCGCCTCGGGATCGGCGGCGAAGTCTTCGGCCGTCCGGTCGGGCGCCCCGCAGCCGACGAGGCCGAGCGCGACGAGGAGGGCGGACCGTCTCACCGGAACGCCCTCTGATAGACGTCCATCCGGGCGGCGCGCGCGGCCTCGGCCCGCTCGCGGGCGCGCTGCTCCTCCAGCCGGGCCTCGGCGGCCTGGGTCAGGGCGAGTCCCTGGAGGCGGACCTGTTCGTTCTGGATCAGCGCCTGTTCGGCCGCGAGCCGCGCTTCGAGATCCAGGACGGCGCGGGCGTTGGGCGCGGTGTCCAGCGCGGACCGCAGCGTCTCCAGCCCCTCGAGCCGCCGGTCCGCGGCGCCGGTCACCGCCTCGCCGACGGCGAGATCCCGCGCCGTGCGGGCGCCGGCCCGTTCGAGGCTGTCGCGGTAGTAGGCCTCGGCCGGATCGAGATCGCCCGTCGGGGGCGTGTAGAGCCGGGTGTCCCGGCGGATGGCGTCGGCGCGGTCGGCCAGGTCGCCCAATGCGCTCAGGTCGCCGTTCGCCGCCGCCCGCAGGGCGCGCATGTCCGGCAGGGGGTTGCGCACGGTCGGCAGTCCGAGCTCGCTGGCCAAGGCGTTGACGCCGGACAGGTCGTTCAGGCTGTCGAACAGCTGCTGGCCCTGCTCGATCTGGGTCTGAAGCGCCCTCAGCTGATCCAGGGTGGTGCGGGCCTCTTCGATCATCTGGGCGAGGGCTCTCGGATCGTGGACGATCTGCTGCGCCTGAACCGTGGGGGCGACAGCGAGGGCGAACGCGGCCGTGGCCGCGGCGAACAGGATGCGGGTCTTCACAGGAACCTCCTTTGGTCATGGAAGGGATCGCGCCAGAGCGCGTAGTCGTCGCCGGTCTCGGCGCGCACCCGGTCCAGCAGGGCGACGGTCTCGGTCCGCCCGGACAGGACCGCCAGGGCGTCGTCCATGCCGCTGAGGTCCAGTTCGACGACGACGCTGTCGTGCCCCTGTTTGACCAGGAAGCGATGCGACTCCGGCGTCAGGACCTCGCGGACGAGACGGAACTCCTCCTGGGTCAGACCGAAGCCGTCGACATAGTCGCGCGCCTGACCATGGGCGTTGGGCAGGAAGATCTTGGTCGCGCACTGCTCGAGGATGGCGTGGGCGATCGGGGAGCGCAGGGCGTCGGCCGGGGACTGGGTGCCGAACACCATCAAGGCGTTCTGCTTGCGCCAGGTCTTGAGGCCGTCCTGGGCGAGGTCGGTGAAGGCCGGATCACCCAGCACCTTCCAGAATTCGTCGATGTCGAGGACGAGGCGACGGCCGTCGACGCGTTCGGCGATGCGGTGGAACAGATACAACATCGCCGGCGTGCGGACCTCGTCGTGGTCGAGCACCTGGGTGATGTCGAAACCGGCGAAGCGCGCGTCCAGGCTGAGGGCGTCCGCGTCGTTGTCGAGCACCCAGCCGAGCGGACCGCCGCGTTGCCAGCGCTCCAGCCGCGCGCCGACGCCGCCAGCGTCGCCCTGGCCGAGCAGGCTCCGCAGGGCGGCGATGGACCGGCGCTCGGGCGGCAGAGCCTCCAGCGCAGCGACGCCCTGATCGATGGCGCGGGCCTGCGGCACGGTCAGGGTCTCATTCGGACGGGCGACCAGGGCCCGGACCAGCCGGATAAGGAAGGCGCGATTGGCGGGGGTTGGCGCGAGCGCCTTGAAGGGGGCGAAACCGGTCGGCTCGCCGTTGCGCAGGGCCAGATAGGTCCCGCCGCAGGCGCGGACGAAGATTTCGGCGCCCCGGTCCTTGTCGATGAACAGCTGCTGGGCGTCGAACCGCTCCAACTGGGCCAGCATAAAGTTCTGCACCACCGTCTTGCCCGACCCGGACGGCCCGCAGATGAAGGTGTGGCCGAGATCGCCGACGTGGAAGTTGAACCAGAAGGGCGACCCGGCCGTGGTGCGCAGCACGGCCACGGCCTCGCCCCAGTGGTTGCCGCGCGTCTTGCCGACAGGATGGGCGTGGAACGGCGCCAGGGCCGCGAAATTGCGCGATGTGATCGCTGCGGGCCGGGTGCGGCGGGCGAAGGCGCCCGGGAATTGCGACCAGAAGGCCGCCTCGAGACCGAGGTCTTCGCGGGCGACGACCAGGCCGGAGTCCGCGAGGATGGCGCGGGCCTTGGACAGGTGGTCCGCCAGCGCGGCCGGGGTGTCGCCGTGTACGAGAACCGAGGCCTGGTGTTCGCCCATCACGAAGCGGTTGCTGACCAGGTCGTCCAAGGCGTCCGACAGGCCGGTGATCTGGGAGGCCGCCCGATCGCGCGCCGAGACCATCTGGTTCTGCTTGCGCTCCATCACCGCGCGGGCCGAAGCCTTGGACAGAAAGGCGAAGGACTGGCTGATGACGAAGCCGAAACGGACGCTGAGCAGATCGTCCCAGAGGCCGGGCCGGGTCGCGGCGGGGTATTCCTTGATGGCCAGGACCCCGGCATAGCGCGCCTCGGCGGTGTCCCGCAGTTCGATCGTCTCGCGGCCGAAGATGGCGCGCACGGTGTAGATGGCGGAGCCAAGATGGCCGAACACGATCGGGACCGATGATCGACGCCCGGTGAGCACCAGCCGCATGACCTCCATCGGCTCGGAGAACCACAGGCCTCCGCGTTCGTAGAGGCCCAGCGGGCGCGGCGCGTAGCGCGCGAGGTACTGCACGAGATCGCGACCGGCTTCTTCGATGCGCTGGATATGGGCGATCTCGACCTCGGCGTCGGTCCGCCGCGCCGCCTTCAGACGACGCGCCAGCGCCGCGGCCCGGTCGCCGGCGTCGCGGCCCGGATGCAGGACGAGGGTGACGAACAGCTCGTTGATCCAGAGCTGACGGCCCGCCACCCGGTCGTCGTAGAGCGCGCCGAGCTCCCCCGCGAAGGCCGAACGGAAGCCGGTGGCCCGGTCCAGTTCGACCGGGCGACGCACCACATGGTGCCAGACCGCCAGACGGTCGTCGGCGAGGTTGCGCCAAGCCTGGTTCAGCTTGACGTGCCAGTCGTTGAGATCGCGCGCGTCGGCGGTCTCGAAGCTGGCGCCGTCGATCTGGAACACCATCATCAGGGCGCCGCTGTCGAGCGCGACCACCTGGTCCGAGACGTGGCGCGCATAGGGCAGGTGCGGCCGGGCGTCGGCTTCTCGCCGCAGCCGCGCCGCAGGGACGCCGCCCTCAGCCACGGGATAGCTCCACGGGGCGATAGCGGCGAACCAGCGGGAGCGGCGTCGCCGAGCTCCCGCCCCAGAGCGCAGAATTGCGCGACCGGCCCTTGGTGTCCACGTAGACGAAGAGAAGCCGGAAGGCGTTGTGGTCGGCCCGGCAGATGCCTCGGAACACCAGATGCAGGGCCGGCGCGACGAGCAGATAGAGCAGGCTGCCGCCGACCAGGAAGACGACGCCGGACAGGATGACGTTGACTCCCATGGCCTCCATGGGCACGCCCAGGATCATGGCCGGCCGGGTGCAGGCCAGGAACAGCGGGTCTTCGGTCAGACGTTCGTCAGCCATGGGAGCCTCCCGCAGACAGGCGCGACAAGGCGAGGCCGACGGCGAGACCCGAGGCGAGGCCTGCGAGGATCTGGGCGAACCGCTTGGGCGAGATCAGCCTGAGGCCGAGCATCAGGCACAGGGCGAGACAGGCCGAGGCTGATCCGATCACCAGCCATGAAAGGGGGAGGTCCATCATGCGCCGCCCGTGATCAGGTTGACGATCTCGGCCGCGCCGAAGACCACGACGATGCCGAGGACCACGATCGCCGCGCGGCGCAGGTCGAACAGGCCGAACATCCACAGGATGCCGACGACCACGACCGCCAGAACGGCCAGCAATCGGGCCGTGTTGCCGGTGAGCATGTCGACGACGTTCTGGAGCAGGCCTTCGACATTGGCCGAGGCGAGAGCGGGCTGCGCGGACAGGCAGGTGGCCGCCAGCGCGATGCAGGCCGCGGCGCCGACGTGACGCGGGAAGGACAGAAAGGTCAGGGAACGAGACATCAGTGGCTCCGGTCGACGGATGTGGAAAAGGCGACCCGCACGGGTCCGCGTGCGAAGACGTCCCAGGCCGCAGGCAGGGCGCTCAGCGCCGTCGGTTCGGGAGGCAGCGCGTCAGGCGGCTCGGGGGTGATCGCCATTGCCGGTGCGGCGAGGTTCAGTCTGATCGCCGCCTGCTCGACCCTGGCGACGTAGCCGTTGCGGAAACCCCGTTGTGCATCGCCGGTGTTATAGCGGGACAGGGCGGTACGGAGGGCGGACTGCCGGTGCTCCGGGGTCTCGCCGTCCGGTCTGTAGCCGGCGCGAAGCACCGTCGCCGCGGCACGAAGATTCAGGCAGGGATCGAACGTGTCCTCGACCGTCAGCCCCAGCCAGTCGAGATTGTCGCTGTTGATCTGAGCCAGACCCAGATCAAGGTTCGCGCCTCGGGCCAGGAGGCGACGGGCGGTCGCCGCCGCCTCCGCCGCGTCACGCGCCCGGGCGGGGCGGAGGCGGCTGCGATTGACCCCGATCGCGAGCGCATCGAACCGGCTCTCAACGTGCGCAATGGCGGCGAGGGTCTGCGGCGCCACGGACGGCGCGCAGCTTTGCGACAGGGCGAGAACGAGGGCGAGGTCCAGCATGAGGGGCTCCTGGAAGAGCCGTCATCTCATCGGGTTCGGCCGATGCAGACGACCCGCCAAGGCCCCGTGGGAAATCTACGGTAGGAAACTGCGGGGCTCGCCTGCGCGACGGGCGGCGACCGCCAGACGCGCGACGGCCTGCACGCGCGTCCGCACGCCGAGGGCGCCGCAGGCCGCCATCAGATGCTCATCGACCGTTCGGGGGGAGAGCCCGAGCCGTTCGCCGATCCCCGAAGAGGTCAGTCCGGTGGCCGCCAGTTGCAGGCATTCGAACTGCCGCTCGGTCAAGGCCTCAAGCGCTGGAGCATAGGACGGCGCGGACAGGGGGGCGGGCGTTTTCATCGCCGAATCCAGCCGCGAAAGTCCGACCGCGCGCCAGTCCGGAACCTTCGCACCGTGAATCTACGACCCGCCGTCGTCCCGTTCCGGGGTCATCAGCCGGCTTCGGCGTTGCTCGAGCCAGGCCTCGGCTTCGGCATCGCGCCGAACCGACTGATCCGCGAGATCCCTGAACATCCGGGTGAAGGTGTTGATGATCGGCCGGGCGTCGAGGTCGGCGATGGCGTCGCCGGCCTCCTCGTCGAATTCCTGCAGGGCGACGGCGAGGATTGTCGCCAGTTTGTTGTCGGCGCACCGCAAGGCGAAGGCGGGGGAGCCGAGGGCGAGCGCCGCGAGGATCCCGTGCGGATCGCTGTCCGTCACCTCGGCGAAGCGATGGATCCGCTCGATGTTGATTCGTCCGGCCCCGGATTCAAAATGCTCGTACGACCGGAGCGCCATGTTCATGGCCTGGGCGACGTCGATCGACCGCATGCGCCGATGCGCCCTGATCAGGCGCAGGCTTGAGGAGAGCACCGCGTTCGTCGACTGGGGGTGCCGGGCGTCCATGTCTCGGTTTACTCCCTCGCCGCCGGCATCACGCGATTACGAACCCTGCTTCACCCCTACAGGTTGAAAAATGACTCAGCCATGCGTCAAATGAAAGCTGATAAATATCAACAGCATAAAAGCTGCGGTTATGACGCAAGTTTCTTGCGGACAACAGTATAGGCGCGACCAGACCGTTTACCCTTCCCGGAGTATGGCGGTCGCCGATTTGCGGATGATCGACGGCCCAGAAAGGGGGCGACGATGAGACAGCGCGATCCTTTCGGAACGGCGCTCGCCAGTTTGCGGACGGCGATCGAGGGCGGGCTGGCGCCGGGGCAGCATCTTTCTGTGGCCGACATCGCCGCCTCATTGAACCTCAGCACCAGCCCGGTGCGTGAGGCTCTGTCCCGGCTCTGCGGCGAAGGCCTGATCGAGGATCGCCGCGGGCTCGGCTACTTCACCCGCGCCACGCCGCTGGAGGATGTGCTCGGCTTGCTGGATCTTGAAGCCGCGCATGTTCGGCTTGCGGCGCGCGACGCCCACCTCGCGGGTCCGGCCGACCCCTCGGATGCGGCGGTCGAGACCTGGATCGGCGAACTGATCGAGGTTTGCGAAAATCAACCGCTGCTGGAGAGCCTCTCACGGGTTCGTCGTCGTCTCGCGCCGCTGCGGGGTCTGACCCCTTCGATCGAGACGGAGGCCCCTCCGTCCGACGGCGACAGTATCGAGATCTACTATGCGCGCTGGCGGATCACCGCCGGAACGATCGCATCGCGCGCCCGGCGGATCGATCCCGACCAGTCAAAGTATACGCGCAATATAGTTTGAATCGATTTGCTTTGAGGCGCTGATGGTTCGTCGTCGACCTTTTGTCGACTTTTCAACGAGGAGACGACCATGACCACCCACCGCACCCCCCGCCTCGTGCGCCTTGGCGCCGCTCGCGACCTCACGCGCGCGGTCGACGAAGGCGATTACGCCGAGCTGAACACCTCCAAGCTCTACACGATCCCGCCGGGCGCCTGAGCGCGACGTGCCGTCCTCCGGGGCGGCACGGACGCCCGGTCCGGCCTCGCCCGGCGCGTCCTGATCAGAGGCCGTCATCGAAGAAGGGAGTCTGGCCATGAAGGTCCAGAACAAGAGCCGCGTCTTGCGGCTGGGCGGGGCGCGCAATCTGACGCGCGCCGTCGACGAAGGCGATTTCGCCGAGCTGAACTCGCATTTCCGCTGGGAGATGCCGCCCGAGTAAGCGGCCGGGGTCGTCTTTCGGGGCGGCCCCGAACCGCTCCCTATTGGAGGAAGAGTTCATGCTGAAAAGAACAACTGGACGCCTTGTGATCCTCGGACCGGCACGACGGCTGACCCGGGGCAAGGGCGGGGAATTCGTCGAGCTGCAGGTGACCCACCGCTACGATCTACCGCTCGAATGACCGAGGAAGGCCAACTGGCGCTGGGCGTCCACGCGGTTCCGGTCGGGCGGGATCTGATCCTGCTCGACCTCGCGGCGGACGACTATCTGCTGTTTCCGGATTGCGGAAACATCGCGGTCGACGGTGAGCGCCTTCGCGGATCGATGGACGTTCTATTGGAGCTTGCCTCCGCCGAGCTGCTGCACTCCGGTCCCGCACGCGCGGCGGCTGTCGCGCCGCCGCCGCTTCCTGTGCGCCAATTGCCGGCGTCTTCCTCTTCCCGGCCGCGCTTGGGCGATGTCGCCACGTTCGGCGGAATCTGGGCCGATTGCGCCCGGCGCCGTCCAACCCTGACCCGATTGGCGGCTGCCTATGCGAACCGCAGCGGGCGACGAGATGATCTTGACGCGATCTCGTCGCGCGCGGAGACCTTCTTCCAGCTTCTGCCGTTCGCGCCCCGAACCGGGGCCTGCCTGTTCCAGGCCGAGCTTCTGCTGCGCTTCCTCAACGCCGGCGGCCTCGACGCCGACTGGGTGTTCGGAGTTCGCGCCTGGCCGTTCCTGGCCCACTGTTGGCTGCAGGTCGACGATGTCTGCGTCAGTCAGTCTGCTGAGACGCTGAGCCATTTCCATCCGATCCTGGTGATCTGACATGGGCGTGGACTCCTTCGTTGTCCTTGTGGGCGACACGGCTGCCGCGCTGGAAGCGGTCGTCGCGCCGATGCGACGGCGGCTGGCCGGCGCGGGCTGGTCTTGCCGGGTGTCGCACCCCTTTGTCGCGGTCTATGCGCCGTCTGATCGGCTCGCGATCACAGCCGGGCTGGACGGTCATGGAGTTCTCATTGGGCAGATGTTCGGCAACTCCGGCCGCGCCACCCCAACCTCGGAGCTTGCGGTGCTGGCCTGTCGGCCCTTGGACGCGACCGCGGCCCGGCGGCTCGTCGCGGAGCGTTGGGGCCGTTACGTGCTCATCCGGCGCACCGCGGGCGACACCGCGATCCTGCGTGATCCATCCGGTGCGATCGAGGCCGTCTGTTGGCGAAGGTCCGGCGTCACCCTTATCGCCTCAAGCGCCGCTCCGGTTCTGGACAGACTGCTGCCCGACGACCTGGCCTTGGACTGGGAGGCCGTCGCGCGGCTGGTCGGCCGCGGCGGCGAGTACCGCCACTCTCTCGCTCTGACAAAACTGACGCCCATCGCCGGCGGAGAGCTTCGCGTGGTCGGCGCGGGCGGCTCGCACGGCGCGCAAATCTGGCGGCCTGCGGACATCTATCGGGGCGGCCGCGATCGACCAGCCGACCTCCGCTCGGTTGTGCAGACGGCGGTACGAAGTCTGGCCGGAGATCACAGGTGGATCGCCGAGGTGAGCGGCGGCCTCGACTCCGCGATCGTCGCAGCCTCCCTGGAGCCGTTACAGCGCGATCGCGTCGCGGCATGGGTGAACCACTATGTGGAGCACCCCGAGGGCGACGAGCGCGCCTATGCGCGCGCGGTCGTGGCGCGCCACAGCCATGGGCTGACCGAAGTGCGGCGCGAAGGATTGAACCTGTCCGCCGAGCGCCTGGCGAGGACGACGGACGCCTTCAGACCCGCCACCAACGACATCGATACCGACTACAACGACGATATCGCCGTCCGCGTTCGGGAAGGCGGAGCATGGGGATCGCTGACGGGGCAGGGCGGCGACGCGGTCTTCTTCCAGATGCCGAGCCCGCTGATCGCCTTCGATGAACTTCAGGAGCGCGGCCTCTGGGCGCGACCCGCGGCCGTCCATCGGATCGCGCGCTGGACCCGACGGTCGCTCTGGCCCTCGGCCTGGCTCCGGGCGTTGCAGGAGCATCGGCGCAGCCGCGCCGATTGGGATCATCCCTGGCTCGATGATCTGAAAGGCGTTCCGCCCGCGAAGGCGCTGCAGATCTCGATCCTCGCCTTTTGTCAGACCTTTCAGGGTCAGGCCGCGCGGAGCCGGGAGGGGGTCTGCGTGAATCCGCTGCTGAGCCAGCCCGTCATGGAGGCGGGCCTGTCCTGGTCGACCGTCGATTTGACCTGGGGCGGCCGCGATCGGTTCGCCGCCCGCGCGGCGTTCAAGGACGTCCTGCCCCCTTCGATCTACGCTCGCCGTTCGAAGGGCGAACTCGGCGCCTTCTACGGCGAGGCTGTCGCGGGCCAATTGCCCTTTCTCAAGGACTACCTGCTGGGCGGCGCCTTGGCCCAGGCCGGCCTGCTGGACGACCTTGAACCCGACCTCGCCCGCGAGGCGCTGTTGTGGCGCGGGGGCTTCTCCCGACTCCTTACCCTGGCCCTGACGGAGGCCTGGATCCGGCGATGGACGTCGCGATTGGCGGCTCGGTCATGGCCAGATGGCGATCGAACCAGTCGATGAGTTGTCGGTAGTAGATGCGGGCGTTGCCGGGGTTGTGGAGACTGTGATCTTCGCCGATCAGATAGAGCAGCGCGGCTGGATGCCCGAGGCGTCTGAGGGCTGCGTACATGCCTTCCGCCTCGCCCGTCCCATGGTCCATTTCTCCGTGCACAAGCAGGACGGCGGCTGATATCTGGTTGGCCTGTTCAAAGGCGCTGCCGCGTCTGTAGCGTTCGGGATCGGACCAGTAGGACGCCCGCATCGCGACCTGACCGGCTTCCAGCCACCGCGCCGTTCCCATGATTGCGGCGTCGTTTTCCCCGGCTAACCGGGCGTGGCTCGACAGCCTGCCGAGGGAGCCCGCGAGATTGTAGGAACCATTCAGGGCGACGACAGCCTTGAACCGGGGAGACTGCGCCGCGCTCAGGACGACCGCCCAGGCGCCGAAGCTGTGACCCCACAGGCCGATCCTGTCGCCATCGACGAGGCCGTCGTTGGCGGCGGCGTCGACCACGGCGAGGATGCGGTCCGCCAGACCGTCCGCAGGCTCGGGGCCAACGGGAAGGTCCGGGTAGAGTACGGCGTAGCCGGCGGCGACCAGCAGTTGGCCGTTAAGCGTCAGATTGCCGGCTTCGGGGCGCATGGTGGGCGGCGGCGTCGAATAGACCCGGTCGGGATAGGGGGTGACCACCACGGGAGGGGGGTGGGCCCCCTGGCGAGCCGGGGCATACAGCCAGCCTCCGGCGCCGTCCGGTCCGTCGATGCGACGAGCGGGCGTGAGGTCGACGCCGTCGAGCTCAGGATTGAGGCTCCAGATCGTCTCGAACGAGGCGCCACGGGTTGCGGTGAGGTGATTGGCCGCCCGGCCCTCGGCCCCGCGCGCGACCGCAACGCCGTGCGACCAGCTCACGGCCGCCCCGGACGGCCCGGCGACGCAATCCATTGGACCTTGGTCGGCCGACGTTCGGCACAGACGTCCCGTCTGATCCAGGACCACCGCGCTCCCCTGCTTCATCGGGCTCGCCTGGGCCCGCTGCCCGAGCGGCCCATCCGGCCGAACGACCGACGCGAGCGCGCCGAGGTCTTCAGGCGGGCCGTCGGCGCTTTGGCGGATCACACGGCCTCGGCTGACAAAAAGCGCGCCGCGGCGTCCCTGGGCGACGAGGCGGGCG
The DNA here is from genome assembly GCF_039523815.1 of Brevundimonas kwangchunensis. Classification (NCBI taxonomy): domain Bacteria; kingdom Pseudomonadati; phylum Pseudomonadota; class Alphaproteobacteria; order Caulobacterales; family Caulobacteraceae; genus Brevundimonas; species Brevundimonas kwangchunensis. The sequence goes on along the minus strand of NZ_BAAAGA010000005.1, from coordinate 405,422 downwards.
TCCGGCGCCAGATCCGCGAGCTTTACCGCGCCGCTGTCGCCGCTCAGAAACCAGCCCTCGTCATCGCGATCACGGCCTCGCACGACAGGCGTGTGACCGATCCAGCCGGCTTCGGCTGTCGGCGAGCCATGGAAATCGAGCGGAACGGCCGGGGTGACATCGGGTGGTGTGACATCCCGTGCCGCGCCGGCCGGGTCGATCGAGAGCAGACGGGGACGGTCGCCGTCGATCGCGGCGATGAGCAAAGCGTCGGAGGCCGGCGACCATGTCATCACACTTGTCGAAATATCCTGGGCTTCAGGCGGATCTCGTGTCTGCCCGGATTTCAGATCCACCATCCGCAGGCTGCGGCTCCGTCGAAACTCCGTGGCGCTGCCGGGCGAGGGCAGGGTCTGCAGAGGACCGTCAACGAGCAGGGCGATGTGGCGGCCGTCCGGAGACGCCTCGAAATCGAAAAAGGGCCCTCGGGCGAGGCGTGTCGCGGCGCCGGTGCGGGCATCGACCCGCCAGAGGTCGCGCAGGGGGCGCTCCGGTTCGGGTCCCAAGCCGACGGCGACAAACGTCGCTTCCCCCCGCGCCGCCTGATCCCAGAGCCGGGGCAGCTCTCTCTGCGTGCGGTTGGTGTCCGCCAGACGTGGGGGCAGGACGCCGTCGGGCATGCCGAGCATGACGAAGGCGTCTTCGGACAGCCACTCCACGGATCGCCCCCAGGCCCCTGTCTCGGGAGAGAGGTCGGTCCAGACCACCCCGCCCGTGACCATATCGACGACACCGATGCGATACTCGAGCGCCCGAAGGCGGAAGACGATGAGCTTGCCGCCTTCGGGCGAGAAGGGGCCGGCCGTGTAGCCGGCGTCCTCGTCCATCGGCAGGAGAGGCCTGACGCCAGCGGAGCGCTCGATATCGGCGCGATAGAGGCGGGCATAGCGGAGCGCGCCCTCGGGCTGCAGGTCGTAGCGGGGCAGATCGTCCCGCGCGCGCCGTTCCTCGAACACGATCACGGCGCCGGACGGATCGATGGCGATCCGCCCGAAGCTCTCAAGCCCGAGCAGGGTGTCGAGTGTCAGGGGCTCCGAGGCGCCCGTCGTCGGGCACCCCAGAGTCAGCGCGGCCAGCGCGCCGAGCAGCCGTTTGCGCATGGCGTCTCACCAGCGCTTGACGAGTTGCAGGGAGATCTGGCGGCCGAGCGCATTGGTGTTCGCCGCGTCGTAGCCGATCCCGCGCGACGCGTCGTAGAACGGCGGTTCCGAGTTCGCGAGATTGAGCACGTTCAGGGACAGGGAAAGGCCCTGGCCCCAGCCGCGGAAGTCATAGCGGACCTGGCCGTCGAAGGTCGCCCAGTCGTCGATGCCGCGACCGCCGACGGGGTCTCGACCGCCGCTGACGTAGTTGGCGATGAAGCCGAGCGTCAGGGGGCCGCTCAGCCACTGACCGCCGAGCCGACCCCGCCAGCGCGCGGGGAAGTGCGGGTCTCCCAGCAAATTTTCGTTGGGCGAGGCCGCCGTGATCTGGCGATCGTTCGCGAGCAGGTGCGTGATTGATCCATCGATCGACATCTGACCGTCGCCCAAGTCAAAGCGATACCGAGCCGACAGGTCCAGTCCCTCGACCTCGACGGCGGCGGCGTTGACGAAGCGGTTGTCCACGATCACGCCATAGGCGGTGACAGGCATGACGGTCGGATTGAAGTTGCCGGGATGGTCCAGCAGCGACTGGACGAGAGCGCGATCTTCCGCGTTCGTAGCCGGGCTCACGAAGCGAACGAAGGGCGACAGGGCGGGGTCGTTGAGAACATTCGTCAGGTTCTCGAGAACGGGATTGCCGATGCGGTCCTCGAACCGGGTCCGGAACCACCCGCCTTCCAGCCGGAAGCCGCTGAGAGCCGCCGGTGTCCAGACGAAACCTGCGGTGGTCGAGGTGGCCGTTTCCGGCCGCAAATCAGGGTTGCCGCCGTACTGGACGACCGCCAGAATATTGACGCCGCCCCGGTTGAGGAAGGTCGGACCCAGCGCATAGGCCGTGAACAGCTCCCGGAGCGCAGGCGCGCGGAACGATGTGCCATGGCTCGCGCGCAGCAGCAGGTCGGGGGTGGGGCTGTAGAGCAGACCGACCTTGGGATTGGTGGATTGACCAACGCCCTCATGGTCTTCGATTCGGGCCGCGAGAGAGAACTCCAGGCGCTCGAGCCCAGGGCGGGCGTTGGCGGCGCTTATGAACGGCGCGCGGAATTCGACGAAGGCCGCCGAGACGTCCCGCTCATAGACGAGCGGGGCGACGATGCGCGGCGCCACGCCGGAGAGGAAATTTTCGCCTTCGGTCTCGAACCGTTCGCGGCGAAGGTCGACGCCCACGGCCATGCGCAACGGCCCGCCGGCGAGCTCCAGGATCGATCCGTCCGCCTTGAGGTTCGCCGACGCCACGGTGGTCCTATGATCGGTCCAGGAATAGCCCGAGCCAATGTGCGCCCGCATCGCAGCGCTGGTGTTGGCGGGGTCGCCGTAGGGATTGAAGAAGCCGTCGACCGCCGTTCTGAAAGTCGTGGTCGGGATGTCCGCCCGTGACCCGAGAGCCTCCTGAAGGAAGGTCGTCTGCACGCGGTTGGACAGCGTTCGGCTGCTGAACTCCCGACCACCGCTGACATAGGCCGACACGTTCCAGTCCTGGATCGAGCCGTTGAGACCAAGGGCTCCGCTGACGCTGCGCGTGCGGCCTTCCGAGAGGGCTGGGCCCAGCTCGTCGATCCAGGAATAGGCGATGTCGTGGCGGGTCGCGCCCACCGGCGACACGAAGTGAGGATTGGCGGAGGTGATCACCACGATGCCGGTGTCGGCGGGAGTCTGGAGCGTGTGGTTCCGTTCCGTGTAGCGGATGTCGCCGTCGAGGCTGAAGCCGAAGGGAAGGTTCTGCCGCGCCGCGGCGAAGAGGCTGTGCCGACGCTGGTGCGGCAGGAACCACTGGCCCAGGTTCTGGTTCGTGAGATTGACCTGATTGGCCAGGAAGTCGCTTGCCGTCAGCCCCACGCCGTTCTGATCGCGAGGAATGGCGAAGATGGGCTGGTAGGAGCCCGTGACCGGATTTTGCGCCATGATGTTGCCGGGCGCGCTGTAGACCAGCCGCCAGTCCGAGCCGCCCAGGGGGCGCAGGTCGGCGCTGGCGGTCACCCGTCGATCCTCCGACCGGAGCTCCCCGCGATCGTGGAATTCATAGGCCGCGACGAGGCTTCCGCTCGCCCAATTAAACCCGCCCACGTGGGACAGCAGCACTTCCTCGGCGCCGCCGTCGCTGGTGCCTCCAAGCCGCACGCGGCTTTCCGCCTGCTCGAACTCGGATTTCAGGATGATATTGACGACGCCGCCTACCGCGTCCGCGCCGTAAAGAGCCGAAGCGCCGTCCAGCAGCACGTCAACCCTCGCGATCGCGCTGGACGGAATGTTGGAGACGTCGGCGAAGTCGCCGGAGATGCCGGTGCCGGCGATCCGCCGGCCGTTGACGAGGACGAGGGTCGCGTCTGCGCCGAGACCGCGCAGGTTCAGGCCGGTCGCCGCGCCGCTGTTCCGGGCCGAACGATCCGCGCCGGTGTTCGCGGAGCCCTCATAGGCGGCGCCGGTGAAATTCTGGGGGAGGGCGGCCAAGGTTTCCGCCACCGTCGCGCGTCCCTGCCGCGCCACATCGTCCTGGGTCAGCACCGTGACAGGCGAGGGACTGTCCACGCCCCGGAAATAGCTGCCCGTGACCACCACCTCCTCAAGCTGCGTGGCTTCCGGCTCAGCCTCCGCGCGGGCCGAGGGATCGATCAGCACGAAGACATTCGGCCGGCTCTGACGATAGGTAAGGCCTGTCCCCCGCAGCAGTTGAGCGAGCGCCGCTTCCGCCGTGTAATCCCCCGTAACGGCAGGGGCCTGACGCCCGGCGACGAGGGCGCTGGGATAGAGAATCTGCAGGCCGCTCTGCTGGGCGAAGACCGGCAGGCTCCGTTCCAGCGGTCCGGCCCCGATGCTGAACGCGCGCACGGCGTCGATGGACTGCGCCGCCACCGGCGTCGCGACACCCATCATCAGCGCGGCGAACGCGGTTGAAGTGAACCTGTGACCCATGATCTCCCCCGTTTTTCTACCCGCAGTTTTGCGGGTCGGGGAGGAGACGTCGGGTCGCGGGCCGTCCCCTAAGTCCGGGGTCAGATTATTTTCAGGCGGGACCCGTCAAGACGAGATGACCGTCCGGCGCGCGGGTCGCTTCCAGGGCGTAGAGGTCCCGGAGCGCCGCGACGAAGCCGTCAACATCGCCCGCATCGAAGACGCCGCTGACACGGACGGACGAGATCCGGTCGTCCCGCAGCTCAACCGGCGAGGGGCTGTAGCGATTGACCTCCGCTACGGCGACCGCGATCGGGGTGTTCTCGAACGTCAGACGACCGGTCGTCCAACTCGTAGCAGCCGGTACATTCACCGCGATGACCCCGGGGCGTTGGACCGAGGTCGTGACCTGCTGCCCCGGCGCGAGGGTCCATGTCGGCCGCACCGACGCGTCCTGCCGGACCGCGACTTGGCCTTCGACCAGAACGATCTGGGCGCCCGCGCCGCTCCGGCGGACGTCGAACCGGGTGCCGATCGCGGTCACCTCGGTGTCGCCGGCCTTGACCAGGAAGGGGCGGTCGGGATCGCCCTCGACCTCGAACATGGCGCGACCGGAGGCCAGGGTCACGAGGCGTTCGGAACCGCTGAACCGGACCGTGACGTGAGTGTCCGTGTCGAGAATGATGCGTGAGCCGTCTGTCAGCCGGACCGTGCGCTGTTCTCCGATGGCGGTGTCATAGGCGTCCGGACGCTGGGCGGACCACCAGGACCAGCTTCCCAAGGCGAGCGCCAGAACGGCAGCGCCCGCCGCGCCCAGCGGGATCAGGCGGCCGGGCAGGCTCCGCCGCCGCTTCGGCGCCTGGCGCGCCCGGCTCGCGGCGTCCTCGGTCAGGGCTGCCATCCCCGAAGTCTTCGCCAGCGTTCCCGCCGCGTCCCACATCGCCTCAAGGCGACTGAAGGCGCGCGCATTCTCGGGATCGCGCCGCCACGCGCTGAACCCCTTGATGTCCGCAGTCGTGACCTTGCGCTGGTTCAACTTGCTGAACCAGTCCGCCGCTTCCTTGCGCCTGATGTCGGCTTCAGCCTCGATCGTCATCCGTCTTGCCTACAAGTCCAGCCGAGACGCGCAGTACTCGAGCGCCCTGGACATTCGCCATTCCACCGTTTTTACGCTGATCCCGAACGACTGGGCGATCTCGGGATAGGTCATACCGCCAAAGCGGCTCAAGACGAAGACGTCGCGGTAGAGTTGCGGCATGGACCGGATCACCTGCTCCAGCAGCACCTGATCAAACTGGGGGGCGGCCTCGGCTTCAGGCGGTCTCTGAGATTCCCGGTCCCGGCGGCGGCGCCCCTCTCTCCGGCTTTCGTCACGGACCAGATTGAGGGCGATCTTGAGCAGGAAGGCCTTCGGGTGGCGGATGTCGTCCAGCGCGTAGGGCGCGGCGCGGATATAGGTCTCCTGAACGACATCGGCCGCCGCATCGGCGTCGACATGGGCTCGCAAGCGCCGATCCAGCCACGCGGCATAGCGCCGATAGAGACGGTTGATGCCGTCCTGCGCCTCCGCTCCCAGCTGTTTCGTATCGCTCACCACGGATCTCCGACCTCTCGACGAGAGGTCCGGAATCCAGGCAGGTCCGCACGGCCCGGGACAGGCGCACGGGCGCGCGCCGTCAGGCGTGGGGAACGGGCATCCGCGCGATGCGCGACGCCGTCGATGATCTGATATCGCACAGGGGATTCCAGGCCCCACCGACGCAAGCGCCGGCCCCGCTAGCATGAATCAAACGGAATCGCGGTGCAAGCCGGAGGGGTCGGGCGTTGGAATCCTCTGCGATCGCGAGGCCCGCTGCTTCGGTTCACAGCGGCGCCCCCGTCTCATGGACGGACCCCGGCTCAAGCTGCGCGCCTATATCACGGCGCCCGACCGGGGCGGTCTAAAAGGGCGTCTGCCCCGGAGCAAGCGCGTCAATTCGCCCTACAACGGAGGTGGACCCAGCCGCAAAAAACTGGCGGACGCCCCGCAATTCACTGTCGTTGCCGGGCTGTTGATTCCCGCTCACCGTGCATCAGGATCAACAGTATGCGAGCGGGTCGTGGAGCACAGTCATCATGCGGAACGCCGTCCGCCCCTGGTTTTGAGCGGCCGCGAAACAGAGTGTCTGCTTTGGGTCAGCCGCGGCAAAAGCTCCGCGGACATCGGCCAGATCGTTGGGCTCTCGCCACGGACTGTCGACAGCTACCTTGAAAAGGCCTGCGCCAAACTGGGGGTGCGGACCCGGATCGAGGCGGTCGCGGTCGGGGTTCGCTCAGGCCTCATCGATCCCGAAGAGGACTGAGCTTTCGCTATGTCGGCGCGACGGAGCAGGGAGGGGGCGGGTCTGGAACTTCTGTGCAGAAGCCGGAGGTTTCGGCCCTGATCGCCGCCGACGCAGTGCGTCCCCTGGCTCAAGACCAGCGCCTGTCCGTTCCGGAACCCGCCGACCTCATCTTGTCGGTCGCCGCCCCGGTTGTCGATTCCCGTGGCGGGGCGAAGGCCAGCCCCGTCCTGCATCAGGCGGTGAGGGCGGCGATCGCCTGCCAGGTCAGGACCAGACCGACGATGGCGATCAGGCCCCCCGACGCATAGGGCGCGCGGCGGGCGAAGGCGGCGAAGCCGCCGGCCCAGCGCTTTTCGGCGTGACGCATGCCGAGCGCCGCAGCCACCCCGACTGTGACCATGGTGGCGGCCAGGCCGATCGAGAAGCAGAGCACCAGGGTCGCGCCCAGCGCGACCTGTTTGAGCTGCAGGCACAACAGCAGGACCGTGATCGAGGCGGGGCAGGGGATGAGGCCGCCGGTGAGCCCGAACAGAATGATCTGCCAGGTCGTCACCTTGCGATTGGCGAACCGCTTCTTGATGTCGTTGGCGTGGGCGCGCTCGTGGGCGTCCTGATAGCCGGGGTCGGAAACGTCCAGACCGCCGTGATCGTGGCCGTGGTCATGCTCGGCGAAGGCGACGTCGAAGGCGTGGGTGTGGTTGCCGTGACCGAGGATCAAGCGGGCCGTAAAGCTGTGGGGCTCGGGGATGGTCTCGACGGATTCCAGATAGCCGTCGCGGGTCTCGAAGGCGAACGTCTGGACCGCACCGTCGGGCCGGGTGGTCGTGACGGCGACTTCGCCGGCTTTCGGCGCCGGGGCGTGGTCCGGCGTGAGGCGGAAGCGGGGCGGAACGCCGTCTTCGAAGATTGCCAGGTTGACCACGCCGTGCCCGGTGTCGATCCATCGGGTTTCGTCGTGATCGTGCCCATGATCGTGATGATGCTCGTGGTCGTGCTCGTTGTGGGCCGCCCTCTGCTCGCGCCAGGTGGCGACGATCATCCAAACGGCGACGCCGAGGATGATCACAGCGGAGGCCAGTTGGAACCAGCCTTCGGACGCTTCGATGTCGAAGTAGCGCCCGAAATACAGACCCGTCAGCGCGATCGCCCAGACGATGGCGGTATGGGACAGGGTCGCCGACAGGCCGAGCAGGATCGCCTGCCAGACCGTGCCGCGCACGGCGACGATGAAGGCGGCCATCATGGTCTTGGAGTGGCCGGGCTCCAGCCCGTGCAGGGCGCCCAGAAGCAGGGCCGAGGGGATGAAGAGCCAGGCGTGCGCCGAGCCCTGTTGCAGCAGTTCCGCGAACGGAGTCATCGGCGTCTCACAGATATTTGGTGATCTCTTTGAACTCGGCCATGGCCTGGCGAGCCTCGGTCGGATCGCCTTCGGCGGCATGGGCGAGACAGTGGTCGATGTGGTCGTGGATCAGCACCTTCTTGGCGGCGGCGACCGCCTTCTCGATGGCGTGGAGTTGCTGGGCGAGATCCAGGCAGGGCCGGCCGCTCTGCATCATCTGGATAACCGTATGCAGGTGGCCGTCAGCGCGGCGAAGACGTTTGATGATGTCCGGATGGGACGCGTGAGAGACGTGGGCCATGACGCTCGAATATCCCCCTGGGGAGGATGTTGCAACTATCCTCCCCAGGGGGATATGGTCGGGCGCGCTCGTGGCGCAGTCAAAGGAGCGCCGACCTGTTCTCTCCCCTTCGCCATCGCGCCTATCGCCATCTGTTCATCGCGCAGGTCGCCGCCCTTCTGGGGACGGGCATGGCCACCGTCGCCCTGGGTCTGCTGGCCCATGACCTGGCGGGCGCAGGCGCGGGCGAGATCCTCGGCGCCGCCCTCGCGATCAAGATGGTCGCCTATATCGGGGTGGCCCCCTTCGCCAGCGCCCTGGCCGCGAAACTGCCGCGCAAGGTCCTGCTGGTGTCCCTCGACGTCGTGCGGGCGGGGGTCGCCGCAGCCCTGCCGTTCGTGGGCGAAGCCTGGCAGGTCTATGCCCTGATGACCGTGCTCTACGTCGCCTCGGCGGCCTTCACCCCGGCCTTCCAGGCCATGATCCCAGACCTGCTGCCCGACGAGGGCGACTACACCAAGGCCCTGTCGCTTTCCCGGCTGGCGGCCGATCTTGAGAGCGTCGCCAGCCCGGTTCTCGCGGCCCTGCTGCTGGCGGTGATGAGCTACAACAATCTGTTCGTCGGCACGGCGCTCGGCTTCGTCGTCTCGGCCCTCTTCGTGGTGAGCGCGGCCCTGCCGGCCCTGTCCCGGGCGCAACCGCTGCCCTTCGTGCGGCGGCTCACCGGCGGCCTGCGCCTGTTCGCCCTGACCCCGCGTCTGCGCGGATTGATGGCGATCAGCATCGCCGAGGCCGCGGGAGGGGCGATGGTGTTCGTCAACACCGTCGTCCTGGTGCAATCCCGCTTCGGCCTGTCGGGCCAGCACAGCGCCTGGGCCCTGGCGGCCTTCGGCCTGGGGTCCATGGGCGCCGCCGTCGCCCTGCCGCGTCTGCTCACGCGCGTCTCCGATCGCGCCGCCATGCTCTGGGGCGCGGTCATCATGACGGGCGTCCTGCTCGCGGGATCCGTCCTGGCCACGCGCTATGTCGTGTTGCTCGGGCTGTGGGCCGTGATGGGCATAGGCTATTCGCTGACGCTGACCCCGGCGGGTCGGGCATTACGCCGGTCGTCCAACGCCGAGGACCGGCCAGCCCTGTTCGCGGCCCAGTTCGCCCTGTCTCACGCCGCCTGGCTAATCGCCTATCCGGTGGCCGGTCTGGTGAGCGCCGCCGCCGATCCGAGCGCGGCCTTCCTCGTGCTGGCCGGCCTTTGCGCGATCGGGACCGGGTTGGGGTTCGTGATCTGGCCGGCGAACGATCCTGCGGACCTTCCGCACGTCCATGACAATCTGAGCGCGGGGGACGCGCATCTGGCCGACGCCGAGAGGACCGAGGCCGGGGCGGCGCATGCCCATCCGGTCGTCATCGACGACAGCCATCCGCGTTGGCCCAGGCGTCCGGACTGAGGTCAGAGGCGGAGAAGCACGACCCCGGCCAGTCCAGCGGCGGCGAGGATGACCGGCGGCGCCAGCTTGCTCTTCCAGACCCCGTTGGCGACGAAGGCGGCCACCAGGATCGCTCCCAGCACTGCGCCCTGGCTGAGAGGCGTCAACAGGCCGACGACCAGTTGCAGGGCGGTGACGGCGATCAGGCCGACGACCCCGGCCGCGACACCTTCCAGCAAAGCCTTCACGGCGTCCATTTCGACCAGGGTCTCCAATCGTTCGTAAAAGACCAGCGAGAAGGCGAAGGCGGGCAGGAAGATGCCGGCGGTGATGGCCAGGGCGCCGGGCGGGCCTCCGGCCACATAGCCGATGAAGGTCGAAAAGATGATCAGCGGCGCGGGCAGGACGCCGGACAAGGCGAGGCCGTCGAGGAACTGGCCGTCTCCCATCCAGCCATGGGCCGTGGCGTCGTTGCGCAGGAACGGGATGGCGGTGTAGGCGCCGCCGAAGGTCAGGAGGCCGGCCTTCAGTCCCGACAGGAACAGGATCCGCGGCGCCACGGACCCAGGCGAGGTCGCGACAAAGTCGAGCGACGCCCTGGCGATCTGTTCTGGCGTCGTCACTCGAATGGCCAAAGCCGCCGCCACGGCGAGCGTCGCGACGCCGACGGCCCAGCCGCGGCGGCCCGATGCGGCCAGGGCATAGACGATCCCCGCCGCCGGCAGGGTGAGCCAGAAGCTGACCCCGGCCAGGGCGGCGGCGGCGCTGGCGAGGCCGACGCCCCAGAGCCAGCGGTCGATGAGGATGTGTCGGCCGATCCGGTGCACCGCGCGAAGGATCAGGGCGATCACGGCGGCCTGGACGCCGAGAAAGGCGGCGCCGACCCAGGCGCGGTCGAAGTCGATCCGGAAATACAGCCACGACAGGATCATCATCAGGACGAAGCCGGGCAGCATGAATCCCAGGCCGGCCAGGACCCCGCCCCATCGCCCCTTGGCCCGCATGCCGAGGTGGACGCTCAGTTCATGCGCCTCCGGGCCGGGCAGGACCTGCATCACGGCCAGCAGGCGATTGAAGCGGGGGCCGGACATCCAGCCTTCCTCTTCGATCAACTCGCGGCGAAGCATGGCGATCTGGGCGACCGGTCCGCCGAAGGCCATGGCGCCGAACTTGAGGAAGCGCAGGAACAGGGCGCCGTAGGACAGCGGGGGCGGTGAGGGCTCGGGCTCGGTGAGCGCGGGATCAGTGGGTGAAGGATGGTACATGCACGCGCTCCTCGCCGCACGACTGTGCGGATGGAGCGGGACTTGGGCGGAAGCCGCCGACACCGGGCGCCCGCGAAAGGCCCGGACATCCTTTGTATCAGCAAATCGGCGCTCGGGAAGAGGCCGCCCGCCGCTTCCACCTCCTATCCTTTGGAGGCCGAAGAGACGGGCGGTTGTGTCGGCTCAGCCTATTCGACGAACTCGACGCGCTCGTAAGCGCCCCGGGTCACCAGGGTGATGGTCACGGCCTCGTCGCCGCGATTGCGCCAGAACCAGCCGTGCTTGCCGTCGAAGGCGGCGACCAGCACGCCCTGGACGCGGGTGTCCGTGCCCTTGCCGTAGCCATGGTAGGAAATCCCCCGCCCGTCGCCGTGGGTGTCGTAGTTCACCGCCCCGCCGTTCGTCGACCAGGTGAACTCGGCGCGCTCGCCCTCCTTCATGGTCAGCTTGATCTCCGCGCCCTCGTCGGGCTCGAGCGTGAGGCTCGTCCGGTCCGATCGGACGGCCGTCGCCGGCGCCGTTGCGGGCGCCGGCGGNNNGGCGCCGGCGGCGCCGCGGTGGCGGAGGCGGGCGCAGCGGTTTCGGCCGGAGCCGCGGCTGGCGGGGCGACCGTCGGCGGGACGGCGGTCCCGGCCGGGGCGGCGAGCGGCGTGGTTGCGACCGTGACCGCCTCGGGCGCGGCGCCGGCCTCCTCGGCCGCGGCTTCGGCGGCGAGCTGCTGCTTGATCCGGCCCATTTCGGTCAGACCGAGAAGAGAGCCGACCCGCGTCGGATCGACCCCGTATTCCGCCGGGAGGACGACGGTGACGAGGAGGGCCGAGGCGACGACCACGGCGATGCCGGTGGACTTCAGCAGTTTGGCGGTCGAGGGCAGTTCGGACGCGTCGGGTTTGTTGGCGTTGTACATTTCAGGTCTCCGGTCAGGCGACGAAGAAGCCGACGAGCTGATAGCCCGCCAGGATGAAGCCGAGGGTCATGAGGACGACGTTGGCGGCGTAGGCGTGCCGCCAGAAACCGGTCGTCTTCCTCCAGAAGCCCATGACGATGAGGATGGCGCCCAGGGCCAGCAGCTGGCCGGCCTCGACGCCGATGTTGAAGGCGATGAGGTTGCCGATCAGGCCGTCGGACGAGAGCTGGAAATCCTGCAGCTTGGTGGCCAGGCCGAACCCGTGGACCAGGCCGAAGATCAGCGTCGCCGCCTTGGTCGAGGGCTGGAAGCCGAACCAGCGCTGCCAGGCGCCCATGTTGTCGAGCGCCTTGTAGACGACCGACAGGCCGATGATCGCGTCGACCAGATAGCTGGAGACGCTGATGTCGGTCAGCACGCCCAGCAGCAGGGTGGTGGAGTGGCCGACGGCGAACAGGGTCACATAGAGGCTGATGTCCTTCATCCGGTAGAGGAAGAAGATCACCCCCAGCAGGAACAGCAGGTGGTCGTAGCCGGTGACCATATGTTTGGCCCCGAGATAGACGAACGGCCAGAACAGGAAGCCGGACGTCTCCTGGATGTAGCCCTTGTCGCCCTCGGCGACGCCGTGGGCCAGGGCGACCGTGAGCAGGCCGTTCAGGAACAGGATGAACAGCCCCAGCAGGAGGACGCCGGGGGGCGTCCTCAGCCAGGCCGTCCAGCGAGGGATCGCGGCGGTCATGCGTTACTCCGATTGAAGGGAAGACGGGAAAGCCAGCGGCGCGGGGCGCCGTCGGAACGGGGCGGACGGCCGTGGACGAGGCTGTAGAGGGCCGGCAGGACCAGCAGGGTCAGGATCGTCGAGGAGATGATCCCGCCGATGACCACGGTGGCCAGCGGGCGCTGGACCTCGGCGCCGGCCCCGACGTTGAGCGCCATCGGCACGAAGCCGAGGCTGGCGACCAGGGCCGTCATCAGCACCGGCCGCAGCCGGGTGAGGGCGCCCTCGCGGATCGCCTCGGACAAAGGTTTGCCCTCGGCGATCAGGGTGCGGATGAAGCTGACCATGACGACGCCGTTGAGCACGGCGACGCCGGACAGGGCGATGAAGCCGACCGCCGCCGAGATCGACAGGGGCAGGCCGCGCATCGCCAGGGCCGCGACCCCGCCGGTCAGCGCCAGGGGCACGCCGGAGAAGACGATGGCGCTGTCCTTGACCGAGCGGAACAGGGCGAACAGCAGGCCGAAGATCAGCAGCAGCACCACGGGCACCACCAGTTGCAACCGCTTGGCCGCCGAGATCAACTGCTCGAACGTGCCGCCGTAGCTGATCCAGTAGCCGGCCGGGACCTCGACCTCGGCCCCGACCTTCTCCTGGACCTCAGCGATGAAGGATCCCAGATCGCGGCCTCGCACATTTGCGGTGACCACCACGCGGCGCTTGCCGTCCTCGCGGCTGATCTGGTTGGGCCCTTTCTCGACGACGACGGTGGCGATCTCCTCCAGTGGCACGAAGGCGGTCCCGCCGGAGCCGGGGACCGGGATGCGCAGGCGGCCGATGGCCTCGGTGTCCTCGCGCAACGTCTCGGGCAGGCGCACCACCACGTCGAAGCGGCGGTCGCCCTCGAACACCTGACCGGCGACGACACCGCCGATCGAGGCCGAGACGACCTGCTGGACGTCGTCCATGCTGATCCCGAGCCGCGCCAGGGCGGCGCGGTCCGGGGTGATCTGCAGGACCGGCAGACCGGTGACCTGTTCGACCGAGACGTCCTGCGCCCCCTCGATGCCGCCGATCACGCCCTCGACGGCGTTGCCGACCTCAAGCAACTGGTCGAGGTCGTCGCCGAACACCTTGATGGCGACGTCGGCGCGGACGCCCGAGAGCAGCTCGTTGAATCGCATCTGGATGGGCTGGGTGAACTCGTAATTATTGCCAGGGATCTGGGCCACGGCGGCCTGAAGTTCGGCCAGCAGCTCGGTTCGCGGCTTGCGGGGATCGGGCCAGTCCTCACGGTCCTTCAGCATGATGAAGGTGTCGGCGACCGAGGGCGGCATCGGATCGGTCGCCACCTCGGCCGTGCCGATCTTGGCCACCACCCGTTCGACCTCCGGGAACTGCGCGATGCGCCGCTCCAGGGCCGTCTGCATTTGCACCGCCTGGCTGAGCGAGGTGCCGGGAATGCGCAGGGCATGCAGGGCGATGTCGCCCTCGTCGAGGTTGGGGATGAACTCCGACCCCATCCGGCTGGCGCCAAGGGCCGCGATCGCCACCAGGGCGACGGCCACGGCGACGAAGGCCACCCGCAGCCGCAACGCCATGTCCAGCGCTGGCTGGTAGAAGCGCCGCGCCCCGCGCATGACGAAGCTGTCCTTTTCCTCGACCTTGCCGGTGACGAACATCGCCACCGCGGCCGGGACGAAGGTCAGCGACAGGACGAGGGCGCAGGTCAGGGCGATGACGACGGTGATCGCCATCGGGTGGAACATCTTCCCCTCGACCCCGGTGAGGGCGAAGATCGGCACATAGACGAGGGTGATGATCAGCACCCCGAACAGGGACGGCCGGATCACCTCGCCTGAGGCCGAGGCCGCCAGTCCGAACCGTTCCTCGCGCGTCAGCAGCCGGCCCAGCCGGTGCTGGGTCTCGCCGAAGCGCCGCAGGCAGTTCTCGACGATGATGACCGCGCCGTCGACGATGAGGCCGAAGTCCAGCGCGCCCAGGCTCATCAGATTACCCGACACCCCGGTGCGCACCATGCCGGTGATGGTCATCAGCATAGTGATCGGAATGACCGCGGCGGTGATCAGCGCCGCGCGGATGTTGCCGAGCAGCAGGAACAGCACGACGATAACCAGCAAGGCCCCTTCGAGCAGGTTCTTCTCGACGGTGTGGATGGCCCGATCAACCAGATCGGTCCGGTCATAGACCGGCACGGCGCGGACGCCGGCGGGCAGGGCCCTGGCGGCTTCGTCGAGACGGGCGGCCACGGCCTGGGCCACGGTGCGGCTGTTCTCGCCGACCAGCATAAACACCGTGCCGAGCACGACCTCTCGGCCGTCCTCGGTGGCGGCGCCCGTCCGCAGTTCCTCGCCCATCACCAGATCGGCCACATCGGCCACCCGTACGGGCACGCCGTTGCGGTTGGCGACGATGATGGCCCCCAGGTCTTCAAGGCTCTCGGCTTGGCCGGGGACCCGGACCAGATACTGCTCGCCGTAGCGTTCCACATAGCCCGCGCCGACATTGGCGTTGTTGCGGTTCAGGGCCTCGACGACCTCGGCCATGGTGACGCCGTAGGCGACCAGTCGGTCGGGCCAGGGCGTGACGTGATACTGCCGCTCGAAGCCGCCGATGGTGTTGACCTCGGTGACGCCGGGCGTGTTGCGCAGCTGCGGCCGGATGATCCAGTCCTGCAGGGTGCGAAGGTCCTCGGGCGTGTACAGCTCGCCGTCGGGACGACGCGCGCCCTGTTCGGCCTCGATCGTGTACATGAAGATCTCCCCCAGACCCGTGGCGATGGGGCCGAGCTCGGGCGTCAGGCCTTCCGGCAGCTGTCCACGCGCCGCCTGCAGCCGTTCATTGACCAACTGGCGGGCGAAGTAGATGTCCGTACCGTCGGCGAAGACGACCGTGACCTGGCTCAGGCCGTAGCGCGAGACCGAGCGCGTGTACTGCAGCCCCGGCACGCCCGCGATAGCGGTCTCGACCGGGAAGGTGATCCGCTGTTCGGACTCCAGCGGGGAGAAGCCGGGGGCTTCGGTGTTGATCTGGACCTGGACGTTGGTGATGTCCGGGGTCGCGTCGATCGGCAGGCGCTGGAAACTCCAGACGCCGACCGCGCAGGCCAGGATGACGAGCGCCATGACGATCCAGCGAAAGCGGATCGACAGCGCGATGATGCGTTCGAGCATGACGGTTCGAGCCCCTAGTGATCGTGGCTCGCGCCGGACTTCTCGACGTCCGCGCGGATAAGGAAAGCGCCGTCCACGACGTATTCGACGCCGGGATCGATGCCGCCGAGGACTTCGGTCCATTCCGGGGTGCGGCGACCCAGCTCCAGCATCCGCACCTCATAGGTCGTGCCGAAACGGGCATAGACCACGGTGAAGTCGCGGAAGGGCTGGAGCGCCTTGGTGCGAACGGCCAGGGGAACCTCGCCGGCGCCCACCTGCACCACGCCCGAGACCCCCAGGCCCGGCCGCCAGACCCCGCCCTGAAAGGGCAGGTCAACGTGGGCGATCAGCACCTGGCTGGTCAGGTCGGTCGAGGGCAGGACCGCCTCGATCCGTCCGTTGAAGGTGTAGTCGCCCGCCAGGCTCTTCACCGTCACCGGCTGGCCCGCCCGGACCCGTTCGGCGTCGCGCGGATAGAGCAGGAACTCGGCGTGCAGCCGGGTCGGGTCGCCGATCATCAGCATCGGCTCGCCCGAGCCGGTGATGGAGCCGACATTGACGTTCTTGGCGACGATCATGCCCGAGATGGGGGCGGTGATCGCATAGGTCTGCAGGCTCTCGCTGGACTCGACCCGGGCGATGACCTGGCCGCGCGAGACGCGCGTGCCGAGCTGGACGTTCAGGCTCATCACCCGACCCGGATAGCGGGCGTGGACTTCAGCCTGGCCTTCCGGGGTGATCTCGACCCGGCCGGTCAGAGGCAGGGTCTCGCCCAGCACGGCGGGGCCGACCCGCTCGACGGTGACGCCGCCGGCGCGGGCGGCGTCCGCCGCGATGGTCGTGCGGCCCTCATAGGAGGCGTAGGTCCAGCGGTGCTGCGCGCCGGCATGGGTAGCCGTGACCGCCACGTCGAACGAGTGCGGCTCCGACACCACGCCGGGTCCGGTCAGATAGTCGTTCTCGGGCGTGAAGGCGAAACGGTCCGTCTTGGGGCCGAGGCGGCCCAGGGTGATGGCCGCCTGGACCTGACGCGGGTCGATCGGCTTATCCTTGAGATAGGGATACAGCCGGAACAGCGGCTCGGGCCCGTCCTCATAGATGGTCACCTCCAGGGCGAAGTCGCCGTCCCGCAACATGCGACCGCGGTGCGGACCGCGTTCGTAGTCCGCCGCAGCGGCTTCGCCCTCGGCCTTCTCGGCGGGGGCGCCCTGGCCGCAGGCGGCGACGCCGGCGGCGAGCGCCATCAGGGAGACGGCGATCAGCCGCCGGGAAACGAGGGGAGGGGTCATGGTTGGATCTCCAGGCCGAGCAGGCCGGCATGCGCGCCGGTCAGCCGGTCAAGGCGGGCGCGGTCGATATGGAATTGCTGGAGCACCGCGACGCGGCGAGCCCGGCTTTCGAGAAGGGCCGAATGGGCGCTCATCACGTCGTTGTAGGTGAAGCCGCCCCGGGCGAAGCCCTCGCGGACGAGCGACACCGCCCGTTCGGCCTGCGGCAGGATTTCCTCGCTGATGCGGCGAGCCTCGCTGGCCCTCGACAGAAGCAGGACCTGCAGCCGGGCGATCTCCCGTTCCCGGTCGATGCGGAAGGCGTCCAGATCGGCTTGGGCGGCCGTGCCCTCCGCGCGGGCGCGGTCTATGGCGCCGACATTGCGATCATACCGCTGCAGCGGAATGGAGCCGCCGAACACCAACGAGAGGTCGTTGTCCCAGATGTGCCGGAGCCCGACGCTGACGGTCGGATCCGGAATGGCGCGCGCTTCCTCGACGCGCACCTGGGCGTCGGCGATACCGCGCTGGGCGAGGAAGACGTCCAGATCGATCTGGGCCACGTCGCCGGCGACGACGCGTGAGGCGCTGGTGTCCTCGAAGGCCGCCGCCCCGACGCCGAAGTCGGCCGGTCCGTCCCAGAACTTGGCCAAGGTGACCCGGGCGACCCGGACTTCGATCTCCGCCTGGTCGAAACTGATCTGGGCCTGGGCCAGTTCGGCTTCGGCGCGGGCGCCGGCGAACAGCGGGTCGCGGGCGGCGTCGACACGGCGCTGCACCTGGACCTGGAACTGTTCCGCCAACTCCAGGCGCTCGCGGGCGATCTCCAGCCTGGCTTCGGCGGTCAAGACCTCCGTCCAGGCCCGTTGCACCGCCTCCAGCCGATCCAGTTGCCGGATGCGGGCGTTGGCGACGACGAGCAGGCCCTCGCTTCGCGCCAGGTCGACGCGAGCCGGCCGGTCGCCGCCCCGTTCGATCCGCTGCTCGTAGCTGATCGTCGTCTCGGTCCTCCCGAGAAGGTCGCCGCCGCCGACAGTCGGCAGGTTCTCGACCATCAGGCCGAGCGTGGGGTTGGGGCGAACGTCCGCCTGGCGGACGCCGGCTTCGGAGGCCCGGGCGCGCGCTTCAACGCCCGTGCGGGCCGGGTCGGCCGCAGCGGCCCGGCGCAAGGCCTCATCGAGAGGGAGCGGGCGCGCAGGCGCGCTCGCCGGTGACTGGGGCGACGCCTGGGCGAACGCCTGCACCGACGGCAGAGCCGTCGAAAGGGTGAGCGCGAGGGCCGATACGGCTCCACGGCGCGCCCACGATCCGGCTGGGCCGGACACGGGATGTCTCAAGGGTGGTCTCCAAAAACAGGGCGCACGCGGCCGAGCGGCCGCGCAGGATCAGACGATCAGGCGCTGCTGTTTTGGAGGGTGAGATGGGCCGTCGCCTCGGACTCCGGGCGGAGTCAGGCCGGGCGTCGGGCCGAGATGGGCGGACGTCGAGATCACGGTCTCGGTCGGGTGGACGGGCGTCGCCAGAGCGACATGCACATCGCCGCCGCTGTGGTGGTGATGGTTGATGGGCGCATCGCCGCCGGGCGTGTCGGCGACGTCAAACGCGGGGGCGTCGGTCGTCGGAGAGGGATCCGTCTGATCGTGCTCATGGTCGTGATCATGATCGTGGTCGATCGAAGCGGCCTCGGCGTAGGACACGCCCGGAAACTGCAGACCGTGTTCGATCCGATGCTGGGTATTGATCACGCCATGCGCCTGCAGCGCGACCATGATGGTCACGCCGAGGCAGACGCAGAGGAGGCGAAGCGATTGCGGCAATAGAATTCCCCGATCTTCGCCGACTAGGGGGAATCGAGTGATGGCGCAACGACCGGGTCGTCGCAGTCGATGTTTTAAGTCGGCTTTGTCGCGCGGCGCTTCAGGTCGGGACTTCATTGGCTCCCGTTGCGAATCCGGAGAAGATCCCGCAAGCTGCGCTCCTCTGGAGATGACGGTCAAATGGTGATCGAGGGTCTCGAAGTTTACGGATCTGAACGCATCGGCAAAAGCGGTTCCGAAATCTTCAATAGACCGCGAAAGACTTCGACATCACGCAAATTTTATTGATTAGAAATTCGCCAGTGTTTTCAACATCTCTAGATCTGTTCGGTTTACGGATCGGTTTGCCGTTTGGCGATCAACAAAAAACCCAAAACATTCAATGTTCTGGGCTGATTTCTGTAATCGAGTGGGAGTGAGGCCTCAGGCCTCAGCCGCCCAGGTGACCGCGTCGGGTCCGGCCGGGAGCATGGTCGGACAATCCGGATCGGTGGCGGCGCGATAGATCGCCTCCGCTACGTCCTGCGCCACGGTGACCGTACCGCCGGCCGCGGCCTGCATCATGGCCAGTGTCTTCTGCGTGTATTCGGCATAGGCCTCGGGGACACCTCCGGCGCCGATGACCTGACCGCGGGCGCTGTCGGCGAAGGCGGTGGTCGGCGCGAGGCCCGGCAGGACGACGCGGGCGCGTATGCCGAAGGGCTTCAGCTCCAGATCGGCGGACTCGGTCAGGGCGTTCATGGCCGCCTTGCTGGCGCGATAGACCGACAGCAGGGGCAGGGGCTTGTAGGTCGAGCTTGAGCTTAAGTTCACGATCACGCCCGAGCGACGCTCGCGCATGGCCGGCAGCACCGCCTGCATCATGGCGATGGTCCCGAACAGGTTGGCGTCGAAGATGTTGCGGACAGTCTCCATCGGCGTGCCCTCGATGGCGTTCAGCCAGCCGATGCCGGCGTTGTTGACCAGCACGTCGATCGGGCCGACCATCTTGATGGCCGAGGCGATGCTGGCGGGATCGGTCACGTCGAGCGGGAGCACGCGCAGTCGGTCCGAGACGGGCAGGGTGCTCGCGGCCGGATTGCGCATCGTGGCGATTACGGCCCAGCCCCTGTTGAGGAACCAGAGCGCGGTCTCGCGACCAAAGCCGGTGGAGCAGCCGGTGATCAGAACGGTCTTCATGACGGGCCTCTGTGAATTCAACGGCGGGGTGAGTTCTGCCCCGCATCTGGCTCGCGTATCGGTTTAGCTTGCGGATGTAAGGTTGTATGTTGTTGTGTAACGCAATTTTCGTGCGCTGATAACGAAATAGGCAGCTTTGCAGGCGTAGGTTTCCGACACTGACCGAGAGCCTGTGTCGATGAACGAAGCCGAACGCCTGACCTCCCTGCGATCCCTGCGTGCGATCAACACGCCGGCCGATCTCGCCACCGAGGGCGCGGTTCGGCTGGCGGCGCATCTGCTGGAATGCCCGATCGCGCTGGTCACCCTGATCGACGAGGCGATGCAGTGGTTCAAGGCGAGCCAGGGCGTTGGCGTCTGCTCGACGTCGCGCCACGAGTCCTTCTGCACCCACGCCCTGTCGCTGCCGGCGCATGGGGTGATGGTGGTCGAGGACGCCACGCGGGATCCACGCTTCGCCAACAATCCCAATGTCACCGGCGGCATGGGCGTGCGCTTCTATGCGGGGGCGCTGCTGACGGCGTCGGACGGCGCAAACCTCGGCACCCTGTGCGTGATCGATACCGCCCCGCGCGGGACGCCGGACGACGAAACGCTGGCGCGGCTGAGCGATCTGGCCCGGCTGGTGGTCTCGGATCTGGAGCGGTCGCGGGCCGAGCGGTTGAGCCGCGAGAACCAGCACATGCTGGCCATGGTGGAGGGCCTGTCGGGTGTCGGCCACTGGCGTGTCGATATGGTCAGCGAGAAGGTCCACTGGTCGGACGAGGTCTACGCGATTCACGGCCTCCGCCGGGAAAGCTTCAGCCCGACGTTCGAGCAGGCCGTCGCCTTCTATCCGGAGGCGGATCGCGAAATACTGTCCGAGTACTGGGCTCAGACCATGGCCGGCGAGGGGCCGTTCTCGGTCGAACTGACGATCAATAGGGCTGACGGGACCCCGCGACGGGTGATCGCCAAGGGCGCCGCCGAACTGGGGAGCGAGGGGCAGCCGCCGTCGGTGTTCGGGGTCTTCCAGGATGTGACGGCCCAGCGCGAGGCGCTCGAGGTCGTCGAGCGCAGCCGCACCCGATACAAGCTGCTGGCCGACAATGCGGCTGACGTCATCGCGCGCGTGAAGCTGGACGGGTCGTCCGACTACATCTCGCCGGCCGTCGAACGCCTGCTGGGCTGGACGCCGGCGGAAATGGCCGGGCGTTCGGCCGACAGCTTCGTGCATCCGGATGATCGGGACCGCCTGCGCGAAACCTTCGCCGAAATGGCGGCGGGCCGTGGCGCAGCGACGCTCGAGCACCGGTTGCTGCATCGCGAAGGGCATACCGTCTGGGGCGAGACGCGCCTGCGACTGGTCCGTGACGCGGCGGGCAAGCCGGTCGAAACCGTCGTGGTCATCCGCAACATCTCGCGGCGGAAGGTGCTGGAAGAGCAATTGCAGCAGGCGCGAGTGGCCGCCGAAACCTCGGCCGCGGTGAAGGCCGAGTTCTTGGCGAACATGAGCCACGAGCTGCGCACACCCCTGACCAGCATCATCGGCTTCACCGGCCTGACGCTGGAGCAGGAACTGCCGGACCGGGCGCGCCACTTCATCACCCGCGTGGACAACGCCGGCCGCGCCCTGCTGTGCACGGTCAACGACATCCTCGACTTCTCCAAGCTGGAGGCCGGGGAGGTCGTGATCCGTCCGCAGCCGGTCGACATCGAGGCGCTGGCGCAGGGCACGCTGGATCTGTTCACGCCGCAGGCCGGGGCCAAGGACCTGCACCTGAAGCTGGAGTCCGACACCGGTCAGGCGGCGATCGTCGCGGACCCGGACCGCCTGCGTCAGATCATGCTGAACCTCGTCGGCAATGCCGTGAAGTTCACCTCGCACGGCGGGGTGAGGCTGGAGGTGCGCTGGAGCGCGGGCAACGAGCGCCTGCGGATCGCCATCCACGATACCGGCGAAGGCCTGTCGCCCGAGAAGCTGGCGCGTTTGTTCCGTCGCTTCTCTCAGGTCGATGGCGCCCAGAACATGGGACAGTCGGGCACCGGCCTGGGGCTGGCGATCTGCAAGGGCTTGGTCGAGGCCATGGACGGAAACATCGGCGCCGACAGCGTCGAGGGGCAGGGCAGCACCTTCTGGTTCGAGATCCCCGCTCCGGCCGCCGAACGCGAGGTCCAGCCGGCCACCACGCCCATCGCGGCGGTCGAGGTCGGCGGGATCTCGGTGCTGGTCGCCGACGACCATCCCGCCAACCGCGAGCTGGCGCGGGCCTTCCTCACGGGAATGGGCGTGACGGTGGACGACGCCGTGGACGGCCTGGCCGCGATCGAGCAGGCGGGTCGCAAACGCTACGACGTCATCCTGATGGACATGCGGATGCCTCATCTGGGCGGCCGGGATGCACTGCGTCGGATCCGGGACGGCAAGGGGCCGAACCGGGATACGCCGGTGCTGGCCTATACCGCCGACGCGGGCGACGGGGTGGACGAGGCGCTGCTGCGCGACGGCTTCTGCGGGACGGTGTCCAAGCCGGTCGGGGCCGAGGCCCTGATCCGAGCGGTAGCCGAGGCGCTGGAGCAGGGCAGGGCGCTCGCGGCCTGAAGCGGGCTCAGCCCTTCGCCGCGGCCTCCAGCCCGGCGATGTCGAGCTTCTTCATCTCCATCATCGCGTTGAAGACGCGCTGCTTCTGCGCCGCGTCGCCCTCGGTCATGAGTTCGATCATTCGGCGCGGCACGATCTGCCACGACAGGCCCCAGCGGTCCTTGACCCAGCCGCACTGCTCGGAGCCCGGCACGGCCGACAGGGCGGTGAACAGGCGATCCACCTCGGCCTGATCATCGCACATGATCTGGATGGAGAAGGCCTCGCTGAGCTTGAACATCGGGCCGCCGTTCAGGATCGTGTAGCGCTGGCCCGCCAGCGTCACCTCGACCGTCAGGACCTGACCGGCCCGGCCGTCCGGGAAGTCCGCCGGCGCATGGATGATGGTCTCGATCCGCGAGTCCGGCAGCAGCGAGACGTAGTAGTTCGCGGCCTCCTCGCCGTCCTTCTCGAACCACAGGCTGGGAATGAGCTTCTGATCGAAGGCGGACATGAGCGGTCTCCCTGTTGTTTGAGGTTGAATTAAACTTAATGGTTAAATGAGTCAACCGGCTGGAGTCTGCGCGACGCGGGCCTGTCGCCGAGGGGTGCGTGAGAGGTCAGCGCGAGGCGTTCGATCCCGCAAGTTTCAGGTGGCGCTCGCTGCTCCGGATGAACATGATCCACGAGATCGTTGCGGCGATCAGCGCAAGGTGACCGAAACCGGCCTTGGTCGAAAAAGGGGCGGCGATGAACAACAAGGCGAACACGACACCGTAGGAGACGAGCGCGGCCAGCATCCAGCATGAGCTCTCAACCAGAAACCTGCGCCGTGCGTCTGCGGGGACGGATGAAACGTCATAGTGAGGCAGCGTCCCCTTACCCGCAAAGGCGAGGGCGGCTATCACGAGCATCGCCGTCATGATGGGACCGGCATAGACAGGCGGCAACAGCAGCCCGGCGGACAGGGGAATGAAACCGGCCAAGGCGCCGATTTTCAATCTGCCGAGAAGCGCTTCCCTTGAACGGATCCCGAGCTGCATCATGCCTCCTCACTGATCTCCCCTCATGGATAGATCAGAAGAATCCGTATCACGGCAAGTCAGCGCAAAGAGCCGCGCGCGACCAGAGAGTATCGAACTTTCATGACCCACACCCTCTACGGCATCCCCAACTGCGACACCGTCAAGAAGGCCCGCGTCTGGCTGGACCAGAACGGCCAGGCCTACGCCTTCCATGACTACAAGAAGGCCGGGATCGATCGGGAGACGCTGAAGGGCTGGGTCGAGGCGCACGGGTGGCAGGTGGTTCTGAACCGGGCGGGCACGACGTTCCGCGCCCTGCCGGACACGGACAAGGCGGATATTGATGCCGACAAGGCGATCGCGCTGATGCTGGCGCAGCCGTCGATGATCAAACGGCCGGTGCTGGACTTGGGCGACCGCACGCTGGTGGGCTTCAAGCCGGAGCAGTATGCGGCCGCGTTCGGCTGAGTCCGATCAGCCCAGAGTGAACTGGGCCGGCTCGCCGGCCTGGGCGTCCGGGGCCAGCCAGACGTCGAACAGACCGGGCTCCAGCGTCATGCGCAGGTCGCGGCCCATGAACTGCAGGTCCTCGGGCTTCAGCGTCATCGACACCTCGACCGAGCGACCGGCGGGCACCGACACGCGGCGATACGCCTTCAGCAGCCGCACCGGCTGGGTGATCGAGGCGACGCGGTCGCGGATATAGAGCTGGACCAGTTCCGAGGCCTCGCGGTCGCTGTCGTTGGTCAGGGTGGCCGTGGCGGTGATCTGGCCGGTGCGGGCCATGGTAGCCGAGGACAGGGTCGTGGCCGAATAGCTGACCGTGCCGTAGCCGAGGCCGAAGCCGAATGGATACAGGGCCGCGTGCGGGACCTCGCGGAACTTGGAGGTGAACTCCCGGTCTGTAGGCTTTGACGGGCGACCGGTCGCCTTGTGCGCATAGTAGAACGGCGACTGGCCTGAGCGGAACGGGAAGCTGACCGGAAGGCGGCCCGTCGGCTGGTGGTCGCCGAACAGCACGTCGGCGATGGCGTTGCCGCTCTCCGAGCCGAGGAACCAGGTGACGAGGATGGCGTCGGCGTCCTGAACGACCGGCGCCAGCTCCATGCCGCGGCCGTTGCGCAGCAGGACCACGACCGGCTTGCCCGTGGCGGCGACAGCCTCGGCCAGCGCCAGCTGCGGGGCCGGGATGCCGATGTCGACGCGCGACTTGGACTCTGCCGACATCTCGCTGGACTCGCCGATGGCCAGCAGGACGACGTCAGCGGCGTTGGCGGCGGCGACGGCGGCCTCGATGCCGCCCTCGAGCGCATCCTCGACATCCGAGCCCTTAACAACGGTCAGATCGGCGTCGGCCCCGACAACGGCGCGCACGCCTTGCTCGATCGAGACAGCCAGATCGGTGTCCTTGAAGATGGACCACGGGCCGAAGACGTCGGCCCGGTCGCCGCCGAACGGCCCGATCAGGGCGATCTTCTTCCCGGTCTTCGGCAGGGGCAGGGCGCCGCCCTCGTTCTTCAGCATGACGATCGACTTGCGACCGGCCTCGCGGGCCAGGGCAAGGTGATCGCGGCTGCCGTGCACGCGACGCTCGGTCTCGACGTCCGAGCCGCGGTACGGGTCCTCAAACAGGCCCAGCGCGGCCTTGGTCATCAGGACGCGGCGGACAGCCTGATCGACGCGCGACATCGGCACGTCGCCAGACTCGACCAGTCCCGGAATGTGCTCGAGGTAAAGGCCGCTCTTCATCGACATGTCGACGCCGGCCATCAGGGCGATGCGGGCTGCGTCACGGCCGTCGGCGGCGAAGCCGTGGGCGACCAGTTCGGCCTCGGAGGTGTAGTCAGACACCACGAAGCCGGCGAAGCTCCACTCGCCGTGCAGGATGTCGGTCAGCAGCCATTCGTTGCCGCTGGTCGGAATGCCGTTCAGATCGTTGAAGGCGCTCATGACCGAAAGGGCGCCGGCGTCGAGGGCGGCCTTGAACGGCGGCAGATAGACCGAGCGGAGCTCCAGCTCGCTCATGTCCGTCGAGTTGTAGTCCATCCCGGCTTCGGCCGCGCCATAGGCGGCGAAATGCTTGGGCGTGGCGACCAGCGACGACCAGTGGGTCAGGTCATCGCCCTGGAAGCCCTTGGTGCGGGCGGCGGCCAGCAGGTTGTTCAGCAGCACATCCTCGCCGGCGCCCTCGACCACGCGGCCCCAGCGCTGATCGCGCGCGACGTCGACCATGGGGGCATAGGTCTGGTGCACGCCCGAGGCGCCGCCCTCGACGGCCGCGGCGCGCGCCGTGCGCTCGGCCAGGTCGAGATCCCAGCTGGCGGCTTCGCCCAGCGGGACCGGGAAGGTGGTGCGCAGGCCGTGGACGATGTCGGCGGCGAACAGCAGCGGAATGCCGAGGCGGCTTTCCTTGATGGCCAGATCCTGAACCAGACGGGTCGTCGAGGCGCCGACGCCGTTGAACAGGGCGCCGATGCGACCGGCCTTGATGTCCTCAGCCGTCTGTTCCTGGTTGGCGTCAAGGGCGTCGCCCGGGTTCACGCCCTCGGGGCGCCAGCGGAACGGATCGTTCTGCAGATTCAGCTGTCCGGCCTTCTCCTCGATCGTCATGCGCGCGATCAGCGCGTTTACACGATCAAGGTTATCGCGGGCCTGCGCCGTCGCGATTCGCGGCGCCATCATCATTCCAGCCGCCATCAGCCCCCCCGCGAGCAGCAATCGACGGACAGGATCAGGGCGAGTGTTTGTGGGCATGTAACCGGTTCCAATGACATTGCCGGAGAACTACCTGCCCACATCGCTCAAGCCTACCGTATCCGAGATCACAACCCGTTGCGTCGTCACCCTTCGACGTGCGTCTCGGGGCGATCATGCCCGTCCGCGCGCTCGGTGATCCAACGACCCGAGGCGTCAGCATATTCTATCAGGGAGTCTTCGTCAGGCACCTTTTGCTCTCGAGCGGCGGCCGTGGCTGCGGCGCGGGCGAGTTCGGCATCGGGATAGGTCTCGGAGTAGGTCTGGCCGAGCTGATACGCCCAGCCGCCGTCGTGCTCGACGATACGATAGGTGATCTGGACCATGGTGTTTCTCCTGTTGCGGGGAGGTCAGGGGCTCAGAGCCAACGCGGCTGCGCATGGGCCGGTTGCGACGCGCCCGATCCCGGCTTGACCGTTTCAGCATGCTGACGAAGAAATTCCGTCCGGTCGCATCCATGCGGGCGAACGGCGGCGACTACAGGACAAAGGGCGGGCGTCGGGCTCGCGGGAGAAAGACAATGGTCCAACTGTTCTATCAGTTCTGGTGGCTCATCTTTCCGGTCGGCTTCATGCTGGCGGGAGCCTTCAACAGCTTCCTCGGCTACAGACGCCAGAAGGACGCGCTGAATCTGCTGCGCACCTACGCCGAGAAGGGACAGGAGCCGCCCGAGGCGCTTCTGAAGGTGCTGCAGCGCCCTTTGGACGATGACCCGTGGACCGGAGGCTCGGCCTCCGCTCCGCGGCAGCCCGCCAACTACTGGTCGCTGTTCGGCCTGTTCACGGCGCTGAGCGCCGGTTTCATCGGCGCGGGCTACTATACCGACATGGATGGCGGCAGCGGCGCCTTCACCATCGTGGCCTTCGTGATGGGCGCAGTGGCGGTCTGGGCCCTGATCAGCGCCCTGACCACCCGTAAGGACCGGTGACGGAGGGAGCCGGGGGAGACGCGGAGCGTGCAGGGGGCGCTGTCCGATGCGGAGCTGGTGGGCCGGGCGCTCGCCGGTTCCGATCAGGCGTTCTCGCGTCTGGTCGAGCGGCATCAGGCCGCCGTGCGCGCCTTCCTGCGCCGGTTCCTGGGCAGTGGCTGGGCCGAGGCCGACGACATCGCGCAGGAAGCCTTCCTGACCGGCTGGTCCAGCCTGCGCACGCTGAAGGATCCTGCGGGCTTCCGACCATGGCTGTGCGGGATTGCGTGGCGCAAGGCGCAGGACCGGATCCGCGGCGCGCGGCGCGGCGCGGCGCGGGATGCAGGCTGGCTGGAGACCATCGACCCGCCGGCCGGAATCTCCGCCGAAGAGAAGATGGCCCTTGCCGATGCGATGAGGGAACTGCCCGAAGAGGTTCGGGCCTGCGTCGCACTGTGTCTGGCCGACGGCTGGTCGCACGGGGATGCGGCGGCGGCGCTGGGCTTGCCTTTGGGGACGGTGAAGTCCCATGTTTCGCGCGGACGGGCGCGACTGCTGAAAGCGCTCGGAGGACCCGATGACGCCTGAACAGAAACTCGACGCCCTGTTCGCCGCCGACGCGCCGCCCGCGCGCGACTATGCGTTCGAGGCGGATGTGGCCGAGCGGATCGCCCGCCGGCGCGCGTGGCTGACGGTCGTGGCGCTGTCGCCTTGGGCCCTGATCGCAGGCATCGTGCTGTGGGCGCTGCAGCCGGTTCTGGCCGGGCTGTCCATCGAACTGGCCGTTCTGATCCAGCCGCTGGCCCTCGTGCTGGGCGCCAGCACCGTTGCGGTTGGGGTGGGTTTGTGGGCCGTGACCGGCCTTCAGCGCAGGGTGACGGTCGCCGCCACGCCGAAGTGATCCGACGGATATTCGCCGTTCGTCGGCGTGTTCCCCAGCAGCGACCATGACCCCGGCGCGAAATGCGCCGCCTCGGCGAAGATGTGATCGATGACCCGGTCGGGGTGATTCTTCGCCGGATTAAGCGTGGTCGGGACCGCGTTTCGCGGCATGGCGCTGAAGAAGCGCTCGCCGGTCAGGACGTTCAAACCGGCATCCTCCTGAACCGCGTTGAAGTCGCCCATGGCGATCAGGGGCGTGCCGTCGTGAGGAAGCCATTGCATCAGGTCGGCGATCTGACGCGCGCGAACCGGCGCGGCGTCCGCCTGCCAGGCCAGGTGGGTGTTGACGATATCGATGGCGCGTCCGTCGAAGGACACCCGCGCGCGCAAGGCCGTGCGGTAATCGTCCAGCGGCTCCAGCTTTTTCCAGTCGTGCGCCAGCACCGGCAGGCGCGACAGGATCGCGTTGCCGTAGCGCCGGGGCGCGCCCTCGGCGTCGGTCGAGCAGAAATGCATTTCGTAGCCGCCCAGCGCCTCGGCGATGGTGCGGGCCTGGTTCGGCAGGTTGACCGCCGCGTCCTCCAGCACCTCCTGCAGGGCGATGACGTCGGCGTCGGCGCTGCGGATGGCCTCGATCAGCAGGGGCTGGCGCGCTGTCCAGTCGCCGAGATTGTGCCAGATGTTGAAGGTGACCAGCTTCAGCGGTCGGCCGCCCGGCGCGCCGGTCGTGGCGCAGGCGGCCAGCGGAGCGGCGGCGAGGCCGGCGAGGAGAGAGCGGCGATCCAGCATGGCGATTCCTCTGCTTTGGCCGGCGTTGTAGCCGGGTCGGTGCGCCTTACGAAAGTTTCACGCGGCTTTGCGCATCCATAGCTACGTCCCGGCGCCTCTTGTCGTCAGAAGGCCGCAGCGTCAGGCTCCGGCTCACAGGACAAGGGGACTAATCATGGAAGACTTCATCCCGATCTTCGCGATCTTCGCCGTCTTCGGCACCATCACGGCCATCATTGTTGGACCGACCTGGCTGAAGAGCAAGGAGAAGCGCGAGATGCAGGCCACCCTGCGCCATGCGATGGACA
Source organism: Brevundimonas kwangchunensis (assembly GCF_039523815.1). Lineage (NCBI taxonomy): Bacteria > Pseudomonadati > Pseudomonadota > Alphaproteobacteria > Caulobacterales > Caulobacteraceae > Brevundimonas > Brevundimonas kwangchunensis. Next base: position 376,445 of record NZ_BAAAGA010000005.1, on the reverse strand, counting down.
AGGGGCAGGAGCTGCCCGCCGACGTCATCAACGCCCTGACCCAGGACGTTCAGCGCAATCTGCCCTCGCGGACCCGCGACATCCGCCGCGGCGTAATCTGGCTGGCCATCGGCATCGGCATGGCGGCCTTCGGCTACATCACCGGCGGCAGCTTCGGCAACGACTGGGACGGCAACAACTTCGACACCGGCATGCTGGGTCTCGCCGCCATCCCGACCACCATCGGTCTGGCCTTCATCGTCCTGAGCTTCTTCAACAAGAACAAGGACTGAGGCGGGCCAGGACAGGGGACGTCTCATGGCTCAGGCCTTGATGGATCGACACGATGTCGAGCTCGCCGCCTCCGCGGCGGCGGGTGGACGTCGGGAGTTCGGCGAGCTGGTGCGTCGGCACGGCACGGCGGTTCGCGCCCTGCTGCGCCGCATGGGCGCCCAGTCCGCGCTGGCGGACGACATCGCCCAGGACGCCTTCATCCAGGCGTTCGAGCGGTGCGCCGAGTTTCGGGGAGAGGGAACATTCGCCGCCTGGGTCAAGCGCATCGCGGCCCGGCTCTACATCAAACGGGTGGCCAAGGAGGCGCGCTACGTCGCCGAAACCGCGAACGAGGAGGAGGGCCATCAGCCCGACCCTTCCGGCCGGGTCGATCTCGACGAGGCGCTGAAGGCTCTGAGCGAGCCGGAGCGTCTGTGCGTTTCCCTGTGTCACGGGGCGGGCATGGCCCACTCCGAGATCGCAACCGCCCTGAATTTGCCACTCGGCACGGTGAAGTCACATGTCAAACGTGGTCTGGATAAACTCCGTGCGCGGCTGCAGCCCGCGGACGGGATGGGGAGGGCGCAGCATGTCGGCTGACGAATTCGATCCCGATATCGAGCGCCTGTTCGCCCGAACGCCCTCCATGCCCGACGCGGCCCTGTTCACCGCCGAGGTCGAGCAGCGGCTCCAGAAGGGGTCGGCGGTTCGTTCGATCGCCCTGGCGCTGGCCGGGGTCGTCGGCGGCGTGATCGCGGTGCGCGAAACCCTGACGGTCAACTTCAACTCCGACGGCGCCTCGGCGACCGGCGCTCTGGAGCAGGGGCTGCGGACGATCTCGGTCAATGGCCAGAACGCGATGCAGTCGGGCCTGAGTTCGGCCGGTCTGGGCGGGCTGGATCTGGGCGCGATGGGCGGGATGCAGATGTTCTGGATCGTCGCGGGCGGCCTGATCGCCCTCGCGGCGGCCGGGGTGATGCGCCTGTCGCAGGAAGTCTGAGGTGACGGGGAGGGCGTAGGCGGCTATCCAGCCTCTTCAGCAGCCTGGAGCCCTCCCCATGTCCAGCCAGACGCAGGATACCGCCCGCCGGGTGACCGTGCCCGACATTCGGGGACGCAAGGGCGGCGAGCCCATTGTGATGCTGACCTGCTACGACGCGCCGTCGGCCACCATCATGGATCCGCACTGCGACATCCTGCTGGTCGGCGACAGCCTCGGCATGGCGGTGCATGGCATGACCAGCACCGTCGGCGTGACGCTGGACATGATGATCCTGCACGGTCAGGCTGTCATGCGCGGCGCCAAGCGGGCCATGGTCGTGATCGACATGCCGTTCGGCAGCTACGAGGCCGGGTTCGAGACCGCCTATGCCAACGCCGCGCGGGTGCTGAAGGAAACCGGAGCCCAGGCCGTGAAGGTCGAGAGCGGCCCGACCGCGCCGGCGACCATCGACTATCTGGTGAAGCGTGGCGTCCCGGTGATGGGCCATGTCGGTCTGCTGCCCCAGTCCATCAACATTGATGGGACCTTCAAAGCCAAGGGGAAGGACGAGGCGGAGTACGCTCGCATCCTGCAGTCGGCGCATGACACAGCCAACGCCGGCGCCTTCTGCGTCGTGATCGAGGGCGTGGCCGAGAGGCTGGCGCGGGAGATCACCGAGGCCATCGACAAGCCGACGATCGGCATCGGGGCCTCGGCGGCCTGCGACGGTCAGGTGCTGGTGTCTTCCGACATGCTGGGCATGTTCGACTGGACGCCGAAATTTGTTCGCCGCTATGCAGGCCTGCGTCAGGAGATCGACAACGCGGTCGCCACCTACGCAGAAGACGTCCGATCCCGCCGTTTTCCTGCCGAAGTCGAGACCTACTTCTCGAAAAAGCCGGTGGCGTAGCAAAGGCTGCGTTGCGGGGGCGCGACGGACCCTCTAGGGTCCGCGCGGACTGAATTTCAGCGATTTGGGGCGAGTTTTTCGTGGTTGATGTCTTCGATCAGGTCGAGGAGGAGCTTCGCTCCGACCGCTACAAGCGGCTGGCCCGCACCTGGCTGCCCGTCGTGGGCGGCGTTCTTCTGGTCGCCCTGATCGCCGCTCTGGCGTGGTGGGGCTGGGACAGCATGCAGACCTCCAAGGCCGACAAGGCCTCGATCGCCTACGAGCGCGGCCTCGAATCGCTGGAGGCCAACAACCCGGTCGGCGCTGACGCGGCGTTCGCCCAGGCGGCCAAGGAAGGCAACGGCGCCTACAAGGCCATGGCCCTGATGCATCGCGCCGATATCGCCGTGAAGCAGAACCGTATCCCCGAGGCGATCGCCCACCTCGACGAGGCCGCCAAGGCGTCGCGCGATCCGCTGCTGGCCGACAACGCCGCACTCAAGGCCGCGTGGCTGGCCATGGATACCGCCTCACTGGAAGACATTCAGGCGCGTCTCGAGCCGCTGGCCGACGCCAAGCGCCCGTTCAGCTCCTTCGCCCGTGAAGCCCAGGCCATGGCCCTGCTGCAGCACGGTCAGGCCCCGCAGGCGCGGGAAATCCTCGTCGTGCTGAAGAACGAGCTGGGCACGCCCCAGGCCGTCAGCCAGCGCGCCGATGTGGCCATCGCCGCAATCGACGGCGGTGCGGCTGCAAACATCAAGGCGATCCGTGATCGTGCGGCTGCAGCGCCCGCTGCTCCCGCCGCTCCCGCTGCGCCTCAGGCGGCGCCGGCCCCGGCCGCCGCTCCGGCTCCGGCCGCCCAGTGATCACAGCCTCCAGGACGCCCGTCATGAATCGCGTGCTCAAAGTCGCCCTGCTGTGCGGTCTGGCCGTCACCGTCGCTTCCTGCGGTTCCGTTCGACGGGCCCTGCCTTTCGGCCTCGGCGGAAGCGACGAGCCGCGCGCCACCGCGACTGCGGGCGAGCGCATCTCCGTTCTGGAGTTCGACCAGCAACTGGCGCCGTCTGCGGCCCTGTCGGGACGCGACTTCTTCGTTCCGGGTCCCCAAGCGGCTACGGCGTGGACGCAGCCCGGCGGCAACGCCGAGAACGCGATCGAGCATGTCATCGGGGCGCAGGAGTTCACCGTCGCCTGGCGCCGCAACATCGGCGCAGGCTCGGCGCGTGACCGGCAGGTGATGGCTCCTGTCGTCGCCGACAGCGGCCAGGTCTTCGCCATGGATGGCGAGTCCTCCGTCAGCGCCCTCGACGCCTCCAGCGGCGCGCAAGCCTGGCGCACGAATGTCCGTCCCGAAGGACGCGAACGTGGCGGCTTCGGCGGCGGTATCGCCGTCGGCGGCGGCAAGGTCTTCGTTGCATCCGGCTATCGCACCATTTCGGCGCTGGATCAGGCGACCGGCCAGGTCCTGTGGACCACGCCGGTCGATGTGCCGGTGCACGGCGCGCCGACCGTGTCGGGCAGCCGCGTCTTCGTGGTCGATGTCGAGAACCAGATCGTCGCCCTCGACGTGAATACGGGACGCCAGGAGTGGTCGTACCGCGGCATTCCGGAACCGGCTCGCATCATGCGGGCGGCCAGCCCGGCAGTCACCGGCGACACGGTGATCGTGCCTTTCTCATCGGGCGAAGTGGTCGCCTTGCGCGCCTCGACCGGTCAGGCGCTGTGGAATCAGGTGCTCTCGCGCACCAGCCGCACCAGCGCCCTGTCGGAACTGCGCGATATCGCCGGCCGTCCGGTGGTCAGCCGTGGTTTCGTGTACGCGGTCGGTCACTCGGGCGTGATGGCGGCCATGGACGCCCGTTCGGGCCAGCCGCGCTGGCAGCTGCCGGTCGCCGGCGTCAACGCTCCGCTGCCGGTCGGCGACGTGGTGTATGTTGTGTCCAAGAGCGGCGAACTGAGCGTCATCAACCGCGAATCCGGTCAGGTCTACTGGACCCGCAACCTGAATGAAGGCCGCATCCGTCAGGAAGGCGGCTTCCTTGGCTTCTGGGATCGCACGGTGACCCCGGAATGGTCGGGTCCGCTGCTGGCCTCGAATCGTCTGCTGCTGGTGAATTCGGACGGCGATCTGGTCGCCTTCGATCCGAAGACCGGAGCCCAGACGGCTTCCCTGAAGCTCGGCGCCGGCTCGTTCATCGCTCCGGCGGCCTACAACGGCTCCGTCTTCGTCCTGACCGACAAGGGCGATCTCGTCAGCATCCGCTGACGGGAACCCACCTTTTGCGTTAGAAGGCCGACATGGCTCTCAAGCTCGCCATCGTCGGCCGCCCCAATGTGGGCAAGTCGACCCTGTTCAACCGCCTCGTCGGCAAGCGCCTCGCGCTGGTCGACGACCGGCCAGGCGTGACCCGCGACCGTCGCTATGCGGACGGCAACATCGGCGACATCGACCTGACGCTGATCGACACCGCCGGCTACGAGGACGTCACAGACGAAAGCCTCGAGGCACGGATGCGCGAGCAGACCGAGGCGGCGATCGACGACGCCGACCTGCTCCTGTTCATGATGGACGCGCGCGAGGGCGTGACCGCGCTGGACCGCATCTTCGCGGACCGTCTGCGTCACCAGCACAAGCCGGTCATCCTGCTGGCCAACAAGTCCGAGAGCCGCGAAAGCGGCGGCGGCATCGGCGAGGCCTATGCGCTGGGCTTCGGCGAGCCGGTCGCCATCTCCGCCGAGCACGGCGAAGGCATGGCGGATCTGTATTCCGCGATCGTGACCGCCAGCGCCGACATCTTCGTCGAGGAGATCGACGAGCCGGACAAGCCGATCCGCATCGCCGTCATCGGTCGTCCAAACGCGGGCAAATCGACCCTCGTGAACCGCCTGCTGGGCGAGGATCGCCTGCTGGTCGGGCCCGAGGCCGGGATCACGCGCGATTCCATCTCGGTGGACTGGGAGTACGAAGGCCGGGCGATCCGCTTCGTCGACACCGCCGGCATGCGCCGCAAGGCGCGCGTGCAGGAGAAGCTGGAGAAGCTTTCGGTCGCCGACACCATCCGCGCCATCACCTTCGCCGAGGTGGTGATCCTGATGATGGACAAGGACAACGCCTTCGACATCCAGGACCTGCAGCTCGCCGATCTGGTTGAGCGGGAAGGGCGCGCGCTGATCTATGTCGCGTCCAAATGGGACCTTGAGGAAGAGCCCCAGGCCCGCATGGCCAAGCTCAAGACCATGGCCGAGGACAAGCTGCCCCAGCTGAAGGGCACGCCCTTCGTGGTGCTGTCGTCCCACTCGGGCCGCGGCGTCGAGCGTCTGATGCCCGCTGTGATCCAGGCCTACGAGACCTGGTCGGTGAAGGTGAAGACCAAGGATCTGAACACCTGGCTGTCCATGGCCACCCAGCGGCACCCGCCCCCCGCCGTGGACGGCAAGCGCATCAAGCCGAAATACATCGCCCAGACCAAGGCCCGTCCGCCGACGTTCGTGCTGATGGCCAGCCGGGCCGAGTCGATGCCGGAGCAGTACAAGCGCTATCTGGTCAACTCGATCCGGGAGAGCTTCGACTTGCCGGGCACGCCGATCCGCCTGATCGTCAAATCCAGCGGCGACAACCCCTATGCCGAGGGCGGCGCGAAGTCGGGGCCGGAGCGCTACAAGGGTGACGCCAAGACCGCGCCGCGCCGGGTGAAAAAGGCCGAGAAGGCCGAGGCTCTGTCGAACCTTCCCGGCAAGGCGCTGGAGCAGAAGAAGACCCGCAAGCATCAGCCCAGGATCGTCTCGGGCGTGAAGGCCAGCTCGTCCAAGAAGGCCGGCTCGTCCATCGCGGTCCAGAAGGGCGCGCGCGGCGGCGCCCGTCAGGTTTCGCGTTCGGGCCGGATCCGCACCGGCCAGAAGCACGCGCCGAAGAAGTAGGGCGTCAGCCTCGCCCCAGTCGGGCGAGGAAGTCGTCCCGATACGACCGGCTGACGACCGCATGGCCGCATCGGGGCCGCGACGATCACGATGGTTCAACGTCTCAGGGGCGAAACGCAGCCTGCCGGGACATGCGTCACGCCTTCGGCTTGAGCGTCGGCCGCGCGGGTTGACGCGGCTTTCCGGCGACGATGTCCCCGGCCTGTTTCCAGCGACCGCTGTCGATCAGTTGAGAGCGAACGACGCGCAGCTTGCTGCAGCCCGGCAGCTCGCGCAGCGTGGCCTTCACGCTGTCGGCGATCGGCTGGGGAAGCCAGGGGTTCAGATAGACGGCGTTGACCCAGCGGATTGGCATGGGGATGCCAAGCGCGGGCTGCTGTCGCTCCCGCGTCTCCGCAATCACCCGGTATTCTTCCTCGGCCTTGAAGCCCTCGCGCTTGACGAAGGGCAGGCGGTCGACATCCCTCGCTGTGAGCTTCGTGGCTTCCTGAAGCTTCAGGTAATCGACCTCGCCGAAGCGGATGCCCTCCAGTTTCGACAGGGCGTCCTCCATCAGCGTGCGATTCAGCTCGACGCAGGCGCCGTCTGCGGTGCCGGTGAAGACGCGCCAGTGGTGATAGGTCTCGGAGCATTGGGCCGCGCACAGCCCGTAGAGGCCGCCAGCGCCGCGCGCCTCCTTGTACAGGGCCATGAAGTAGCGGTCGTTGCGGTCGTCCCAGCTCTGCGGGTCGAGCAGGTGCAGTTCCTGCTTGCGCAGCATGTGCACGACCGCGGAGATCGAGGTGTAGCGTCGCACGAACCCGGTCAGTTTCGTCATGCGCCGCGTCTCCCGTTCCTCAGACCAGCGCTGCCGGGCCCGGAGCGCCCTTCCACTCGCGGAACTTGATCTCCAGCGGCGGAGTCAGGTCCGGACGGGCCAGTTCGACGATCATCGGCCCGATCTCGGACGGCAGCGGATGCTGCGCCGGATCCTCGCCGGGATAGGCCTGCGCCCGCAGCTGGGTGCGCATGCGGCCGGGATCGACGATGGAGACGCGGATCGGCATCGACTCGATCTCGTCGGCCCAGCATTTCATCAGCGCCTCGGCGCCGGCCTTTGTCGCGGCATAGGCGCCCCAGAAGGCCTTGGGCGCGGCGGCGACGCTGGTGGTCAGATGAATGACGCGTGCGCCGTCCGAGCTCTTCAGCAGCGGCTCCAGCGAGCGGATCAGGCGATAGACGGCCGTGAAGTTGGTCTTCTCGATCTTGGCAAAGCCGCGCGGGTCGGCGTTCGAGACCGGCGTCAGGCCTTCGGCGCCCATGGTGGCGGCCGTGTGGACCCAGATGTCCAGCTTGCCGAAGCGCTCGTAGAGCGCGCCGCCCATGCGATCGATCGCGCCGCCGTCGACGAGGTCGAACGGGATCAGGGTCGCGTGCTTCCCCGTGGCCGCGAAGATCGCGTCGTCCAGCTCTTCCAGCGCGCCCTGCGTCCGGGCGGTGGCGATCACATGCGCGCCGGCTTTCGCCAGGGCGAGGGCGCTCTCGTAGCCGATGCCGCGCGAGGCGCCGACGACGAGGGCGACGCGGTCTTTCAGGGGTAGATCAGTCATGGCGCGCTGATAGCGCGACGTCTCTCCGACCGGAAGCGAAACCGGACCAAGGCGCGCCGGATGTCAGGCGCTCACCAGCAGCGAAAGTTGCCGTGAGTTGTCCTCCCGGCCGCCTTCCTCAATTTCACGGTCCAGCAGGCGGGTCGGATACTCGCCGGTGAAGTAGTGATCGGTGAACTGCGGCATGTTCGGATCGCGCGGGCCGGCTTCCATGGCCTGATAGAGGCCATCGACCGACAGGAAGCCAAGCGAGTCGACCTCCAGATAGGCGCACATCTCTTCCAGCGTCTTGTTGGCGGCGATCAGCTGATCCCGCTCCGGCATGTCGATGCCATAGAAGTCTGGATAGAGGATCGGCGGCGAGGCCGAGCGCAGGTGGACCTCGGTGGCGCCGGCGGCGCGAACCGCACGAACCAGTTTCACCGAGGTGGTGCCGCGCACGATCGAGTCATCGATCAGCACCACGCGCTTGCCGGCCAGAACCTCGCGGTTCGGGCTGTGCTTCATGCGCACGCCCTTCTGACGGGCGCCCTGGCTGGGCTGGATGAAGGTGCGGCCGAGGTAGTGGCTGCGGATGATGCCCATCTCGTAGGGAATGCCGCTTTCCTGCGCATAGCCCAATGCGGCGGGCACGCCCGAGTCGGGGACCGGCACCACGACGTCGGCTTCGACCGCGTGCTCGCGGGCCAGACCGCGGCCCATGCGCTTGCGCACCTCGTAAACCGACTTGCCGTTCACGACGCTGTCAGGGCGCGAGAAGTAGACGTACTCGAACAGGCAGGGGCGGGCCGGCCGGGCCGGGAAGGGCTTGATGGAGCGCAGTCCCTCGTGGTCGATCACGATGACCTCGCCATGCTCGACGTCGCGAACAAAGGTCGCGCCGATGGTGTCCAGAGCGCAGCTCTCCGAGGCCAGCACCCAGGCGTCGCCCATCTGGCCCAGCACCAGCGGGCGTATGCCCAGCGGGTCGCGTGCGCCGATCATCTTCGAGCGAGTCTGGCAGACGAGGGCATAGCCGCCCTCGATCCGGCCGATGGCGTCGATGAAGCGGTCGACAATCTTGGCCTTCCGGCTGCGGGCGATCAGGTGGAGGATGACCTCGGAGTCCGACGTCGACTGGAAGATCGCGCCTTCCGAGACCAGCTGGCTGTGCAGGTATTTGAAGTTGGTCAGGTTGCCGTTGTGGGCGATGGCGATGCCGCCCTGGTCCAGATCGGCGAACATCGGCTGGATGTTGCGCAGGAAGCTACCGCCGGCGGTCGAGTAACGGGTGTGGCCCACGGCCGCCGAGCCTGGCATGCGCTCGGCCAGATTGGCGCCGCCGAAGGCCTCGCCCACCAGACCCATGTGGCGCTCGGTGTAGAAGCGCTGGTCGTGGACGCTGGCGATGCCGCAGGCTTCCTGACCGCGATGCTGCAGGGCGTGGAGGCCCAGAGCCACGATGGAGGAGGCGTCGTCCTGATCCGCGCCCCATACGCCGCAGACGCCGCATTCGAGGCGCAGCTGGTCGTCCTCGACGTCGCGATAGTGCTCCCGATGGACGACGGGGGCGGCGATGGAATGGTCGAGGCGGCTCATCGTGGGGCTCCGATGAAGCAGGGGGAACGCTAACGTGGGGCGGACGGCGGCGAAGTATTGTTTGTTTGGGGCGAGGGCAAGGCTTCTTCGCCGGAAAACCCTTGGCTCACGGATGAACTGACGACCGGCGACAGGGCGTCGGCGCCCCGGCCGATGCCCGGCAGTACGATCTGGATCAGTCGGGCGGCTCCGGCGGTCACCGGGCGCAGGGCCGCCTCGCTGAGCCAGCGCGGGGTTTTCTCGCCCGGCATGGCCGCCACGACGACCAGATGGATGGCGCCGAGCAGCACCAAGGCGCGCGCCGCGCCGACGAAGACGCCGACGAAGCGATCGACCCCGCCCAGTTGCGGGTGCGCCTGCGCCCGCTTCGACAGGATCGAGCCGAAGATGCGGATGCCGAAATAGATCAGCAGGAAGGAGGCGATGGCCGCCAGAATGGTGCCCGCCCAATCCGGATCGACCAGTCCCCGTCCGATCGGCGCCGTCAGCGGCAGGGTCACAAGGGCGATGAAGGCCGCCAGCACGAAGCTGAGCAGGGTGATGATCTCGCGCGTGCCGCCGCGAACCCAGCCGGCGGCGGCCGAGCCCAGAATGACCAGGATGGCGATGACGTCGAAACCGGTCATGGGCGCTCGGGCTTCCGCTTGCCGAACATCAATAGCGGTTCTGCGAGATTCGTTCGACGGCTTCGGCGAGGCGATTCACGGACGTGATCTTCACGCCCTTGTCCTTCACGGTCAGGGCCGGGCAGAGGGCCTGATCGAAGCCCAGCTTCTGGGCCTCGCGTAGCCGGGCCTCGGCGCGGCCGACGGCGCGGATCTCGCCCGACAGGCTGATCTCGCCGAACACCACGCAGCCCTGCGGCAGGGGCATGTCCATGGCCGAACTGATCAGGGCGGCGGCTGCGGCCAGATCGGCGGCGGGTTCGTTGACCCTCAGGCCGCCAGCCACGTTCAGATAGACGTCCTGATCGCCGAAGCCGATGCCGCAGCGGGCCTCCAGCACGGCCAGCACCATGGCCAGCCGGCCGGTGTCCCAGCCGACGACGGCGCGACGCGGCGTGCCATAGGCGGACTTCGACACCAGCGCCTGCACCTCGACCAGCACCGGGCGTGAGCCTTCGATGCCGGCGAAGACGGCGGCGCCCGGCGCGCGGTCCTTGCCCTCGCCGAGGAACAGGGCGGAGGGGTTGGAGACCTCGCGCAGACCGGCGTCGCCCATCTCGAACACGCCGATCTCGTCGGTCGCGCCGAAGCGGTTCTTGCCGGCGCGGAGGATACGGAAGGGATAGCCGCGCTCGCCCTCGAAGCTGAGGACGGCGTCGACCATGTGTTCGACCACTCGCGGCCCGGCGACCTGGCCATCCTTGGTGACGTGCCCGACCAGAACAACGGCGGGGCCGCCCGACTTGGCCAGACGCACCATCTCGCTGGCGCAGGCGCGGACCTGGGTGATCGAACCCGGCCCGGCCTCGTGGGCGTCGGACCACAGCGTCTGGATCGAGTCGACGATGACGATGTCGAACTTCTCGCGCTTCAGCGTGCCGAGAATCTCGCGCAGGGCCGTGGCCGAGGCCAGTTCGACCGGGGCTTTCTCGAAGCCCATGCGGCGGGCGCGCGAGCGGATCTGCTCCACAGCCTCCTCACCCGAGATGTAGGCGACGCGACGCCCGGCCAGCGCCGCCTTGGCGGCCACTTCCAGCAGCAGGGTCGACTTGCCGACGCCCGGATCGCCGCTGAGCAGCAGGGCCGAACCGGGCACCACGCCGCCGCCGCAGACCCGGTCGAACTCGGTCACGCCGGTGATGTTGCGCGGCGGCTCGGGCGTATCGGACTGCAGGGTCTCGAAGTTCAGACCGCGCGCCCGGCTGCTGGCCGCGGGCTTAAGCGCGCCCGGCGGGGCCGAGCGACTTTCCTCGACGATGCAGTTCCACTGGCCGCAGGCGCTGCATTGCCCCGCCCACTTGCCGTGAACCGCCCCGCAGGACTGACAGACATAGATCGCACCGTCTCTGGCCATGCGGACGGGCTTACAGGAGTCGCGGCACCTCCGGCAGGGGGCGCCGGGAATGGTGCGACCAAATTTGACGTATCGCTCCCGAGGCGGTCCGCGTGGCAGCGTCCGGCATCCTGGGGAGGATCACCATGCTGCACCGTCTGGCCGTCGCCGCACTCTCGCTGACACTGGTCGCTACACCGGCGCTGTCCGAGACGCTGGTCGTCACTGCCGCCCGCATGGTCGATGTCGAGCGCGGACGCTACGTCGACAATCCTGTGGTGGTGGTCACCGATGGCCGGATCGTTTCGGTCGGGACCGCGGCGCCGGCCGATCTTCCGGCAGACGCGCAGCGCCTCGACCTGCCGGGTCTGACCCTGCTGCCCGGCCTGATCGACATGCACGTACATCTGGCCAACACGCCTTACGTCTCTGGCTGGAATGCGCTGGACTACGCCGACGACTTCGGCGCCATCCTTCAGGCGCCGAACGCCCGGGCCACGCTGGATGCGGGCTTCACCACCGTGCGCAACCTTGGCGGTCCGAACTTCGCCGATGTCGCCTTGATGCAGGCCATCGACGCGGGCTTTGTCGTCGGCCCGCGCGTGGTGCCGGCCGGGGCCTATATCGGCGCGACCGGCGGTCACTGCGACGAGACCGGCTACCCCTATTCGATGCAGGTCGAGAGCGACTTCGTCGCCGACGGCGTGGACCGGATGCGTCACGTGGTTCGCGAGGTGCGCAAATACGGGGCGCAGGTGATCAAGATCTGTGCGACCGGCGGAGTCTTCTCGCGCAACACCGAGCCGGGCCAGCAGCAGCTGACGTTCGATGAGCTGAAGACCGCGGCGGACGAGGCGCACATGTGGGGCCTGCGCGTCGCCGCCCATGCCCATGGCGCATCGGGCATCCGCGAGGCGATCCGCGCCGGCATCGACACCATCGAGCACGCCTCGATGATCGACGCCGAGGGCATCCGGCTGGCGGTCCAGCACGGAACCTGGCTGTCGATGGACATCTTCAATACCGACTTCACCCAGGCCACGGGCACGGAGTTCGGCGTCACCGAGGACAACCTGCGCAAGGACCGGGAGATCGCCCAGATTCAGCGCGACAACTTCCGCGCGGCGCATCGCGCCGGAGCCCGGATCGTGTTCGGGTCCGACGCCGCCATCTATCCGCATGGTCAGAACGCCCGGCAGTTCGCCGTGATGGTCGAGTATGGCATGACGCCGGCCGAGGCGATCCGCTCGGCGACGTGGAACGCAGCGCAGGCTCTGGGGCGCGAGGGCGATGTCGGGGCCATCGTTCCGGGCCGTTACGGCGATCTGATCGCGGTCGCGGGCGATCCGCTCTTGGATGTCCGGGCGCTCGAGACCGTCCCCGTCGTCATCAAGGGCGGCGAGGTCATGAGGGACGCGCGCTAGCCGACGTAGGCGCGCGGCACCCGGGCGGTGATCGAGGTCAGCAGCTCGTACGCGATGGTGCCGGCCGCTGCGGCGGCGTCATCGAGCAGGCGGTTGGCGCCGAACAGCTCGACCCGATCGCCGACCGAGACGTCCAGCCCCGTCACGTCGACCGCGCAGACATCCATCGAGACCCGGCCGAGCATCGGACGCAGTTCGCCGCCCACGAAGACCTGCCCCTTCGGGCTGTAGCTGCGCAGCACGCCGTCCGCATAGCCGGCCGCACAGATAGCCACACGGGTGACGGTGTCGGCGACGAAGCCGCGCGAATAGCCCACGCTCTCGCCGACCGGCACGTCGCGGATTTGCAGGATCTCCGCCTCCAGCGTCGCGACCGCCTTCAGCCGCGGATCCGGCCGGCCTTCGGGCCCGCCGCCGTACATCGAGATGCCGGGACGCAGGGCGTCGAAGCCGTATCCCGGCGTCAGGAAGACTCCGCCGGAGTTGGAAAACGATCTCAGGATACCGGGGTATCGCGTTGCGATCTCTTCGAAAACCATCCTTTGGCGCCCATTCATCTCCTGGCCGGGCTCATCGGCGCAGGCGAGGTGGCTGAGGACGAGTTCGAGCCCGTCGAACGGCTCCGGCGCATCCTCGGGACGGAAGCCTAGGCGGTTCATGCCGGTATCGATCTGCAGGCCGCAGGCGCCGCCGTTCGCGCCCTTCCACTCGGCCAGTTGCTCCGGCGTGTTGATGACCGGACGCAGGTTTGCCGCGACTAGCTTGCCCGCACGCCCGGTCGCGCAGCCGTCCAGCACATAGATGGCGGGCTCGGCCCCGAGCGTCTCGCGCAGCGCCACGCCTTCCGAGGCCCGGGCGACGAAGAAGGTCCGCGCGCCTTCCGCCATCAGGCGTGTGGCGCAGGCGGCGGCGCCGAGGCCGTAGCTGTCCGCCTTGACGACGGGATGGACGGGGACGCCGCCTATGGCTTCCAGCGTGTGGAAGTTCGCGGCGAGGGCGTTCAGATCGACGGTGAGCGTGGCCGGGGAGGGCATGCCGTCATCTAGAGGCCTGCGCTTGTGCGATGCAACAAGCGTTACGCTTCAGAGGCGGGCGAAGGCGTTTCCGGCGGAGTCGAACAGATGCGCCTGATCGGCCGGCACGGCGAGCTCCAGCGCCTTCCCGGCTTCCGGACGAACGTCGCCGGGCAGCTGCACTGTCAGCGAGGTCCCTGCGTAGTCCGCATAGGCGAAGGTCGCGTGGCCGAGGGTCTCGGCGAAGGTCACCTTCGTCGAGATCGAGCCGGTCTTGCCGCCCAGCGCGAGGTGCTCAGGGCGAATGCCGACAGTGACGGTGTCGCCGGCCTTGGCCGAGGCGGCGTCCACCGCGACCTTCAGTGTGTCGCCCGCCGCCGTCTTCACGGTCGCGCTCTTCGCGGTCGCCGAGACGACCTCCGCGGCGATCAGGTTCATCTTCGGACTGCCGATGAACTCGGCCACGAACAGGTTGCGCGGGCGCTCGTACAGCTCCATCGGCGCGCCGACCTGTTCGATGATGCCACCGTTCAGCACCACGATGCGGTCGGCCAGGGTCATGGCCTCGACCTGGTCGTGGGTGACGTAGATCATCGTCGTCTTCAGCCGCTCGTGCAGGCTGGCGAACTCGTAGCGCATGCGCACCCGCAGGGCGGCGTCGAGGTTGGACAGCGGCTCGTCGAACAGGAAGACCTGCGGCTCGCGCACGATGGCCCGGCCGATGGCGACGCGCTGGCGCTGGCCGCCCGACAGGGCCTTGGGCTTGCGGTCCAGATAGTCGGTGATGTTCAGCGTATCTGCCGCGGCGCGCACCCGGCGATCAATCTCGGCCTTGTCGGCCTTCGCCAGCTTCAGGCCGAAGGCCATGTTCTCGTACACGCTCATGTGCGGGTAGAGGGCATAGGACTGGAACACCATGGCGATGCCGCGATCCGAGGGGGACAGGTCATTGACCTTGCGCCCGCTGATGGCGATCTCGCCGCCGTTGGCCTCCTCGAGGCCGGCGATGGTGCGCAGCAGGGTGGACTTGCCGCAGCCGGACGGGCCGACGAAGACGACGAACTCGCCATCGGCGATGTCGAGGTCGATCCCCTTCAGCACCTCGGTCGTCCCGAACCGCTTGGTCACGCCGGTCAGCCGGACGTCCGCCATCTGTTTCCTGCCCGTATCTTGTTGATTGGTCGTCAGCGTAAACGGTTACAGGTGCAGATCAATGGGCGCGAACGGGTGACACCGTCGCTGTGTCTGTTACCGTTAATGCATGGCAGTCTCACCAGTACTCCAGGCGCTCCGCACGGCCACGGCCGATATCCACACCAAGATCGAGACGGAGGCGGACGTCGAACGTCGCCTGCGCGATCTCGAGGAGCGCCCCGGAATGACGGTCCGTTTCCTTGCCCTGCACACCGCCGTCGAAGCCGCCATCGCGCCATGGCGCGGGAGCTTCGCCGAGGATGGCTATGATCCCGACAGCCGCTCGCCGCTGATCCGCGAGGGACTGAAGAGTCTGGGAGGAACGCCGGACGACGCGGAGCCCGCGCCCGCCTTGCCGAGCTATGGCGAGGCCATCGGCTGGGTCTATGTCGCCGAAGGTTCGATGCTGGGCGGGCGGGTCATGCGCAAGGCCATGGTCCGTGACAGCATCCCTCTGACGGGACTTGAGTTTCTTGATCCATGGGGCGATGAAACCGGATCGCGCTGGCGCGCGTTCATCCACGCGATGGAGTCTGCCTGCGCTTCGGGGCGCGCAACGCAGGACGACATCGTGAAGGGCGGCGAGGACGCATTTGACCTGGCCTTCAGAATTCTGGTTCCACCCGCCCGTTAGAGCATGGCCGTATGACCGACATCGCCGACGCCGAAGATCGCGTCGACCTCACGGATTGCGATCGCGAGCCCATCCACGTCCCGGAGGCTATCCAGCCCCACGGTCTTCTCTTCGTGGTGGACCGTCGGGACATGACCGTCGGGCGCGAGGCCGGTCGTCTGGAAACGGTGACGGGCCGCGCCAGCTGGATCGGCCAGAACATCGAGGGCGTGTTCGGCGAGGCCGTGGCCTCCCGTCTGAAGGCGGCGGCCAGCGTCGGCGAGGACGGCTTCATCGGTCGTTGGCGCGGCGTGAACGGCCTGGACTATGACATCATCGTGCGTCCCTCCGAGACCGGACTGGTCGTCGAGGTCGAGCAGAGCTCGCAGGCGGCGCAGCTTGGCGTGGAACTGATCACGCGTCTGGACGCCGCCGGCGCGGCCCTGGAACGGGCTGCCACGGTGCGTGCAGTCTGCGAGCGCGCGGCCGAAGCCTTCCGGACCCTGACCGGTTACGACCGGATCATGATCTATCGCTTCCTCGAGGATGAAGCGGGTCAGGTCGTGGCCGAAGCACGCTCGTCCGAGGTCGACTCCTTCCAGAACCACCACTTCCCGGCGACGGACATCCCGCGGCAGGCCCGGGCTCTGTATCTGCGCAATCCGGTGCGGGTGATCCCGGACTCTTCCTACGAGCCCCAGCCCCTGCGCCCGGCCGCGGACAAGCCGCTGGACATGAGCAACTGTGGTCTGCGCAGCGTGTCGCCGGTCCACCTCCAGTACCTGAAGAACATGGGCGTGCGCGCCTCCGCCTCGGTGTCGATCATCATCGATGGCGAGCTGTGGGGACTGGTGGCCTGTCACAGTTCGCGGCCGCAGCTCTTGCCGTTCGAACTTCGCATGGCGGCGACCAATCTGGCCCGCTCGCTGGCTCGCCAGATCAAGGCCAAGGGCGACGCCGAGCTCTATCGCGAGCGCACGCGCCTGCGACAGCTTGAGGACGAACTGATCGGTCGCCTGCCGGTGGATCGCCCGCTGGCGGAGGCGCTGTCGAGCCGCGGGCGCGACCTGGCGGATCTGATGGACGCCGACGGCGTCGCCATCGTCGGTGGCGGCGATGTCTATCGCTTTGGCGTCACGCCGCCGGCCGAAGCCGTGCAGCAACTGGCCGAATGGGTCGCCGACCAGCCCAGCCTTCGCCCGTTGGCGACGCATGCGCTATCCACCCGCAGGCCGGAGACGGCCGAATGGCAAACCGAGGCCAGCGGCCTGCTGGGCGTGCACCTGCAGGGCGACCGTCCCCTGACCCTGCTGTTCTTCCGCGCCGAGATCGTCGAGACCGTGCGCTGGGCCGGCAATCCGTCGACGGCGATGAAGACGGGTGCGGCCGGGCAGCTGACGCCGCGCGCCTCGTTCGAGGCCTGGACCGAGACCGTGCGCGGCCGCTCGCGCCGCTGGACGCCGGCGCAGGTGGAATCGACCCTGCGCCTGCGCGACGCTCTGAATGACTTCGTCTCGGTCAGTCAGCTGCGGCATCTCAACCGCTCGCTACAGGCCTCGCTCAGCGAGCGCGAACTAAGGCTGGAGCAGCAGGAGTTCCTGATCCGCGAGGTGAACCACCGCGTCCAGAACAGCCTGACGCTGGTGTCATCCTTCCTCGGCCTTCAGGCCCGTCAGGCCGATCCGGCCGCGCAGGCGCAGCTGATGGAGGCGCGCCGACGCGTGCGCGCGGTGTCGATGGTGCACAGCCGGCTCTACCGAGCCGAGGCCAGCAGTTCGGTCGATCTGGCGCGCTACTTCATCGAGCTGATCGACGACCTCGGCGCCTCGATGGGACAGGACTGGAGCGCCCAGCTGGACCACGACCTGTCGCCGGTTCGCGTCGAGGCGGGCAGGGCGGTGACGCTAGGCCTGATCCTGACCGAGCTGATCATCAATGCGCAGAAATACGCCTATGACGGCTCGCCGGGTCCGATCCGTGTACGGCTGCAGGAAGACGACAGCCATCTGCGGCTGATCGTCGAGGACGCGGGCAAGGGCGGCCACGCGGTCGGCGAGGGCTTCGGCTCGATGATGATAGGCAGCCTGGTCGGCCAGCTGGCCGGCGACCTGAGCTATCAGGACACCAACCCCGGCCTGCGCGTGGTGCTCAAGGCGCCGATCGGCTCCGAAGCCTGATCAGTCCCGCTTGGGCTTGCCCTTGAACGGCGGCTTGCCGCCGGCGGGCTTGCCCTTGAAGCCGCCCGGCTTGGGCTTGCCGGTCCACGGGCGCTCGCCCCCGGTCGAGCCTTCAGCGCGCGGCGCCCAAGGCTTCTTGTCGCCCTTCGGCTTGTCTACCCACGGCTTCTTGCCCTCGGGCGTCGGCGCGTCCTTGGTGCGCTTCACCCACTTCGGCTTGCTCTCGCCCCCGGCGGCGGCCGGCGCTTCGCGGTCCGTGCGCGGCGTCCAGGGTTTGCGCGGAGCGTCGCCGTCAGCGCGCTCCTCGCGGGGTTTCCACGGCTTCTTCGGCGCGTCACCATCGGCGCGCGGCTTGCGGAACGGCTTGTCGCCACGGTCGGGGCGGTCACCGGCCGGCTTGTCCCACTTGCGCAGGCTCTTCTCGCCGGCGGCCGGAGCCACCGCATCCTGGATGGTCACGCCCTCGTCGTTGGCCTGAGCCATCGCAGCGCGGAACTTGGCTTCAGCGTCGGCGGTGATCTCGAACTTTGTCTCGCGGTCGAAGATCTTGATCGAGCCGACGTCGCGCTTGGTGACGTGACCCAGACGACAGATCAGCGGCAGCAGCCATTTCGGGTCGGCGTTCTTCTCGCGGCCGATGTTGACGCGGAACCAGGTCATGTCGCCGCCACGCGCGAAGTCGACCAGCGGACCGTCCTTCTGGCCGCGCTCGTTGCGGCCCGATTCCTGGGCGCGCTTCATGCGCTCGTCGTCCTGCACGTCCTCGGGCGGCGGCAGCTTTTCGCGGTAAAGGCGGATCAGGGCGGCGGCGACGTGCTCGGGCGAGGTCCGCTCCAGCAGTTCCTTGCCCATGGCCAGCGATTCCTCGTCGGCCTCGGCCATCAGGATCGGGTCGGTGAGCATGCGCTCGTGATCCTTGGCGCGGATCGCGTCGGCGGACGGGGCGCCCGACCACTCCGCCTTGATCGACGCCGAGTTCAGCATCATCTCGACCTTGCGGCGACGGGTATGGCTGACCATCAGCACCGAAACGCCCTTCTTGCCCGCGCGGCCGGTACGGCCCGAACGGTGAAGCAGGGTGGCCTTGTTGACCGGAATCTCGGCGTGGATCACCAGCCCCAGATCCGGCAGGTCCAGCCCGCGGGCGGCGACGTCGGTGGCCACGCAAACGCGGGCATGGCCGTCGCGCAGGGCCTGCAGGGCTTCCGAACGCAGCGACTGGGTCAGCTCGCCCGACAGGCCGACGACCGAGAAGCCGCGTTCGCGCAGCGAGGCGGTCAGGTGCTTCACCCGCTCGCGCGTGTTGGCGAACACCAGGGCGCCGGGGCTTTCGAAATAGCGCAGGACGTTGACGACGCCGTGCTCGACCTCGTGCGGGGCGATGCGGATGGCCTTGTATTCGATGTCGCCGTGCGAGGCGTTCTTGACGACCGTGTCGATGCGGAAGGCGTCGCGCTGATAGGTCTTGGCCAGTTCGGCGATGTCGCGCGCGATGGTGGCCGAGAACAGGAGGGTGCGGCGCTCGGCCGGGGCCTGGTCGAGGATGAAGGTCAGGTCTTCCTGGAAGCCCATGTCCAGCATCTCGTCGGCCTCATCGAGGACGACGGCCTTCAACTCGGACAGGTCCAGCGCATCGCGCTCGATGTGGTCCTTCAGACGACCAGGCGTGCCGACGACGATGGCGGCGCCGCGATCCAGCACCCGGCGCTCGGCGCGGGGATCCATCCCGCCCACGCAGGTAGCGATGCGCGCGCCTGTGTTGGCGTACAGCCACTCCAGCTCCTTGGAGACCTGCAGCGCCAACTCGCGGGTCGGGGCGATCACCAGAGCCACCGGCGCGGCGTTGTCGGTGAACCGCTCGGCGTCGCCCAGCAGGGTCGGGGCCAGCGCGAGGCCGAAGGCGACGGTCTTGCCCGAGCCGGTCTGGGCGGAAACGAGGAGATCGCGACCGGCCTCGGCTTCAAGCACGGCGGCCTGAACGGCGGTCGGCTCGGCATAGCCGCGTTCGGAAAGCGCGCGGTCAAGCGACGGGTGGCTGGCTGGGAAAGGCATGGGCAGGGTCCGTAGGGCGCCGCGTCGGCGCGCGCCAGCCTTTCGGCCGGAAAAGGGGGCGCGCGTTTGCGCCCCGATAAAGGCGGAACAGCGGCTGACGAGCGGAAAACCGCTCCATCGCTCAAATTTGGCTTCACTGGTCGCAAGTGAGAATGGATTGCATTAAGCCGCAACCATGTTCCGGCGCCGCTTACCCGTATCGCGTCTCGCCAGCACGACTGCCGCTGCAGGTCTGATCGGCGCCGCGCTGGTTTTCGGCCCCGGCCTGCAGCAGCGGGTCGCGCCGGACCCGGCCGCGGTGATGGCCTCTCTCGCGCCTCCGCTGCTGGAACCGGGCTCCGTTTTCACGGAGTTCGGTCCTGTCCCGGCATTGCCGGAGCAGCCGCGGGCGTTGCGGGCGCTGGGCGAGCGATTGTTCGAGGATCCGCGATTGTCGGGCTCGGGCCAGATCGCCTGCGCGTCGTGCCACAACCGCGAACTGGCCTTCGCTGATGGGTTGTCGCGATCGTTTGGGCACGACCGGACACCCCACACCCGCAACTCTCCCTCGCTGCTGACCGCCGGCTGGATGGAGACCTTGTTCTGGGACGGGCGCGCCGACAGCCTGGAAGCCCAGGCGCCGATGCCGATCATTCATCCGGAAGAGATGCACGCGGACATGGCCGAGGTTCGCCGCCGGCTCGCCGCCGATCCGGCCTATGTCGAGGCGTTCGCGGCGGCCTTCGGCGACGGCGCGGTGACGGGCGAGCGGATCGCCGGTGCGCTCGCCTCGTTCCAGCGCAGCCTGTCGCCACGCCGCAGCCGCTACAGCCGCTTCATCGCCGGCGACATCAATGCGCTGGACGAACAGCAGCGCCGGGGCCTCGACCTGTTCCGGGGCAAGGCCGGTTGCGCCAGCTGTCACAACGGTCCGCTGCTGACGGACCAGCGCTTCCATAATCTCGGTCTGGGCTTTTACGGCCGTCCCCGCGAGGACCGCGGGCGCTATGTCGTGACAGGCAAGCCGGAGGACATGACCGCCTTCCGCACGCCCAGTCTGCTCGGCGTCTCCCGCACCGCGCCTTACATGCACAACGGCGGCCTGCCGACGCTGGCCGGGGTGGTGGCCTTCTACAACGCGGGCGGCGCGAGACCTCGTCCGCGCGATGAGCAGATCGGCGATCCGCTGTTCCCGAAGACTTCGGACATGCTGCGGCCGCGCAATCTGACCCGCGAGGAGCAGGCGGATCTGGTCGCCTTCCTCGAGGCGCTCTAGCGAAGGCGGTAGTCGATCGCGACGTCGAAGTCGCGTCGCGACCAGGTCGTGCCCGGCGGCGGCGTGGGGAAGGGCTGCATGGCGTGCAACTGGCTGAGCGCGACCTGATCCAGAGACGGGACGCCGCTGCCGTTGACGATCCGGCTGGCGCGCAGCCGGCCGCGACGATCGAGAACGAAGCTCACATGAACGATACCGCCTGCGCGGCCGCCCGGATGACGCTTGTGTCGCTCGATCCAGGCGATGACCTCGGCGCCATAGCGATCTTCCAGAGGCGCTGCTGCGGCCCCCAGCGTCTGGCCGCCGCCCCTGCCGGTCTGGCCCGCGCGACTGTTGCGCTCGCCGCCGGCGATCGTGCGGGAACCGTCAGCGGGCCCCTGTGAAGGTCCCTTGCCGGGCGGGGCCGGAGACGGCGCCAGCGTCGATGTCTGTGCCGCGGCGATCTCAACCGTCGGCGCGGGCGTGACCGCGGCGGACAGCGGCGAGGGCTGCGGCGTCCGCACCCTGAGCTCCGCGCGGGGCTGTGAGGGCTGAGTGGAGCCTCCGCCGCTGCCTGCGGTCTCGGCCGCCGTGGCGACATCGCTGTCTGCGCCGCCGTCCCCGTCGAACCGCGCGATCGGCTCCAGTGTCAGCTGAATGACCGGCGCGCCGCCGGAGATCTCCGGCGGCGCTGTGCTGGACAGGAAGACGCCCAAACCGATGTGGCCGACGCCGACGGCGGTCGCGACAGCCAGTCTGGGCGTGCTCAGGCTCACCGATCAGTACCGGAACCGCATGCCCAGCCAGACCACCCGACCGATCTGGTACGGGTTGGTCGAGAACGACACGCTCTTGTTCGGCACGGTGTCGAACAGGTTGGCGACGCGGGCCTCCAGCGTCGCCTGACGGCCGTTGTCGCGGATCACATCGAAGCTGGCGTTCAGATCGACATCGACCGACGGCTTGTATCCCACCACGTCATAGACGTCGTAGTTGACGTTGTTGATCCGCTGGTTGACGCCAGTGTCCTCGACGCGCTCGAAGCTGCCGCGGTAACGCAGGCCGCCGCTCAGACTCAGCCGGTCGTCGACCCAACGCGAGCTCCAGCTGAGATTGCCGACGAACGGCGAGGCGAAGTCCAGACGATCGTTCTGCTGGGCGATATCGATCAGCGAGACCAGCTGGCCGTTGTAGACCACCTGCGTCGAGCCGATGTCCTCGAAGTCGTCGATGTCGTACTCCCGGTTCGCATTCGACTTCGTCTCGGAGAAGGCGGTGCTGAACGTCAGGCTGTGGCGGCCGAAGGTGCGGATGTATTCGAACGATCCGCCCTTGTAGGAGCTCTCGCCCTCGTTGCTCGGCGAATAGATCGTGTAGGTCCGCGCGCGGTTGACGTCGTCGTAGGTCGTCACCTGACCCGGGTTGCTGACGATCAGGTCGCGGCTTTCGCGGATGACGCCCTTCAGACGCCACTCGCCGCCGACGAAAGGCGCCGGGCCGGTCAGGGCGAGCGTGGCTTCGTCGCTGTAGGGCGTGTCGAGGTCGGCATCCGCATAGTTGGCCGGGGTGCCGATAGCGGTCAGGTTCCAGTTCTCGCTGAACACCAGCTGGCCGCCGGTCAGCACGCCGGTGCGCTCGTAGGTCAGGTTGCCCGGACGGGCCTGACGCACGGCATAGCTCAGGAAGCTGCGGCCATAGTAGCGGTTCAGGCCGCCGGTCGCGGTGATGCCGAACCACGGCAGCTCGCCGCTGACCGACAGGCGGGGCGACAGGGTGTGATTGCCAAGGAAGCTCTCGTAGTCGTACCGGAGGCCCGCACGGAAGGTCACGCCGTTGATCTCGCGGGTGTACTCGCCGAACGCGCTGAAGGCGTCGATGCCGACGTTAAAGTCGAACACGCCGTACGAGATGTAGCGGAGTGAGGCGTGGTCGCCGGCGACGCAGGCGATGTCGGTCGGCGAGGCGCAGACCGTGCGGGTGTCATAGGCGCCGCGCTGATAGGCGCGGCCCTCCTCGGGGCGCTCCTTCTGGGCTTCGGTGCGGTTGTAGTCGAAGCCGAGGTTCAGATCCCCGCCGCCGAAGGGCTGGGTCCAGCGGCCCAGGAAGCTGGTGTCGCGCTGGCTCTGGTTGATGTCGCCGAAGCCGCCCTCGGTGCAGGTCGAGCTGGCGCACCAGTTCACGATGCCGCCGGTCGGGCGCGAGAAATTGTAGCGGGGCGCGTCCCGGTCCATGTCCGACCAGGCGTGGTTTAGCTCCAGCCGCCAGTCCGCCACGCCGCGCACGCCTTCCAGCGAGATCTTGCCGGTCGTGCCGCCGCTGTGGGTGACGATCAGATTGTTGATCCCGCTGCCGCCCTCGTAGTCGCTGCGATAGGGCGCGTGGGTGACCTGGGCGGTCAGCCGCATCTCGTTCGGCAGTTCGACCAGCGTCTTCAGCAGATAGTTCTCGCTGAAGGTCAGCGAGCCGTACTTACCGCCGCCATAGGTGGCGCTGCGAGTGTAGGTCGATTCAGCTTCGGACCGGTTGTAGGCGGCCAGAACGCTGATGGTCTCTGTGATCGGCAGATCGGCCGACAGGCTCCAGCGCAGCTTGCGATAGTCCGGCTCCTCCGGAAGCGTGCCCGTGAATCCCGGCGCCGTCTTCCACGAGGTCAGCTCCGAGCCGCTGTACCCGACGCTGCCCTGCACACTGTATCGGCGGCCCGGATCGCGGGTGACGATCTCGACCACGCCGCCGGTGAACTTCCCGTACTCGGCCGAGATGTTCGAATCACGGACCGTGATGCCGCCGATCAGGTTGGTGTCGATGAAGATGCTCTGGGCGCTGACGCCGGCCACATCCTCGAAGTGGGCGGGAAGGGTGGAGCGGGTGCCCGGCGTGGTCAGTTCGAACAGGGTGTTCGTGCCGATGCCGTCCAGGGTGAACATGTTGTCCGTCGGACGACCGCCCGAAATCGAGATCATCTCCGGGCGCAGGTCGCGCAGGCTTTCCTCGGTGACGCGCGTGTCGCGCTCGATGGCGAACTGGGTGCCGGCCAGACGACGCAGCAGGTCGATGGCGTCGCCGCTGCCCGGCGCGTTCGTCCGGACGGCCTCCTCGGACAGGATGCTCGTCCCGGAGTCGATCGCGGTCCCGAAGCGGTAGGCGGGAACCGCAGGCGCTTCACCCTCGACGACGACGGTCGGCACCGAAGCGGGCTGCTGCGTCGCCGGCGCGGTCTGGGCCGATGCGATCGCCGGATAAAGCAGGGCGGCAGCGATGGCGCTGCTGGTGAGTGTGATCTGCCGGAAGGAGTGCCGCATGCGATTGCCCCGCTTGTTACTGAGAGGGTGGCGCAATAACGAGAATGATAGTTACTCGCAATTCCCAAACCAAACCGGTTACGCTTTCCGCTCAGGGTTGCGTCATGCGCGCGACCACGCCTGACCCTGCGAGGGCGAAGACGCTGAAATCGATGTCGGTAGGGGAAATGGTGGATGTGACAGGGATTGAACCTGTGACCCCCTCGGTGTGAACGAGGTGCTCTCCCGCTGAGCTACACATCCATCTTTCGGGCCCCGGCGAAGCGGGGAGGCGGCGAGATAGCCCGACCCGCGCCGGGTGGCAAGAGCCTTGGCATCGACACTCGCCCCGGCGTGCCTCATCCTCTGCCCGTAAAACGGGGGTCGGTGAAATGTCGGATCAAATGGCTTGGGGCGGGCGGATGGTTCCGGTCGCGGAACGGCTGGTGCTGCTCGATACGCTGAGGGCGATCGCCCTGTTCGGCGTGATCGTGATGAACATCACCGCCATGGTCATGATCTTCAAGGCTCCGGCAGTGCTGGCGGCGGCCGGACCGGTCGATCTCGGCATCGGCCTGTTCGACCTGGTCTTCCTGCAGGGCAAGGCGCGCTCGGCCTTCGCCTTCCTGTTCGGCGTCGGCTTCGGCATCCTGATGCAGCGGGCGCAGGCGCGGGGCGCCGGCTTTGGCGCATTCTACCTGCGGCGGATGCTGATCCTGCTCGGGATCGGGGCGGCCAATCTGGCGTTCCTCTACTGGGGCGACATCCTGATCGTCTACGCCTTGCTGGGCATGGTGCTGCTGCTGTTCCGGAATGCGAGCCAGCGACTACTGCTGGCTCTCGGCCTCGCATTGATCCTCGCCCCACCGCTCTTCGCCGGCATGATCGAGGCGGTGACGGGCGCGCCTCTGCCCAGTCTCGCTGGCATGACGCCGGGCCAGGTTGAGGCCGGCTATGGGGCGTTGGCTCCGGCCTATCTGTCAGGCGACTATATGGACTTCATCTGCGCCAACCTGCGCTACTACCTGCTGCACAACGTCGGCGAGACAGGCCCGGTGATCGTCTACGATCTGGGCGTGCTGGGTCTGTTCATGCTCGGCGTCTGGGCGGCGCGGCGGGGCCTGTTCGAGGATATCGAGCGCCACCGGCCGGTGCTGCGCCGCCTGGTCTGGATCGCGCTGCCGCTGGGGCTGCTGCTCAGCGCCGTCCATGCGACGCGCCGCCTCGGCCTCCCTGTGGACGGCGTGGTCTACGGCGTGGTCTCGGCGGCCTACATGGGGCTGCCGATCATGGCCTTCGGCTATCTGGCGGCCCTGACGCTCTACATCAATCGCAAGGGCCAGTGGCTGACCCGGCTGCTGGCGCCGATGGGGCGGATGGCCCTGACGGGCTACCTCGCCTCGAACGCGATCGGCAGCTTCGTCTGGTACGCTTGGGGGCTCGGACGGATCAATGATGTCGCCTGGCTGACGACGCTGGTGATGAACGGGCTCGCCATCGCCGTCTTCGTCGGGCTGTGCGTGTTCAGCGCAGTCTGGCTGAGGGTTTTCCGCTTTGGACCGGCCGAGTGGGTCTGGCGAAGCCTGACCTACGGCCAGCCGCAGCCCATGCGGCGCGCGGCGCCCTGATCAGATCCCCGCCGCCCGCGCGCCGTCCACGCTCTCGGCGTCCGGGTCGCCCGGCAGCCAGGCCACGCGACCGTCGTAGATGTCCTCGTTGAGGATCTTCTCCTCCTTGGCCACCAGCACCGGGACCAGCATCTGGCCGGTGACGTTGGTCGCGGTGCGCATCATGTCGATGATCCGGTCGATAGCGACGATGTAGCCGATGCCTTCCAGAGGCAGACCGGCCGTCGACAGCGTCAGGGTCAGCATGACGATCGAGGTGCCCGGCACGCCCGCGGTCCCCAGCGAACCCAGTACGGCGGTCAGGCCGATCAGGACGTACTGGGTCAGCGACAGCTCGATCTGGAAATACTGGGCGATGAAGATGGCCGCGATGGCCGGATAGATGGCGCCGCAGCCGTCCATCTTCACATTGGCCCCTAGCGGCACGGCGAAGGCGGCATAGGCTTGCGGGACGCCCAGACGCTCGACCGTCTGGCGCAGTGTGATCGGCAGGGTGCCCAGCGACGACGAGGTGGCGAAGGCGGTCTGCTGGGCCGCGAAGGCCCCGCGGAAGAAGCTCTTCACCTTCAGCCCGTGCGCCTTCAGCAGGCCGGAATAGACGATGAGGATATGGAACAGGCAGGCGGCGTAGATCGCCACGATGAATTTGATCAGCGGCAGCAGGGCCTCCCAGCCGTAGCCGCCGACCACCGAACCGATCAGGCCGAACACGCCGAAGGGCGTCAGCTGGATCACCCAGCGGGTGATGCGGAAGACGATGGCCGCGCCTTCATCGACAAACCGGCGGGCCGTCTGGGCGCGATCGCCCAGCGCCACCAGCGCCATCCCGACCAGGGCGGAGAAGAAAATGATCTGCAGCACCTTGCCTTCGGCCAGGGCGGCGAAGGGATTGGTGGGGACGATGCCGATCAGCACCTCCAGCGGCGTCGGAATCACCCGCTCGCGCACCTCGCCCAGCGGCAGGTTCGACAGGCCCACGCCGGGATTGATGATGTGGCCGAAGGCGAAGCCGACCAGCACCGCCAGCAGAGAGGTGATGGCGAACCAGACGATGGTCCGAACGCCCAGCCGCACTGCGCCCGCGCCTTCGCCCAGCTTGGCGATCGAACTGGCGATGGTGAACAGCACCAGCGGGGCCACCACCATGCGGATCAGGTTCAGATAGACGTCGCCGATCGGCTGCAGCCAGACCGTGGCCTGCTCGCGCAGGATCAGGCCGGCGACGATGCCGAGCGCGAACCCGACCATGGTCCGGATCCACAGGGGAATGGCGAAGAAGCGACGAAGCATGGCGCGGTCTCGAGCGACTGAGCCGTCGAACATGTTATCGCAGTGCAGCAATCGCAACGGCTGCGACTGCAATCAGGCGTCGGCGAGCGCCTTTTGCACGTAGAAGTCGACGACCAGCCCGTCGATCGCCTCCTCGACGTCCTCGAAGGCGTCGATCAGCACGTCGCCGCCCAGATCTTCCGGTGCAATCGGGCTGTAGCCGAAGGTGGCGACGATGCAGGGCATGCCGGCGTCCTGCGCTGCGCCGGTGTCCGGAGAGGCGTCGCCGACCATGATGGCCCGCGCCGGATCGCCGCCCACCAGCTTCACCGCCTCGATCAGGTGCGCGCCCGACGGCTTGCGGGCGCTGACGCGATCCGGCCCGACGATGGCGGCGAAATGCCGGGTCAGGTCCAGCTTGCCCAGCAGCAGTTCCGACAGGTCGCTGCGCTTGTTGGTGGCGACGCAGAGGATCGCCCCGCGCGCGGACAGCCGCTCCAGCGTCTCGACAACGCCGTCGAAAGGGCGGGAGTGATCGTCGATATGCTCGACGTAGTCGGCGATGAAATCCTCGAACAGGGCAGGGGCATGGGCCTCGTCCCAGCTGGCGCCCGCGCGCTCGAACCCGTGCTGCAGCAAGGCCCGCGCACCGCCGCCGATCAGGGAGGCCGCGCTCTCCATCGGCGTCTCCGGCAGGCCATGCTTCACCAGCATCCGGTTCAGCGTGCCGACCAGGTCCTGATGGGTCTCCACCAGCGTGCCGTCCAGGTCGAAGGCGATGGTCCAGCCTTCCAGGTCGCGATCGATCACCGGTGTCTCCCGTCCGCCGCCCCGATGGGCTAGACACGCGCGTCACTAGCCGCCGGGACGATTCATGACCAGCCAAGCCAGAGCCGCCATCATCCTCGCCGCGGGGCAGGGCACGCGGATGAAGTCGCCGCTGCCCAAGGTGCTGCACCCGGTCGGTGGGCGCGCCATGCTGGATCACGCCATTGACGCCGCAGAGGCGCTGGGCTGCGAGCGGGTCATCGTCGTGGTGGGCAATCACTCGCCAGAAGTCCGCGCCCACGTCGTCAAGCGACTGGGCGAAGGCGCCATTGCGGTGCAGGACCCGCCGATGGGCACCGGCCACGCCGTGCTGTGCGCGAAGGACGCTATGGCCGGCTTCGAGGGGCAGGTGGTCATCACCTACGGCGACGTGCCCCTGCTGAAGGCCTCGGACATCGCGCCTGTATTCGGCGGCGGCGAGGGCGTGACGGTCGTCGGTTTCGAGGCCCGCGATCCGTCGGGCTACGGCCGGCTGCTGATCGACGCCGACGGCGGCCTTGAGGCCATCGTCGAGCACAAGGAGGCCTCGCCGGATCAGCTGAAGGTCACCGCCTGCAATTCCGGCGTCATGGCGGCGCCGTCGGGCCTGCTGTTCGAACTGCTGGCCGAGGTGAAGAACGACAACGCCAAGGGCGAATACTATCTGACCGACGTGGTGGCCCTGGCCCGCGGCCGCGGCGCGCCGTCCAGCGTGGTCTTCGCCGACGAGGACGCCGTGATGGGCGTCAACGCGCAGGGCGAACTGGCCGTCGCCGAGGCCCTGTTCCAGAAGGTCCAGCGCGAGACCTTCCTCGCCAATGGCGTGACCATGCCGGCGCCCGAGACCGTCCACTTCTCGTGGGATACCGAGATCGGCGGCGGCGCGACGGTCGAGCCCTTCGTCGTCTTCGGCAAGGGCGCGAGGATCGCCGGCGGCGCACGCATCCGCAGCTTCAGCCACATCGAGGGCGCCACGGTCGCCGCCGGCGCCGAGGTCGGCCCCTACGCCCGCCTGCGCCCGGGCGCCGAACTGGCCGAGGATGTGAAGATCGGCAACTTCGTCGAGGTCAAGAACGTGAAGATGGCCAAGGGCGCCAAGGCCAACCATCTGGCCTATCTCGGCGACGGGACGGTGGGGGCGAAGGCCAACATCGGCGCGGGTACGATATTCTGCAATTACGATGGTTTCTTCAAACATCATACGACGGTAGGCGAGGGCGCCTTCGTCGGTTCGAACAGCTCGCTGGTCGCCCCGGTGACCATCGGCGAGGGCGCCATGGTCGGCTCGGGCTCGGTGATCACCAGCGACGTCGGCCCCGGCGATCTGGCGCTGGGCCGGGCGGGACAACAGAGCAAGCCGGGCTGGGCCGCCCGGTTCATGGACGCGATGCGCGCGAAGAAGGCGAAGTCGAAATGAGTGCGGACGATCAGAAACGCCGGGCCGGCGAAGCGGCGGCCGAACGCGTCGAGGCCGGGATGGTGGTCGGTCTGGGCACCGGCTCCACCGCCGCCTGGTTCGTGAAGGCGCTGGCTGCCCGCAAGCTGGAGGGCCTGCGTTGCGTGCCGACGTCCGAGGCGACCGCCGAGCTGGCGCGCGAGCTGGGTCTGACCCTGTCGACGCTGGAGGACACGCCGCGCATCGATCTCACCGTCGACGGCGCCGACGAGATCGGCCCGGGTCTGGCCCTGATCAAGGGCGGCGGGGCGGCCCTGCTGCGTGAGAAGCTGGTGTGGGAGGCCTCCAGTCGCTGCATCTGCATCGCGGACGCGGCCAAGGTCGTGACGGTCCTCGGCAAGTTCGCCCTGCCGATCGAGGTGGTCGCCTTCGGCCACAAGACGACCGGCAACCGGATCGCCGATGTGCTGGCAGACCACGACATCGCCATGCCGGCCCGTGTGCGTCAGGCCGAGCGCGGCGTCGTCCGCACCGACGGCGGCAACCTGATCTACGACGCGGCCTGCGGCGCGATCCACGATCCGGCCCGCCTCGCCGACGATCTGAAGCTGATCACCGGCGTGGTCGAGCACGGCCTGTTCCTCGACCTCGCCGACGAAGCGATCATCGGCACGGACGACGGCGTCGAGGTGCTGACGCCGTAACCACCGTCGGCGGGCTTGCCCCTCCTTATGACGG
The DNA here is from genome assembly GCF_039523815.1 of Brevundimonas kwangchunensis. Taxonomy (NCBI): domain Bacteria; kingdom Pseudomonadati; phylum Pseudomonadota; class Alphaproteobacteria; order Caulobacterales; family Caulobacteraceae; genus Brevundimonas; species Brevundimonas kwangchunensis. The sequence goes on along the minus strand of NZ_BAAAGA010000005.1, from coordinate 346,413 downwards.
CGCCTAAGTCCGGGGCCTGCACGCCCCGTCGAGGGTGCATGATCTGCACGAAGTGTACGAAGTGCACGGCAACTTTTCGGGACCGCTCATGGCTGACCACGACTACGACCTCTTCGTCATCGGCGCCGGTTCGGGCGGGGTGCGCGCGGCGCGGCTGACGGCGCTGGGCGGCAAGCGGGTCGCCATCGCCGAGGAGTTCCGGGTCGGCGGCACCTGCGTGATCCGTGGCTGCGTGCCCAAGAAATTCATGGTCATGGCCTCGGACTTCGCCCACCAGTTCGAGACCGCCGAGGGCTATGGCTGGACCATCGACGCCAGCTTCGACTGGCCGAAATTCATCCAAGCCAAGGACGTCGAGATCGCACGACTGTCGGGCATCTACGCCGCCAACCTCGGCAAGGCCGGCGTCGATATGGTCCATGGCCGGGCGGTTCTGAAGAACCGCAACACCGTCCAGATCCTGAACAAGGAAGGCGCGGTCGATCGCGAGATCACCGCCGACAAGATCCTGATCGCCACGGGCGGCCGCCCGTGGATGCCGGAGCAACTGCCGGGCATCGAGCACGCCATCACCTCGGAAGAGGCCTTCCACCTGCCGGAACTGCCGAAGCGCATTCTGATCGCGGGCGGCGGCTACATCGCGGTTGAGTTCGCCGGTATCTTCGCTGGACTCGGCGTCGAGACCACCCTGATCTATCGCGGCCCGAACATCCTGCGCGGTTTCGACGACGACGTGCGCGCCCACCTCGCTGGCGAAATCGAGAAGCGCGGCATCAAGGTCATCCTCGGCTGCCAGCATTCCGCGATCGAGAAGACGGACAGCGGTCTGGTCAACGTGCTGGAGAACGGCATGAAGATCGAGACCGACGTCGTCATGTTCGCCACCGGTCGGGCGCCGTATGTGAAGGGTTTGAACCTCGACAAGGCCGGCGTTGAGATGACCGAGGACGGCGCGATCAAGGTCGACGAGCTGTCGAAGACCACCGCCGACAACATCTGGGCCATCGGCGACGTGACCGACCGGATGAACCTGACGCCGGTCGCCATCCGCGAGGGCGTGGCCTTCCACGAGACGGTCTTCCGCGACAACCCGCAGGCCTTCGACTACGAGGCCGTCGCCACCGCCGTGTTCAGCCAGCCGCCGGTCGGCGTGGTCGGCCTGACCGAGAGCGAGGCGCGTCACTCCTGTCCGGGCGAGGTCGACGTCTATGTCACCCGCTTCCGGCCGATGAAGTACGCCTTCACCGGCTCCGACGAGCGGGTGCTGATGAAGCTGGTCGTCGACGCTACCAGCCAGAAGGTGGTCGGCGTCCACATCGTCGGCCCCGAGGCGCCGGAGATGATCCAGCTGGCCGCCATCGCCGTGAAGGCGGGCCTGACCAAGGCCCAGTGGGACGCCACTTGCGCCGTCCACCCGACGATGGCCGAGGAGCTGGTCACCCTGCGCGAGAAGCAGCAGCCGGGACACATGTCGGCGGGCTGATGGAAAGCGCGACAAGATCGCGTCATCGCTTCATTGTCCCGGAACCTCCACAGGCCTATCTTGGCGGCATGAGTACCCGCTGGACCCCCGAGAGCTGGAGATCGAAACCCGTCGTGCAGATGCCGACGGATTATCCGGACATGGCCGCCCTTCATCGCGTGGAGGATGAGCTTCGCGCCATGCCGCCGCTCGTCTTCGCCGGGGAGTCGCGTCGCCTGACGTCGCGCCTGGCGCAGGTCGAGGCCGGCGAGGCCTTCCTGCTTCAGGGCGGCGACTGCGCCGAGAGCTTCAAGGAGTTCTCGACCGACAACATCCGCGACACCTTCCGCCTGATCCTGCAGATGGCGGTGGTCCTGACCTTCGCCGGCCGCAAGCCGGTGGTGAAGGTCGGCCGCATCGCCGGCCAGTTCGCCAAGCCGCGCTCCTCGGGCGTTGAGACGATCGACGGTGTCGAGCTGCCCAGCTACCGCGGCGACATCATCAACGGCATGGCCTTCACGCCGGAAGAGCGGGTTCCGGATCCGCAGCGTCTGCTCAAGGCCTACAACCAGTCGGCCTCGACGCTGAACCTGCTGCGCGCCTTCGCCGGCGGGGGCTATGCCGACCTGTACAACATCCATCGCTGGACGATGGGCTTCGCGGGCGACACAGCCTACGGCGCCAAATATCGCGAACTGGCGGACAAGATCACCGAGGCGCTGGCCTTCATGGAGGCCGTTGGCGTCACGCCCGAGAGCCATCCGGACCTGAGCCGCGTCGAGGTCTTCACCAGCCACGAAGCCCTGCTGCTGAACCTCGAGAGCGCCCTGACGCGTCTCGACGGCGGCACCGGCGAATGGTTCGACACCTCGGCCCACATGCTCTGGATCGGCGAGCGTACCCGCCAGCTGGACGGCGCCCACGTCGAGTTCATGAAGGGGATCAAGAACCCCATCGGCGTGAAGTGCGGCCCGACCATGGAGCCGGACGACCTGCTGCCGCTGATCGACGCGCTGAACCCGGACAACACGCCGGGTCGCCTGACGCTGATCGGCCGCTTCGGTTCGGACAAGGTGGGCGACCGCCTGCCGCGCCTGATGAAGGCGGCCAAGGATGCCGGCAAGCGCGTGATCTGGTCGATCGACCCGATGCACGGCAACACACTGAAGGCCGGTAACGGCTACAAGACCCGCCCGTTCGAGCGGATCCTGAGCGAGGTCCGCACCTTCATCGACGTGGCAGAGGCCGAGGGCGTCCACCCTGGCGGCGTGCATCTGGAGATGACCGGCCAGAACGTCACCGAATGTCTCGGCGGCGCGCAGGCGCTGACCGAGGACGACCTGTCCAGCCGCTACCACACCCACTGCGACCCGCGCCTCAACGCCGATCAGGCGCTGGAGCTGGCCTTCCTCGTCGCCGAGCGTCTGAAGTCGGGGCGGCAGTCCCGCTCCGAGGCCGCCTGATGAACGGCGTCGGGCGGCCCGAGGGGCAGGCGGCCGGCGGTCGCTGCGCCTATCAGGGCGCGCCCGGAGCTTTCAGCCACGAGGCCTGCCTCGACCTGCGCCCGTGGGACGAGCCGGTCGCCTATGAGACCTTCGACGCGGCGCTGGCGGCCCTGTTCGCCGGCGAGGTGCACTGCGCCCTGATCCCGGTCGAGAACTCGACCATCGGCCGGGTCGAACCGGCCGCGACGCTCGTCGAGCAGTCCGGACTGGTGCAGGTCTCCGACGTCTGGCGACCAATCCGTCTGGCCCTCATGGCCCCGCACGGCGCCAGCCTGCGGTCGGTGAAAACGGCGGAGAGCCATCCCATCGCGCTGCGCCAATGTCCGGCATCGCTTGCGTCGTTGGGCATCGAGGCGGTCGAGGCGTTCGATACCGCAGGCGCCGCCCGCGCCGTGGCGGAAGCTGGCGATCCGGCCCGCGCCGCCGTGGCTCCGGCCCGGGCGGCCGAGGTCTATGACCTGTCGATCCTGCGCAACGATCTTCAGGATTCCAGCGATAACCGCACGCGTTTCGTCCTCCTTAGCCGTCCCGAGGGTTGACGGCGCACGATCCTTGCCGCCATTGAGGCGCATGGTCCGCTCGCAAGCCATCGCTGCGACTTTCACCGCCCGCCTCGCCGCGGCCGCGGACCTGTATTTCTACGGCTTTCGATACGCCGGCTGAGGCGTCAGGCAACGCGTCCTGACCGCCTCGCCGGCGACCGCCCTGCGACGGGGCGGCGGCTCGCAAACGCCTCATGCCGTACTGAAATCGAAAGCTTCTCCCCGTGTCCCAATCCGCTTCCCTGCAACAGGTCTGGCCGTCGACGATGACCAACCCCGCCGACCTGTCTCCCGAACACATGGCCCTGGCCGCCCTCCGTCACGAGATCGATCTGCTCGACGACGAGATCCTGGCCCTGTTCCAGCGCCGCCTCTCCATCGCTGCCCGCGTCGGCAAGGCCAAGGACGCTCCGGCGGGCCCGCACGTCAAACTGCGTCCCGACCGCGAGAAGGCGGTCCTCGAACGCCTGCTCAAGCAGGCGGCCGCGGAAAACCACGAGGCGGTCGAGTCGCTCTGGCGGCAGATCGTCGGCTGGGGTCTGGCCCGTCAGGGGCGGATGCAGGTGCAGGTCTGGTCGCCGATCGAACCCACCCGCGCTTTCGATGGCGCCCGTCTGCGCTTCGGCGACGCCGCCGAGATGCGCGCCGTCCGCGATCCTCAAGCGGCGCTCAAATGGGCCGCCGAGGGCCACGGCGTGGCTGTGCTGGCCATCAACACCGAGGACGCCTGGTGGACGGGCCTTCGCCGCGAATGGACCGGCCTCAGCGTCTTCGACGGCTTCGGCGGCGATATCCCGACGGCCTTGGCCGTCGGCAAGATCGATCCGGCGGCCCTGCCGGGCGGCCGCCGTGTGCTGGTCGATGTCGGCGGCGACGCCGGCGACGGCTCGGGCATCCGCCGTCGCGGTCTGGCCACCCACCACGGCTGGACCCTGTCCCTGACCGACGCCCCGCTGAATGTCGGCGGCATCGAGGGCTGCGTCGGCTCGATCGGCTAGAACGGCGGCGGCGGCGTCCAGTCCATCCTGATGGACGGATCTCCCTCCGCCGGCCGGTGAATGCGGATGCGCCAGTGCAGCTGATCCCGGCGTCCCGGATTGAGCTCCAAGTACCAGTTTCCGCCGTGCATCGAGATGCTGCTCGCCTGATGGAGCGGCAGGGCGGCCAGAACCGCCCTGTCTCCGGCTGCGCATGGATCCGGTTGGAACCCTGTACAGGCTAGCGACACGGCCAGATCTTCACCGCCCGCTGCCCGCATCTTCAGGTTGGCGAACCAGCGGAGGAGCTCCAGTGACCGGGCGGCCTGTGCAGGGTTGGTCCGCATCATCCGCCAGCCCGGCTCGCCGTGGCACCCGGGAGCGAGGGCCAGTTCGAGGCTGGACGAGACCGTCTCGCCAGTGAGGTTCCGGTCGCCGGCCGGTTTCAGCGTGACTGTGTAACCCGTCCGCCGGCAGGCATCGGCTTCGACGGGAGTGGCGTCGCCATGAAACACGACCATCCGCGGCGGGAGGCCATCCGTGTTCTCGCCGATCTGGTGCGATGTCACCGCGCCCGCCACGGAGACCGGGAGCAGTCTGGCGGCCAGCTCCTGGGTGGACGCCGACCGGAGCTGGCTTTCGGTGACGGTCTCGCCAGTTGGCCTGAGCCACGTCTGGACCCATCGCCTCTCGTCGTCAGGAACCCATGTCGGCGGTTGCTGCTCGACTTGAAAGGCGAAGATCAGGCTCAGCAACATGGGTCTCTCCCGGATCGCCGGACCAAGCGTCAATGGTGCGCTCAGACCGCCATATTGTCGATCAGACGCGTCCGCCCGATCTTCGCAGCAGCGAGGATGCGGGCGGGGGCGTCGATGGCGCCCTCGAACGGCGACAGGTCGTCTGCCTTTCGGATGGCGACATAGTCGATGCCGTCGAACCCCGCAGCGATCAGCGCCTCCGACGCCCACGCCTCGGCCGCCACCACGCCGTCGGACGCCCTCACTCCAGCCTCGGCGAGAATGCCGTTCAGGCGCCGCGCCGTCTCCAGTTCGACGGGCGAGAGGTAGGCGTTGCGGCTGGACAGGGCGAGGCCGTGTCCGTCGCGCTCTGTCGGCGATCCGACCACCTCGACAGGGATGTCCAGATCGCGGACCAACCGGCGGATCACCATCAACTGCTGCCAGTCCTTCTCGCCGAACACGGCCAGATCTGGCCGGACCTGGTTGAACAGCTTGCTGACGACCAGAGCCACGCCGCCGAACATCTGCGGCCGGAACGCGCCCTCCAGCCCTTCGGCCGGGCCGCCGACGCTGATCGTGGTCGTCGCGCCGGCCGGATACATCTCCTCGACCGACGGCGCGTAGAGCAGATGGCAGCGGGCGCCGGCCAAGAGCGCCGCGTCCTGCGCCTCCTGCCGCGGGTAGGTTCCCAGATCCTCGTGAGCGGCGAACTGGGTCGGGTTCACGAAGACACTGGCGACGACCTTGTCGGCGCGACGCACGGCCTCGCGCACCAGCGTCAGGTGGCCTTCGTGCAACGCTCCCATGGTCGGAACGAAGCCGACGGTGAACCCTTGTCGACGCCAGTCGCTTACATGGGCGCGAAGGTCCGCGATGGTGCGGGCGACGGGCAGGGGAGTGGTGTCGGTCATGGTGAACGGAAGGGCCTCTCGCGTTAAGCCTGATCGTGAACCGTACGGCAAAAACTGCCGTGTAGGATCTGGCTTATGACGCCGAGCCTCCTGATCCGTCCAGTGTTGGCCCTATCCCTGACCCTCGGTCTGGGCGCTTGCGGCATGGTCGAGAGCGACCCCAATCGTTTCGAGAACTGGGCCCGCGATGTGGCCGCCATCCCGCTTGACGGGCAGGCTGCCAAGCCTGCGGTCCTGACGCCGGCTGTTGCGCCGGTCCAGACCGCCGCTCAGGAAGGTCTTCGTCCGGCGCTGCGCGTCGAGGTGATGACGCCGCACGATCTGTGGGACGCCCGTGACGGCGTGGTGCAGCAGGCCTCGGCCCGCGTGGCGGAGGCCGCCGCTCCGGTCGTCGTCGACGCTGTGGTGCGCGAGGCTTCGGAGCGGATCGAGCAGGCAACACCGCGCCTGCGCCCGGCCATCAGCCGGCATCAGACCTCGCCCCGTCCGGCCGCCGCGCGCGGTCTGGTTCAACTGGGCGCCTATTCCAGCCGAGAGGCCGCGCAGGCTGCCTGGGCGCGCCTGAAGGCCGGCGGCGCCGCATGGGCTCTGGACGGCCTGTCGCCGACCTATGAGGCCGTGCAGGTCAACGGCCGCGATCTGGTCCGTCTGAAGGTGCAGGCGCCGGGCGCCGGAGCCGCTGCGCTCTGCGCCGCTGCGGGCGTCGACGATCCTTGGTGTCGTCGCACGGCCTGAGGTCGCTCAGTCCACAGTCCGCTGCGCTCTGATGCGTTGACGGACGCCCCGGGTACCGCGACTCTGCGGTTAAGGATCGCGCGTTCGAGTCGGCGATCGCACAAGGACTGAACACCCATGGCTGACCCCACGGTCATCGTCGTCGGCAACGAAAAGGGCGGAGCGGGCAAGTCCACGCTCGCCATCCACATCGTCACCGGCCTGCTGCACGCCGGCAAGCGCGTGGCGATCATCGATCTGGACCTGCGCCAGCGGTCGCTGGCCCGCTTCTTCGCCAATCGCCAGACCTGGACCGCCGCCAACGGCCACACCCTGCCCATGCCGGTCGAGCCGGATCTGGGCGACGGCAAGGCGCTGGCCAAGGCGGACGAGGCTGAACAGCTGGCCCGCTTCGAGGCCGCCTTCGCCGAAGCGCGCGGAATGGCTGACGTCATCCTGATCGACACGCCCGGCGGCGACACCGTCCTGTCGCGCGCCGCGCATGGCTTGGCCGACCAGATAGTCACCCCGATGAATGACAGCTTCGTCGACTTTGATCTGCTGGGCACGGTCGATCCGGTGACGCTGGAGCTGCAGAAGCCGTCGATCTATTCCGAGAGCGTATGGGAGGCCCGCAAGCAGCGCGCCATCAGTCAGGGGCGGCATGCCCAGATCGACTGGGTCGTGGTCACCAACCGCCTCGCCGTGGCCGCCGCCCGTAACCGCCAGCGTCTGGAAGAGCGGATGGAGAAGCTGGCCAAGCGCGTCGGCTTCCGCATGGGGCCGGGTCTGCGCGACCGGGTCATCTATCGCGAGCTGTTCCCGTTCGGTCTGACGGTCGCTGACCTGTCGAATGATATTCGCCCGGTGTCGGTCTCGCTCGCCCACGTCTCGGCCCGGCAGGAGTTGCGCGGCCTGATGTTGTCGCTGGGTCTGGACGGCGGGAAGCTGGACGCGCCGCTCGACGCCGCGGCCTGAGGCCGTGTCGCCGCTCTGGCTGGTGCTGGCGGCGATCGCCGTCTGGGGTCTGATCCGCCTTGGCCGCTCCAGCGAGGGTGGTCGCAAGGGGCGGGGACAGTGGCGCGTAGCCGCCACCCTGTTCAGCTCGGTTCTGATGGCCGGAGCCGCGTTGGCGGCCTTTCGTGGAGCCTGGTTGCCGGCCGCAGGTCTGGCTGGCGCGGGTCTGTGGATGACGATCGCCTCGAGACAGCGAGTACTCGCTCCGCGCGCCGAGGGCATGACGGACAGCGAGGCCCGGTCTCTGCTGGGGGTGTCGTCCGCCGCGACGAAGGCCGAGATCAATGCCGCCTGGAAGCGGTTGATGGCCCGTGCGCACCCGGACCAGGGCGGCACCGAAGGGCTCGCCGCGCGGCTGAACGCCGCGCGGGATCACCTTCTGAAGCGCTAGAGGATCACTCCTCGGCCTTGGCGACCTTCTTCTTCGCCGGAGCCTTCTTCGCGGCCGGCTTCTTCGCAGCCGTTTTCTTCGGAGCCGCGGCCTTCTTCGCCGGCGCCTTCTTCTTGGAGGCCGGAGCCTTGGCGGCGCGTTCGGCCAGCAGGGGAAGAGCCGCTTCCAGCGTCATGTCCTCCGGCGCCGTGCCCTTGGGCAGGGTGGCGTTGACCTTGCCCCACTTCACATAGGGGCCGAAGCGGCCGGCCATGACCTGGACGGGGGCCTCGTCCTCGGGGTGGTTGCCCAGTTCCTTGAGCGGCGCGGCCGCCGATCCGCGGCCGGCGCGACCCGCCCGCTTCTCGGCCAGCAGGGCCACGGCGCGGTTCAGGCCGACTTCGAAAACCTCTTCGATGTCAGAGATATTGGCATAGGTCCCTGCGTGTTGCACGAAGGGGCCGTAGCGGCCGAGGCCGGCCGTGATCATCTTGCCGTCCTCGGGGTGCGCCCCAACCTCGCGCGGCAGGGCCAGCAGGCGCAGGGCCTGTTCCAGCTCCAGCGACGCCGGCGACCAGCCCTTGGGCAGGGATGACCGTTTTGGCTTCTCCTCGCCCGGAGGCGTGGTTTCGACATAGGGACCGAAGCGGCCGATTTTCAGGTGCACCGGCTGGCCGGTGACCGGATCCGGACCCAGTTCGCGATCGCCGCCGTCCGCGCCGCCGTCCTTGGCGTCGGGCGAGGCGACCGGGCGGGTGTATTTGCACTCCGGATAACGCGAGCAGCCGATGAAGGCGCCGAAACGGCTGGTCTTCAGGCTCAGCTGGCCCTGATGGCACAGCGGGCACTCGCGCGGGTCGGATCCATCTTCCTTCTGCGGGAAGATGTGCGGTCCCAGCGACTCGTTCAGAGCGTCCAGAATGGCCGTGGTGCGCAGTTCACCGGCGGCCGAGGTCGCGGCGTGGAAGTCGGTCCAGAAGTCGCGCAGAAGCACCTTCCAGTTCAGGTCGCCGGCCGACACCTCGTCCAGCCGGGTCTCCAGCGCGGCGGTGAAGTCGTACTCGACCCATTTGCGGAAGAACTGCTCGAGGAAGGCGGTGACCAGACGGCCCTTGTCCTCGGGATAGAAGCGGTTCTTGTCGACGCGGACATATTCGCGGTCGCGCAGGGTCGTCAGGATCGAGGCGTAGGTCGACGGACGGCCGATGCCCAGCTCTTCCAGCTTCTTGACCAGGGTCGCTTCCGAGAAGCGCGGGGGCGGCTCGGTGAAGTGCTGTTCGGTGCGGATCGCCTCGACCTTGGCCTTGGCGCCTTCCTTCAGCGCGGGCAGGCGGGTGGTGTCGTCCTCGTCATCCTCGCCGGTCTTCTGCTTCTCGTCGCGACCTTCCTCATAGACGGCCATGAAGCCGTCGAAGGTCACGACCTGGCCGGTGGCGCGCAGGGCGGTCTGGCCGGTCGGCTCCTCGATCTCGACCGTCGTGCGGTCCAGACGCGCGGACTCCATCTGGCTGGCGATCGTGCGCTTCCAGATCAGTTCATAGAGGCGCTGCAGGTCGCTTTCGAGACGCAGGGTCTCGGGCGCGCGAGCCACGTTGGTCGGACGAATGGCTTCGTGCGCTTCCTGAGCGTTCTTGGCCTTTGTCTTGTAAAACTTGGGTTGTTCCGGAACGTAGGCCGGGCCGAAGCGCTGGCCGATCACCTCACGCGCCTGGGCGATGCCCTCGGGGCTGACGTACAGGCCATCGGTCCGCATATAGGTGATCAGGCCGCCCTGATCATCGACGCCTTCATACAGCTTCTGCGCCGCCTGCATGGTGCGCTGGGCGGTGAAGCCGAGCTTGCGCGAGGCTTCCTGCTGCAGGGTCGAGGTCATGAAGGGCGGGCTGGGCGAGCGCTTGACCGGCTTCTTCTCGACCGAGTTGATCGTGAAGGTCCCGGCGTTGATGGCGTCGCGCGCGGCGCTGGCCATGGCTTCCGAGACGATGTCGAGACGCTGGACCCGCTTGCCGGCGTGCTTGACCAGACGGGCGACGAAGGGCGGACTGTCGGCGGCCAGATCGGCCTCGACGGACCAGTATTCCTGCGCCTTGAACTTCTCGATCTCCATCTCGCGATCGACGACGATGCGCAGGGCAACCGACTGCACGCGACCAGCCGAGCGCGCGCCCGGCAGTTTGCGCCACAGTACGGGAGACAGGGTGAAGCCCACCAGATAGTCGAGCGCGCGGCGGGCGAGGTAGGCCTCGACCAGCTCCATGTCGATGTCACGCGGCGCGGCCATGGCTTCGAGTACGGCCGACTTGGTGATGGCGTTGAAGGTGACGCGCTGGACGGTCGCGTCCTTCACGGCCTTCTTCTTCGTCAGGATCTCGAGCACGTGCCAGCTGATGGCCTCACCCTCGCGATCCGGGTCGGTCGCGAGAATGATGCGGTCGGACTTCTTCGCGATCTCGGCAATCTCGCTCAGGCGCTTGGACGCCTTGGCGTCGACCTCCCAGGACATGGCGAAGTCCTCGTCCGGCAGGACCGAGCCGTCCTTCGACGGCAGGTCGCGGACGTGGCCGTACGACGCCAGGACCGTGTAGTCCGGGCCGAGGTACTTGTTGATGGTCTTGGCCTTTGCGGGGCTCTCGACAACGACGAGATTCATTCGGGAGGTGCGCCTTTCGAAGGGCCGGGAACGTGGTTGGCCGAAGCCTCGCTGTCAATCGGGAGTAGCGAAGACGGGATCAGACGGACGCCAATCCGCCGGAAAGAAGCGTCGCGCGACCCGCCAGACTGAGCTCCAGCAACGCCGCCGCGACCACGCCGATCGGCAGGTCGGCGGCCCGCGCCAGTTCGTCGCGCGGCGTTGGCACGGGCGAGAGCAGGGCGGCGATGCGCTCGACCGTGGCGTCATCCAGATCGGGCGGCGCACCGCTGAAGGGATTGTCAGCGGGCGGCTCGCGTACGGATCGGCTTCGCGAGAACTCCCGCTCCACGTCCTCGATGCCCTCGCACAGGATCGCGCCCTGCCGCAGGAGCTCGTTCGGGCCCTTTGACCGAGGGTCAAGCGGCGAGCCCGGCACGGCGAAGACGTCGCGGCCCTGCTCGGCGGCCAGGCGGGCGGTGATCAGGGAGCCGGAGCGTAGTTCGGCCTCGACCACGATCACGCCGCGCGAGAGGCCGGAGATGATGCGGTTGCGGCGGGGGAAGTCCTTCGCCTGCGCCCGCGCGCCGACCGGACTCTCCGAGACGATGCAGCCGCGCTCGACGATCTGGCGATACAGATCGGCGTTGTCGGACGGGTAGACGTCGTCCACTCCGCCGCCCAGCACGGCGACCGTGCCGGTCTCCAGCGCTCCGGCGTGGGCGGCGCCATCGACGCCGCGCGCCATGCCCGAGACGATGACATGCCCGGCCTCGCCGAGCTGCTGGGCCAGCCCGCGCGCTATGCGCTGACCGCCGGCCGAGGCGATGCGCGCGCCGACGATGCCGATGCACGGACGGGCCATCAGGGAGACCTCGCCCAGCGTCCAGAGCACCGGCGGCGGCGGATCGACGGCCGCCAGCATGTCCGGAAACTCGGGATCGCCCAGCACCAGCAGCCGCGCGCCGATGCGGTCACCGGACGCCAACTCGGCCTCGATGCGAGAGATATCGGGCAGGGCATGGCCCGCGCCGCCCTTGCGGATCAGGTCGGGCAGGGCGTCCAGCGCCCGCGTCGCCGTGCCGAAGCGGTCCAGAAGCTGGCGGAAGGTGACGGGGCCGACCTTGTCGGTGCGGGCCAGCCGCAGCCGGGCGAAACGCTCGGCTGCTTCCAGCGTCACGCCTTTTTCGCCCCGATCCGGGGCTCGGCGCCCTTGAGGATGCGGCCGATGTTCTCGCTATGCCGGGCCCAGATCAGCAGGGCGGTGAAGATCGACAGGCCGAGGATCGGACGCGGCGCCGGCAGGCTCATCGCGGCGACGGGCAGCAGGGCATAGACCGGCGTCAGGGCCGAGGCGGCCAGCGCCGACAGCGAGGAGATGCGGAAGACAGCCGCCATCAACAGCCAGGTCGCGGCCGCCACAAGGCCCAGCGGCCAGGCCGCCGCCAGCATCAGGCCGAAGAAGGTCGCGACGCCCTTGCCGCCCTTGAACTTCAGCCAGACGGGGAACAGGTGGCCTAGGAAGGCCGCGCCGCCGGCGATCGCGCCGGCCAGTTCGGCGGACGGGCTCACGCCGCCCATCATGTATTTGGCCAGCAGCAGCGCCGCCGCGCCCTTGCCGGCGTCGAGGATCAGGGTGGCGAAGGCCAGGTCCTTGCGGCCGGTGCGCAGCACATTGGTCGCGCCGATGTTGCCGGAGCCGATCTGGCGCACGTCGCCCGCGCCGCCCAGTCGGGTCAGGATCACGCCGAACGGAATGGAGCCCAGCAGGTAGCCGCCGACCGCAAAGGCCGCGAGCGTCCCGATAGCCGGTCCTGCCAGATCCTGCACGTTCGTCCCCTACAGCTTGAGCGTGTGTATCACGACTTTTCGCGTCTTGAAGCGGAGTTTCCGCTGATTCGGGCTCCGGCCGTCAGCGCCCTGCGTAAACGCGCCGCCCGCCGACGAAGGTTCCGGCGACCTTGCCCTGCAGGCGACGGCCATCGAAGGGCGAGTTCTTGGATTTCGACCTCAGGGCGTCCGCATCCACGACGATCGGCGCAGCGGGATCGAACAGCACGAAATCGGCCGGCGCATCGGTCGCGAGGATGCCGGCGTCCAGACCCAGCAGGGTCGCCGGGCCGTGGGTCAGGGGACGCAGCACGTCCAGCAGGTCCAGCCCGTCCTCGTGATGCAGGGTCAGGGCGGCGGGCAGCAGGGTCTCAAGGCCGATGGCGCCCGGCGCGGCCTCACCGAACGGCCGGCGCTTGTCCTCGGCCGGCGCAGGGGCGTGGGCGCTGGTGATGACGTCGATCAGTCCGTCGCGTACCGCCTCGATCATCGCCTGCCGGTCGGCCTCGGTCCGCAGCGGCGGATCCAGCCGGTAGAAGGTCCGGTAATCGCCGATGTCGATCTCGTTGAAGCAGAGGTGGTTGATCGACACCGAGGCGGCGACCTCCAGTCCCTTCGCCCGGGCGCGGGCCAGTGTTTCAAGCGCGCCGGCGGTCGAGATCTGGTCCACCAGGAACCGCGCGCCGGTCTGTTCGACCAGGGCCAGATCCCGCTCCAGCTGGATTCGCTCGGCGATGGCCGGGACCGAGGACAGGCCCAGCCGCGTCGCCAGCTCGCCCGAGGTCGCCACAGCGCCCTCGCTCAGCCATGGATCGGCCGGACGGCAGACGATCAGGGCGTTGAAGGCGGCGGCATAGCTCATCACCCGTTGCAGGGTGCGGGTGTTGGCGATGACCCGGTCGCCATCGGTGAAGTAGAGCGCGCCGGCCTCGTCCATCAGGCCAATTTCGGCCATGCGCTGGCCGTCACGGGCCTTGGTCGCCGCACCGGCGGCGCGAACGTTGACAAGCCCCAGCGCCGCGCCACGACGCTGGATGTGGTCGATCATCGCCGGGTCGTCGATGGCGGGGTCGGTGTCCGGTTGGACGACGATGGTGGTCACCCCGCCGGCCGCGGCGGCCAGGCTGGCGGACTTCAGCGTCTCCTTGGGCTCGTCACCGGGCTCGCCGGTCTTGACCCGGATGTCGATCAGGCCGGGCGCGAGGCACAGGCCGCCGGCATCCACGACCTCGACGCCGTCCGGCGCGCGGGCGGAGGCGCCGTGGACCACCTCTACGATGCGGCCGTCCTCGACCAGCACGGCGCCCGGGCCGTCATAGTCGGTCGCCGGATCGAGCAGGCGGGCGTTCAGAATGGCGAGAGCGGTCATTGGTCGGCTCCCTCGCGACGCACGGACAGGGCGGCCAGCACCGCCATGCGGGCGGCCACGCCCATCTCCACCTGATCCTGAATCAGGGAAACGTTAAGGTCGTCGGCCACGTCGGAGTCGATCTCGACGCCCCGGTTCATCGGCCCGGGATGCATGACCTTGGCGCCCGGTTTGGCCCAGGCCAGCTTCTCGCGGTCCAGACCCCAGAAGCGGAAATATTCGCGGGTCGAAGGGACCAGCGCGCCCTCCATCCGCTCAAGCTGAAGGCGCAGCATCATCACGACGTCCACGCCCTGCAGGCCGTCCTTCATGTCGTGGAAGACCTCGCAACCCCAGCGGTCGGCGTCGCCGGGCACCAGGGTCGGCGGGCCGATCAGGCGGACGCGCGCACCCATCATCGACAGCAGGGCGACGTTGGAGCGGGCCACGCGGCTGTGGGCGATGTCGCCGCAGATGGCGACGCTCAGCCCGCCGACGTCGCCGAAGGCGCGGCGCAGGCTCAGCATGTCCAGCAGGGCCTGCGTCGGGTGTTCGTGGCGGCCGTCCCCGGCGTTGACCACCGCGCAGCCGACCTTCTGCGACAGCAGGGCCGCCGCGCCCGAGGCGGAGTGGCGGACCACCAGCACGTCCGGCTTCATCGCGTTCAGGGTCGCGGCCGTGTCGATCAGGGTCTCGCCCTTGGCGACCGAGGAGGTCTTGGGCGTCAGGGCCGTCACATCGGCGCCGAGGCGTCTGGCCGCGATCTCGAACGAGGCGCTGGTGCGCGTCGAGTTCTCGAAGAACAGGTTCATCACCGTGCGGCCGCGCATGATGTCCAGCGACTTGGCCGATTGACGATTGAAATCGACGAAGGCATCGGCGAGGTCCAGCAGCGGCGGGACGGTCGCGGCGTTCAGATCGCCTGCGGACAGGAAATGGTCGCGGGGGAACGGCGCCAGCCGCTCGTGAATCAGGTCGGTGACAGCGGGCTGGGTCATCGAGACGCGGCTATACGGCCTCGTCAGACCAAATGGAACAGGGTCAGCAGGATCGGTATGCTCAGAGCGCTGCCAACCGTGGTCAAAGCCACGATCCCGGCCATCAGAGGCGCGTCCCCGCCCATCTGTCGCGCCAGCAGATAGGCGGCCGCTGCGCCGGGCGCAGCGCCGCAGAGGAGGGCGGTGCCCTGGGCCAGCTGGTCGCCGCCGAACAGGATGCACAGGCCCCACATCAGCGGCGGCATGACGCCCAGCTTGACGAAGGTGACCGCAGCCACCGTCCATTTGCGCCGGGCGACCTCGGCGAAGCTCAGGCCCGCCCCGGCCACGATCAGGCCCAGCGGCAGGGCCGCACCGCCCAGCAGTTCCAGCGTCTCGGAGACCCCCGGGATCGGGGGCACGCGCAGGAAGTTCAGGACCAGACCTGTCAGGCAGGCCACGAGGATCGGATTGGCCAGCATGGCCTTCGTCAGCGCCAACGGCGACACGCCCCGCTGGTCCGCACCCCAGCGCGCGAGAACGGCCACGCAGGCGATGTTGGTCACCGGAATGATGCAGGCGATCATCACGGCCGCCAGCGCCAGCCCTTCGGCCCCGAAGACGGCCTGGATGACCGGCAGGAAGACGAAGCTGTTCCAGCGGATCACGCCCTGGAACACGCTGGTGTAGGCCGGGCCTTCAAGCCTGATCAGGGGCTTGGCCAGAAGGGCGCAGGTCCCGACGATGATGACGGCGACCACGGCCGAGGCCGCCGCTGCGCCCGCGCTGCCGCCCGACAGATCCGCACCCCAGATCGAGGGCACGAGGAAACCGGGATAGAGCAGATTGATCGACAGCTTCTCGATCGGCCGCCAGGTCGCGTCGGGCAGGAAGTCGGATTTTCTTAGACCATAGCCGATGGCGATCAGGGCGAAGACCGGAAGAACGCCCGCGAACAGTCCGCCCATCAGCCCCTCAGTCGATCCAGCGCGCCCTGCAGGATCCAGGCGGCGGCGGTGCGGTCCACGACCTCGGCCCGGCGCTTGCGGGTCAGATCCAGCTCGTCGATCAGGAAGCGTTCGACGGCCGTGGTCGACAGCCGCTCGTCCTGAAAGGTCACCGGCACCTCGCGGATGCGCTGCAGATTGCGGGCGAAGGCGCGGCAGGACTGGGCGCGCGGCCCTTCGGTTCCGTCCATGTTCAGGGGCAAGCCGATCACCAGCCCGGTCGCGCCGCGGCTGTCCATCAGCTTCAGCACCCGGTTGGCGTCGTCGGTGAACTTCGTCTTGCGGATCAGCTCCATCGGGCTGGCGATCATGCGAAGGGCGTCCGACGCCGCCACGCCGATGGTCTTCTCGCCGAGATCGAGCCCAAGCCACGGCGTGTCGCGCGGCGTCTGCTCGGCCAGTTCCTGAAGGGTGAGTACGGTCACGCCGTGGCGGTAGGACTGGCGGGCGGCGCTGGCAAGGTGCAAGCTGGCTGCAGAGGGCGAATTGGGAGGGTTCGATGAGACATCCGGTCGTTTTTCTCGCGGCGTTGCTCGGGCTCACCGCCTGCGACGCCCAGGTCGAGAGCCGCAGGGAGGCCGTACCGCCTGCCGAGGCGCCGCCTCCGCCCGTCCAGTCCCGGGACCCGCTGGTCGCCGGCGGCCCGGCTGCGACGGTGCAACCCGACGCCGACATGAACATCCAGTGGGCGGCCTCTGTGGTGCGCCTCGACCCGCTGGATCGGCAGGGCGGAGCGACAGTGAAGCTGTTCGGCACGGCCGGCGGCGATCCCGCCATGAACGGCCTCTACACCCACATCGCCTTCTTCAGGTCCTCGGCCGAAGGCTGGGCCGTGTTCCGGATCGGCGATGTGCTGGACTACGAAATCCTGTCCGAGGCGCCCGGACGCGTCGATCTGAAGCTTGAGGAAAGCACGATGGACGAGGCGACCGGCCAGATCGGCAGCCGCGAGCGTCGGATCATCGTCTCCTGGACGCCCGGCGCGGACGAGGCTCCGCCCGCGAGCGTCTCGGTGACCCCGGCCCGGTGACCGAACCGAGCCGTAACCGGCGCACCGTCGCCGCCTATGACGACTACGCCGAGAAGTATGCCGAGGTGACGCGGGACCGTCTGCCGATAGGCGACGAGGCGCTAGCCCACTTCGCCGACGCGCTCGGACCTGGCGCACGGGTTCTGGAGGTCGCATCCGGCCCTGGATGGGATGCCGACGAACTGGAAAGGCGGGGCCTGCATGTGCGCCGCACTGACCTGTCCGAAGGTTTCATCGCCGTCCAGCGGCGGCGCGGAAAGGTCGTAGAGCCGCTGGATCTCGTGAGCGACGATCTGGGCGGGCCGTGGGAAGGCCTGATGGCGCTCTACGTCCTGCAGCACATCGAACGCGGCGGGATGGAGGGCGTGATCCGGCGCATCGTCGCTGCGCTGCGGCCCGGCGGCCTGTTCCTGACCAGCTTTCAGGAAGGCGAGGGCGAGTGGCGTCAGACGGGCTCGGAGGGCGGGACCTACACCATGATCTGCTGGCGGCCTGCGGACATGCTCGATCTGATGGCGGGATGCGGGCTTGAGGTGGACTGGAGCCACAGTTTCGAGGGCGACGAGGCGCGCTGGACCATCCTGATTGCGCGCCGTCCTTGAGATTCGGCCGCCGCGCGGCTAGTCCAACCGTTCCGCATTCGCATTGGAGGGCCGCATGGCCATCGACGCCGCGACGGTGCGCAAGGTCGCACACCTCGCCCGCATCAAGACTTCAGAGGATCGGCTCGAGCCCCTCGCGGCCGAGCTGAACGGCATCCTGTCGTGGATCGAGCAGTTGAACGAGGTCGACGTCGACGGCGTCGAGCCGATGACCTCCAATGTGGCCCAGCCGCTGCGCCTGCGCGACGATGTCGTCACCGACGGCGCCAAGGTCGACGCCGTCCTGTCCAATGCTCCGAAGTCGGCTGACGGCTTCTATGTCGTGCCCAAGGTGGTCGAGTAGTCCCATGACCGACCTCACGAAACTGACCCTCAAGGCCGCCATCGACGGCCTCAAGGCCCGCGATTTCTCCTCGGAGGAAATCACCAAGGCCTTCGTCGCCAACATCGACGCCGCCAACCCGACGTTGAACGCCTATGTGACCCAGACGACCGACAAGGCGCTGGAGATGGCGCGCGCCTCCGACGCGAAGCTGGCCAAGGGCGAGGGCGGGGCGCTGGAAGGCGCGCCGCTGGGCATCAAGGACCTGTTCTGCACCGACGGCGTCCAGACGACCGCGGGCTCCAACATGCTGCGCGGCTTCGTGCCGCCGTATGAATCGACCGTCACGGCCAATCTGTGGGCTGACGGCGCGGTCATGCTCGGCAAGCTGAACATGGACGAGTTCGCCATGGGCTCGTCCAACGAGACCTCGGCGTTCGGTTCGGTCGTGAACCCATGGAAATCAAAGACGTCGAACGCTGATCTGACGCCGGGCGGCAGCTCGGGCGGCTCGGCTTCTGCTGTCGCCGGAGACCTCTGTCTGGCCGCCACGGCTTCGGACACCGGCGGTTCGATCCGTCAGCCGGCCGCCTTCACCGGCACCGTCGGCATCAAGCCGACCTATGGCCGCGCCAGCCGCTTCGGCATGGTCGCCTTCGCCAGTTCGCTGGATCAGGCCGGCCCGATCACGAAGACGGTCGAGGACGCCGCCATCCTGCTGCGCTCGATGTGCTCGTTCGACGTGAAGGACTCCACCAGCCTGAATGTCGAGACGCCGGACTGGACGCAGTCGCTGGGCAAGGGCGTGAAGGGCCTGCGCATCGGCGTGCCGAAGGAATACGTCGTCGACGGCATGCCCGCCGAAATCCAGAAGCTGTGGGACCAGGGCGTCGAATGGCTGAAGGCCGCGGGCGCCGAGATCGTCGAGATCAGCCTGCCGCACACCAAATACGCCCTGCCGGCCTACTACATCGTCGCCCCGGCCGAGGCGTCGTCGAACCTCGCGCGCTACGACGGCATGCGCTTCGGCCACCGCGCCGAGGGCACGACCTCGCTGACGGACCTTTACGAGACCAGCCGCGCCGAGGGCTTCGGCAAGGAGGTCCAGCGCCGCCTGACCATCGGCGCCTATGTTCTGTCGGCCGGCTTCTATGACGCCTATTACGTCCGTGCCCTGAAGGTGCGCCGTCGTATCGCCGAGGACTTCGACAACGTCTGGGGCAAGGTCGATGCGATCCTGACCCCGTCTACGCCCTCCGCAGCGTTCGCTATCGGCGACAGGCAGATCGATCCGCTGCAGATGTACCTGAACGACATCTTCACGGTGACCGCCAACCTCGCCGGCCTGCCGGGCATCTCGGTGCCGGCCGGTCTGGACGCCGGCGGCCTGCCGCTGGGCCTCCAGGTCATCGGCAAGGCGCTGGACGAGGCTACGGTCTTCCAGGTCGCCGACGTGCTCGAACAGTCGGCGGGCTTCACCGCCCGGCCCGAGAAGTGGTGGTGAGCGGGAATAAACCTCGCTCGCTTCCGGCGTTCCTGATCGGTCTGGGGGCGGCGCTTCTTTCCGGCGGCCTGATCGCCGTCGCAGCCCTGGTTTTTGTGGCGATCGAGGCCGGTCTCATCGACCTTTGGAAAGCGGCTGGCTGGGCCGATCCCTCGCTCTATTTCTGCCTCGCCTTCGCCGTTGTCTTTGCCATCACAGCGGGGGTCGGCGCACATCTCTGTCGCTTGGGATACCGCCTTTTGAAGGCGGCGAGAGGCTAGACCAGCCCCTCCATCGTCGGCGCTTCCGCCGCGCTGCCGGGGAATACCCGCTGGTCCAGCGCGGCGCGGTCCACGCCGATGTGGTCGCGAAGCACGCCCTTGAAGACCGAGCGAACATCGATGGTCGGCGTCAGGTCGCGGCTTTCGAACAGGCGGTTGTCGGCCAATGTCGGCCAGTCGCCGATCATGCCCCCGGGCTTCAGCGCGCCGCCGGTCAGCAGCATGGACGAGCCCGTGCCGTGGTCGGTGCCCTGGGTGCCGTTGGCGCGGGCGGTGCGACCGAACTCGGTGGCCACGACCACCACCGTATTGGCCCACTGGTCGCCCAACCCGTCGTGCAGGCCGCCAATGACCTGATCCAGTCCGGTCAGACGCGTCTGGAGCTGGGCGTTCTGTCGCGCGTGGGTGTCCCATCCGTCGATCGACAGCGCAACGACATCGGCGCCGTCCTCCCCGGTCATCAGCCGCGCGACCGCCTGACCCAGACCGTTGACGTCGTTACGGCGCAGGGACGTGTCGCCGCCCGCCGCCGCCAGAGCCTCGGTCTCCAGCCCGCGCGCCAGATTGCCCTGCAGCATCGGATCGTCGACGTAGAGATCCTGCAGCAGCGAGGCGATGCGGTCCTCGCCCTTCACCAGACCGCCGGGCGCCCAGCTGGATGTCTCGGCCTGACCGCGCAGGATCAATGGCGTCTGGGCGCCGATGGACAGGCCCTTGACGGCGCCGGAACCGCCCGCGGCGACCAGAGCGCGGTTCAGCCAGCCGTCGGCCTGCTGCCGCAGGCCTTCGCCGCCGTTCTCCAGCACGTCCTGCGCATCGAAATGCGAGCGGACCCGCACCGGAATGGCCGCCGCCGCCGCGAACCGCATCTGGCCGGCGTCGTACATCGCCTTCAGGCCAGGCAAGGCGGGGTGCAGGCCGAAGCTGTCGTCGAGCGCCAGCGCGCCGTTGGCCTGCCCCGGCGCGCCGATGGCCAGGCCGCCACGCAGGTTGCGATAGTTGGGGTCGGCGTGGGGCACGGTCACGGACAGGCCGTCCATGGCGCCGCGCGCGATCACCACCACCAGCTTGTTGCGCGCTCCGCTGGTCTGCGCCGCCGCCTGTCCCGCATAGGCCAGACCGATGCCGGCGAGGGAGCCGCCCAGCAGCAGGCGGCGGTTCAGGGCGAAGGGGGAATGGGTCATCGGCGCTGGAACTCCGGCGACATCAGGAACAGGGTGACCGCCTCGGCGCGGCTTTCGGCGCGGGAGACGAACTGGCGGGTCCGGGGTGTCAGCCGGTCACCCAGCGCGGCCTCGGCAAGGGCGACGGCGTCGACATCGCCGGCCATGTCTCCGGCGGCCTTGGCCCAGTTCAGGCGCTTCACCAGCGCATCGGGGCCTGCCCAATCCGCGGCCGTGTCGGGCCAGCCCTCGGGCGAGGGCGCGGCGAAGGCCGGCTGGCCCATCTGGACCAGAGCCTGCTGCAGCGGCTGCGGCCGGTTCGGCTGCGTGCCGAAGGCGCGATGGCTGGAGACGATGAATTCGTAGGGCGTCTTCACCTTGCCGGCGGCGGGCGCCCAGCTCTCGGGCGCCTCGACCAGGGCCCGCGCCACGGTCGACAGATCGCCGCGCGAGCCGGTCCAGGCCGCTTCCAGCCTGCGCACCAGCGCCTCGGGCGGATCGTCAGCGATGAAATGCTGCGCGATCTTGCGGGACAGACGACGGGCCGTCTCGGGGCGGTTGGCCAGATCGGTCAGGATCGCCTCGCCCTGCGCCGCGCCGGCCTCGGCATAGGTGCGGCCCAGTACGGTGCGCCGGCCGGGCTCGTGGATGGCGGCGCGGAAGATGAAGCCGTCCTCCGGCCGCGCCTGCTGTCGCATGGCCGCTCTTCGGCCGGTCACGCCACGAGCGCCGACGCTTTGCTCGCGGGCGTTTGGAACGCTCCAGCCGGTCAGGGCGCGGGCGAATTCGGTGACGTCGGCCTGGGTATAGCCGCCGTCCGAACCGACCGTGTGCAGCTCGAGGATTTCGCGGGCGAGGTTCTCGTTCAGCCCGGCCTGCCGACGCTCACCCGCCATGCTGTTCGGGCCGACAGACTGGGCCTGATCGAGGTAGAGCAGCATGGCCGGATGCCGTTCGGCGGCCAGTGTCAGATCCTCGAACCTGCCGAAGACATGGGGGCGGATCGCCTCGCGCTCGTACTGGCCGACGAAGACGGCCGTCTGGAACTTGGTCGCCGAGGCTGTGAAGGCGTTAGCCCAGAACAGGGCCCAGCGCTCGGCAAACCCCGCCTCGGTCGTCGCGCCCAGCTTCGCCCGGGCCAGAAACTCCTGAGCGGTGTCCTGAACGAGGTTGCGACGGCTGCGGCGGCGGGCGTCGAAGGCGGCCTGGGCCTGCGGGTTTTCGTCCGACTGCGCTTGCATCGACGCCGGCTGCATCGCCGGTTGGCCGTTCTCCCGCCGAACCTGACGGGCATCCCGCGTTTCGGCTTGATAGGCGTGCCAGCTTTCGACGCGCTGGTCGGTCGTTTCGAACTCGCCAGTCGGGATCGGCGCGCCATTGGGGTTGATCTGGCCCGCCAGCCAGCCGCGCGGGTCACGCGCGACTGAGGCGATTTCGCCCGGGCGGGCGCCGAGCCCAAACCGGGTCAGCGCGATGGCGGCGTCCTGCGGCGGTGACGACATCTCGACCTTCCCTTGGCAGTCCTTGGGAGATCTAACGCGTCAGCCGCCGCATTCCGGCGAAGAAATCAGCCGCCGCCGTTCTGGGGCCCGCGCGGTACGGGCTGGTAGGCCCGCACGAACTCTTCCAGCAGACGCACGCTGAAGCCGGCGGAACCGGCCGGTTTCCAGTCGTTGGCGCTTCCGTAGGCCATGTTGGCGATGTCGAGGTGGGCCCACGGAATGTCGCGGCTGACGAACTCGCCGATGAAGTGGGCGCCTGTTCCCGCGCCGGCCCCGCCCGATCCGGTGTTCTGCAGATCCGCGATGCTCGACGAGACGAAGCCGCCGTAGTTCGAGGCCAGCGGCAGACGCCACAGGCGCTCTCCCGTCGCCCGGCCGGCGGTGTCCAGTTGATCCGCCAGCGCATCGTGACGGCTGAAGAGACCCGCATAGTCGTTGCCCAGCGCACCGCCGACGGCGCCGGTCAGGGTGGCGACATCGACGATCACCGAGGGGTTCAGGTTTCGCTCGGTCCAGACCAGGGCGTCGGCCAGCACAAGGCGGCCCTCGGCGTCGGTGGAGATGACCTCGATGGTCTTGCCGTTCATGGCGGTCAGGACGTCGCCCGGCCGGATCGCATTGCCGTCGGGCATGTTCTCGGCGAGAGCCGCGACCGCGACCACATCGACCGGCGCGCCGGACCGGGCGAGGGCCAGCACCGCGCCGGTCACGGCCGCCGCGCCGGACATGTCCATCTTCATGTTGCCCATGTTGGCCGACGGCTTGATGGAGATGCCGCCGGTGTCGAAGGTGATGCCCTTGCCGACCAGCGCGATCGGACCGCCTTCTGGCGCTCCGGCGCCGCGGTAGCGGACGACCAGCAGGCGAGGGGGTCGCTCCGACCCCTGACCCACACCCAGCAAGGCCCCCATGCCCAGACGCTCCATCGCCGGCACGTCCAGCACCTCGATTGTCACGCCGCGAACGCCCTGGAAGGCCGCGCGGGCGCGGGCGACGAAGGTCTCCGGATAGACGACGTTGGCCGGCTCGTTGGAGATGTCGCGCACCCAGGTCATGGCGTCGACCAAGGCCGCGCCTCGGGCAGCATAGGCCGCGCGGGCGGCGTCCGCGCTGTCCGTGACGATGGTCACGCCGCCGGGCGTCGTCGCTTCCCGGCGCGAGCTGTAGAGGTCCGAACGGTAGTGACCGATGCCCAAGCCGGTCGCCAGGCTGGCTGCCGCTTCCGCCGGAAGACCCTGCGCCAGCACGGTCACCGGACCGGTGTCGCTCATCACGGCGCGTCCTGCGACCGCGCCGCTCCACTGGACGTCGGCTCCTTCGGCGCCAGCTCCAATGCCCGTGACCAGAATGCGGTCCCAACCGCCGATCCCGCGCAGGCTCAGGGTCTGGCGTGCGCCGTAGCTGAACGAAGCTGACGCCAGCGCACGCTCGATCGCCTCACGATCCGACGCGCCAAGCGATGCAGCCCGCGTTGGCAGGTCGCCCGCGGCGGCCAGCGGCAGGATCAGCACGCCGGATTGCGTCGCCGGAGCCGCCGCGAAGGCGATCTCGCGCGGCGTCGTGACGGCAGCGCGGCTCTCCGCGGCGGCCCCACGCGACTGCGCGACGACGATCTGCGGCGTGGACAGGGTCAGCGCGGCCGCCATCAGGGCGGCGGGCGCGGCGAGCGTGCGAAGTCGGCGATTCATCTGGTCCTCCCGGATTCTGGAACCGGGAGACTGGTGCAGTGCGCCGAACCGTCACAATGCGACCAATCGCGCGCGTCGATCAGGGGATCAGGCGGCGGCTGGCATCAGCCGCTGGATGCGACGGATCAGTTCCGCGTCATTGCCCGTTTTCACGATGTAGTCCCGGGCGCCGAGCGCAACCGCACGCCTCACGTCTTCCTCACGGCGGCGAGCGCTCAGAACCACCACGGGAACGTCGAAACCGGGAGGATTGGCCCTGAGGGCCTCGAGAACCCCAAACCCGTCCAGTTCGGGCATGTTGATGTCCAGCACCAGAACATGCGGTTGAAGGGTCAAAACACGCTGCAGGGCCTCGTTGCCGGTGCGCGCGGTGTGAACCTCGTAGCCGTTCGAGGTCAGCCGCGCTCGCAGAGCCTCGCGGAACAGGCCGTCATCTTCAGCCAACAGCACGCGGTGCGGGTCGGTTGCCATCTGCCCAATGCAACTCTCATGTAATGATCCAACCTTAGCGCGAGCTTCGAGGGATGCAAGGTTGAGCATTGCGGCGGTCCTTGAGGCGGTGCGCGGCTCCGCGCTATAGCCGTGACATGACCGATACGATCGACACCGCTGCGACCTCCAAACTCATCCAAGGCCGGACCGGCGACTGGGAAATCGTCATGGGGCTGGAGATCCACGCCCAGGTGGCGTCGAACGCGAAGCTGTTCTCCGGAGCCGCCGTCGGGTTCGGAGCCGGACCGAACGAGCAGGTCTCGCTGGTGGATGCCGGGTTCCCGGGCATGCTGCCGACGCTGAACCGCCACTGCGTCGAGCAGGCGGTGAAGACGGGTCTGGGCCTCAAGGCGCAGATCAACCTGAAGAGCCAGTTCGACCGGAAGAACTATTTCTATCCGGATCTGCCGACGGGCTATCAGATCAGCCAGTTGTTCTTCCCCATCGTCGGCGAGGGCGTCGTCGAGGTCGAGGCCGAGGACGGCAGCTTCTTCAACGTCGGCATCGAGCGCCTGCACCTGGAACAGGACGCAGGCAAGCTGATCCACGACCTGTCGCCGACCGAGAGCTTCGTTGACCTGAACCGGGCCGGCACGGCCCTGATGGAGATCGTCTCGCGGCCGGACATCCGTACGCCGGAGCAGGCGGTCGCCTACGTCAAGAAGATCCGCACCATCCTGATGTATCTGGGCACCTGCGACGGGGACATGGAGAAGGGCAACCTGCGGGCGGACGTGAACGTCTCGGTCTGCCGTGCGGGCAACTACGACAAGTTCAAGGCCAGCGGCGACTTCAGCTATCTGGGCACCCGCTGCGAGATCAAGAACGTGAACTCGTTCCGCTTCATCTCGCAGGCGATCAACTACGAGGCCCGTCGCCAGATCGAGATCGTCGAGGACGGCGGCTCGGTGATCCAGGAAACCCGCCTGTACGATCCGACCAAGGGCGAGACCCGCTCGATGCGGTCCAAGGAAGAGGCGATGGACTATCGCTACTTCCCGGATCCGGACCTGCTGCCGCTGCAGCTGGAGCAGGCCTGGATCGACGACATCCGCGCCAGCCTGCCGGAGTTGCCCGACGAGAAGCGTCGGCGCCTGATGGCCGACTACGGTCTGTCGCAGTACGACGCCATCGTCCTGATTTCGGAGCAGGCCAAGGCCGACTATTTCGAGGCGGCCGCCAGGGGGCGCGACGCCAAGCTGGTCGCCAACTGGGTGACGAACGAGCTGTCGGCCCGTCTGGCTGCGGACGGAAAGGACTTCTCGGAGAACACCCTGCCAGCCTCGCACATCGCCGAGCTGGTCGAGCTGATCGAGAACGGGACGATCTCGTCCAAGATCGCCAAGGAAGTCTTCGACCACGTCTGGAACGGCGAGGGCTCGCCGGCCGAGGTCGTCGACAAGCACGGCCTGAAGCAGGTGACCGATACCGGCGCCATCGAGAAGGCCGTCGACGACATCATCGCCGCCAACCCGGACAAGGCCGCCGCGGTCGCCGAGAAGCCCCAGGCCATCGGCTGGTTCGTCGGTCAGGTCATGAAGGCTACCGGTGGCAAGGCCAATCCGGCCGCGGTCAATGACATCCTGAAGGCCAAGCTGGGGCTCTGACCCCTCCGTCTCTCTCGCTTCAGCGCCAAGCCACCTTTCCACGCAGTGGGGACGGGGGCCATGCGAAGCATGGTGGAGGGGTGACAAACAAAACGCCCGCC
>NZ_BAAAGA010000005.1:310029-320080 GCF_039523815.1 Brevundimonas kwangchunensis | reverse complement strand
GGCGGGCGTCTCTCATTCAGATCGATCCTAGTTCAGCAGCGACAGGATCACGCCGGTGGCGATGGCGGCCATCACGACGTCACCGCTATCGGTGCGGTAGTAGCCGTACCCACGCGGCGGAGCGCGGTACCCGTAGCGCTGATAATCGCGAATGTGCCAGCTGCTGCGATAATGATGCGGGATCGTCTGGCCGCGGGCCCAGCGGCGATACTCGCGACGCTGCTCGCGCTCCCAGCGATTGCGATCGCGCTCATAGCGGCGCTGGTCACGTTCCCAGCGGCGATAGTCCTGACGGTCCTCACGTCGCTCCCAGCGCTCGTATCGACCATCGCGGTCACCGCGCCATTGCTGGGCGGCGGCGGCAGTCGGCAGGCCCGCGGTCACAACGGTGGCGAGGGCGAGAGCGGCGACGGTGAACGTCTTCTTCTTCAACATGACGGCTTCTCCTTTGACGGGCGCCTAAGCCTCGCGGCTGCGGCGACTTCCCGACCATGGAGCGATGTTCGGCTGCCCAGCCTGAACCCCAACTGAACGCGCGGTTCAGGGTTAACGACAGCGATCAGCCCAGGTCGTCGTCACTCGCGTCATCCAGCACTTCCCGCGCCAGAGCTCGCGTTACTGGCCGGTGCAGGGCGTCCAGCCTGCCCACGATATCGCCCGCGGCGGCGGCCGAACGGTCAATACGTCGAAGCAGGTAGGGGACGACATCCTTCGCCGGTCGAATGCCGCGCTCCGCAAAACGGGCATCCAGCATGGCGGCCAGCACAGCGTCGTCCGGCGCATCCATCGGCACGCTGATCACCGCATCCAGCCTCGAACGCAGGTCCGGAACCGTAACCTCCCAAGCTGACGGGGCAGGGCGCGACAGCATCAGCAGGGCCCCGCCCGGCGCTTGGGCGAGGTTGATCAGGTGGAACAGGGTCTCGTCGTCCGCGTCCATCGCCCGGTCCAGAAGCACCGGACGGCCCTCCAGTTCCAGCGGATCGATGAAGGCCGCTTCCTCGCCGTTCAGGGCGACGGCGCCGACCCGCTCGGCCCAGATCTGGCCCAGACGGCTCTTGCCGCATCCCGCCGGGCCGCAGATGGCCATCACTCCGCCGATCAGGCCAGGCCAGGCTTCCGTCGCCTCGACCGCCGCACGGTTGCTGTCAGATACGACAAAGCCGGCCTCGCCCTCTGGCAGGTCGGTCTGCAACGGCAGACGCATTTGATCGCTCGGAAGGGTGCGGCTCATGGTTGTTCACCATATCAGATCGACCCGGCAGGCAAGGAGAGGGCGTCTCGCGCTGGTGGACAAGCGTCGGCCGAGTGTGGACCGTGCACGGACAATCACGCGCAAAGGGCGTCAAACCTTGACTTTCGAGGGCGATAATGCGCCCTTCCGCCCCTCCCGAATTCCGCCCCTCGCGGGCCCGAATCCAGAACGAACCGACCATGCACGCCTACCGCTCCCACACCTGCGGCGCCCTCCGTTCGACGGACGCCGGCTCGAATGTCCGCCTGTCGGGCTGGGTGCACCGCAAGCGCGACCTTGGCGGCCTGCTGTTCGTCGACCTGCGCGACCACTACGGCATCACCCAGCTTGTGCTGCACCCGTCGACGCCGGGCTTCGAGATCGTCGAGCGTCTGCGCGCCGAGAGCGTCATCCGCATCGACGGTGAAGCCGTGATGCGTGACGCCTCGACGGTGAACCCGCTGCTGCCGACGGGCGAGGTCGAGGTTCGCGTCCAGTCGCTGGAGGTTCTCTCCGAAGCCGCCGAGCTGCCGATGCCGGTCTTCGGCGAGCAGGAGTATCCTGAGGAAATCCGCCTCGCGAACCGCTTCCTCGACCTGCGTCGCGAGCGACTGCACAAGAACATCGTCCTGCGCTCGAAGGTGATTTCCTCGATCCGCCGCCGCATGGTCGATCAGGGCTTCCTCGAGTATCAAACCCCGATCCTGACGGCCTCGTCGCCGGAAGGCGCGCGCGACTTCCTGGTGCCGTCGCGCATGCACCCGGGCAAGTTCTACGCCCTGCCGCAGGCTCCGCAGCAGTTCAAACAACTGCTGATGGTCTCGGGCTTCGACCGCTATTTCCAGATCGCGCCCTGCTTCCGTGACGAGGACCTGCGCGCCGACCGTTCGCTGGAGTTCTACCAGCTCGACGTCGAGATGAGCTTCGTCACGCAAGAGGATGTGTTCGCCGCCATCGAACCCGTCATGCACGGCGTGTTCGAGGAGTTCGCCGAAGGCCTGCCGGTTTCCCCGATCGACGGCAAACATACCTTCACCAACGACTTCGGCGACGAGTTCGAGCACGCCGGCTTCGAGCGCCTGACCTTCGCCCAGTCGATGGCCTGGTACGGCACCGACAAGCCGGACACCCGCAACCCGATCAAGATGCAGGTCGTGTCCGACCACTTCCGGGACGGCGGCTTCGGCCTGTTCGCCAGGATCCTCGGCGCGGACGAGAAGAACGCCGTGTGGGCCATTCCGGCCCCGACCGGCGGTTCGCGCGCCTTCTGCGACCGCATGAACTCCTGGGCGCAGGGCGAGGGCCAGCCGGGCCTCGGCTACATCTTCTGGTCCGACGATCAGGACGCCTGGGGCGGCCCGATCGCCAAGAACCTGGGTCAGGAGCCGACCGAGGCCCTGATGTCGTCGCTGGGTCTGGGCAAGGGCGACGCCGCCTTCTTCGTCGCCGGCCTGCCGACCGCCTTCGCCAAATTCGCCGGCCTGGCCCGCACCCGCGTGGGCACGGAGCTGAAGCTGGTCGACGAGAACCAGTTCAAATTCTGCTGGATCGTCGACTTCCCGATGTTCGAGTGGTCTGAGGAAGAGAAGAAGGTCGACTTCTCGCACAACCCGTTCTCGATGCCGCAGGGCGGTCTGGAGGCCTTGGAGACGCAGGATCCGCTGACGATCCGCGCCTATCAGTACGACATCGTCTGCAACGGTTATGAGCTGTGCTCGGGCGCGATCCGGAACCACAAGGCCGAGATCATGCTCAAGGCCTTCGGCATCGCCGGCTATGACGCCTCGGTCGTCGAGGACCAGTTCGGCGGCATGCTGAACGCCTTCCGCTACGGCGCGCCGCCGCACGGCGGTCTGGCCCCCGGCATCGACCGCATCGTCATGCTGCTGGCCGGCGAGACCGCCATCCGCGAGGTCATCGCCTTCCCGCTTAACCAGCAGGGCGAGGATCTGCTGATGAACGCCCCGACCGAGGCGCAGGAGCGCCAACTGAAGGACGTCCACATCCGCACCGCGCTGCCGCTCAAGTAACGGCGGGCCTTGGGCTGAAACGAAGAAAGGCCCCGCTTCGGCGGGGCCTTTTGCATTTCAGTGGCCGTTGCTGGCGACCACGATGTTTCTGACGCGGGGCGGAACCGGAGGCGCGGGCGGCGCCGGCGGGGCCGGCGGCGAAATGCGCAGCACGCTCATGCCGCGGCAGGTTCGGACCGTCAGGCCCGAGGGCAGGCGGGTGCCCGCGTCGCCGCAGGTGCGGCTGATCTGTTCCTGGGTCAAGCCGCGCGCGCCCGACAGGTCAGTCCCGCGGATGTCCGCGCGGTTCAGCTCGGCGTCGTGGAAGGCGGCGCCGGCGAAGTTGCCGCCGGTCAGGCGCGAGCCATTCAGCTCCGCATTGCGGAAGTTGGCCGAGCGGAAGTCGCCGTTGCTGAGATTCGACATCGAGACCTCTGCGCCGCTGAAGCTGGCGCCGCGGGCGTTGACGTTGGCGAAGGTGGCTGCGTTGGCCTCGGCGCCCGACAGATTGGCCCCGGACAGCACTGCGCCGTTCAGATTGGCGCCGTTAAGCTCCGCGCCGGTCAGGATCGCGCGGTCCATCCGGGCGCGGATCAGGGTGGCGCCCATGGCCGAGACGCCGCTCATCTGGGCGCTGGTGAAGCTGGCGCCGGTGAAGTTGGCGCCGGACATCTCCGCGCCGGCCAGATCGGCCCGGCTGAAGTCGCTGCCCGAGAAGTTCGAACCCACCAGTTCCGAGCCGCGCAGGTTGGCGCCGACGAGGGTGGCGTTCATGAAGTTCGCGCCGGTGAAGGCGGCGCCGGTCAGGTCCCGGCCCGACAGCTCGCAGCGATTGCAGCTGCCGCCGATCGAAACCATCCGGGCGATGTCCCGCTCCTGGAAGGAGAACTGGATTTCAGCCGAGGCCGGAGCCGCCGCTGACACGAGCGCGACGAGCGCCACCACGCCTGCGGCGGGAGCGAAGAAGCGACGGGAGAGGGCGGGGCTGATCTGGGTCACACCCCATACATGCCGACAAACCCCGGCAAACCCTACTTAAATCGTCGTAAGGTCAGTGGCGGATCAGCAGCGGCGGATTGTCAGGCCACGGGGCAACTTCGTCGCCTCATCCCCGCATGCGCTGTTCAACTGCGACTGGGTCAGGCCTGTCGCGCGCTCCAGCGACGCGCCGCCGAAATTGGTCCCGTCGAGGGTCGCGCCGCCGAAGCTGGCGCCGTCCAGATAGGCGCCGACGAAGCTGGCGTTGGTCAGGTTTGCGCCGGAGAAGTTGGAGCTGGAGAAGACGCCGCCGTAAGCTTCGACATCGCGCAGATCCGCATTCGAAAAGCGGGTGCGGTTCATGACGGCCAGACTCAGGTCCGCCTGACGCAGGCGCGATCCGGACAGGTTCAGACCGCTCCGCTCCAGTCCCGACAGCTCCGCCTGGAATAGATTGCAGCCCGGGCAGCTCGCGCCGCCGCGCACACGGCTGATCTGGCCCGCATTCTGGGCCGAGGCCGGCGCGGAGGCTGCCAGAAGCGCCAGCACGGACAGCGCGGCGAGGACAGGACGGGACATCAGATCGCTCCAGCGAAAAGGATCGCAGTGCGAGAGGCTTACCAGAGACGTCTTAACTTAGCCCTGCATTGAGGGCGACGCGCCGCAGGTATCGCAGACCCAGCCGGCTCCGCGGTGCTGCAGGGCGAAGTCGCCACAGGCGGGGCAGGCGACCGCCTCGGTCGGCTCGCCGGCGGTCGTCGTCGGCGTCTCGCGCTTCTGGCCGAACGGCAGGACGACCAGATTGTCCGGCGCGGCGCCGCGCGCAAAACCCTTGGAGATGAAGCGCGCCGCCGGCACGGCCTCCGGCTCGCCGCCCTCGGCTCCGCCCGAGCCCAGCCCGTCGCCGAGGCTCTCGGCATCGGCGTTCGCGAGTTCCGAGCGATCCAGATAGGACACGCCCAGTTCCCGGAAGATGTAGTCGAGGATCGAGGTCGCAGACCGGATCGAGTCGTTGCCTGTGACCCGCCCCGCCGGCTCGAACCGGGTGAAGACGAAGGCATCCACGAACTCGTCCAGCGGCACGCCGTATTGAAGGCCGATCGAGATCGCGATCGCGAAATTGTTCATCAGCGACCGGAAGGCGGCGCCTTCCTTGTGCATGTCGATGAAGATTTCGCCGAGCTCGCCATCCTCGTATTCGCCGGTGTGGATATAGACCTTGTGCCCGCCGACGGCCGCCTTCTGGATATAGCCCTTGCGGCGATCCGGCAGCTTGCGGCGCGTACGGTCGCGTTCGACCACCTTCTCGACAACGCGATCTACAGCCTGCGGCTCCGGCTCCCGTCGGCGCTCACGCGGCGTCTCGGCCTCGGGCAGGTCGAACAATGGCCCGGCCGGGGCCGGTCCGCGCTTCAGACGGACAGCGCGGGCGTCGGCCCGGGCCGCATCCGCCAGCGCCCGCGTCGCCCTCGCCGTCGTGGCGTTCCAGTCCAACGGCAGGGGTGAGAGATCGGGCAGGGCGCTGAACGGCTGCATGTCGGACCGAACAGCGGCCTCCCATGCGCCGACGTCAGCGAGCACAGGCCGGAGTTCAGCCGGTGCATCGGTCCAGCCGTTAAGGTCCGGGCGCCCGAACGCCCAGGCCTCGGCGGCCGCGACGTCCTCGGCGGTGAAGTCGAGGTGTTGGAGCACTTCGTCGCTCTCCGACGCGTCGATACCGAGCACATCTTGCAGGAAGCCAGGGTCGAGCACGGGGGCGCGGAAGGCTTCGGCGAGGTTCGACACCTGAGCCAACGCCATCTCGATCCCCTCCAGCTCCACATCGGTGAAGCCGCGGGTGCGCAGGGCGCCATGATCGATGCCGGGCGCGTCGACCAGCGTGCGCCGTCCGAACAGCCAGCGTTCGGCGTTCTCGACGTCGCCCCCGTGTCGGGCGATCGCCAGACTGATCGCCGGGTTCAGCCTTTGCTCGATTTGGCCATCCGCCGTCTGGAAAGGATCGATGGCCGAGAAGGCGCCGACACCCAGCCGCAGCCGGGCTTCGGGATCTTCGACGAACAGGCTCGCCGCCCCGGCGTCGGCCAGAATGGCGGCTGCGGTCCCTGCAAACCCGGCGTCGGGGCTTGCGAGAGCCGCCTCGGCAGCATCGACGATTGTGAGAGTCGCCGGAGCGTGCAGGGCCTCGACCCACAGGCCGGCCACCTCGGCCAAGGCCTCCTCGAAGTCGTCCCCGGTGAGCGTCTGCAGTCGGCGGGCAGAGATCATGATCCCGCCGCCACGTCCGGCCTCGGTCAAGGCTTCGGCGGTTTCCGGATCGAAGGTCAGGACCAGATCGCCGTCCAGCGCGGCCTGGGCCGCCAGCGTCGCCTCGGGCGCTCCCGACGCGATCAGGGCGCGATCGGCGAAGGCGAGGATCGGCGCAGGCTCGTCCGGCGCTGCGGGCAGGGCGGTAAATGATTCGCCGGCGATCGCCCGCACGATGTCCGCATCCGAAGCGCCCGCCCGCCGCGCGGCCAGGGCGGCGCGGGCCAGCGCGGGGTTGCGCGCAGGATCGCTGCAGTCTCCCCGCGGTCCCTCGCAACGGTCCACGGCCTGGGTCACCGCTTCGAGCGCCGACGCCGTTGCATCGATGGCGGAGGCCGCAAGCCGGCTCGCGCGCCGGCGCGCCATCTCATCTGCCAGAACCCTTCCGGAGGCCGGATCGCTGAGGTTCAGGGGCGGTTCGGCCGAGCAAATCGTTGTGTGGACGGGCGTGGCGACCCCCAGCAGCAAAGTCGCGGTCAGGTCGGTGGCTTCCGACGCCGGCAGGTCGAACCGCTGAACGAACGCCTGCGCCGCCCCGGCCAGCGGATCGGCGCCATCGAGCGGGAGGTCTTCGTCCGCAGCCCAGTCCAGCCAGGCCTCGACCTGCACGTCGCTCCAGCCTTCGGGCGCCAGCAGTTCGATGAGGGCGCCGCGATGCTCGAGCTCACGCGGCCGGCGCGGATAGAGCATCAGCAGATGGGCGAGGCTGGGTCGGGTGCGCATGCGGGTGACATCTCAACGCGGCTTTCCTCATCCTAACGGCCCGCAAACGCTGACCGCAATAAATCTGGCGGGTGCCTGGCCGGTTACCCCCAAGATGTTGATATGCGAGAGTTGCGCGACTCGCTGGACGCAGGGGCTTGCGGTTTCTATGATCGCGCCGCTGTCGTCAGGCCCTCCGGCCGACGCGAGACGAGTGGAATTCCCGACGTGCTAGGCAAGATCTTCGGTTGGTGGGACGGCGCGACCATCGGCACCCTGTTCACCATCGCCAAGCGCGGGACGCACGTCGGCACCGACGAGTTCGGGAACAAGTATTACCAGTCGCGCGACAAGGTCAGCTACGACGGCCGTCAGCGCCGTTGGGTCGTCTACAACGGTTACGCCGAAGCCTCGAAGGTGCCGCCGGACTGGCACGGCTGGCTGCACTACATCTATGACGAGACGCCGACCGAGCACCCGTTGCCGCGCCGCAAGTGGGAACTGGATCACCTGCCGAACCTGAGCGGCACGCCGATGGCGTGGCGTCCGAAGGGCTCGATGGCCGCGACGGGCCAGCGCCCGGCCGCAACCGGCGACTATCAGGCCTGGTCGCCCGAATGAACCTGCGCGGCGTCTTCGCTGCCGGCGTCGCCGCTGCGGCCGTTCTGGCCGCGGGGGGCGTCGTCGCATCGGCGCTGAACGACCTTCCGCAGGACGCGCGTCCAGTTCAGGACACCACGGCCGAGCTGAACCGCCAGCCGACGCCGCCGGCCCAGACCAGTGCGCCGCAGGAGACCGCTCCGGAAGCCGCGCCCGCACCGGCCGCTCCGGTGGCTGTCCCGACCCCGACACCGCCCACCGTCGTCATCGCCGAAGCTCCGGCTGAAGAAGACGCCGAGGAAGAGGCGCCCGTCGAGGAGAAGGCCGCGACCAAGGCCGAGGAGCCCGGCACGCCCGGCCGTCGCCAGCGCCGCCGCGTCGCCATCGTCGAGGCCGTCGACAAGATCACCGCCCAGCGCATGCGCTTCGAGGTGGAGGTGGGCGGTCGTCCCGTCCGCTTCCAGCGCACCCTGATCTTCACCGCCCGGGCCTGCGAGGTCTCCGCGCCGGACGAGCAGGTCGAGGACGCCATCGCCTATCTGGACGTCACCATCCAGCCGCGTGGCGTGCTGCAGGCGGCCGAGCCGCGCCAGATTTTCCGGGGGTGGATGTTCGCCTCGTCGCCCGCCGTCAGCGGACTGCAGCATCCGATCTATGACGCCTGGGTCGTGGGCTGCAAGGCGTAGAAGACCGCCTCTTCCCCAGTCATCGGCTCGAAGAGCGAACGGCTGTTCGGTCGTAGCGTTCGAGCTGCCGCCAGAAGCTTGAGATAGGCCGCCTGCGGCGTCTCCACCGCTCCGAACTGGGTCAGGTGGTCGGTCAGGAACTGGGCGTCCAGCAGACGCCATCCGCCGCGCTTCAGCCGGCCGACGAGATGGACGAGGGCCACCTTGGAGGCGTCCCGCTCGCGGCTGAACATGCTTTCGCCGAAGAAGGCCCCGCCGAGAGTGACGCCGTAGAGGCCGCCGACCAGCCGCTCGTCCTTCCAGCACTCGATCGAATGGGCCTGTCCGCGGGCGTTCAGCGCCATGTAGAGGCGGCGGATCGGGCCGTTGATCCAGCTGTCCTCACGCCCCGGAGCCGGAGCTGCGCAGGCGTCGAGCATGGCGCCGAATGCAGTGTCGACGCGAACCTCGAAGATATCGCTGCGAACCGTCCGACGAAGGCGCGTCGGAATGTGGAAGCGGTCCAGCGGAATGACGCCGCGCTGGTCCGGCTCGATGAGGAAGACCCGCGGATCGTCGCGGGCCTCGCCCATGGGGAAGACCCCACGGGCATAGCACTGCATCAGTTCGTCCGGACCGAAGGCCCCGAAGGGCTCGCTGGCGCTGAAGTCCGGTTCCTCCACTGCCGTCAGGCCGGGGCCTTCTGGCGCTTGGCCCAGTTCTCGAGCCAGTGGATGTCGTAGTCGCCCGACAGGATATCCGGCTCGGCCAGCAGCTTCTGGAACAGCGGGATCGTCGTATCGACGCCGCCGACGACCATTTCGCCCAGCGAGCGCTTGAGGCGCGCGATGCACTCCTCGCGGTCGCGGCCGTGGACGATCAGCTTGCCGATCAGGCTGTCGTAGTAGGGCGGGATCGAATAGCCGGTGTAGATGGCGCTATCCAGCCGGACGCCCAGCCCACCGGGGGCGTGGAAGTCGGTGATCGTGCCGGGCGAGGGCGTGAAGGTCTCGCTGTTCTCGGCGTTGATCCGGCACTCGATGGCGTGGCCCTCGAAGGTGACGTCGGCCTGGGTGAACGACAGCGGCAGGCCGGCGGCGATGCGGATCTGTTCGCGCACCAGATCGACGCCCGTGATCATCTCGGTGACCGGGTGTTCGACCTGCAGGCGGGTGTTCATCTCGATGAAGAAGAACTCGCCGTCCTCCCACAGGAACTCGATGGTGCCGACGCCCAGGTAGCCGATGGCGGCGATGGCCTTGTTGACCGTCTCGCCGATCTTCTTGCGACCCTCGGCCGACAGGGCGGGCGAGGGGGCCTCTTCCAGGACCTTCTGGTGACGACGCTGCAGCGAGCAGTCGCGCTCGCCAAGGTGCACGACGTTGCCGTGGCTGTCGGCGATGACCTGGATTTCGATGTGGCGCGGCTTCTGGAGGTAGCGCTCCATGTAGACGGCGCCGTTGCCGAAGGCGGCCAGCGCCTCGGACTGGGCGGTCTGGACGGCCTCGACCAGATCGTCGGCGGTCAGGGCGACCTTCATGCCGCGACCGCCGCCGCCG
>NZ_BAAAGA010000005.1:301154-310012 GCF_039523815.1 Brevundimonas kwangchunensis | reverse complement strand
CCTTCACGATCAGCGGGAAGCCAATGGTCTTCGAGGCGGCGATCGCCTCCTCGACGGTGGCCACCTCTCCCTTCGAGCCCGGAACGCAGGGAATGCCGGCATCCAGAACTGTCTGTTTGGCGGTGATCTTGTCGCCCATGACCCGGATATGCTCGGGCTTGGGACCGATGAAGGTCATGCCGTGGGCCTCGACGATCTCGGCGAAGCGGGCGTTCTCGGACAGGAAGCCGTAGCCCGGGTGGATCGCTTGGGCGCCGGTGATCTCGGCGGCCGCGATGATCGACGGGATGTTCAGATACGACTTGGCGGCCGGAGCCGGGCCGATACAGACGCTCTCGTCGGCCAGGCGCACCCACATGGCGCCACGGTCGGCCTCGGAGTGCACAGCGACGGTGGAGATGCCCATCTCCTTGCACGCACGGTGAATCCGCAGGGCGATCTCGCCGCGGTTCGCGATCAGGACCTTGCTGAACATGGCTTTACGCCTCGAGCAGGACGAGGGGTTCGCCGAACTCGACGGGCTGGGCGTCGCCGACCAGAACTTCCTTCACGACGCCGTCGCGCGGAGCCTGGATCGGGTTCATCGTCTTCATCGCCTCGACGATCAGCAGGGTCTGCCCCTTCTTCACCTTGTCGCCCGGCTGGACGAAGGGCGGGGCTTCCGGGGAGGCCTGCAGGTAGGCGGTGCCGACCATCGGCGACTTCACCTCTTCACCCGAGCGGGCAACGATGGTGGCCGGGTCCGACGGCATCGAGACCGGGGCGGCGGCCGCGGCGGGTGCTGCGGCGGCCGGAGCCGCTGCCATCGGGGCGGCGGCGTACTGCATCACCGGAGCAGCGTGGATCTCGCGGGCAACGCGGATGCGCAGTTCGCCGCGCTCGACCTCGATCTCGGTCAGCTCGGTGTCGTTCAGGATATCCGCGAGCTGACGCACCAGGGCGGCGTCGATCTCGGCTTCGTTCTTCAGTTTCTCGGCCATGGGAGCCTCTTCTTGTCCTTTAAACTGAACGACCCGTGGTCCCGCCGCGTTCCTGCAGCAGGCCCAGGGCGGCCTTGATGGCCAGTTCGTAACTCAACGGGCCGAAACCCGAAACGACGCCGGCCGCGACCGGCGAAACATAGGATCGATGCCGGAAGCGCTCGCGCGCCGCCGGATTCGACAGATGGCATTCGACGATCGGGATCGTCAGCGTCTTCAGGGCGTCCAGCAGGGCCACCGAGGTGTGGCCATAGCCGGCGGGGTTGATCACCAGCGCGTCGGCCTTCTCGCGGGCCTCGTGCACCTGATCGATCAGCACGCCTTCGTGATTGGTCTGGTGGAAGACCACGCGGGCATCGCCCGCCGCGCGCTCGCACAGCGCCCGGACGTCGTCCAGGGTCTCGCGTCCGTAGATTTCCGGCTCGCGCACCCCAAGCAGGTTGAGGTTCGGGCCGTTCAGGACGTAGAGGACGGGGCTATCGGGCATTGCGCTCGCAGATCTGGCCTTCCGACCGGAATCGGATCGGCCTTTTAACCGAGGCGTCGCCGTAATCAAACCGGGCGCCAGAGAAGATTGACGTCAGGGCATGCGTATTCAGGTCAACGGCGAACCCCGCGAGGTTGAAGCCGCCACCATTCTGGCCCTCGTCGAGGAACTGGGGCTGGACATCCGCAAGGTGGCCGTGGAGCGGAATCTGGAGATCGTGCCCAAATCCCTGCATGCCTCGACCGCCATCATGGACGGCGACCGCATCGAGGTGGTCCAGTTCGTCGGCGGCGGCTGAAAAACCTTTGCGCGAACCGCACCCCCTGCGCCATACAAGGTGAGGGTGTGGGGGACGGCATGGATCGCGAGATCAAGACGGCGCTGGGACTGGCTGCGGGCATCGCGGGCCTCGTCATCGCTTTCATCTTCCTGATCCGGTACGCGGTGCCGGCCATTCTCGAAGCGCATTTCGCCGGGAGCCTGATCACGGCCTCGGTCGTCGGCATCGCCGGCATTCTGGCCCTGTGCTGGGCCGCATATCTGCTCTGGCGCTGGGCCGCCGGATCTTTGAAGCGTTGAGGGGCGCGTAGATGTCGAACAGGGGACCGTTCTCGAGCCTGCCCATCGGCGGGGGCGACCGCCCGCGCGTGGGCCGCACCATCGGCATCGTCTTCGCGATCCTGACGTTGGTCGTGGTCTCGGCCATGACGGTCAGCTCGTGCAGCGTGACGGTCGAGAGCGGCTACATGGGTATCAAGACCACCAAATTCGGTCCCAACCCCGGCGTCCAGCGCGAGGAGCTCGGGCCGGGCTTCCACTGGGAAGGCATCGGCGAGAAAATCCGCACCTACCAGACGCTTCAGCGCACCTACAGCTACACCCGCGAGCCCAACGCAGACGGACGCGAGAACGAGGAGATCACCTTCTCGGACGTACTGGGCCTGCCGATGACGGCCGACGTGGCCCTGACCTTCCGCGTTCGCGAAGACAAGGCGGCGGACCTCTATGCGACCTGGCGTCAGGAATACGACGCCTTCATCGATGGCCCCCTGCGAACCTCGGTGCGCGCGGCGATCGCGCGGGAAACCGAGAAGCTGCCGGTGGCCTGCAACGCCCAGCAGTCGGCCCAGCCCAATGTCCAGCCGGTCGCGACGGACGCCGCTGCGCCCGTGAACGTCGGCACGCCAGACGCCGACGACTGCCCCGGCCAGCTGATCGGCCCCGGCCGCCAGATCGTGCTGCAGAAGGCCATGCAGGCCCTGCAGCGCGAGTGGACCCCGCAGGGGCTGGAGATCATCCGCATGGAGTGGGTCGGCTCGATACGCTACCCGGAAACGGTGCTGCAGGCGATCCAGTCGCGCACGACGGCCGAGCAGAACACCCGCGCCGCCCTGGAGCGGGTCAATCTGGAGCGCGCCAACGCCGAGGCCCGTATCGCCCAGGCCCGCGGTCAGGCCGAGGCCAACCGGCTGCTGGCCGAATCGATCCGCTCCAACCCCGAGGTCGTCCGCCTGCGCGAGGTCGAGCGGACGCTGGGCCTCTGCCCGCTCAGCGCCGACACCTGCGTGATCGGTCAGGGGGTCAATGTCGCCCAGCTGCTGGAAAGCCGCGACGCCGCGACGACTGCCCGGTAGGCGAACGGGCGCGGAGGGTCTAAACCCCGCGCCATGACCTCTACCGCTTGTCCCGATACCTGGACCGTCGCCGGCCGCACCTTCAACAGCCGTCTGATCGTCGGCACCGGCAAATATGCGACCTATCAGCAGAACGCTGACGCCGCGCGCGCGGCGGGGGCCGAGATCGTCACCGTGGCGGTGCGCCGGGTGAATCTGACCGACCCGAACCAGCCGATGCTGGTCGACTATGTGAAGCCGGACGAGTTCACCTATCTGCCGAACACGGCCGGCTGCTTCACCGGCGAGGACGCGGTGCGGACACTGCGGCTGGCGCGAGAGGCTGGCGGCTGGGATCTGGTGAAGCTGGAAGTCCTGTCAGACACCGCGCACCTGTATCCCGACATGGTCGAGACCCTGCGGGCGCTGGACCTGCTGGTGAAGGACGG
Source organism: Brevundimonas kwangchunensis (assembly GCF_039523815.1). NCBI lineage: Bacteria > Pseudomonadati > Pseudomonadota > Alphaproteobacteria > Caulobacterales > Caulobacteraceae > Brevundimonas > Brevundimonas kwangchunensis. The sequence continues at coordinate 306,483 of NZ_BAAAGA010000005.1, read as the reverse complement.
CTTCCAGGTCATGGTCTACTGCACCGACGACGTGGTGATGGCGAAGCGTCTGGAAGACGCCGGCGCCGCCGCCATCATGCCGGCCGCCGCCCCGATCGGTTCGGGCCTCGGCATTCAGAACCGGGTAAATGTGCGCCTGATCGTGGAACAGGCCAAGGTGCCGGTGCTGGTCGATGCGGGCGTCGGCACGCCGTCGGACGCCACCCTGGCAATGGAACTGGGCTGCGACGCGGTGCTGATGAACACCGCCATCGCCGGCGCCACCGATCCGATCCTGATGGCGTCTGCGATGAAGCACGCGGTGATCGCCGGGCGCGAAGGCTATCTGGCCGGTCGGATGCCGAAGCGGATGTATGCCAGCGCGAGTTCGCCGCTCAGCGGGTTGATCTAGGCGTAGCCCCCTCCGTCTCGTCCGCCGCGCGGCCGGGCCACCTCCTCACTGCGTGGAGAGGTGAATTGCACGCCTCACCTCTCCGCGTAGCGGGGAGGGGTTCCAGACGCCCTCGGCGTTGCGGCACATCTTCGCCGTCCGGCCTTCGCGCGGACCTGAGGACAGGCGGTAGGTGCCGTCGACGGGCGTCTCGGCCTCGAACACCGCCAGATCGCGCAGATGGGTGACGGCGCCGATCGGCGTGTCGCCGTTGGGGCGCAGATAGGGCGAATCCGCCAGCGCGGCTCCGCCGTTCAGCGCCGCCATCACGCCGGCCAGCATGGCCAGCGTCAGCCCGTATTTCGCCATCGAAGGCCTCCCGATCAGATCGGCGGGGACCCCATAAGATTGCGAGGCGTTTGCAATCGTGTCGATGTCACGTGAGACTTGTACCGTCGGGATTATCCGACCAGCCTGCGCGTCCCCCCGAGAGTTCATTTCAGAGGATCACCATGCCTGCAAAGAGCCTTGCCGAGTTCATCGCCGCCTACAAGGAAGAGGACGTCACCAGCGAGGCGTTCGAGCTTGAGAACGACCGACTGCTCGAGATCCGGCTGAACGGCTCGGTCTGGGCCAAGGCCGGCGCCATGGTGGCGCGGACGGGCCAGGTGAAGTTCACGCGGCAGGGGCTGCTGGAGCAGGGCCTCGGCAACCTGCTGAAGAAGGCCGTAAGCGGCGAGGGCATGGTGCTGATGAAGGTCGAGGGCCAGGGCCGTGTCTATCTCGCCGACGCCGGCAAGAAGATCACCCTGCTGCGGCTCGACGGCGAGACCATCTTCGCCAACGGCAATGACGTGCTGGCGCTGGAAACCGGCATCGACAACCAGATCACCATGATGAAGCGCGTGGCCGGCATGATGTCGGGCGGCCTGTTCAACGTGCGCCTGAGCGGCAAGGGCATCGTGGCGATCACCTCGCACTACGATCCGCTGATCCTCAAGGTCAGCGCGGCGACAGGGCCGGTCTTCACCGATCCGAACGCCACGGTCGCCTGGTCGGGCACGCTGCAGCCGGAGATCGCCACCGACATCTCGCTGAAGACCTTCGTCGGCCGCGGCTCGGGCGAGAGCATCCAGATGAAGTTCGCCGGCGAGGGCTGGGTCGTCGTCCAGCCCTACGAGGAAACCTACATGCAGGCCGGTCAGTCCTGACGGCAGACGGTGCGGGCGGGGCAAGGGTCGCTCCGCCCGTGGTCGTCACTCCTGAACTTCGGACCGGGGCTCGCCCGCCACGATCGGGACGATGTTCATCCGCAGCACATCGCCGGTCTCGTCGCCGATGCCGATGCCGGCGCTCTGGTTGCGCAGGAACGTCAGGCGGGGCGCCGCAATCTGCTCGTTGTCGCGGGACAGGTGGGCCTCGACCATCATCTGGGCCTCGGCGCCATCGCCTTGGACGGTGAAGAGATTGGCCTCGAAGTCGTAGGTCACGTCGCCGATGACGGCCGTCGCGCTGGCGGGCGCGCCTTCGGCGATCTGGGTGCGGGTGGAGATCACTGTCACGCCATTGCGGACGACAGACATCTGCAACTGGTAGCCGTCCGCAGTCGGCTCCTGCGCCAGTGCCGGCGTGGCGACCAGAAGGGCGGCGGCGATCAGCGCGGTGCGGATCATGGCGGTCTCCTCTTTCACGGGAGACGGTCCGAAGATTCGCGTTACCGGAGCGTTACTCGCTGCGCTCCAGACCGGCGATCGCCTCGGCGATGTCCTCGGCCTTCTTCGCCACCACGGCCTGGGCGTCGTAGAGGGCGCGATTGTAGAAGAACGGCCCGATCTCGCGGGCGAGAAACTCGATCAGCATCTCGGCCGGCAGGTCGCGTAGTTCGACCTCCAGTTCGTCCCGGAAATAGGGGCGCAGCTTCGCGGAGATGGCCGCGATCTCCTCGCGGGTGAATTTGATCGGCGTCATGCGGTGGCCTCGGCCAGGGCTTCCTCGGCCTGCATCCAGGCGGCCTCGGCGGCGTCGAGATCGGCCTGGGTCTTGGCGCGCGAGCGGCTGAGGCCCTCCAGCTTCCTCGGATCGGTCGCCGCGGCGTTGGCGAGGTCGTCGTCGAGGCGGCTGAGGTCGGCGGCGAGCTGGGTCATCCGCTCCTCGGCCTTCTTCACGGCATGGCGAAGGGTCGATGGCGACGGGCCGCCCTTCTTCTGCTGCTTCTGGGCAGGCGCGGCGGCGACCGGCGCAGCTTCAGCCTCGGGCTCATGCTTGACCTGCGACGGCTTCATCCCGGCCTGTTTGGCGCGGTCCAGAACGAACTTGGCATAGTCGTCCATGTCGCCCTCGAACGGCGTCACCGTGCCGTCGGCGGCCAGCCACAGCCGGTCGGCCACCAGCTCCATCAGCGAGCGGTCGTGGGTGATCAGGATGACGGCTCCGGTGTACTCGTTCAGCGCATCGAGCAGGGCCCGGCGGCTGTCGATGTCCAGGTGGTTGGTCGGTTCGTCGAGGATCAGAATGTGGGGCGAGTCCATCGCCACCAGGTTCAGCAGCAGGCGGGCGCGCTCGCCGCCGGACAGGCTTGCGACGGTCGTTTCCTGTTTCTGGAACGGCAGGCCGAACTGGGCCAGCCTCGAGCGGCGGCTGCTCTCCGACGCCTCCGGCATGGCGCGGCGGATGATCTCCAGCGGCGTGTCGGTCGGGTCCATCGCCTCGATCTGGTGCTGGTGGAACCAGCCCACGCGCATCTTGCCGTCGCGGTGGAACTCGCCGGTCTCGACCGTCAGCGCCTTGGCGATCAGCTTGGCGAAGGTCGACTTGCCGGCGCCGTTGACGCCCAGCAGGCCGATGCGGTCGTCCAGATCCATGCGCAGGTTCAGATTGCGCAGGATCGGCTTGCCCGGCTCATAGCCGACATTGGCGCGCTCCAGCCGAATCAGGGGCGGGGGCAGGGGGCGTTCCGGCGAAGGCAGGACGAAGGGGGCGACGCGCTCCTCGGGCGGCAGCTCGATCCGCTCCATCTTCTCCAGCTTCTTGACCCGCGACTGGGCCTGGGTCGCCTTGGACGCCTTGGCCTTGAAGCGGTCGATGAACTTCTGCAGGTGCGCGCGCTCGGCCTCCTGCTTGGACTGGGTGGCCGCCATCAGGCGCAGCTTCTCGGCCCGCGTCTTTTCGAACGTGTCGTAGTTGCCGGTGTAGAGGTCCAGCTTGCGGTTCGACAGGTGCAGGATGTGGGTGCAGACCTCGTTCAGCATCTCGCGATCGTGGGAGATGATCAGGGCCGTCGCCGGGTATTTCTTCAGGCGCGCCTCAAGCCAAAGAGCGCCTTCCAGATCGAGATAGTTGGTCGGTTCGTCCAGCAGCAGCATGTCCGGCTCGGCGAACAGGGCCGCGGCCAGGGCCACGCGCATCCGCCAGCCGCCCGAGAAGTGGGCCATCGGGCGCTGGATGTCCTCCTGCGAGAAGCCGAGGCCGACGAGGATTTCGGCGGCCTTGGCCGGGGCGGCGTCGGCGTCGATCTCGATCAGGCGCGACCAGATTTCACCCATCTCCTCGGGCTCGGCGGTCTCCAGCCGGGTCAGCAGACTGTGGCGCTCGACGTCGGCCTCGAGAATCGTTTCCAGCACACTGACGGGCGTGGCGGGGTGCTCCTGATCGACCGAGCCGATGCGGGCGGTCTTGGGCAGCGACACCTCGTCGCCCCCGGCCACCAGTTCGCCCAGGATGACCTTGAACAGGGTCGACTTGCCGATGCCGTTGCGGCCGACAAGGCCGACCTTGGCGCCGGGCGGCAGGCTGACAGAGGCGTCGTCGAGGAACGAGCGGCCCCAGGCGTTGAGGGTCAGGCGGTTGATCTGGAGCATGGTCGTCTGGAACTCGGGACCTTTTCCCGCTCCCGGGGAGCGATGAAGGCAAAAATGTGGGGCAGTTGGAAACCGGGGAGGGCGCGTCTATAAGCCCGCGACCTTCAATCTCCCAAACCAGAAGTCATCCCATGACCGAACGCACCTTCTCGATCATCAAGCCGGACGCCACCCGTCGCAACCTGACCGGCGCCATCAACGCCGTGATCGAAGGCGCCGGCCTGCGCATCGTCGCCCAGCGCCGCGTCAAGCTGTCGACCGACCAGGCGAAGAAGTTCTACGAAGTCCACGCCGAGCGTCCGTTCTACGGCGAGCTGGTCGAGCAGATGACCGCCGAGCCGGTCGTCGTCCAGGTTCTGGAAGGCCCGAACGCCGTCGCCGCCTACCGCGAAGTCATGGGCGCCACCAACCCGGAACAGGCCGCCGAAGGCACCATCCGCAAGCAGTTCGCCCTGTCGATCGGCGAGAACTCGGTGCACGGTTCGGACAGCCTCGAGAACGCCGGCATCGAAATCGCCCAGTTCTTCACCGAAGACCAGATCGTCGGCTAAGCGGGCAGCCCCTTCGGGGGCTGTGCGTTCCAGCGACGCGTGTCACCGACACAGACAGGAGAGCCTGATGGCCGAAACTCTGACCTTCACCCTCGACAACGGCGACGGCAACGGCGGCGACGTCGTGATCAAGCTGCGTTCGGACCTGGCGCCGAACCACGTCAAGCAGATCACCGACCTGGCGTCGGAAGGTTTCTATGACGGCGTCGTCTTCCACCGCGTGATCCCGGGCTTCATGGCTCAGGGCGGCGATCCGACCGGCACCGGCACCTCGGGTTCGAAGAAGCCGAACCTGAAGCAGGAGTTCTCGGCCGAACCGCACGTGCGCGGCGTCTGCTCGATGGCCCGCACCTCGGACCCGAACTCGGCCAACAGCCAGTTCTTCATCGTCTTCGACGACGCCACCTTCCTTGACCGCCAGTACACGGTCTGGGGCCAGGTGGTCGAAGGCATGGAACACGTCGACGCCCTGCCGAAGGGCGAGCCGCCGCGCTCGCCGGGCAAGATCGTCAAGGCCACCGTGGCCTGATCAAACAGAAGGGCCGCTCGAA
>NZ_BAAAGA010000005.1:253164-301139 GCF_039523815.1 Brevundimonas kwangchunensis | reverse complement strand
TCCCCTTTTTCCTTGCGGGAGCGGCGGCTCAGCGCCTCCCCATTTGAAACCCGTCATCCTCGGGCTTGACCCGAGGATCGGACCATCCCCTCGCTCGGTGACAGCCGATGTTCCGCTGACCGGCGGGCCATCCTCAGAGGCACAGTCCCCCTCGACCTCCGATCCTCGGGTCAAGCCCGAGGATGACGGTTATAGGGGGAGAATGACGGCTGGAGCGTGGAGACCTATTCGATCTCCACCACCTCTACCCGCGGTCCGTTGAGGACCAAGGCGATTTCGCCGCGTTTCAGCTTCAGCGCGTCGTCGCCGAACAGCTGGCGCCGCCAGCCCTTCAGGGCCTCGACGTCGGCGTTGTCGTCCAGCGCGATCTTCTCGAGGTCGGCGACATTGGCGATCAGTTTGGTGGCCACGCCGGCGTTGTCGCTTTTGGCCTTCAGCAGGACCTTTAGCAGCTCGACCACGGACGGCGGAGCCGGCTGGTTGTGGGCGGGACGCTCCAGCTTGGGCGCATGGGCTTCCGGATCGGCCAGCACGCGCTTCAGCTCGGCGATCAGTTCCAGACCCAGACGCGAGGCGCCGAAGCCTTTGGGCACCGACCGCAGGCGATTGAAGGCGTCCGGATCGGTCGGGCCTTGGGCCGCGATCTCATCGATGGCCTCGTCCTTCAGGATGCGGCCGCGCGGCTGGTCACGTTCCTGCGCCGCGCGCTCGCGCCACACGGCGGTGGCGACGAAGGCGGACAGGTATTTCGCGGAGTATTTCTTCGGCTTCAGGCGCTTCCACGCCTTTTCCGGATCGGTGTCGTACAGCGCCGGATCGGTCAGGTCGTCCATCTCGGCCATGACCCAGTCCAGACGACCGTCGCGTTGCAGGCGATCCCGCAGCTTGGGGTACAGGGCCGCGAGGTGGGTAACGTCGCCCAGCGCGTAGACCAGCTGGGCGTCCGACAGCGGGCGGCGGGCCCAGTCGGTGAAGCGGCTGCCCTTGTCGACTTCCTGACGAAGCATCTGGCGGACCAGGGCCTCGTAGGAGACCTGATCGCCAAAACCGGCGGCCATGGCGGCGACCTGGGTGTCGAACATCGGCCTGGGCATGGCGCCCAGCTTCACGAAAATCTCCACGTCCTGACGGGCGGCGTGGAAGACCTTGAGAATCGATTCGTCCCGAAGAAGGTCGAGGAAGGGGGTCATATCCAGCCCATCGGCCAGCGGATCGATGATCGCGGCGTCGGTCGGCGAGGCCGCCTGAATCAGGCAGAGCTTCGGCCAGTACGTCGTTTCCCGCATGAACTCGGTGTCGACGGTGATGAAGGGCTGGTTGGCCAGACGCGCGCAGAACTCCTGCAGCGCCTCGGTGGTGGTGATCGGCGTCATTCGGATGCTATAGCCCCGCGCGCGCCCGTTGTGGCAAGTGCCGCGACACAATTCCGCCCTCTGATTCAGGCCCGTGACCGATGAGCGACACCTCCGACAAGCTTGGCAACGGCCTGACCTACGCCGACGCAGGGGTCGATATCGACGCCGGAGAGATGCTGGTCGATGCGATCAAGCCGTTGGCCAAATCCACGGCCCGCGCCGGTTCGGAGCCCTCGCTGGGCGGCTTCGGCGCCCTGTTCGACCTGAAGGCGGCCGGGTTCGAGGACCCGCTGATCGTCACCACGACCGACGGCGTGGGCACCAAGCTGAGAATCGCGATCGAGACCGGACGTCATGACGGCGTCGGCGTCGATCTGGTCGCCATGTGCGTGAACGACCTGCTGGCCCAGGGCGCCGAGCCCCTGCTGTTCCTCGACTACTACGCCACCGGCAAGCTGGACGTGGATGCGGCCAAGCGCGTCGTCGCCGGCATTGCCGAGGGCTGCCGTCAGGCCGGCTGCGCCCTTGTGGGCGGCGAGACGGCCGAGATGCCGGGTATGTATTCGGGCGGCGACTACGATCTGGCCGGCTTCTCGCTGGGCGCGGTCGAGCGCGGCCACGCCCTGCCGTATCTGGATCGCCAGCAGGCCGGCGACATCATCATCGGTCTGGCCTCATCGGGTCCGCACTCGAACGGCTATTCGCTGATCCGCAAGGTGGTCGAGAAGTCCGGCCTCGGCTGGGGCGACGATGCGCCCTTCACCAAGGACCGCTCGCTGGCCCAGGCCCTGATGGAGCCGACCCGGATTTATGTGAAGCCGGTGCTGCCTCTGATGAAGGGCGGACTGGTCAAGGGCGCGGCCCACATCACCGGCGGCGGCCTGATCGAGAATCCGCCGCGCTGCATCGCCGAGGGCCTGCAGGCGAAGTTCGACTGGGACGCCTGGCCGATGCCGGCCGTGTTCCAGTGGATGGGCGAGGTCGGCGGCATTTCGGATCACGAACTGCGCCGCACCTTCAACTGCGGCGTCGGTTTCATCCTGATCGTCGCGGCCGAGAACGCCGAGCCGGTGCTGGCCGCCCTGCTGAACGCCGGCGAGGTCGCCTTCGTTTGCGGTCAGCTGGAAGCCGCCTGACCGTCATGAGTGGTCCGCGCGTCCGTGTCGCCGTCCTGATCTCCGGGACCGGCTCGAACATGGCCGCCCTGATCGAGGCCGGTCGCGCGCCGGATGCGCCGTTCGAAGTCGTGCTGGTGCTGTCCAATAAAGATGAGGCGGGCGGACTGGCCATTGCCTCCGCCGCGGGCGTGGCCACTGTCGCCATCGATCATCGTCCCTTCGGCAAGGACCGCGAGGCCCATGAGCGCGCGGTGGACGAGGCGCTGCGGGCCAGCGGCGTCGAGGTCGTCGCCCTGGCTGGCTACATGCGCCTGCTGACGCCCTGGCTGGTCGGCCAATGGGCCGGGCGCATGCTGAACATCCACCCCAGCCTGCTGCCGAAATATCCGGGCCTTGACACCCACGCCCGCGCCATCGAAGCGCGCGACGCCGAGGCCGGCTGCACAGTCCATCTGGTCACCGAGGGTGTCGATGAGGGCCCTGCGCTGGCGCAGGCCGCCGTGCCGATCGTCGCCGGAGACACGCCGGAGAGCCTCGCCCAGCGCGTCCTGACCGCCGAGCACAACCTCTATCCGCAGGCGCTCGCCGACTTCTGCCGGAAGCTTCATTAGCTTTTTGTAATGCGCCGAATTCGGGCGCGACATCCTGTCACGGAGGGAGCAGGGTCCGCCCGTTTTCTCCAACGGGAGCAGTTCATGCTCAGACTTCGCTTCATGGCCTGCGCCGCCGGCGCCGCGCTGTTTCTCGCCGCCAATCTCGCCCACGCCCAGACCACGCCGCCCGCGCCCGCCGCTGGCGAGGCCGAGATCGGCGGCTTCGGCTTCGACATGTCGGGCATGGATACCTCGGTCCGCCCCGGCCATGACTTCAATCGCTTCGCCAGCGGCCACTATCTGACCAGCAACGCCATCCCGGCGGACAAAACCTCCTACGGCGTGTTCGACGCCCTGTACGACCGCTCGCAGGAGAACCTGCGCGCCCTGATCGACGAGAGCGCCGCCAATCCGACCGCCAGCGCCGACGCCGGCCGCATCGGTGCCTTCTACGGCAGCTTCATGGACGAGGCCGCGGTTGAGCGCCTCGGCGCGACGCCGCTCGCCGCCGATCTGGCCGCCGTCCGCGCCGCCGACACCCGCGAGAAGATGGCCACCCTGATGGGCCGCAGCCAGGGCGAGTTCGGCGCCTCGATCTTCGGCGTGCAGGTGTTCGAGGACCTTAAGGACCCGAACCGCAATGGAGCCTATGTGGTGCAGGGCGGGCTCGGCCTGCCGGACCGCGACTACTATCTGGAAGACAGCTTCGCCCCGCAGCGCGCCGCCTATCAGGCCTATGTCGCCCAGGTGCTGACGCTGGCCGGCTGGGCCAACGCCGAACAGGCCGCCGCCGACGTGCTGGCGTTCGAAACGGCTCTGGCCCGCCATCACTGGACCCAGGTCGAGAACCGCCAGATCGACAAGATGTACAATCCGGCCACCCTGGCCGAGCTGGCCGCCGCTGCGCCGGGCTTCGACTGGCAGGCGTGGGCGACGGGCGCGGGCGTGGCCTCGGTCCCGACCCTGATCGCCGCCAACAACACCGCCTTCCCGGGCATGGCGCAGGTCTATGGCGAGACGCCGGTCGCGACGTTGCAGTCGTGGCAGGCCTTCCACGTCATCGATCAGGCCGCGCCCTATCTGTCGTCGGCCTTCGTGACCGCCCACTTCGACTTCCACGGCAAGACCCTGAACGGCCAGCCGGAGAACCGGCCGCGCTGGAAGCGGGGCGTCCAACTGGTCGACAGTTCCCTCGGCGAGGTGCTGGGCCGCGAGTACGTCGCCCGCCACTTCCCGGCCGAGTCCAAGACCCAGATGGAGGCCTTGGTCGCCAACCTGCGTCGCGCCATGACGGCCCGCATCGAGCAACTGGACTGGATGGGACCGGAAACCCGCCGGCAGGCGCTCTACAAGATGAGCCGCTTCGGGGTGAAGATCGGCTATCCCGAGCAATGGCGCAGCTATGACGGCCTGCGTCTGGACGCCGGTGACCTGTACGGCAACGTCGAGCGCTCGGCCGCCTTCGAGTGGGCGTACAATCTCGAGAAGCTGTCCAGGCCGGTCGATCCGCTGGAGTGGGGTATGACCCCGCAGACGGTGAATGCCTACTACAACCCTCCGCGCAACGAGATCGTCTTCCCGGCGGCCATCCTGCAGGCGCCGTTCTTCGATCCGCACGCCGATCCGGCCGTGAACTACGGCGGCATCGGCGCGGTCATCGGCCACGAGATCACCCACGGCTTCGACGATCAGGGCCGCAAGGTCGATGGCGACGGCGTGCTGCGCGACTGGTGGACGGCTGAGGATGCCGCCCGCTTCGAGGAGCGGGCCCGCGTTCTGGGCGCGCAATACTCGGCGCTGAGCCCGTTCGAGGGCGTGAACGTCAACGGCGACCTGACGATGGGCGAGAACATCGCCGATCTGGGCGGTCTGCTGATGGCGCTGGACGCCTACCGCATGTCGCTCAATGGCCAGCCGGCCCCGGTGATCAACGGCCTGACCGGCGAGCAGCGCGTCTTCCTCGGCTGGGCCCAGGTCTGGCGGGAGAATATTCGCGACGAGGCCCTGCGCCAGCAGGTGACCGTCGATCCGCACGCCCCGGCCCAGTACCGCGCCGCCGTGCCGCCGCGGAACATCGACGCCTGGTACGCCGCCTTCGGCGTCCAGCCGGGCGACGAGCAGTATCTGGCTCCGGAAGCCCGCGCCCGGATCTGGTGATCCGGACGATGAACAAGAGAACGGCCCCGGCGATTGCTCGCCGGGGCCGCTTTCGTTTTTGGCTGTACCGTCGCTTAGCGCGGACGACGCGGCGTGGTGGCCGCACCTGCGGCAGCACCGATCGCAGCGCCGGCGACGGTCGCGCCGGTGTCGCCGCCGATAACCTGGCCGGCGACAGCGCCGCCGATGGCGCCGGTGGCGGCGCGTTGTTCCATCGTCGAGCCACAGGCGGCCAGCAGGCCGACAGCGGCGATCACGGGGGTCAGTTTCAACATCGTTTTCATCGTTATGCTCCTGGGGAGAAAGACAGGACCAGAACGAAGCGAGGCTATGTACGGTTCCCGACGGGACCGACCTCGACGGGGACATCGGGTCGCACGCCCCACTCCGCCCAGCTGCCGTCATACAGCGCCGAAGGGCGTCCGAGCTCGGACAGGCCCAGTGACAGAATGGCCGCCGTTACGCCCGATCCGCAGGTGGTGATCACCGGCTTTTCGATGTCCACGCCGGCGTTCGCGAAAGCCGCCTCCAGCGCTGCGCCCCGCTTCATCCGGCCGTCGGGGTTCAGCAGGGCGGCATAGGGCAGGTTGATCGCGCCGGGCATGTGACCCGGCCTGACACCCGGACGCGGTTCGGGCGCCTCGCCGCGGAAACGGGCGCCGCCACGGGCATCCACCACCTGTCCGCCGATATCCAGCGCGCCGTGCACATGGTCCAGACCGGCCACCGCCGATGGGGCGAAGCGCGGCTGGAACAGGGCGAAGCCGGAGGAGTGGGCGTGGCCCTCTTCGGTCGGTCGCCCCTCGGCGATCCAAGCCGGCAGGCCGCCGTCCAGCACCCGCACGTCGCCGCACCCCATGACCCTCAGCATCCACCAGAGCCTCGCCGCCGAGAACAGGCCTGCGGTATCGTAGACCACAACCGGACTTTCGTCGGACACGCCCAGCAAGCCCATCGAGGCCGAGAAGGACGCCGGGCTCGGCAGCATGTGCGGCAGGTCGCTGTCCTGATCCGAAATGGCGTCCAGATCGACGAAGACCGCGCCCGGGACGTGGGCCGCGAGGAAGTCCGCCCGCGCGTCGCGTCCGTCCAGATGCCAACTGGCGTCCAGTATCCGCAGCGCGGGATCGCCGATCCGCGCCGCCAGTTCCTCGGTGGAGATCAGGGGAGAGGTCATCGCCGACCTATGCCCCCGCGTTCAGGCCTTCGCCAGACCCAGCTGGATCACGTCGATGCGACGCGACCGGAAGCCGGCCTCGCAATAGGCCAGATAGAAGCGCCAGAGCCGACGGAACCGCTCGTCGAAGGTCGTGTTGGCCTCGATACGCGGCCATGCCGTCTGGAACCGCTCGTCCCACAGCTTCAGGGTCTCGGCATAATCGAGGCCGAAGCGCTCCACGCCGACCTTGCCCAGCCCAGCCGCCGCGACGACGGGCTCCAGCCTGGGCTCCGAAGGCAGCATCCCGCCCGGGAAGACGTACTTCTGGATGAAGTCCGTCCGGCGATTGTACTCCTCGAACAGGGCGTCCTCGATTGTGATGATCTGCAGCCCCGCGCGACCGTCGGGCTCCAGCACGTCGTGGATCTTGCCGAAGTAGGCAGGCCAGTATTCCTGTCCGACAGCCTCGAACATCTCGATCGACGCCACCCGGTCGAACCTGCCCTCGACGTCGCGATAGTCGACCAGTTCGATGCTTACCCGTTCCGTCAGGCCGGCATTGAATATCCGCTGGCGGGCGAAGTCGTACTGCTCCTGCGAGATGGTGATGCCGGTGACCCTGGCCCCGACTTCCTTCGCCGCGAACTCGGCGAACCCGCCCCAGCCGCAGCCGATCTCCAGCACGCTGTGATCCGGCTTCAGGTCCGTGATCCGCGCCAGCGAGGCGTATTTCTCGCGCTGGGCGGCCTCAAGCGACTGGCTGGCGGCGGTGAAGCGCGCCGACGAATAGGTCATCGAGGGGTCGAGCCAGGTCGCGTAGAAGGCGTTGCCCAGATCGTAGTGGGCGTGGATGTTCTTTCTTGAGCCCTTGCGGCTGTTGCGGTTCAGCCGGTGCGAGATCCAGTTGACCACGCCCATGACCGGATTGCCGTCGAACAGCCGGCGGATGTGATCGTAGTTCTGCGCCAGAACCTCCAGCAGGGTCGCCAGCTGCGGCGTCTCCCACTCGCCGGCCATATAGCCCTCGGCGAACCCGATATCGCCATTGGCCAGAACCCGGGCAGCGAAGCGGTAATCGCGGATGTCCAGAACCGCCGCCGGCCCGGTCTCCGCACCCTCCAGACAGTGCATCGCGCCGCCGGGCAGCAGCACGGTCAGCTTGCCGTAGGTCCAGTTCGAGCCCAGCAGGCGGAGCAGCAGCGCCGCCGCGCGCGGGGTGCGCGACCCGATGGAATGACGCTCTGCGGGAATGGAGGTCATGATCGCGAAATCTGGGTGGCGGAGCTGTAAGCGTCAATCCCGGTCGGAATCGTCGTCGGGCTGACGCGAGCGGGTGACCACCTTGAGCGCGTCCAGCGCCCGGTCGCGGGCCTCGCCGTGATCGACGATGGGCTTTGGATAGTCCCTGCCGAGACCGATACCGGCGTCGCGCAAGACTTCGGCCGGGGCTGTCCACGGCGCATGGATCCACTTGTCGGGCAGGGCGGCGATCTCCGGGACCCAGCGGCGGACGTATTGACCCTTTGCATCGAACTTCGCCCCTTGGGTGGTCGGATTGAACACCCTGAAGTACGGCGAAGCGTCGGCACTGGATCCCGCAATCCATTGCCAATTCTGCACATTGTTGCCGAGGTCGGCGTCCACGAGGGTGTCCCAGAACCACGCCTCGCCCTTGCGCCAGTCGATCAGCAGGTCCTTCACGAGGAATGAGGCGACGATCATCCGCACCCGATTGTGCATCCAGCCCGTGGTCCACAGCTGGCGCATGCCGGCGTCGACGATCGGATAGCCGGTCAGCCCCTTCTTCCAGGCGTTGAAGCCCTTGATGTCCGTCAGCCACGGCATCGCGTCATACTCGGGCCGGAAGGCCGTGTCGGTCATCCGCGGGAAGTGATGCAGTAGCTGGGTCGAGAAGTCGCGCCATCCCAGTTCGGCGACGAACTTGTCCGCTTCCGCGGCCGGCACGCGCCCATCGGAGGCCGCCTTGCGGACCTGCTCGACCACCCGCCAAGGATGCAATTCGCCCCAATGCAGGTGAGGGGACAGGCGGCTCGATCCCGGTTCGCCCGGCCGGTCCCGGCCGACGGAATAGGTCTTCAGCCCTTTCGACAGGAAGTCAGACAGCGCCTCGCTCGCCCCGGCCTCGCCCGGGGTCCAGTCGAAGCCGCCGGACCAGTCGGGTTTGTCCGGGTGCAGGCTCCAGTCGTCGACCGCCTCGCTCTTCACGCTCGTCGGCGTATCGATCTCGCGCGGCCCCAGCGTGTGCGGCGGCGCCTCGGCCTTGGCCAGCAGCGCCTTCATGAAGGGGGTGAACACCTTGTAGGGTCCGCCGGAGCCGGTCATCACCCCGCCCGGACGGCATAGCAGCGAGCCGTTCCAGCCCTTCACCTCGACCCCGTCCTCCTTGAGAGCATGGGCGATGTCGGCGTCGCGGGCGAAAGCGTCGGGGTCGAACAGCCGGTTCATGAAGACCGCGTCCGCGCCGGTCTCGTCGATCAGACGGCGCAGTTCGCCCTCCGAATCGCCCGAACGCAGGATCAGTCGCGATCCACGCGCCTTCAGGCTGTCGTCCAGCGCGCGCAGGGACTTGTCCAGCCACCACAGGGACGCCGCGCCGGGGCGGCGCACGCCCGGTCCCATGTCGTGGATATAGACCGGCAGGATCGGCCGTCCCGTCTCGGCGGCGTGGTTCAGGGCCGGATTGTCGGCCAGCCGCAGGTCGCGGCGGAACCACAGGATGACAGGCGCCGGTCTGGTGGTCATTCGGTCGGGCTCCGTGATAGCTTGCGAACCTCAACGTCCGACGCCACCTGATCGCCGCATAAGTGCGGTAATGGCCGCGCGTCGCCAAGCGCATTTCAGGATTTCGCCGTGTCTCAGCCGAACGCCATCATCGACATCAAGGACGGTCTGACCCGCCCCGTCAGCATCGGCGGCGGCCAGCGCATCGTCTTCATCGCCGGTCCGTGCCAGCTGGAAAGCCGTCAGCACGCCCTCGAGATGGCCAGTGCGCTGAAGGAGATCGGCGAGCGCCTGAACGTCGGCATCATCTACAAGACCAGCTTCGACAAGGCGAACCGCACCTCGGCCAACGCCGCCCGCGGCTTCGGCCTCGAAGGCTCGCTGCCCATCTTCGCCGAGATCCGCGAGACCCTCGGCCTGCCGGTCCTGACTGACGTCCACACCGAGGAGCACTGCCGGATCGCCGGCGAAGTCGTCGACGTGCTGCAGATCCCGGCCTTCCTCAGCCGCCAGACTGACCTGCTGCTGGCCGCCGCCGCCACGGGCAAGGCGATCAACATCAAGAAGGGCCAGTTCCTAGCGCCCTGGGACATGAAGAACGTCATCGCCAAGGTCACCGGCGCCGGAAACCCCAACGTCATGGCCTGCGAGCGTGGCGCCAGCTTCGGCTACAACACGCTGGTCAGTGACATGCGCGCCCTGCCGGTGCTCCGCGAGATCGGCTGCCCGGTCGTCTTCGATGCGACCCACAGCGTCCAGCAGCCGGGCGGGCAGGGGACCTCCTCGGGCGGCCAGCGCGAGTTCGTGCCGGTCCTGGCCCGCGCCGCCGTGGCCGTCGGCGTGGACGCCGTCTTCATGGAGACCCATCAGGACCCCGACAACGCTCCGTCGGACGGCCCGAACATGGTCCCGCTGAACCAGTTCGAGGATCTCGCCGCCGAACTGCTGGCCTACGACGACCTGTCCAAGTCCCGCATGGCGAAGGCCGCCTGATCTTGCCTCCGATGCATCGATTGCATCGATTGCATCAGTTGCATCACAGGGCGGTTGTGTGAAAGGCGGGCGCGCTTTAGCTCAGGCACATGGCTGATCGGACCCTCGACCTTGGCGGCTTGCAGGCCCTTCTGGAGCGCGTGCGCGGGCTGAGGGTGGCCTGCGTCGGCGACCTGATGCTGGACCGCTACGTCTACGGCGAGGTCAGCCGCATCTCGCCCGAGGCGCCCATCCCCGTCCTGAAGACCCGCCGCACCACGGCCATGCCCGGCGGCGTGGGCAATGTGGCGCGCAACATCGCGGCCCTGGGCGGCGTCGCCCGGCTGGGCGCTGTCGCTGGCGCCGACTCCGCCGGCGACGAGCTCTCGGTCCTTATCGCCGCCGAGGACAGTGTCGAGGACGCCGTCGAGCGCCGGCCCGGCGCCGCCACCATCGTCAAGACCCGCTTCGTCGCCGCCGGCCAGCAACTGCTCCGCCTCGACGAGGAAGACGCCCCGCTGCCGGCCACCGAAAGCGACGCGTTTACGGGCGCTTCCGTCTACTTGCTGTCGGACTACGCCAAGGGCGTGGTCAGCGACGCACTGATCGCCCAGGCGCTTGCCGCCGCCGCGCAGTCTGGCGCGCCCGTGATCGTCGACCCCAAGGGCCGCGACTTCGCCCGCTACGGGGCCGTCGATCTGATCAAACCCAACGCCAGCGAACTGGCCGGGGCCACCGGCCTGCCGGTCGACACCGACGGCGAGGTCGAGATCGCGCTGAAAGCCCTGCTGGACGCCACGACCGCGAAGGCCATCGTGGTCACCCGCGCCGGCAAGGGCATGAGTCTGATGCGCCGTGGCGGCGAGGCGAAGCATTTCCCCGGCCGCGCCCGCGAGGTCTTCGATGTCTCCGGCGCCGGAGACACCGGTCTGGCCGCGCTCGGCCTGGCCTTGGGCGCCGGCGCGTCGCTGGAGACCGCCGTCGAGTTCGCCATCCTCGCCTCGGGGGTCGTGGTCGGAAAGGCCGGCACCGCCGTGGTCTCGCCGGCCGAGCTGATCGACGCCGAGATGAGCCAGCACGCCTCGGGCGCCCATGCCAAGGTCATGCCGCTCGAAGAGCTGGCCCACGTCGTCGAGGGTTGGAAGCGTCAGGGCCTGAAGGTCGGCTTCACCAACGGCTGCTTCGACATCCTGCACCGCGGCCACGTCGCCTATCTGGCCCAGGCCCGCAGCTGGTGCGACCGGCTGGTGGTCGCTCTCAACACCGACGCCTCCGTCCGCCGCCTGAAAGGCGAGGGCCGGCCCATCAACGACCTGGACAGCCGCGCCGTCGTCATCGGCGGCCTACAGTCCGTCGACCGCGTCACCAGCTTCGATGACCCCACGCCCATCGCCCTGATCGAACGCCTGCGGCCCGACGTCCTGATCAAGGGCGCGGACTACACGCGGGAGGGCGTCGTCGGCGGCGATCTGGTCGAGAGCTGGGGCGGCGAGGTCAAACTGGCGACGTTCGAGGACGGCTTCTCCACCACCCGTACGATCTCGAAGATGAAGGACAGCTGATGGCCCGTCGGATGATCGTTGTGACCGGCGGCGCGGGCTTCATCGGCTCGAACATCGTCGCCCGACTCTGCGCCGGCGGGCGGCACGACGTCGTCGTCTGCGACCGCATGGAAGACGCCGCGCTCGGCAAGTGGAAGAACCTGGCCAAGCACCGCATCGCCGATTTCTGGCTGCCCGAGGAGCTGTTCGACAAGCTCGAGGACCACGCCGAAGCCATCGAGGCCGTCGTCCACATGGGCGCCATTTCCTCGACGACCGAGGCCGACGCGGACCTGATCATGCGCACCAACTTCAGCCTGTCGCGCGACCTGTGGGACTGGTGCGCCGTGCGCGACGCCCGACTGATCTACGCCTCTTCGGCCGCCACCTACGGTGATGGCGAGGGCGGCTTCGCAGATAACGACGATCTTGATTCCTTGTCGGCGCTTCGTCCTCTAAACGCCTACGGTTACTCGAAATATCTGTTCGACCAGTACGCAGTCCGTCAGGCTGAGGAGGGGCATCAGCCGTCCCAGTGGGCGGGCCTGAAATTCTTCAACGTCTATGGGCCGAACGAGTACCACAAGGGCGGCATGAAGTCGGTCGTGGCCCAGATCTGGCCCAAGGTTCAGGCCGGCGAACCCGTCACCCTGTTCCGTTCGCACAATCCGAACTATCCGGATGGCGGCCAGATGCGCGATTTCGTCTTCGTCGAAGACGTGGTCGACATCATCGAATGGCTGCTGGCGACGCCGGCGGTCTCGGGCGTGTTCAACGCCGGCTCGGGGCAGGCGCGGTCCTTCCTCGACCTGGCCAACGCCACCTTCGCCGCCGCCGGCAAGGCGCCCGCCATCGAGTACGTCGACACCCCGCTGTCGATCCGGGACAAGTATCAGTACTTCACCGAGGCCAGCATGGACCGCGTCCGCGCCGCCGGCTTCGAGGGCCAGTCCACGCCGCTGGAAGAGGGCGTCCGTCGCTACGTCCAGCAGTTCCTCAGCCAGTCGGATCAGTACCGGTGAAGCTGCGCCGGCTGACCTTCCGCCAGTGGGTCGGCTGGATCGGCCTGACCATGGTCGCCATCCTGACCATCGCCGTGGCCGTGTGGCGCGGTGACATCCTGCGCGCCGGCCTCGATCCCCAGGTGCCGTTCCAGACCTATAAGCCGCCCATCGCCCCCGACTACGGCGATCCGGCGGCGTGGGCCCTGCGGGATGCGCGGGCGCAGGGCGCGGGTGACGCCGCCGTCTTCTTTGTCCATTCCACGACCTACGAGGGCGGACGTCACTGGAACGGCCCCATCGGTGACCGGAAGTCTGACGACTGGTTGCGTCGCGTCGTCCTGCCCAACCATGCGGGACCCTTCGCCGCCGCCGGCCCCGTCAGCGCGCCACTGTATCGTCAGGCCAGCCTCTACACCCGCCTGACATTGCGCGAGGACGCCCGCGAGGCGCGCGCCTTTGCCTACCGCGACATTGTTTCCGCCTTCGACGCCTGGATCGCCCGCCATCCGACCGGCCCCATCGTACTTGCCGGGGTGGAGCAGGGCGGCGACCTGCTCGAGCGGCTGACGCGCGAGCGCGTCGCCCGCGATCCGGCGCTGCGCGATCGTCTGGTCGCCGTCTATCTGATGGACGTCATCGTCCCCGAGGGGCGTCTGGCGACCAACATCCCGGCCTGCTCGCGTCGAGACCAACTGGCCTGCGCCATCGTCTATTCGCCGGTCGGCGATCACAACGAGGGCGCGGCCAATCGACGTCTGCGCCGGGCGCTGAGCTGGGACGACCGGGGCCATCTCGTCGAGCTTCAGGGCCGTACGCCGATCTGTGTGAACCCGGTCAGCGGTTCGTCGGACGAGACGCCTGTCGCCGCCCGCGTCAGCCGTGGCGCGACCAACGCCACGGGCCTTGAATGGGGTGCTCGGCCTGCGCTGCGCACCCGCGAGATCGCCACCGAATGCCGGGAGGGCCTGCTGCGCCATACCGAGCCGGACCTCGAAGCCTATCGCGAGACCGGTAGCTGGGCGGACCGAAGAAAGTCACGTCCTTACAATCTATTCTACGGCGACCTTGAGGCGGACGTTCAGACGCGCGCGGCCGCCTGGCGCGCCGCGCACGCCGGCTAGTCCGCGCCGCCCCGGTCCGCCTTCCAGTCGAACAAGGCCTCCAGAACCCGGATCGCCTCGCCCCGCGGCGAGGTCAGGTCCGGGTCCCGTCCCAGCACCAGACGGGCATCGTCGGCCGCGGCCAGCAGCAGGCTCCGGTGCCGGATCGGGTCGGCGAACCGATAGGCCGGGAAGCCGCTCTGCTTCAGGCCTAAAGGATCGCCGCCGCCCCGCAGTCGGAAATCCTCTTCCGCGATCTCGAAACCATCCTCGGTTCGCCGCAGCGTCTCCAGCCTGAGCTTCGCCGTCTCACCCAGCCCGTCGTCCCCGCCGCCGTACAGCAGCAGACAGGTCGAGGCCTTGGCTCCGCGCCCGACCCGCCCCCTGAGCTGATGAAGCTGGGCCAGGCCGAACCGGTCGGCATGCTCGATTACCATGATCGAGGCGTTGGGCACATCCACCCCGACCTCGACCACGGTCGTGGCGACCAGCAGAGGCGTCCGGCCGTCGGCGAAGTCCGCCATCACCGCTTCCCGCTCCGCGCCCGGCATCTGGCCGTGCGCCAGCCCGACCTCGACCTGCAGGATGCGGCGCAGGTCCGCAGCCCGCGCCTCGGCCGCCGCCAGATCGCTGGCCTCGCTCTCGGCCACCAGCGGGCAGATCCAGTAGGCTTGGGCCCCGGTGTCCAGCGCTGCCTTCAGCCGCTTCGCCACCTCGCCGATCCGGGCCTGTGGCAGGACGGCCGTGGTCACCGGCGTCCGACCCGGCGGCTTCTCGGTCAGGCGCGACACGTCCAGCTCGCCGTACTGCGTCAGCTCCAGCGTACGCGGGATCGGCGTCGCCGACATGGTCAGCAGGTGCACGCCGCCCGTCCTCGGATCGCCCTTGGCCTGCAACCTCTGCCGTTCGTTGACCCCGAACCTGTGCTGCTCGTCGATGACGGCAAGCGCCAGTCGGTCGAAACGCACGGCGTCCTGGAACAGGGCATGGGTGCCGATCGCCACCTGGGCCTCGCCCGACGCCAGCGCCGCCAGCTTCGGCCGCCGCTCCGCCTGGGTGTCCCGGCCGGTCAGCAGGACCGCGGTCACGCCCGCGCCCTCCAGCATGGGCGCTAGCCGCTGATAGTGCTGGCGGGCCAGAATCTCGGTGGGCGCCATCAGGGCCGACTGGAAGCCCGAAGCCGCCGCATCGGCCAGCGCCAAGGCCGCCACCGCCGTCTTGCCCGAGCCGACGTCGCCCTGCAGCAGACGACCCATCTGCTCGCCCGACGCCAGATCGCGACGGATGTCCTCGACGGCCTGCGCCTGGGCTCCGGTCAGGGTGAAGGGCAGGGCAGCGAGCAGGCGCTCGGACGCCTCACCCGGCCGGATGACCGGCGCCGGCGTGATCTGACGCGCGCGCCGACGCCGGGCCAGCGCCAACTGGTGCGCGAACAGTTCGTCATAGGCCAGTCGCTGACGCGCTACGGCCTCCGGCGCGAGGTCCGGTTCGCCTTGAGGAGCGTGCAGACGCTCCAGCGCCGCATGCCACGCCGGGAACCGCTGCCGCTCCAGCCAGGCCGGGTCCTGCCACTCCGGCAGATCGACCGCATGCTCCATCGCGCCCTGGACGAATTTGCGGATCTGGCGCGAGGTCAGCCCCTGCGTCGCCGGATAGACCGGCTCGGTCATGGCGATGTCGTCGGCCTCGTCGGGCTTGAAGATATCCGGATGGACGATCTGGACCTCATTGTTGAACCGCTCGACCTTGCCCGAGACGATCCGCGTCTGGCCCTTGGGCAGCAGGCGCTCGATGTGCTGGGCCGAGCCGCCGAACCAGATCAGATGGACGAAGCCGGTCTCGTCGCTGGCCCGCACCTTGATCGGCGCGCCCGGCTTTCCGGGAACGAACAGCCGGTCGATCATCACCTCGAACAGGCCGACCGAACCCTCGGTCGCATTGGCGGCGGTCATCGGCCGACGGACCACGACACCGGACGGCGGCAGAAACAGCAGGTCGCGGACCAGCGGCCCCGCCACCTTCTGCACCAGAGGCAGCACCTTGGGCCCCACGCCCTTCAGGCTGGAGACCTCGGCGAACAGCGGAAAGAGAATCTGGGGCCGCATTGCGCGCAGCATAGCTGGCGAAGGCCGCTCTGGAACGCTATCTGCACCGTCACATTCAGAACTGCGGTGCAGTTCAACCAAACTCTTCAACGGGCAAGGATTCTTGTGACCGATACGAACGCGTGTCCTGACGTGAACAGAGAGGCCCGACTGGGCCGGATCGCCTTCCGCGCCTGGCGCCGGGGCTTCCGCGAGGCCGATCTGGTGCTGGGGCCGTTCTCCGAGCAGGTCGGACCGACGCTGGACGATGCCGAGCTGGACGTGTTCGAGGCCATGCTGATGGAGGACGACGACCACGCCCTCTACGCCTGGATCATCCAGACCGTCCCGACGCCCGAGCGCTACGACGGTTCGGTGATGACGAAGATCCGCGCCTTCATGGCCGAGCACGTATCCGCCGCCGTCGCCGAAGGAGCAGGTTGATGGATGCTGCTGCGCCCCGCCGCGGGGATCAGGAACTGGGCGGCGCGCCCGAGGGGCTGGACGCCCTTATGGTAGCCGAGCGGCTGAAGGCCGACGGCGGCGTCGGCGTCTTCGTCGCCCGAGACTATGCCCGCATGGGCGAGTTCGTTCAGGCCTTCCGTTTCTTCGCCGACGGCGTCGAGGTCATCGAATTTCCGGCGTGGGACTGTCTGCCCTACGACCGGCTGAGCCCGACTTCGGCCATCTCGGCGGAGCGGATGGCGGCCCTGACCCGTCTTGCCTGTCGCGACGCCTCGGACACGAAGCCGGTTCTGTTCGTCACGACCGTCGGCGCGGCCCTGCAACGCACCCCGCCACGCGAGGTGACCTGCGGCGCGGGGTTCGAGACCACGGTCGGCCTCGATCTCGATACGGTAGCGCTGGAGCGCTACTTCGCGGCCAACGGATACATGCGCGCTTCGACGGTGTCGGAGCGCGGCGAGTTCGCCGTGCGGGGCGGGGTGATCGATGTCTTCCCACCGGGCTTCGACGAGCCGGTGCGTCTGGACATGTTCGGCTCGGAGCTGGAATCGATCCGCACCTTCGACCCGGCGACCCAGCGCTCAACGGGCCAATTGCGCAGCATTTCGCTCGCCCCGGTATCCGAGGCCCTGCTGTCGCCCGAGGCCATCTCGCGCTTCCGCACCGGCTATCTGAACCTGTTCGGCGCGCCGGGCGACGACCCGCTCTATGCGACAGTCAGCGAGGGCGCGCGGCGTCAGGGCATGGAGCACTGGCTGCCGCTGTTCTACGAGCGGCTGGAGACCCTGTTCGATTACCTGCCGGACAAGGCGCGCCTGTTCCTCGACAACCAGGTCGAGGCCGCCCGCGCCGAGCGCTGGAACCTGACCTCGGACGCGTACGAGGCCCGGCGCGATGCCTCGCAGGGCAAAGGCGGGGCGGCCAATCGCGCCCTGCCGCCATCGCGGCTCTATCTGACCGAGGCGGACTGGCACACGGCGCTCGCCGGGCGCTGGGTGCGTCGCCTGACGCCGTTCCAGACCTCCGGCGAGGACGCCGGCGGCCGTCTGGGCAAGTCGTTCTCGGCCGAACGGTCGCAGGACAGCGTCAACCTGTTCGAGGCCGTGGCGCGCCACGCCGAGGCGCTGAAAGCCAAGGGCCGGCGCGTGCTGTTCGCCTCCTGGAGCGAGGGTTCGTCCGACCGTCTGGCGTCCATGCTGTCCGACCACGGGCTGGAGCATGTCATCGCGGTGCGGAACTGGGCCGATGTCCAGGCGGCGCCGGCCGGCGTCTATCTGCGCGGCGTCCTGCCGGTCGAGCATGGCTTCGAGACCGATACGCTGGCGGTCATCTCCGAGACGGACATCCTCGGCGACCGTCTGGCCCGGCCGCGCAAGAAGCGCCGGGCTTCCAACTTCCTCGCCGAGGCCTCAGCCCTTACGGCCGGCGATCTGGTCGTCCACCTCGATCACGGCATCGGCCGCTACGACGGCCTTAAGACGCTTGAGATCCAGGACGCGCCGCACGACTGTCTGGAGCTGATGTACGCCGGGGAGAGCAAGCTCTACCTGCCGGTCGAGAACATCGACCTGCTGACGCGCTATGGCTCGGACTCCGACGGCGCCCAGCTGGACCGTCTCGGCGGCGCGGGCTGGCAGGCGCGCAAGGCCAAGGCCAAACAGCGTCTGCGCGATATGGCCGAGGGCTTGATCGCCCTTGCCGCCAAGCGCGCGCTGCGCACCTCGGACGCCATCACCCCGCCACAAGGCCTGTTCGACGAGTTCTGCGCCCGCTTCCCTTATGAGGAGACGGACGACCAACTGAACGCCATCGGCGACGTGCTGGAGGATCTGGGCAAGGGCACGCCGATGGACCGTCTGGTCTGCGGCGACGTCGGCTTCGGCAAGACCGAGGTCGCCCTGCGCGCCGCTTTCGTTGTCGCCATGAGCGGTCAGCAGGTGGCCGTCGTCTGCCCGACGACCCTTCTGGCGCGCCAGCATTTCAAGACCTTCTCCGAACGCTTCGCCGGCTGGCCGGTGAAGGTGCGCCACCTGTCGCGGATGGTCACGGCCAAGGATGCGGCCGAGACGCGGGCAGGGCTCAAGGATGGCTCGTTCGAGATCGTCGTCGGCACCCATGCGGTGCTGAGCGAGCAGGTCGGGTTCAAGGACCTGGGCCTGGTGATCGTCGACGAGGAGCAGCATTTCGGGGTCAAGCACAAGGAGAAGCTCAAGTCGCTTCGCGCCGACGTGCACCTGCTGACCCTGACCGCCACCCCGATCCCACGGACGCTGCAGATGGCGCTGTCGGGCATCCGCGAGATGTCGATCATCGCCACCCCGCCGGTCGATCGTCTGGCCGTCCGGACCTACGTCGCGCCTTGGGATCCGGTCATGATCCGCGAGGCATTGCTGCGCGAGAAGTATCGTGGCGGTCAGGCCTATTACGTCGTGCCGCGCCTGAACGACCTGCCGGACATCGAGAAATTTCTTCGCGAGCAGGTGCCGGAGATCAAGTTCGTGGTCGGCCACGGCCAGATGTCGCCGACCCAGCTCGAAGACGTGATGAGCGCCTTCTACGACGGCAGCTACGACCTGTTGCTGTCGACGACGATTGTTGAGTCCGGACTTGACGTTCCGACGGCCAACACATTGATCGTGCACAGGTCCGAGATGTTCGGCTTGGCCCAGCTGCACCAGATCCGGGGCCGCATCGGCCGGGCCAAGGCGCGGGCCTTCGCCTATCTGACCACGGACGCCCACAAGCCGCTGTCCCTGTCGTCCGAGCGCCGGCTGCAGGTGCTGCAGTCGCTGGACAACCTCGGCGCCGGCTTCCAGTTGGCCAGTCACGACCTCGACCAGCGCGGCGGCGGCAACCTGCTGGGCGACGAGCAGTCGGGTCACATCCGCGAGGTCGGCGTCGAGCTTTATCAGCAGATGCTGGAGGACGCCGTCGCCGAACTGCGCCAGTCGGGCGAGGGCGCCGGCGTGGTCGACCGTGGCTGGTCTCCGGCCATCAACGTCGGCGCAGCCGTATTGATTCCAGAGGATTACGTCCCAGACCTCAACGTCCGTCTAAGCCTGTACCGCCGCCTGTCCGACGCAGACGGCACGGAGCAGCGCGAAGCCTTGGCGGCCGAACTGATCGACCGGTTCGGCCCTCTGCCGGACGAGGCGAAGCAGCTTCTGCGCATCGTGGGGATCAAGGCCAACTGCAAGACGGCGCACATCGAACGCATCGACGTCGGGCCCAAGGGCGCGGTGCTGACCCTGCGCAACAATACCTTCCCGAACCCGATGGGGCTGGTCGGCCTGATCCAGAAGAACCACGCCTTCTGGAAGATCCGGCCGGATCAGAAGATCGTCGTGAAGGGCGACTGGGATACGCCGGAGGACCGCCTGAAGGTCGCCGAGCGCATCACAGCCGATCTGGCGCGGGTGGCCGGGGCAAACTGAGGGCGTCAGCCGCCGCGAATGTCGGCCGACGCCCGCTCCAGCACCACGGCGGGCGATTCGCCGGGCATGACCTCGGCGACGCCCACCTCGAACTCGACCACGAAGGGCGTCTTGTCCGGGCCGGCGTCGAAGGCGGTGCAGCCGATCACGGCGGCGATCCGGTCGGCGGCGATGCGGGCTTCCGGGCCACGCGTGGAGGGCAGGGCGAGGGCGAAGACGTCCGGGGCCAGCCGCGCGGCCGTGTCCTCGGTGCGGATCAGGCGCGAAACCATGGCCCCGATCTGGGGCAGGGCGCGATCCAGCCAGCCGCCGGCGCGCGCCTCGCGGATGGCGTCGTTCTCGGACACCTTCAGCACAGCCACCGACAGCGGACGACGACGCAGCCGCGCGCCCTCGGCGATCCGGGCCAGATGGCTGGCGAACAGCTCGGGCGTGAACAGGCCGGTGGCGGGATCGGTCAGGCCCGAACCCCGCACGCTTTCCAGCGCCTTGCGGATCACCAGATGCCGCCGGTGCGCTTTGGCCAGGGCCACGATCCGGATCGCAGTCTCTTCTTCCGGCGTATCGGCTGCGGCCACATCGGCGAAGCCGCGGTTGTACAGTTCGGCCAGATTGATCTCGCCGGAGCCGCGCAGATAGAGGACAACGGGGATGTGATACAGGCGGGTGTTCCGCTTCATGCCCGAGGCGATCGACAGGGCCGGGGCATGATCCTCGGCGCCCCACAGCACCGCGGCGTCGAACGGCCGCTCATGCAGATAGTCGAACGCCGTATAGGGGGTCGGCGCAGCCACGACCTCGCAACCGCGCTCGGTCAGGGCGTTGGACAGGGCGATGAAATGCCGGTCCGGCTTGCCGGCGGCCAGCACCCGCAGCGGCGTCTCGTCCGGCTCTCCGGGCGTCAGAGGCTCTCCGCGGGCGGCGAAGGTCGCCTCGCGCAGGCTGACTTCTTCCTCGGCGATGGCCGAACGGACCAATCCTTCCAGACGCAGAGCGGCCTGAGCGGCGTGCGGCGGCGCGGACATGGCGATGTCGGCTAGCCCGTCCTCCCAGCCGGTCGCGGCCTCGCCGATGGCCAGCACGGGCAGACGGCGCGGCGACACGGTCTGGCGCATGGCGCGCACGCCCTCAGCGGCGTCCGGCAGACTGGCGTCCAGCACGATCGCTTCCAGCGGCCAGTCGATCAGGACCTGCACGGCTCCCGCCAGCGAGCGGGCGGTGACGGTGCGCCAGCCCAAGGCGTCCAGCCCCTGACACAGCGGGCCGATCAGGCCGTCATCGGGCGCGACGACCAGAATTCGCGGATCGGAATGCAAGGACTACGTCTCCAGTCCGCCCCAACCCCCAGGGCAGTCCATCGGGCGCGGACAATAGCGATGCAGATACCACTGAGGCAACGGCATCCGCCGGGATTTCCCCTGCGTTACCAAGGACGGTTTCTCCTGTCCCAATTTGGGGTATGGGTGGCGGTTCGGGATTTCGGGGCTCGGGCTTGAACGACACCAACACCATGGCTGCGGCGACGCGGTGGGCGACCCCGCTGGCGTGGGGCAAGCTGGCGGCGAGGGCCTTCGCGCGCAGCTGGGGCCGTGACGTCATGCTCTACACGGGCGGCGTCTCCTTCTTCGCCCTGTTGGCGGTCTTTCCGGCCATCGCCATCCTGATCGGCTTCTACAAGGCGGTCCTCTCCATCGGCCAGGTCAGCGAGCAGGCGGCGGCCCTCGCCGACGTCATGCCCCATGCCGCGCGCGCCATCTTCCTTCAGGAGATCACCCGCTTGGCCAACGCCTCGGCCCGCACCGTGTCGGCCCAGAGCTTCTTCGCCCTCGTCATCGGCGGCTACGCCGCGCACCGCGGCTTCAAGGCCCTGCTGGCCGGCCTCAACCTGATCCACGACGAGAAGGAGCCGCACGGCTTCTTCAAATTCAATCTGCTGGCCTTCTTCGTCGCCGTGGCGGCCTTCCTGCTGTTCACGGTCGTCTCAGGCGCCGTGGTCACCTCGCGCCTGCTGGAGCACACCGGCCCGGGCGCCGCGCCTGCAGCCAGCGGCATTCAGCTGGACGGCCTGTGGCCCGCGCTGGGCCTCGCGATCGGCCTGACAATGCTCTACCGCTACGCCATGTCCCACAGGACGCCGGTCGCCTGGGTTCCGGCGATCGCGGGCGGAGTGGTGGCTACCGTGATGTCGACCATCTCTTCGTGGCTGTGCGCCATCTATGTCGAGCAGATCGCCCCGCTGGGCGCGACCTACGGCTCGGTCGGCTCGATCGTGGTGCTGCTGATCTGGCTGTCGTGGAACGTCAACGCCATCTTCTACGGCGGCGCCTTCACGACCGAGATGGAGATCGCGGCGAAGGGGCAGACCCCGACCGGTCCGCAGTCGGTCGAGGAAGATGAGACCGTGGTCAGCCTGTCGGAGCGCCGGGCGTCTCGACCTCGATAGTCAGGACGCCGTCGGCCTCCTCAACGCCGATCACCTTGCCGCCCAGATCCGCCATCAGGAACGGCACATCGATCCGGGCCATGGGGTCGGTCGCCAGCAGGGTGATCCGGGTACCCGGCACGGAGCCGTGAACCGCCTTCTGCAGTTTCAGGCTGGGCGTCGGGCAGCGATGGCCGCGGGCGTCGACGATCATGCCTCGATCCAGTCCAGCAGCAGGCGCAGCGCCGTCCGGACGCTTTCCAGCCGCACCTCGCTGCGACCGATGTCGCCGAAGCGTTTCTCGACATGGATCAGGCCGGACGGCCCGCATGCGGCGAAGTGAACCAGACCCACCGGCTTCTGGTCCGATCCGCCGCCCGGACCGGCAATGCCGGTGACGGCGACCGAGATGGTGGCGTCGGAGTTCGCGACCGCGCCCTCGGCCATGGCTCGCGCCACCGGCTCGGAAACCGCGCCGTTCGTCTCGATCATAGCCGCCGGAACGCCCAGCATGCCGGCCTTCGCCGCATTGCTGTAGGTGACGAAGCCGCGCTCGACGACGGCCGAAGATCCGGCGACGTCCGTCAGCGCCCCGGCGACCAGTCCGCCGGTGCAGCTCTCGGCGGTCGAGACCATCAACCCGCGCGCAGACGCCTGGGCGACCACCTGCCGGGCGAGGTCCTGAATATCGTCGGGGAACATGCGGTCAGGGCTTTCCGAAGGGGAGGCGAGTCGGGCTAGGGTGCCGTCCGCGCCGTTTGGGCGCCAGCATACGGGGCGGGCATGAGCGACACCACCTTGGACACCGCGCCCGGCCTTCCGGCCGACCGGCTGACACCGGCGCTGTTCGCCCTGGCGATCTTCACCTCCGCCTCGCTTGTGTTCGTGGTCCAGCCGATGGTGACCAAGCTGGTCCTGCCGATGCTGGGTGGTTCGCCCTCGGTCTGGAACACCTCGATGGTCTTCTTCCAGACAGCCCTGCTGGTCGGCTACGGCTATGCCCACGCCCTTCAGCGGATCGGTTCAATCAAGCTGCAGGTCGGCATCCATCTTGGCCTGCTGCTGCTGGCGGGCCTGTTCCTGCCGCTGCATATCAATGAATGGCTGGGCGACCCGAACCCGTCGGCGCCCATCGGCTGGCTGCTGGCGACCCTTGCCCTGTCCGTCGGTGCGCCCTTCGCCGTCTTGTCGGCCACCGCGCCCCTGCTTCAGGCCTGGTACGCCCGCGTCCGGGCCGGCTATCCGGACGGCAAGAACCCCTACGTTCTCTACGCCGCCTCGAACCTCGGCAGCTTCCTGGCCCTGCTGTCCTATCCGATCATCATCGAGCCGCTGACCACCCTGTCGGGCCAGCGCTTCGGCTGGACCGGCGGCTACGTCGCCTTCATGCTGATGGTGGTCCTGCTGGCCTTCGTGGTCTGGCGACGCCGCCTCGACACCACGTCCGAGCCCGCGCCTCTGGCGAAGTCGGCGCCGATGTCCTGGATGGACAGGGGCATACTGATCCTGCTCGCCGCCGCGCCGTCCAGCCTGATGATGGGCGTGACCACTCACCTGTCGACCGATGTGGCTTCTGCCCCGTTCCTGTGGGTCATCCCGTTGGCGCTGTATCTGCTGACGTTCGTGATCGCCTTCCAGGACAAGCCCTGGATCCCGCTGCCGATCACCCTGGTGATCCAGGCCGCGGTCGGGGCGGTGTGCGTGCTGATCGTCGCCTTCCGCTCGGCCAACTGGGGCATGGCGTTCGGCGTTCACCTGACCGCCTTCTTCTTCACGACCCTGATGTGCCACCAGTTGCTGGCGGCGCGTCGTCCGGCGCCGGACCGTCTGACCGAGTTCTATCTGCTGATGTCCCTCGGCGGCGTGGTCGGCGGCGCCTTCACCGCCCTGATCGCCCCGACCGTGTTCAACATGGTCTGGGAGTATCCGCTGGTGCTGGTGCTGGTCGGGCTGGCGCGACCGTGGGGCAAGGGACCGATCGGGCGGTCGGAGATCATCGCCCTGTCGGTCGCCGCTGTCGTGGCCCTGTCGCCGGTCGTGCTCTCGACCTGGCTGAACGGCAATGATGGGGCACGGGGCGCCTTCTATCAGATGTTCCCCGGCGGGATCGGGCAGGTGGCGATGCTGATGCTGGTGCCGGCCGCCATCGCCGCCTTCCTCGTCAGGGACCGCGCGCTGGTCTTTACCGCAATCCTGCTGATGATCGCGACGTCCTCTCAGTGGATCGCACGCGGCTATGACTGGAGCTATTCCGAGCGCAGCTTCTTCGGGGTGATGCGCGTCGCCAACGTGCCGGATCCGCAGATGGGCGGCGATGTGCATGTGATGATGCACGGCACGACCCTGCACGGCGCCCAGGCCCGCAACGAGCTGAACGAGTGCGCGCCGACCCTCTACTACAACACCGCCACGCCGATCGGTCAGTCGGCCCTGATGGTGCAAGCGCGCGGTCCGGCGCGGATCGGCGTCGTGGGGCAGGGCTCGGGCGCCATGGCGGCGTACAAGCGCGCCGAGGACCGGATGACCTTCTTCGAGATCGATCCGATGGTGGATCGACTGGCCCGAGCTCCGCAGTGGTTCAGCTACATCTCCAACTGCGCCGAGGGTCCGATCGACACGGTGCTGGGCGATGCTCGCCTGACGCTGGAGAAACAGCCGGCCGGAACCTACGACCTACTGATCATCGACGCCTTCTCGTCGGACGCCGTACCGACCCACCTGCTGACGCGCGAGGCAATCGCCGGCTATCTGCATCTTTTGAAACCGCACGGCGTGGTGCTGCTGCACCTGTCGAACCGCAACCTCGACATCACCCTGCCGGCCATCGCCGCCGCCCAGTCGCTGGGCAAGGCGCACATGCACCAGCTCTATATCGAAAAGACCGGAGCGCCTGAAATGGCGGAGGCGTCGACCGAGGCGATCATCATCTCTCCGACGCCGGAGGGTCTGGCGGACTTCGGGGCGGACAGCCGCTGGAAGACGCCGATGGATACCAGCGTCCGGCCCTGGAGCGACGATTACGTCAACCTGTTCGGCGCCCTGTGGCGCAGCCAGTTCCCGCCGCCCGAGCGGCCGTACTAGGCCGGCAGTTCGACCGTCGCCACCGCTTGGGCCGCGAGGCCTTCGCCACGGCCGGTGAAGCCAAGGCCCTCGCTGGTCGTGGCCTTCACGCTAACCGCGTCCAGCGGCAGGTCGAGGATCTCGGCCAGTCGTTTGCGCATGGCCTGACGGTGCGGCTTCACCTTGGGTTGCTCGCAGATCAGGGTCACGTCGACGTTCGACAGCCGCCCGCCGCGTGCCTTCACCAACCCGACGGCGTGCTTCAGAAACACGTCTGAGCGCGCGCCTTTCCATTGCGGATCGGTCGGCGGGAAGTGGTCGCCGATATCGCCCTCTGCAATGGCCCCCAGGATGGCGTCGGTCAGGGCGTGCAGGCCGGCGTCGGCATCCGAGTGCCCGATCAGGGTCTGGTCGTGCGGAATCTCCAGTCCGCACAGCCAGACGGATTCGCCCGGCCCCCAACGGTGGACGTCATACCCCTGACCGATGCGGATGGTGCGGGGCACAAGCGCTTCGGCCATGGCGAAATCCTCGGGATAGGTGAGCTTCATCAATCGGGCGTCGCCTTCGACGATTCGCACGCGGCCGCCGGCACGCTCGACCACGGTCGCTTCATCGGTCGCGACTTCGCCGGCTGGCCAGATGGCGTATGCGTCAGCGAGGGTCTTCAGGCGGAAGGCTTGCGGGGTCTGCGCGCGCCACAGCGCCTCGCGCTCGACCGATCTGGCGACAAGGCCGTCCAACGCGCGGCGAAGGCTGTCCGCCACCGGAAGGGCGGGCAGGGCGCCGTCGGCCTCGTCGAGCGCCCGGATGCAGCGGTCGATCACGGCGGCGGACAGGAACGGGCGGGCGGCGTCATGCACCAGTACGGGCCGCTCTCCGGATCCACCCAGCGCGTCCAGTCCGGCCTTCACAGATTCAGCCCGAGTCGCGCCGCCACAGACGGTGCGCCAGCCTGACAGTCCGGTCAGGGCCTCGGTGGCTTCAGATTCCGAACCGGCCGGAATGACCACCACGACATCTTCCGCGCCGCGCTTCAACAGTGCCTCGACCGACCAGCGGATCACGGGCTTGCCGCCCAGCGCGCGCCATTGCTTGGCGCCGCCCGAGCGTGATCCGGAGCCGGCGGCCACGACGATGGCGGCGAAGGCGGGGAGAGGCGAGGTCATGTCCGGCCTTCTAATCGCCGCCGTCATGCTTGACGAGAGCGGTTCGAACGGCGGTAAGGGGCGGATGAGCGCAGGCCTTCAGATTGGCGATGTTTGGGTGCCCGGACGGGTGCTGACCGCCCCCATGACCGGGATCACGGATCTGCCGTTCCGCCTGCTCGCCTCCCGGCTGGGCGCGGCCTATGTCGCCACCGAGATGGTCGCCGCCGCCGAACTGGCCCGCGCCCGCCCGGATGTCGTGCGTCGCGCGGCGGTCGGGGACGGGCTTCCGCTGACCGTGATCCAGCTGGTCGGCCGGGATCCCGAAGCGATGGCCGAAGGCGCGCGCATGGCCGAGAAGGCCGGGGCCGACATCGTGGATCTCAACTTCGGCTGTCCCGCCAAGGAAGTCACCGGCGCCGCCTGCGGCTCCGCCCTGATGCGTACGCCGGACCTCGCCTGCCGCCTGATCGAGGCTGCGGTCAACGCCACCAGCCGTCCGGTGACCGTCAAGATGCGCCTCGGCTGGGACGACACCAGCCGCAATGCCCCCTTGATCGCCCGCCGCGCCGAGGAGATCGGCGTGAAGGCCGTCACCGTCCACGGCCGTACCCGCCAGCAGTTCTACACGGGCAAGGCCGACTGGCTGGCTGTCCGCGACGTGAAGGCCGCTGTCTCTATCCCGGTCGTGGTCAATGGCGACATCCTGACCGCTGACGACGCCCGGAACGCTCTGGACCAGTCAGGCGCGGACGCCCTGATGCTGGGGCGCGGCATCTACGGCCGCCCGTGGCTTGCCGCGCACCTCGAGCGCGCGCTGGCCGACGGCACGGTCCTGCAGGAGCCTGGGCGCGAGGAGCGGCTGGCGATCGTCATTGAACATCTGCAGGCATCCATCGCCTTCTACGGCCTGCCGCTAGGTCTCAAGATGTTCAGAAAGCATCTGGGCTGGTACGTCGAACAGGCGCCTTGGCCCGCGGATGCGCAGGACCGCCGCGCCGCCAAGAGCCGCCTCTGTCGGCTGGACGATCCCGGCGACGTTGAACGCGAGCTCGCCGCCCTGTGGCGAAATGTGACGCTTTCTGGCAACTCCGCTGTTGATATCGCGCCACAGTTCGCGGAAGCTGGCGGGGCATGACGGACACACCGGCCGCCGCTGACCCTGACGCCCCGACCGCCTCGCGCGGGCCGGCGCGCTGGTTGGCCGGCTGGTCAGAGGAGCGCCGCCGCAACGCCTTCATCCTCGCTTTCGCCCTGGCGCTGATGGTGACGACGGCCTGCATCTGGCTGGTCGCCGTGGCGCCGGACGTCGGTGGAGAGGGGCGTAGAGCCTCGATCAGCCACATGGTGCTGGCCTTGCTGATCGCGAACTTCGTCCTGATTGGCGTCTTGGCCATGATCGTCGGCCGTCGCGCCCTGACCCTGTTCCAGCGACGACGCGGCGACGCCGGCGCCCGGCTGCACCTGCGTTTCGTGATCCTGTTCTCGTCGGTGGCGCTCGTCCCTGCGGTTCTGATCGCCCTGGTCTTCGGCGTTCTGGTGAACCGGGGCATGGACCAGTGGTTCAGCGAGAACGTCTCCTCCGCGGTTCAGAACGGCGCGAGCATCGGAGAGGCCTATCTCGAGGACGTCTCGAAGGAGATGGACGGCGACCTGACCGTCATCGCCGAACAGCTGGTCGGCGCGCAGCCCCTGTTCAATCACCGGATCCAGTTCTCGGACGCCCTGATCCAGCTGGCGGAGTTGTTCGGCTACCCCGCCATCTACATTCTGGACGGCGACGGCGCGGTGCTGGCCAGTGGCGAGGGGCCCAATGCGCCGCCCTATGTCGCGCCGCCGCAGGACATTCTTGAAGCCGCCAGCGAAGGCGGAGAACCGCCCCAGCAGGTGACCGAAAGCCCGGATGCGGTGCGGTCTCTCATGGTCTTGCCGGCCTATGGCGACGCCTACCTCTACCTGGTCCGCCCGCTCCAGCCCGGCCTGATCGCCCAGATGCGCAACGGCGAGGAGTCCATCGTTGCCTATCGGGAGGCCGAGGAGAGCCGCGCCCGTATCCAGGCCGTCTTCGCCCTCAGCTACATCGAGACCGCTCTACTGGTTCTGGTAGGCGCGGTCTGGCTGGGCATGTCGGCGGCCAATGCGATCTCCGCACCCATCGGCCGGCTGGTCGAGGCCGCCGACCGCATTTCCGGTGGGGACCTGACTGCCCGGGTGGACGACGCTGACGGCCCCGGCGAGATACGCACCCTATCCGCCGCCTTCAACCGCATGACCGGCGATCTGGAAACGCAGCAGGCCGCCCTGCGCGCCGCCAACGAGGAAGCCACCGGCCGCAGTCGCTTCATCGAGACCGTGTTGTCCGGTGTCTCCGCCGGCGTGATCGGCGTCGACCGTCAGCGCCGGGTCTCGGCCATCAACGACAGCGCCGCCGAACTGCTGGCCATCACCGACCCCGAGATCATCGGCAAGGCCTTGGGCGAGGTCTCGCCGGAACTCAGCGAGCTCGCCGGTCGGGCCGAAGCCCATATCGAGGAAGAGATCGACGTCAGCCGCGAGGGTGAGACCCGTCGTCTGCGCGTCCGCATCGAGGGCGGCGTCGGCGGCGAGATGGTCCTGACCTTCGATGACATCACCCGTCTGGTCACGGCCCAGCGCAACGCGGCCTGGCGCGACGTCGCCCGGCGCATCGCCCACGAGATCAAGAACCCGCTGACGCCGATCCAGCTGTCCGCCGAGCGACTGCGCCGTCGCTACCGCGCCCAGGTCGGCGAGGACGTCGAGGTGTTTGACCGCTGCACCGAGACCATCATCCGCCAGGTCGGCGACATCGGCCGCATGGTCGACGAGTTCTCGTCCTTCGCCCGTATGCCGGCCCCGCGCTTCACCTCGGAGAACCCGGCCGAACTGCTGCGTGAGGCGGTGTTCGCCCAGCGGGTCGCCGCGCCGGAGATCGGCGTCGAATTGATCGAGCCCCTGCCGCGCGTGACCCTGCACGCCGACCGGCCGATGATCGGGCAGGCGCTGACCAACATCCTGAAGAATGCGGGGGAGGCCGTCGCCGCCCGTCGCGAGAGCGACCCCCGTCCGGACGACGGCAAGCGCCCCGGCATCCGGGCGAAGCTGTTGGTCGAGGACGGCGTGGCGACCTTCGTCGTCGAGGACGACGGAATGGGCCTGCCCGCGAAGGACCGCGACCGCCTGACCGAACCCTATGTGACCACGCGCGAGAAGGGGACGGGCCTCGGCCTGGCCATCGTCAAGCGCATCTGTGAAGAACACGGCGGCGAGCTTAAGCTGGCCGACGCCGAGGACCTGACGGGCGCTCGCGTCTGTCTGCTACTGCCCCTGAAATCCTCAACGCAACCGACCGGCACGGCCGGGGAGAAGGGCGCGAAAGCATCCCGAGCCTCGACCCTCCCGGCGGCGGAATAGAGAGTCATCATGCGATCCACCGGAGCCGACATTCTGGTCGTCGACGACGAGGCCGACATCCGCGAACTGGTCTCGGGCCTGCTCGAGGACGAGGGGCACGCCGTCCGCGTGGCCTCCAACTCGGACGAGGCCATGGCTGCGATCCGGGCGCGCCGGCCGTCGCTGGCCCTGCTCGACATCTGGATGCAGGGCGGCGGTCTCGACGGACTGGAGCTGCTGGACCTGATCAAGGAGCTGGATCCGGACCTGCCGGTCGTCATGATCTCCGGCCACGGCAATATCGAGACGGCCGTCAGCGCGCTTCAACGCGGCGCCTATGACTTCATCGAGAAGCCGTTCAAGTCGGATCGTCTCGTGGTCGTGGTCCAGCGCGCACTCGAGGCCTCCCAGCTTCGCCGCGAGAACCGTCGTCTCCGCGCCCAGGTCGCCGTTCCGACCGGCCTGATCGGCAAGTCGGCCGCGGCCCAGACCCTGCGCAGCACCATCGCCAAGGTCGCCCCGGCCAACAGCCGCGTCCTGATCTCGGGTCCGCCCGGCTCGGGCAAGGAACTGGTCGCCCGTCAGATCCACGAAGCCAGCGCCCGCGCCCGTGGCGAGTTCGTCGCCATCGCCGCCGCCGGCATGACGCCTGAACGCCTCGATACCGAGCTGTTCGGCGAAGAAGGCGCCGACGGCCGCCCGCGCAAGATTGGCGTGTTCGAGCGCGCCCACGGCGGCACCCTCTATCTCGACGACGTCGGCGACATGCCGCGTGAGAGCCAGAGCCGCATCCTGCGGGTGCTGGTCGAACAGCGCTTCCGCCGCGTCGGTGGCGAGCAAGACGTGCAGGTGGACGTCCGCGTGGTCACCTCGACCTCCCGCGACCTCAAGCAGGAAATCACCGAGGGCCGCTTCCGCGAGGACCTGTTCCACCGCCTGAACGTGGTGCCCATCCGCGTGCCGGCTCTGTCCGAGCGCCGCGAGGATATCCAGGAGCTGGTCGACTACTTCATCGAGAGCCTCGCCACCTCGCAGGGCTTGCCGCGCCGCCGTCTGGGCGACGACGCCATCGCCGTGCTTCAGGTACACCCGTGGCCCGGCAACGTCCGCCAGCTGCGCAACAATGTCGAACGTCTGCTGATCCTGGCGACCGGCGACGTGAACGAGCCGATCGGCGCCGACGCCCTGCCGCAGGAGGCGACCAACGCCAACTCGACCGGCGCCCTGGGCGCGGAACGCATCATCGCCCTGCCGCTGCGCGAGGCCCGCGAGGTGTTCGAGCGCGAATATCTGGCCGCCCAGATCATGCGCTTCGGCGGAAACATCTCGCGCACCGCCGCCTTCATCGGCATGGAACGCTCAGCGCTGCACCGCAAGCTGAAGTCGCTGGGCGTTTCGCCGGCCCGGGGTGGCGATGAGGAAGAAGAAGGACCGACCGAGGAATGAGCCGCGTCGCCTACGTCAACGGCCAGTACGTCCCGCATGGCCACGCCACCGTCCATATCGAGGATCGGGGCTATCAGTTCGCTGACGGCGTCTATGAGGTCTGGTCGGTGTTCGACGGCGGAATGGCGGACTTCGACGGTCATATGACCCGCCTGCATCGCAGCCTGACCGAGCTCCGCATCGATATCCCGATGTCGCGCGAGGCCCTGACCCAGGTGCTGAAGGAAACGATCCGCCGCAACCGCGTGAAGAACGGCATCGTTTATCTGCAGGTCACGCGCGGCACAGCTCGACGGGACCACCCGTTCCCGCCGCCGGGCACGCCGCCCAGCGTCGTGGTCACCTCGCGCTCGATCAGCCCGCTGAAGACCGACGCCATCGCCGAAAAGGGCGTGGCCGTCGTCACGACGCCGGACATCCGCTGGGGGCGCTGCGACATCAAGACGGTCGGCCTGCTGCCCAACATCCTCGCCAAGCAGATCGCCAAGGACCGCGGCGCCTACGAGGCCTGGATGGTCGACGACATGGGGCTGGTGACCGAGGGCTCCTCGACCAACGCCTGGATCATTGACGAGCACGGCAAGCTGCGCACCCGCGACACCCAAGCCAACATCCTGAAGGGCTGCACCCGCACGACCCTGCTCGATATCCTCAAGGAAGAGGGCATCGAGCTGGAGGAACGCGCCTTCACGGTCGAGGAGGCCAAGCGCGCGAAGGAGGCCTTCTTCACCGCCGCCGGCGCCTTCGTGATGCCGGCCGTCTCCATAGACGGAGTGAAGATCGGTAACGGCAAACCGGGTCCGGTCGCGACCCGTCTGCGCGAACTCTACATCGAGCGCGGCCACCGCGACGCCATCTAGGCGTTGCGGCGCAGCGCTGCGGCCCGCTAAGGTGCCGGGCCGGCGTCGACCGGCCCCGCGCCGCTCCTCCGGCCGGAGAACAACAAAGAACGGGAACTACCCGCCATGTCGCAAGACAAACGCCAGAACCTTCAGGACACCTTCCTCAACTCGGTTCGCAAGACCAAGACGCCTCTGACCATCTTCCTGGTCAACGGCGTCAAGCTGCAGGGCATTGTCACCTGGTTCGACAACTTCTGTGTGCTGCTGCGTCGCGACGGCCAGTCGCAGCTCGTGTACAAGCACGCCATCTCGACCATCATGCCTTCGGCGCCGGTCCAGCTCTATGAGCCGGACGCCGACGAGGACTGATCACGTCCCGCCGTTGCGGCGGCTGATGAGTGAAAAGTGCTGGTGAGCGAGATGTGAGCCAGATGCGGCGCTGGCGTTCGCTCACTATATGGATTGTGCCGGTGACGCGGACGGCGTGCTGTTGCGCTCGCGCACGCGTGCGCTCACCCCTCGCTCACCAGCCCTCCTCACCATCTGATCCGAGACCTGATCCTGACCACCAAACTGATCGACCATTCCGTCCCGCTGATCCGGGCGGTCGTCATTCACCCCGACGGGCGCAGCGACAGCCCGCGGCTCGCCGAAGAGCGCCTGCAGGAAGCCGTCGGTCTGGCCGCCGCGCTGGACCTCGACGTGCGGGGCGAGGAAATCGTGCGCGTCCGCAAGACCACGCCCGCCACCCTGTTCGGATCGGGTAAGGTCGATGAACTGGCGGCGCTGATCCGCGCGGCCGAGGCCGAGGCGGCCGTCATCGACACCGACCTGACCCCGGTCCAGCAGCGCAACCTGGAGAAGGCCTGGGAGTGCAAGGTCATCGACCGCACCGGCTTGATCCTCGAGATCTTCGGCCGCCGGGCGCGGACGAAGGAGGGCCGGCTGCAGGTCGAACTGGCCCGGCTGGACTACGAACGTTCGCGCCTCGTCCGCACCTGGACCCACCTTGAGCGCCAGCGCGGCGGCACTGGCTCGACCGGTGGACCCGGCGAAACCCAGATCGAGCTGGACCGGCGTCTGATCGCCGACCGGATCGTGCGCCTGAAGGCCGAGCTGGAAGAGGTGCGTCGCACGCGCGGCCTGCACCGCAAGGCCCGCCAGAAGGTCCCGTTCCCGACGGTGGCGCTCGTCGGCTACACCAACGCCGGCAAGTCAACGTTGTTCAACCGGCTGACCGGCTCCGAGGTCTTCGCCAAAGATCTGCTGTTCGCCACCCTCGACACAACCCAGCGCACCATCCGTCTACCGCAGGGCCGCCCTGCCATCGTCGCCGACACCGTGGGCTTCATCTCGGACCTGCCACACGAACTGGTCGAGAGTTTCCGGGCGACGCTGGAGGAGGTGGGTGAAGCCGACCTGATCCTGCACGTCCGCGACATCGCCAGCCCCGACAGCGACGCCCAGGCCAAGGACGTCGAGGCGGTGCTGAAACAGATCCCGACCGTCGAGGGCAAGACCCGCCGGGTGCTGGAGGTCTGGAACAAGATCGACCTTCTCGACGAGGACGCGCGCGAGACCGTGCTCGGCCACGCCGAGCGCCTGCGGACGCAGGGCGAGGCCGTCGCCGTCTCGGCCTGGACCGGGGAGGGGATCGAGCCCCTGCGCGAGACCATCGCCGGCCTGATCGACGACGATCCCGAGTCCGAGGTCACGCTGGAGCCGCATCAGGGCGAGGCGCTCGCCTGGCTCTACGCCAACGGTCGGGTGACCGGGCGCGAAACCGACGCCGAGGGCCGGACCCACGTCACGGTCCGCCTGCATCCCGCTGCTCTGGGCCGGTTCGAGCGGCAGTACGGCGAGGGCTGATGCACCTGATCGAGACCACCCTGCTGCTATTGCTGGCCGTGGTGGTCTCGGGTCCGCTGGCCCGCGTCACCCGCATCGCCCTGCCGCTCGTGCAGATCGCGCTGGGCGCGGGGATCGTGCTGGTGACGGGCAGCGCGGTCGAGCTTGAGCCCGACATCTTCTTCCTGCTGTTCCTGCCGCCGCTGCTGTTCCTCGACGGCTGGCGCATCCCCAAGGAAGACCTGTTCCGCGACAAGGCGGTGATCCTTGAACTGGCGCTGGGGCTGGTGATCTTCACCGTCATCGGCCTCGGCTTCCTGCTCTGGTGGATGATACCCGAGATGCCGCTGGCGGTGGCCTTCGCCCTGGCCGCCATCCTGTCGCCGACGGATCCGATCGCGGTGCAGGCCATCGCCGCCCGCGCGCCGATCCCCAAGCGGCTCATGCACATTCTCGAGGGCGAGTCGCTGCTGAACGACGCGACCGGCCTGACCTGCATGCGGCTGGCCATCGCCGCGGCCAGCACAGGGGCCTTCGTGCTGACGCAGGCCGTGACCTCCTTCGCCTGGCTGGCCATCGTCGGGGTGGCGTCCGGCGTGCTGGTGACCTGGTGCGTCAACAAGGCCAAGGCCTGGGTCAGCCGCCGCTGGGGCGAGGACGTCGGCGCGCAGATCCTGATCAGCCTGCTGACCCCGTTCGCCGCTTATCTTGCCGCCGAAGAGCTGCATGCCTCCGGCATCCTCGCCGCCGTCGCCGCGGGCATCACCATGAGCTTCACCGAGCGCGACGGGGCCAAGGGGCAGGCGCTCGCCATGACCCGCGTCCGCCGCGCCGGCGTCTGGGATACAGTTCAGTTCGCCGCCAACGGTCTGATCTTCGTCATCCTCGGCGAACAGATGCCCTCCATCATGTCCCGCGCGGCCGAGGTCGTGGCGGACACCAGTCGCCCCGAGGTGTGGTGGCTGGCGGTCTACGTCTTCGCCATCGTCGGCGCGCTGGCGGTGCTCCGCTTCGTCTGGGTGTGGACCTCCCTGCGCCTGACCCTGTTCCGCAAGCGGCAGAAGGGGCCGCCGCCTAAGGTGGGCCTGCGCCTGACGGCCGTCATGTCGCTGGCGGGCGTGCGCGGCGCGATCACCCTGGCCGGTATCCTGACCGTGCCCTTCACCCTGGCCGACGGCACGCCGATGCCGGCGCGGACCATGGCCATCTTCCTCGCAGCCTCGGTCATCATCGTCTCGCTGGTGCTGGCGACCGTCGCTTTACCGAGGCTACTCAAGGGGATTGAGTTGCCTCCTGAGCCAACTCATGAGCGGGAGGAGGATCAGGGCCGCATCGCCGCCGCCTCCGCCGCCCTGCGTGCCATCGAGGACGCCTCCCACGCCATGGCCGAGGGCAAGCCCAACCCGGACCTCTACAACGACGTCGCCAGCCGCATCATGGTCCTCTACCGCGAGCGCATCGAGAGCCGCACCCATACGGACGAGGACGACGTCGACGCCGCCCGCCTCAGCGACGCCGTCGAACGCCATCTCCGCCTCGCCGGCCTCGCCGCCGAGCGCGAGGAGCTCCGCCGCCTTGCCCGCTCCCGCATCCTCGACGAGGAAACCGCCCGCAAGCTCCTCCGCGAGATCGACCTGCAGGAGTTGCGGTACAGCTAGGCTTCGTACGGCCTCAGCGGCGTGTCGGCCCGCAAGTACAGCGGATGCTTCGGACTGCCGTCGCCATTGGTCCCGAGGCACCACAGCGCCACGCCATCCTCCCGCAGCGCCTCGATCAGAGCCTTGCCCGCTGGTTGCAGCGCCTTGTTCAGCTTGCCGTGGCACAGCACGACCAGATCGGCTCCGGCCGCGGCCTTGCGGATGGTCGGCAGGTTGTCGGGCGACGACACCACCACGCCGGGCGCCAGCAGCATCTTCGGGTCCGTCGCACGGTAGTCACCGACGTTGGCCTTGACCATGGCGTCGAACCCCTCGCGCTGGGCGAAGGTCCACTCGCGGGCGCAGGTCGGATCGTTGACACTGGCGTCGGCGGTCGACGGGTTCATGCCGATGAACAGGATGTAGCGATCCGGGAAGACCGGCCCAAGCCAGCGCCGCATCAGCTGCCGGTGCCGGCCGTCCGCGCTGAAGGTCGCGTCGCCATTGACGCCGGGCATCAGCGCCAGCCGCACCTTGCCGCCGGGATCGTGCTGGTCGGCGCTCATCGTCTCTCGCCCGGGTTGGTCGTCAGGAAGGCGGTGATGGCCGCGTAGTCGGGCAGCACGTGATGGGCGCCCGCGGCCGTCAGTTGCTCGGCATGGCCATCCCGAACATGGCCGCCGGCCAGCAGGCCGATCACCGTCATGCCTGCCGCTGCGCCGGCCCGGACACCGGTCGTGGTGTCCTCGATCACGAGGGCCCGCGCAGGCTCCACGCCCATGGCGTCGGCTGCATGGAGGAACAGGTCCGGGTGGGGCTTGCCGCGGGTGACATGGACCGCGGCGCTGAAGATCGGTCCATCGAAGGTCTCGGCGACGCCGAAGCGGTCGAGACCCATCTCGATCCATGCGACGGGGCTGGATGAGGCTATGCAGCGGCGTTCGGTGCGGCTGGCCAGGAAGTCGAGGAAGCCCGGAACCGGTGCCAGGTCTGTCGCCGCTCGCTCATGGCAGCGTCGGCTCCAGTCGCTGTGGACATGCACCGGAATGCGGCCGCCGAGCCGGCCCTCGATCAGCGGCACGCAGTCCAGCCAGCGGCGACCCAGATAGGCGGCGATCGACTCGTCCGGGGTAGTGGGCAGGCCTGCTTCGGTGAGGACCTCCGCGAGGACCCGGTTGTTGAGGAGTTCGCTGTCGGCGACCACGCCGTCGTAGTCGAAGATGATCAGGTCGTAGCCGTTCAACCGGCGCGCTCCGCGACCTTGGCGGCGTCCCACAGGCCGTCCATCTCGGCGAGGTCGGACTGCTCAGGCGTGCGGCCGGCCTTGGCCAACTCGGCCTCGATAAACCCGAAGCGGCGGACGAATTTGGCGTTGGCGCCGCGCAGGGCGTCCTCGGGCTCGACGCCCAGCTTGCGGGCCAGGTTGGCCATGACGAACAGCAGGTCGCCCAGTTCCTCCCGGGCCTTGTCGAGGTCGCCGGCGACGATCTCGGCCTTCAGCTCCCCGACCTCCTCGTCCAGCTTGTCGAGGACCTCGGCGGTCGAGGGCCAGTCGAAGCCGACGCGGGCGGCGCGCTTGGTCAGCTTGGCCGCGCGGGCGAGGGCGGGCAGGCCGACGGGCACGTCGTCCAGTACGCCATGCTGGGCCTTCGCCTTGCGCTCGGCGGCCTTGATGTCCTCCCAGCGGGCTTTCTGGGCGACCCCATCAGCCTTTGCGGCTTCCTCGCCGAAGACGTGGGGGTGCCGGCGCTCCAGCTTGTCGGCGATGGCGTTGGCCACGTCGTCGAAGACGAACAGGCCCTGTTCCTCGGCCATGCGGGCGTGGAAGACGACCTGGAACAGCAGATCGCCCAGCTCGGACTTCAGGTCATCCATGTCGCCGCGCTCGATAGCGTCGGCGACCTCATAGGCCTCCTCGAGGGTGTAGGGCGCGATGGTCTCGAAGGTCTGCTCGACGTCCCAAGGGCAGCCGCCGACGGGCGCGCGGAGGCGGGCCATGATGCCGTTGAGGCGGTCGATGGGACTCACGCAGCCTCTCCGTCGCGGGCGGCCAGTTGGGCCCGGATGTCGGCGTGCTTCTCGGGCGTCAGCGGATAGATGCGCAGGACCAGGGCCGAGACCAGCAGGAGGGCGATCGGAGCGGCGATGAACAGCCACTGCAGGCCGAGGATCACGCCCGGATCGTTGACCGCGCCTGGCTTTGCGTCGAAGCCGATCCACTCCAGCACCGCGAAGGCCCCGACCGAGACCGCGTAGCCCAGCTTGGACGTGGCGTTGAGGATCGAGAACAGGAGGCCTGTGCGGTCGGCGCCGACGTCGAGGCGGATGGCGTCCGAGGCATCGGCCATCATGGCGCGGAGCAGCAGGTCCGCCGCGCCGAAGGCCAGACCCGTAGCGAAGATGGCCCCGATGGCGGCCGGGAAGTTACCGGCCGGGACCAGCAGGGTCGCTCCGGCGAAGCTGGCGGCGAAGTAGAGGCTGCCGATGGCCAGCGCCTTGTGCTTGCCAATCCGGGTGGCCAGCCAGGCCCAGACCGGGGCGCCGACCAGACCGGCGACGAAGTAGACCAGAAGCAGGATCGAGCTCTGTTCCCGCTCGAAGCCCCGGGCCTGTTCGAAGAAGTAGAAGAACAGGACCCCGATCAGGCCACGGGCAGCGCCGAGCAG
Organism: Brevundimonas kwangchunensis; assembly: GCF_039523815.1. Taxonomy (NCBI): domain Bacteria; kingdom Pseudomonadati; phylum Pseudomonadota; class Alphaproteobacteria; order Caulobacterales; family Caulobacteraceae; genus Brevundimonas; species Brevundimonas kwangchunensis. The sequence goes on along the minus strand of NZ_BAAAGA010000005.1, from coordinate 262,935 downwards.
CAGGTCCGAGAGCAGGAGGCGGCGCAGGACCGGCTTGGCGATCAGGGCGAGGGTCGCGCCCAACCCGCCGTGGGGCGGCGGGGTCACGTTGCGGGGTTCGGGCGTGAACAGGAAGGTGACCAAAAGGGCGACGGGAAGCAGGATCACGATGAAACCGCCCTGCATCCGGACGGCATCGACATAGCTATGACCCATCGCCTGGGCGCCGACCGGGATCAGGAGCACAGCCAGCACGCCGATGATATTGGCGACCTGCCAGAAGCCGTAGATACGGGAGCGCTGGTCATAGTCGGGCGATAGCACCGCCGCCCAGCTCATCTGGCTGAGAAGGCTGATCGAGTAGCCGAGGTACATGACCACCAGCCAGACCGCGAGGTGGGTTGCGCCGGAGCCCTGGGCCACGAAGAAGAGCATGGCGACCGAGAGCATCAGGATCGGGGCGCCGATCGCCATCCAGACCCGGTAGCGGCCCCACTTCGTCGAGGTCCGGTCGATGACCATGCCCAGCACCGGATCCACCACGATGTCCGCCAGCCGGACGATCAGGAAGATCAGGCTGACCGCCGCCAAGGGCACGCCGACGTGGCTGGCGTAGAACTCGGGCAGGGTGACGTAGACCGGCAGGCCAAGGGCCGCATAGGGCAGGCAACTGGCGGCGAAGGCGGCCAGAACCCGGTTGGAGCGGCGGGCGGATGCGGGCGCCGGGGCGGGTGCAGCGGTCATGGGGCGATCCGGAGGCGCGGTCTGAGTCGGCCGCAGGTCCAACATGCCGCCTTTGCCGACGCGGCGCGAGGGTTGCGGCGAGGGGCGAGGCAGGGTCATCTGGGGGCATGATCCGTCGCCTTCTGTCCTGCCTCGCCGCCGGGGCCCTGCTGATGTCCGCCGGCGCCGCCGTGGCGCAGGAGCGGTGCGACGCCGATCCCGTCGAATGGGGCGGGCCGGCGCTGGCCAACGGCATCTCGGTCTATGCGATGGAGTGGTCTCCGTTCGGCTCGTCCGAGTGGGGCTGGGAGACCTATCTGCCGCTGATCCAGAAGGAACTGGGCACCGACTGCGCGCCCGGATCGCCGCGGTTCGCGAGGGCGTTGGCGGAATTCCAGTACGGCAAGGGATTGCCAGCTACCGGCTGGTTCGACGCGGCGACCTTCCAGGTGTTCCGGGGCGTCTGGCAAGAGCGCCGGCCCTTTATCATGAGCCGGGTCCGGCAGGAGCCGTGCCCCGATCCTCCGCCGCTGTACCAGCTGGGTTACCTCGTCGAGAGCGAGGAGCATGCGGACCGGCTGACGCGTCTGCTGCGCCGGGACGTGCTGGATGCCTATCGCGAGCTGGTCGCCGCGGCCCGCGCTGAGGTGCCCGAGATCGCGGCGAACCCGGAACTGCTGCAGATCTTTTCCGGCTTCCGCGATCCGGAGGCCGACGCCGCGCGGTGCGCCCAATCTGGCAACTGCGACGGTCTGCGCCGGGCGACCTGTTCGGCCCATCGCACGGGCACGGCGGTTGACCTGTACGTCGGGCACATTGTCGGGCTGGGGGTCGACAACACCTCGCCCGCCAGCCGCCAGCACATGAGCAAGACGGCGACCTACCGCTGGCTGGTCAAGAACGCCGGGCGGTTCGGGTTCACGCCCTATGCGTTCGAGCCCTGGCACTGGGAGTGGATCAGCCCCACTGGCGGCTATGTCGGTCCGCCGCCGCCGGAATGAAGCGGTCCCTGACATCGGGAGAAGTCGCCTTGGCGCGGGAGCAGTTCGGCGATGGACTGCGGTACGACCGTATCCGCGTGTTGCTTGCTCCATGGCCGTTCAATCGGGCCTTCGTGCCGGGGGCGTGGCTCGGGCGGGAATGGATCGTCTGGCCCCGAAAGACCCTGCCGGCCGACCTGTCGAAGGCGTCTCTGGCCCTGCAGGCGGTCTTCATCCACGAACTCACCCATGTCTGGCAGGCGCAGCAGGGCGTGAACCTGATCACCGGCAAGCTGAGGGCAGGGGACCGGCCGGTCTCCTATGCCTATCCGGTGGCGGCCGACTGTCGCTGGGATGACCTGAACATCGAGCAGCAGGCCATGGTGGTGGAGCATCGCTTCCGGCTGTCACGGGGAATGAAAGTTCCTGCAGATCAATCGTTTTACGACAGAGTCTGCCCGATCAATCGAACTTGATGACCGCCTCGGAAGTGTCCGGATGTCCGAAAAATTCGTGGGACACTTCGGGACACTTCACCCGGGCCAGCCGTTCTTCAAACCTGTCAAAGACCCGTCGCCGGTTGGCGACAGCAGCACTGAACCATGCTGGTGCGTCAAAAACGGTCGTACCATTCAAAATAACGATGGAGGGCTTGCGCGCCGGGCGGGGAAGGCCAAAATAGCCACTGAGACAGTTACGTTTCTGAATCAGATCCACGGAGCAGCCTGATGGCCCGCATTCTCGTTCTCTATCACTCGACCTATGGCCACGTCGAACAGATGGCCGAAGCTGTCGCCGAAGGCGCGCGTTCGGTCGAGGGCGCGACGGTCGACATCAAGCGTGTTCCTGAAACCGTCCCGGAAGAGCTGGCCAAGCAGAGTGGCTACAAGCTGGATCAGGCGGCCCCGATCGCCAAGGTCGAGGATCTGGCCGACTATGACGCTATTATCATCGGCGCCGGCACCCGCTTCGGCACCGTAGCCTCGCAGATGCGCAACTTCCTGGATCAGACAGGCGGCCTGTGGTTCCAGGGCAAGCTGGTCGGCAAGGTCGGCTCGGCTTTCACCTCGACCGCGACCCAGCACGGCGGTCAGGAAACCACGCTGATCGGCGTCATCCAGACCCTGCTGCACCACGGCATGCTGGTCGCCGGCCTGCCATATGCCTTCCAGGGGCAGATGACGATGGACGAGATTTCGGGCGGCTCGCCCTATGGCGCGACCACCATCACCAAGGGTGACGGTTCGCGCATGCCAAGCGCCAACGAACTGGACGGCGCACGCTTCCAGGGCAGGTACGTCGCCGAGACGGCGAAGAAGCTGGTCGGCTGATCATGCGCCAGCCGGCGATCTTCTTCGGTCACGGTTCCCCGATGAACGCGCTGGGCGGTCCGTTCGCGGACGCCTGGCGCGCGCTGGGCGAGGCCGTGGGCAAGCCGAAGGGCGTGGTGATGGTCTCGGCCCACTGGGAGACCATGGGGCTGGGCGTCACGGCGCAAACAGACCCGGAAACCATCCATGATTTCGGTAACTTTCCGGCCGAACTGCATGCGATGCAGTATCCCGCACCCGGATCGCCGGCGCTGGCCGCGCGTGTCGCCGAGCTGACCGGCGCGCAGCAGACGACGCAATGGGGACTGGATCACGGGACGTGGTCGGTCCTCGCGCACGTCTGGCCCGAGGCCGATGTGCCGATCGTCCAGTTGTCGCTGGACCGCCGCCTGACCCCGCGCCAGCACCATGAACTGGCCAAGCGTCTGGCTCCCTTGCGGGACGAGGGCGTCATCGTCGCCGGCTCGGGCGACTTCGTGCACAATCTGCGGACCTGGAAGCGTCAGGGCGGCGAGCCCTACGACTGGGCGACCCACTTCAACGAGGCGGTGAAGGCCGCCTTCGTGCGTGGTGACGACGACGCCCTGATCGACTGGGTCGGCCTGGCCGAGAATGCGCAGCTGAGCGTGCCGACGGACGAACACTATCTGCCGCTGCTCTACGTCGCCGCCCAGCGGCTGCCAGGCGACGACATAAGCTTCTTCAACGACGTCATCGAGGGTGGTTCGATCTCGATGACGGGTGTCCGGATCGGCTGATCAGGCCTTCTTCGCCATCGCGGCGTCGACCGACCAGGGGCCTGGGCCGGCAGCGACGAAGTAGAGCCAGACGAAGCAGTACAGGGCGATGGTCTCGCCGCCATTCGCGATCGGGAACGGTCCGTTCGGCGCGTGGATCGCCCAGTAGCCGACGGCGCTGAAGCCCGAGGCCAGGAAGGCGACCGGGCGGGTGAACAGGCCGAGCACCAGAAGCGCGCCGAAGACGAGCTCAAGCGGGCCGGACAGACCGGCGAGGCTGAGGCCCGGCGGGGGTACGCCCTCGATCGCCGGGAAGCCCAGCACCTTGGCCGTGCCGTGGCAGAGGAACAGAAGCCCGGCCACGATGCGCAGAACGCTGAGCAGTTGCGGCTGGTAGGCGGAGAACCGATTGAACATTGAACCCTCCCTCATGATGAGGAGGGCACTGTGCGACCGAGTCGGCGCGACGCGATAGCGCAGGGGCGCCGATCAAGCCGCCTTCTCGAGCTCCGCCATCTGCTGGATCGCCACATAGTCGGTCTTGCCGGTGCCGAGCACCGGGACCTCTGCGACACGCATGATCTTCTTCGGCACGGCCAGTTCCGGCGCTCCGTGGCTGCGGGCCCATTCGGCGAGGCGAGCGACGTCGGCGTCCTTGCGGTCGGTGACCAGCACCAGCTTTTCGCCCTTGCGGGCGTCGGCGATGGCGACGACGGCATGGCGCGCCTCGGGCCAGACGGCGCTGGCCAGCCCCTCGACCGCGGTCAGGGAGACCATCTCGCCGCCGATCTTGGCGAAGCGCTTCACCCGGCCGAGGATGGTGATGTAGCCGTCCTCGTCCAGATCGACGATGTCGCCGGTGTCGTGCCAGCCGCCTTCCAGCGGCTCGATCGAGGTGGGATCGTCCGGTGACAGATAGCCTTCCATCACGTTCGGGCCGCGCAGGTACAGCCGTCCGCCGTCGGGGATGCCCGGCACCGGCTCCAGCTTCCATTCCATGCCCGGCATGATCTGGCCGACCGAACCCGGACGGTTGCGATCCGGGTGGTTCACGGCAACGACCGGCGCCGCCTCGCTGGCGCCGTAGCCCTCCAGCAACTTCAGACCGTGGAAGCGGGTGTTGAACAGGTGGTGGGTTTCGTCGCGGACGCGCTCGGCGCCGGCGACCACGAACTTCAGGGTGTCGAAGTCGTCAGGCCCGGCCACGCGGGCGTACTGGTTCAGGAAGGTGTCGGTCGCGAACAGGATCGAGGCCTTCACCTCGGGCAGCAGTTCGGTGATCTGCTTGGCGTGCAGAGGGGAGGGGTACTGGAACGCCTTCAACCCCTGCAGCAGGGGCAGGAGCACGCCGCCAGTCAGGCCGAAGCAGTGGAAGGTTGGCAGCGGGTTGAACATGACCCAGTCAGGGTCCAGGTCGATATGCTGGGCCACCTGACGGCAGTTGGAGACCAGGTTCCACTGGCTGAGCACCACGCCCTTGGGCGCGCCGAAGCTGCCCGAAGTGAACAGCACCACGCCCGGATCGGACGGCTTCAGCGGGACGCGGAAGCGTTTGGGCATCATGCCGGCCATCAGGCCGTACAGCTTGTCCTGCAGGCCGATGGTCTTGCGCACATCGTCCAGCCAGACGATCTCGGCGACGCCCTCGATCTGCTCGATCAGTTCTTCCAGCTTGGCCTGCTGGATGAAGCGTTTGGCGGTCAGGACCTTCTTCACGCCCGCGGCGGCCAGCGCCGCCTTGATGTTCCGCTCGCCGGCCGTGAAGTTGATCATCACCGGGACACGGCCATGCGCATGCAGGCCGTAGAAGGTGACGACCGTGCCCATGCTGGACGGCAGCAGGATGCCTACGCGCTCACTGGTCTGCGTCATCGCGGCGATCTTGCGGCCCAGCACGAAGGCGGCGCGGATCAGGCCGGTGTAGGTGAGGGGCTTGCGGTCCTGATCCTCGAGGATCTCCTTGTCGCCGTACTTCTCGCGGGCCGCGATCAGGGCGTCGAAGATCGTTTCCTCAACGATCTTGGGATCCAGGGGCAGGCGCAACGACATCCTCCGTCCGGAAGCTCGGCGGCCCCCGTGTTGTTTCCGTTAGGCAAACTAGAGGCCCCGGTCCGCATTGAAAAGATGTGTTACCGGCCGTGAGGTCCTGCCGCGCCTTGCCTTCGCCACCGGGAAGGACGACATAGCGACTTCACGAGCCCCCGGGAGCACCGAGCCGCCTTGGTCACGCTGATCGATACGCTGAAGAAGTCCCCGGCCGAGCTGCGTCACCCGGAAAAGCAGAAGCGCGCCGATACCGTCGTGCTGAAGAAGCCCGACTGGCTGCGCGTGAAGGCGCCCGGTTCGGGCCAGTACAACGCCACCAAGGCCATCGTGAAGGACAAGGGCCTCGTCACGGTGTGCGAGGAGGCGGGCTGCCCCAACATCGGCGAGTGCTGGAGCCAGAAACACGCCACCCTGATGATCATGGGCGACACCTGCACGCGGGCCTGCGCCTTCTGCAACGTGAAGACCGGCCTGCCGCAACCGCTGGACCCGGAAGAGCCGGGCAAGGTCGGGCTGGCCGTGCAGCAGCTGGGCCTGAACCACGTCGTGATCACCTCGGTGGACCGCGATGACGTGGCCGACGGCGGCGCCGCCCACTTCGCCGAGGTGGTGCGCCAGATCCGCATCCAGGCCCCCGGCACGACGGTCGAGATCCTGACCCCGGACTTCCTGCGCAAGGACGGTGCGGCCGAGGTGATGATCGATGCGCAGCCGGATGTGTTCAACCACAACCTCGAGACCGTGCCGCGCCTGTATCTGAAGATCCGGCCCGGCGCGCGGTACTTCCACTCGCTGCGCCTGCTGCAGATGGTCAAGGAGCGCGACCCCAACCAATTCACCAAGTCCGGCATCATGGTCGGTCTGGGCGAGACCAAGGAAGAGGTCATGCAGGTGATGGACGACATGCGGTCCGCCGGCGTCGACTTCATCACCATCGGCCAGTACCTGCAGCCGACCCGCAAGCACGCCGCGATCGACCGTTTCGTCACGCCGGAAGAGTTCAAGGCCTATGAGGCGATCGCCCGGGCCAAGGGCTTTCTGATGGTGTCCGCCTCGCCCCTGACCCGCAGCTCGCACCACGCCGGCGACGACTTCGCCCGCCTGAAGGCGGCGCGTCTGGCGCAGACCGGGCGCTGAGCCGCGCTTGGCCGTTCATCGCGTCACCAAGCTCCTGCCCTACCAGCCCGAACAGCTCGCCGAGCTGGTGGCGGATGTGCAGGCCTACCCGCAGTTCGTGCGCTGGGTGACCGGGATGCGGACGTGGAACGCGCGCGAGGAGCGGCCGGGCGTGACGGTCGTGGATGCGGAGGCCTCGGTCGGCTTCTCGTTCCTGAAAGAGCGTTTCTCGACCTGGGTGCGGCATGACCGCAATGCGCCCAAGGTAGAGGTCGGGCTGCTGCGTGGGCCGTTCCGGCATCTGAAGAACCGCTGGGAGTTCTTTCCCGATCCGAAGGGGACGCGGGTCGAGTTCATGATCGACTTCGCCTTTTCCAACCCGCTGCTGAACGGCATGCTGCAGGCGAATTTCGACCGCGCGGTTTCGGCCCTGATGAGCAGTTTCGAGGCCGAGGCGCGCAGACGCTACGGAGGCGCGGGATGAGCTTCGACTTCGACGCCACGGTCGTGGGCGCCGGCGCGGTCGGCCTGGCCTGTGGCCGCGCGCTGTCGAAGCGGGGGCTGACCGTGCTGGTGCTCGAGAAGGAGCCGCACATCGGGCAGGGAGTGTCGTCGCGCAACAGCGAGGTCATCCACGGCGGGCTCTACTATCCGACGGGTTCGCTGAAGGCCCGCTTCTGCGTCGAGGGGCGAAGGGCGCTCTACGCCTTCCTCGAAAGCCACAAGGTCGACTATCGCCGCTGCGGCAAGCTGGTAGTGGCGACGGAGGAGGCCGAGGTCGAGCGGATCGAGGCAATCTTCCAGCAGGCGACCGCCAATGGCGTGGAGGGGCTGGAGCACCTGACCGGCGCACAGGCGCGCGCGATGGAGCCGGGGCTGAACGCCCATGCGGCGATCCTGTCGCCCGAGAGCGGCCTGTTCGCCAGCCACGACTATATGCTGGCCCTGCAGGGTGAGATCGAGGACGCGGGCGGCTCGATCGTGCTGTCGACGCCGTTCGAGCGGGCCCAGGCGCTGGCGGGCGGCGGGTTCACTATCGAGGCGGGCGGGACAACGCTGACGAGCCGGCTGCTGGTCACCGCGCCGGGTCTGGGCGCGCAGGACGTCGCGCGGCTGATCGAGGGCTATCCGGCCGAGCGCATTCCTGCCGGGCATTTCGGCAAGGGCGTCTACTTCCGGCTGACCGGCAAGGCGCCATTCGAGCGGCTGATCTATCCGCCGCCGATCCCGGGCGCGCTGGGAACCCACTATCGCAAGGATCTGGGCGGGCAGGCGGTGTTCGGGCCGGACCTCGTCTATGTCGAGACCGAGGACTATTCGGTCGACCCGGCCAAGGCGGAGGAGTTCGCGGGCTACATCCGCCGCTTCTGGCCCGGATTGCCCGAGGGGGCGCTGACTCCCGACTATGCGGGCATCCGGCCCAAGCTGCATGGACCGGGCGAGCCACAGCCGGACTTCCAGCTGCGCGGGCGTGAGGACCACGGGATCGACGGTCTGGTCGCCCTGTTCGGGATCGAGAGCCCCGGCCTGACCAGTTCGCTGGCGATCGGCGAGGCGGTGGCGGGGATGCTGGAATGACCGAGTTTCGACTGGCGGGCCCGGGCGACGCGGCGGCCCTGCAGCCGCTGGTGCATCGCGCCTATCGCGGCGACAGCGCTCGCGCGGGCTGGACGCATGAGGCGGATTTGCTGGACGGCCAGCGGATCGATGCCGCCGATCTGGAGGGCCTGATCGCCGATCCGACGCAGGTGGTGATCGTGGCCGAGGCCTCGGGCGCTGCAGTGGGCTGCGTGCAGGTGTCGGACAGGGGCGGGGGGCTGGCCTATCTGGGCATGCTGACCGTCGATCCGATGCTTCAGGGCTCCGGGCTGGGCCGGGCGCTGATCGACGAGGCGGAGCGCGTTGCGAAGGATCGCTTCGGCGCCGACCGGATGGAGATGACGGTCATCGTCCAGCGGACCGAACTGATCGACTGGTATGTGCGGCGCGGCTACGCGCTGACCGGCGAAAGGCGACCGTTCCCGGCCACCGATCCGCGATTCGGCCTGCCGAAACGGGACGATCTGGAGTTTATGGTGCTGGGCCGGGCGATCTAGGTCGCGGGCCAGTTGGCCATCATGACGACGCTGGCCACGACCCAGAGCAGGGGCAGGAAGATCACGATCCAGGCGATGCGCTCGCGCCGTACGGCGAAGGCGATCCAGCCGGCGATCAGGCAGACCAGCATGGCCACCGGCAGGGTCAGATTGATCAGGACATAGGCATTGGCGAAGGCGGCATTGCTGGTGGTCGTGGTCGACATGCCGGACATCAGGCCCCAGAACAGCGCCAGCGGGATCAGCAGCACCGATGCTGCAGTGTCGAGAATCAGCAGCAGTTTCAAGCTGCGGCTTCTTGGCGGAACGGCTGATAACAGGGTGTCGACTGACACGGCGAACTCCGCTGGAATGCCGATGATACGGGCTCAACGCGCCTGAAGCACCGGTTGCTCCGAACCGCCTTGAAATCGTCCGCGGGTTCATGCATAAGCCCGCCCTCGCGTGGCGGCTCTCCAGAGGGCCGCCGCTGTTGTTTTCGCGCTGTTACGGCGCCGACCTTAGAAGATTGAGACGGAAATGGCCGTTCCGAAGCGCAAAGTATCGCCCTCGCGTCGCAACATGCGCCGCGCCCATGACGCCCTCGGCGCCAACTCCTACGTCGAGGACAAGGACACCGGCGAGCTGAAGCGTCCGCACCACATCGACCTGAAGACCGGCACCTATCGTGGCCGTCAGGTTCTGACGCCGAAGGAAGACTAGTCTTCGGCTTCTGATCCGGCCCATCGGGTCGGCTGAGCGATTTTAACGGCGCGCGGTATCC